>JBBKVM010000069.1:0-3105 GCA_037968415.1 Bacteroidia bacterium | reverse complement strand
ATCAAAAGTGTTGTCAGAGAAGGGTAGTTCACAAACATCACACACTCGCGTTTCAATGTTTTCAATTCCTTTGGTTTTAGCTTTTTCTCGTGTTATTGCCAGCATGTCTTCAGACAAATCAGTGATCACCACTTTTCCATTTTTTAACATGGCAGCTATGGTTAATCCCGGTTCGCCCGTTCCTGCAGCCACATCCAACACGATGTCTGATTCTTGTGGATTAATAAAACGAATTATCTCATCACCTGTAGGTTTTAAAAACTCCATCAACATGTCATCCCATTTTTTCCATCCTGGAGAAAATTTATTCCATGAATCTCTTTGTTGGTCGCGAATTTCTTCAAGAATTTGTTCCATTTTATTTTGATTTAAAGGTTTAATAATAGACCGAAATGGTGAATTAAAAGAGGTAAGAAAGGACCAGACATTACTTAAAAAATGATGTTTGGTTGACCTGTATTTTCGAATCTACAGCTAAATACGTGGAATAAAAAATGGATGCGTTTTTAAAAGACCATACCACGCTCTTGGGCAAAAAAAACCATCCCACGATCCGAATTTAGAAACAAAGGATTTTTACTTCAATCTCGATCCTATCCGCACAGTGGCTGATAACATCAATTGCACACCCCAGGTGATAGTTCCAAAGCACCGCCTTTGGTGTACCACACCACTTGGTTTTCTTCATCCCAGCGTACTTCAATGTCATACACAAACACAGGACAGGCATCGCATGTTTGCCGCAACTTGCGTCCATAGTTATCGTAGAGTTTGAGCACTGCGCAAGTGGTGCCTCCATCACCGGGAGCTGAGAAATATTTTGGCTTGCTGTAAATTTTTAGTTCATAGGCTCCATCAGGGCTGTTGACTGCGTAGAGATACGAAGGGGTGAGGTAATAGTAATAACCTGCTGATACCACCAACAAAAACGAAAATAATACTGCGATGTGGGTGTTGCGTAAGCCGTGCGATTGAGCCTTGTGGTGTTCGATTACAGCGTATATGAGCCACGACATCCATGCAGCCACTATGCTGATAACGATGGTGAGGTGTGTGGAAGCCTGCAGCGTGGGAAAGGTATAGAAGAAGAGAAAAAGCGCAGTGGGAAGCACCAAAAATTTGAAAAGAAAGATAACTACATACTTCATTTTGCGCGCAAGGCTAGCGGAAGATCAAAAGCAGCGTCTGGCTTGGGTGGTTTGTTCGGGCCGCTCACTTTTTACTTTCAAGATATGCCTTCAGGCTCTCTTTGATCAAATAATTCCAACCGGCCACACCGCTCTCGCGTTTAAACTCGGGGACGTCAGCAGGGAAGGGTATAATTACAATGTTCGCGAGCACCAATCTTGTTTTGTTAATTTCCTCAAACAACTCAAAAGTCACATCCGCGTTGCCCGGATATTCAGTGAAACTCCAGTTGTAAGTAATTTTTTTATTGGCAATTACTTCCGTTATTTTCCAGATGTGTGTGAAGACTCGATCTTCGGAGTTCACCGGAAACTGAGTTTCAAAACCCACTACAGGTTCAAACGCAGGGATGTTGTCGAAATACCATAGTCTCATCTCCGGCAGCGCTGTGATGGCTGCCCACACTGTGTTCACAGAGGCGTTGTAGGTTTCTTCTACCCTTATTGGAATTTCCTTCATGACATGGAAGCTAAAATTTGCAAGTGAATTCAAAGTTATCAAACCAACATGAATATAAATATAATGGACAACCGATCTTCAAATTACCCTTTAATTAATTGAAGAGAATCAATCAACGTAACAGGAATGCTTCCTTATCACTATCCACTTGAATTCATTGTTAGCTCCGTAAATATTTTCGCGGTCAGTTATTTCATAACGCACATTCCCATCCCATTCATTTGACCACGATTTGTTTTCCTTTGTGGACTTTGGGTTTGAGAAAGCAATTTTGATTAAATTCCCTTCTGTATTATAGTTATACAGCTCCGTATAAAATGTTACCGAGGCATCAGACGGACTCCGCGATGTAATACGACCCAGCTCGTCATAATAATGTGTCATTTCGACCGGAATGAAGTTGCTTTTGTGTGATGAAATAGTAGATGCCACGCAATTGCCAACGCTGTCATACGAATAATTATATGTAAAATAGGGCTTGCCGCACTGCCAATGATCTTCGTATTTGATCATTAAACCTAATTTGTTAAAGTGCTTCACCCACATTAGGCAAAGTGAGCTATCGGGCATACGATACAAACCTGTTTCTGTTTTCAAACTTACAGCAGCCTTTGCACGCGCATTGTTATTTTCTAGCAGGTACTGAGCTGAAACAGCCTGCATAAAACATATACAAATTAAAAATAATATAATCCGTTTCATTGGAAGCTAATTGTTTCCGGAGGGCATTCGCGTTTCAATTTCATCCCAGCAATCAGCGGTCATTCTTTTTGTCAATGGGAATATTAATTGGCACTTCAATTTATGAAAAAAATTATTTCTTTTATAGTAAATCCGGGTGCAGTTTGTAGCCAACCATTCTGCATCGAAACCAGACCAAACTCCTGCTGCAGAGAGCAAATTAGTGAAAAGCAATGGGCGCACTTCATACTTGTCGATATCTTTAACTTGCAATAAAGTGTAGCCCGAATCCACTAATTTACTTGCGATGGCATCAAAATCCTGAGCTGTCAATTGTGTGTCAACGTAGAATTCTGACAGGGCCGCCCATACTGGCATTCTGCGTGTAATTTCTGTGTTGTCTGCACACATTGTCATTCAAATGTGGTGGATGAGTGTATATGACAGTGCAAGTATGCCCGCAAGTACTTCATGGCATTGACGTCAATGCAGAGTTAAAAACTATATCGAGCCCGACAACGCAATGATGATTGCCACCAATCCCACCACTGATAAACCGATTGTTGTCGCGATACGCTTTCCTTTTTTCTCTTTCAGTTCTTCGGTATGTATTTTGGCCTGCGTTTTTGCCCCGGCTTTTAGTAGAGGCACATCTTCAGATTTCATTTGCCTGAAGTTTTTATAGGTAGCAGGGAAGCCTGTTACAGTTACATTTATTCTGCTCCCTTTGGTCATGATCTCAAATTTGGGTTCTACCAGCACATCGGCATTGGCAGT
>JBBKVM010000068.1:0-10052 GCA_037968415.1 Bacteroidia bacterium | reverse complement strand
CCTCCCGTAAACGGCACTTATGGCCCGAATCAAACCGTCACTTTCTGCTACACCATAACTGCTTTTAACCAAACTTCCGCCAATTGGCTGCACGGTGTGGTGCCACAATTTGGACCGGGTTGGAACCTTTCCACATTAACCAATCAAGTGCCCTCTGCTGCTATTTCGGGTCAAGGCACATGGTCTTGGTACAACACACCGGTTACTTCTGTTGCTACAGGAACTTCAGCCGGCCCGGGTTTCTTTTACGAGAACTGGCAGGGAAATCCATTGAATGTGCTTGACAATAATCCGGGAAACAATTATGGAGACAATAACGCTCCACCCGCAGGACAACCACAAACTCCATGGAATTTTTGTTGGACCATCACTACAAATTCAGGAGCTAATTGTGTGCAAGGCGCAAGTCTGGGAATTGATGTGTTCACATATGGTGATGGAGAAACCGGATCATGGTCTTCATTAGCTTGCACCAATGATCCGCCCACAACACTGAACGCCACGCTCGCTTGTTGTCCTCCACCCACGATATTAACTACAAATATTTCTTGCTCGGGTGGAACCACAGGATCCATAACAGGAACTGGTGTCGGAGGAGGTAGCTTTACTTATACTTGGCTAAACCCTGCCGGGCAGGTTATTCAAACTACGAGCAATGCCACAGGACCTAATACCATTACAGGACTCATCACACCTGGCACATATACATTCATCACAGTGAATGCAGCAGGCTGTTCTGCTGCCGGGTATGCAACAATCAGCCAACCGGTTTCATTTTCTCTTGCCATTACGCCTACCAACCCAAGTTGCGCTGGAAACAATAATGGTTCAGCTACTGTTACCATATCCGGAGGTAATGCACCTTTCGCTTATGCATGGTCCAATGGTGCAACCATTGCCACAACTACCGGGCTTACTTCAGGAGCATATACTGTGACAGTTACAGATGGAAATGGATGTACTGGGAGCATTAGCACTAACATTACTGCAGCTGCAACTTTTAATGCTACGATAGCTTCATCAATTAATGCTAGTTGTTTTGGAGGATCAAACGGAAGTGCCACAGCAGCACCTTCCGGAGGTGGTGTGGCACCATTCACTTACCTTTGGTCAAATGGTGCGACATCTGCTACTGCCGCTGGTTTGATTGCGAACAACTATACAGTAACGATCACCTCGGCTGCAGGATGTGCTTCCTCCGCTACCGTTGCTATTACCCAACCCATAGCATTTTCATCTGCTATCAATACTTCAACTAATGTGAGTTGTTTTGGTGGAACAAACGGATCAGCTACGGTATCTCCCACCGGAGGAACAGCGCCATATTCCTACTTGTGGTCGAATGGAACTACCACTGCCACAGCTAATAATTTGATTGCAAATAATTACAGTGTAACGGTTACATCCGCTGGAGGATGCACCTCCACGGCAAGCATTTTAATCACTCAACCTACTTCACTGGCCGCAAGTATAGCTTCCACTGTTAATGTAACTTGCTTTGGAGCCAACAATGGAAGCATTACCACATCTGCATCTGGAGGCACTGCTCCATATACTTACTTGTGGTCAAATGGAGCTACCACGGGCAACCTTACAGGTGTTGCAGCAAACACGTACACGGTGACTGTTACCTCTGCTTCTGGTTGCACACGTACAGCTACCGCTGCCATCACACAACCTACGCTGCTCACTTCAAATGTCTCTGCTTCAACCAATGTGTCATGTTTTGGGGGCACTAACGGATCCGCCACAGTAGCGGCTTCGGGAGGAACAGGACCCTATACTTATCTGTGGTCTAATGGATCTACGACAAGCAGCATCAATAATTTAGCTGCAAATAATTACAGCGTAACTGTTACTTCATCAAACGGCTGCACTTCCAATTCGGCTGTGATCATTACGCAACCCACAGCTTTAACAGCAAGCATTACTGCTTCCAATAATGTTTCATGTACTGGTGGAAATAATGGAACTGCAACGGTAACTGCGAATGGTGGCACAGGTGCATATACATACTTGTGGTCGAATGGAAATACTACCAGCAACATTTCAAGTGTCAGCGCTGGCAATTATACAGTCACAATAACCACACCTGCAGGCTGCACAGTAAATGCATCTGCGATCATCACTCAACCGACAGCTGTGAATACAACTATTGCAGCGGTCAACAACGTAACTTGCTACAATGGAACTAATGGATCGGCCACGGCAAACACAACCGGTGGAAATGGACCATATAGTTTTGCCTGGTCAAACAGTGCGGTTGGAGTCACTGCAAGTAATCTGGCTGCTGGTAGTTACACCGTTACTTCTACCGATGCTAATGGGTGTACTTCGAGTGCGGTGGCAAATATTACTGCTCCTGCAGCTGTCAATGCTGCCATCTCTGCACAGACAAACGTTACATGCTTTGGACTTATCAATGGTGCAGCCACTGTAATTGCAAATACCGGAGTAGGTCCTTACAGCTACATATGGTCAAATGGATCAACTGCATCCAACATAACCAATGTGGCAGCGGGAAGCTACACAGTAACTGCTACAGATACACGTGGATGCACCGCAACCACAGCAGCTACAATCACTCAACCTATTGTTCTTACGGCCGCATTCAGCTTGCAAAATGTAACCTGCTTTGGAGGGACTAATGGAAGTGCTTCAGTTTCTGCATTTGGTGGAAATGGTGGGTACACTTACCAATGGTCCGGAACTGCAGCCACAGGCACAAGTGCATCTAATCTTGCAGCCGGCAATTATTCTGTAACCGTCACAGACAATCGTGGCTGCACAGCTTCTGCTTCTGTAAATGTGTTGCAACCACCGCAAATTGTGTTGAATACAAATTCAACAGCTTCAGCATGCACATCGGCAACCGGCAGTGCAAACGTGACTGCCAGCGGGGGCTTTGGGGCATTTAGTTATAATTGGTCCAACGGAATCAACATAAATACAATCAACAACATCACATCTGGTAATTACACTGTAACTGTTACTGATGCGAACAGCTGCAGCATGACCACCACGGCTTTCGTTCTATTTATAAATAATTTTTCGGCAGCGGCAGGCGCGGTCAATAATGTGTCATGTTTTGGTGGAAATAATGGGACCGCCACTGTAAATTTATCAGGAGGGCAAGGGCCATTTACATATAACTGGAACCCTGCTCTAGCAGCTGGCGCTACGGCTTCGGCTTTGACGGCAGGCAATTATTCAGTTAACATTACTGACAACAATGGATGTGTTGCATCAGCAAATTTTGTTGTTACACAACCTTCACTGATGGCTTTAAGCTCGAGCACCGTGAGTAGTACATGTAGCAACAGCAACGGCTCGGCCAATGTGGTGGCTATTGGTGGCAGTGGAGGTTACACATACTTGTGGTCGAATGCTGCAAATACTTCTGCTTCAAATAATTTAATTGCCGGACCATACTCTGTTACTGTTTCTGATGCTAATGGTTGTACTACTACAACATCTCTAACTGTTAGCAATATTAATGGTCCATCGCTGGCTATAAGTTCTGTGTCGCAAGTGAACTGTAATGGCGGCACCAACGGTAGTGCAGTTGTTGCTGCCAATGGCGGAACAGGTCCATTTACTTATTCATGGAGTCCTGCAGTCTCTGCAACCCCAACTGCAAGTGCGCTGGCAGCCGGTAATTATGCTGCAACAGTGACTGATGCGAATGGGTGCACCGCTACCACAGCAATATTGATCACACAACCTTCAGCACTTTCGTTATCAACATCTACGGTGGCATCAACGTGCGGAAATAATAATGGATCTGCTTCTGTGTCAGCTTCCGGAGGCACAGGTGCTTATTCGTACAACTGGACTTCAGGAGCATCGTCACAAAATGCATCTGCACTAAGTGCTGGAAATTATTCAGTCACAGTGACAGATGCAAATGGATGTTCTTCAACCACCACTGCAACAGTAACCAACATAGCCGGACCTTCACTGAATGTGACAAGTTCCTCAAATGTAACTTGTAATGGACTTGCAAATGGAACTGCAGTGGTGAATGCCACGAATGGCACAGCACCGCTGTCATATGCCTGGACTGGTGCAGCAGGAACTGGAACATCGGCAAGTAATCTTGCAGCAGGAAATTACATCGTCACTGTAGCAGACAATAATGGCTGCACTGCTTCAACCTCTATTGTGATTTCTCAACCTGCAGCATTAAATCTAACCTCCTCAGCAGTATCGAGCACTTGCGGCAATACCAATGGTTCAGCTTCAATTGTTGCAAATGGCGGAACAGGCTCATACAATTATTTGTGGTCGAACTTTGGAGCGACTGCAGGAATATCAAACATTTCTAGCGGAGCTTACGCTGTTACTGTGACAGACGCCAATGGTTGCACCGCGAACACTTCACTTACCGTTACAAATATTGCCGGCCCGACACTGAGTATCTCAAACACCACAAACGCAACTTGCAATGGCACATCCACAGGAACTGCATTGTTAAATACAACAGGCGGCACTGGGGTATTGGCATACTCATGGTCACCTTCTGTTTCGTCAAGCAATAGTTCGAACAGTTTGAATGCAGGAAATTATAGCGTAACTGTGGTGGATCAAAATGGCTGTTCGGCCAACACCTCGTTCATCATATCTGAACCATCTGCGCTTTCATTAGTCACATCAATTGTTTCTGAATCATGCAATAACCAAAATGGTTCTGCATCTGTGGCAGCATCGGGTGGCACAGGAAGCTACACATACAACTGGAGCTCAGGTAGCAACACTGCCACCGCAAACAATCTAAGCCAAGGTGCTTACTCTGTAACTGTGACAGATGCTGCCGGCTGTATCGGCAACGCATCGGTAGCGGTGACCAATATCAACAACCCAGTGCTGAATATTAGCACTCAATCGAATGTAACGTGTGCAGGAGGCAACAATGGATCAGGTTCTATAAATGCAACTGGAGGTACTGGCCCGTACACATATTCCTGGTCTGGTGGATTGGGAAATGCACCAAGCATTTCAAATCTGGGTGCCGGAAATTATACAGCAATTGTTACTGATGCGATAGGTTGTACTGCATCTACTCTGTTGGTAATAACTCAACCCACACCTATTGCCCTTTTACTAAATACAACTTCTTCCACCTGTGGAAATGCAAATGGTGCCGCAACAATCATCGCCAGCGGCAGCAACGGAGGCTTTACATATGTGTGGTCAAACAACTCAAGCACCAACAGCATTAGTAACGCTACTGCGGGAACGTACGGGGTAACAGTTACCGATGCAAGCGGATGTAGTGCCAACACCTCAATAATCATAAATAATATTGCAGGTCCTTCTTCCAGTGTTTCAAGTGTTACCAATGTATCATGCAATGGAGGAACTGACGGTGCGGGTGCAATCAATTTGAACGGTGGCACTTCACCATTCACTTATTTGTGGTCTGGAAGTGGATCTACAACGGCCAGCGCAAACAATTTGACTGCCGGTTCATACACCGCCACTGTGACTGATGCAAATGGTTGCACTGCTTCATCAACTTTTGCCATCACTCAACCTACACCTGTTGCCCTATCAACAAACGCTGTTTCTTCAACATGTGGCTTGAACAATGGATCGGCCAGTGTGGTGGCCAGCGGAGGAACAGGAACATACAACTATGCTTGGTCGAATGGAAGCAATGGCGCAATAGCCAATAATTTAACTTCAGGAACATATAATATAACTGTCACTGACATGGCAGGATGCAGTTCATCTTCTACAGTGATTTTGAGTAATATTTCTGGACCAACAATCTCTGTTACATCAATCCAAGATGCAAGTTGCTTTGGCTTAAGCGATGGTTTGGCAATTGTAAATTCAACAGGCGGAACATCGCCCATCAATTTCCTATGGTCCAATGGTGGATTTACCGGAACCAATGCTATTAATCTTATTGCCGGCTCGTATGTGGTGACTGCAACTGATGCCAATGGTTGCATCTCAACCACGACAGCCATTGTCAATCAACCACCAGCGTTATCATTAACCACATCCACAGCTTCAACAACTTGTGGCATGGCCAATGGATCTGCGCTGGCGAGCGCGGTGGGAGGCAACGGAAATTATACTTATACTTGGTCTACAGGTGCTGGAAGTAATTCAATAAGTAATGTGGCTGCAGGAAATTATTCGGTGACAGTTGTTGACGCTCTTGGGTGTTCGTCCAACACATCTTTACTAATCAGCAACCTTGCAGGGCCTACAATCAATATTAACTCTATCAGCAACGTAAGTTGTTTTGGCGGAACTAATGGTGGCTCCTCTGTATACGCGTCTGGCGGCACATCTCCATTCACTTATCAGTGGTCTAATGGAAATGCAGGTTCAACTATAACGGGAGTGACGGCTGGCGGATATTCCGTAACCGTAACTGACGCTTCGGGCTGCAGTAGTCAACTGCAACTGAATGTGACACAACCAGCTGCTCTGGCTTCAACAGTGATTGGAGCCGATGTGACATGCAACGGATTAACAAATGGAAGTGCCACAGCCCAAGTGGTGGGAGGCACTTCACCATATTCTTATACTTGGTCAAATGGCTCCAACGGAGCTTCGGTTTCAAACTTACCTGCCGGAAATTACAGTCTCACCATTACGGACTTAAACGGTTGTGCTGCCAACAGTAATTTGGCAATCAATCAACCTACTCCACTGATAGCGGCAGCAACTGGATCAACAACACTGTGCCCAGGCCAAACAGCCTCAATTACGGCTTCAGCTAGCGGAGGTACGGGCAACTACACATATGTGTGGAGTAATGGTGAAATTGGTTCAACAATTAATGTGTCTCCTAACTCTGCTACCAACTATTTTGTAACGGTGACTGATGCAAACGGCTGCCAAAGTGCAGCGCCACAAGTTGCAGTAAATGTATACCCTGCTTTAAGTCTTACCACAAATGGAGGTGGAGATATATGTGCGGGGCAATCTGCAAATATATCAGCAATAGCAAGTGGAGGAAATGGCGGACCCTACAATTATTCATGGAGCAATGGCGCCACTACATCATCCATAGTTGTATCACCAAATCTATCAAGTAATTATATGGTGACCGTAACAGATGGTTGCAATCTTCAAACTCAATCTTCGGTGCCTGTGCAAGTGGTGGCATCCCCAACTGCAGCATTCACTCCTAGTTCAACTTCCGCATGCGGTTCACTAGATGTAACATATAATAATCAAAGCGCAGGAGGAATCACTTACCAATGGAATTTAGGAGACGGTTCTACCACTTCAGACTTTAATCCTTCACACACTTATACTAACCCTGGTACATACACTGTGACATTAACAGTGAGTAACAGCAATGGATGCAGCACAACACAAACACTTGTCAATGCTGTTCAAGTTTATCCTATGCCTAAAGCTAAGTTCACATATTCTCCTTCCGGTGAATTATCAACCATTAATTCTACAGTTTCGTTTTTAGATCTAAGTACACTTGCTGCTACCTGGAGTTGGGATTTTGGGGATAATAAAGGAACTTCCGTTGATCAACACCCAAAATATAATTACGAAAATTATGGGAAATACAGAGTGCGATTAGCAGTTTCGAGCATCAATGGCTGTGTGGACACTACTTATAGAAATATTGTTGTAGAAGAAGAATTTGCACTTTACGTACCAAATTCATTTACCCCAGATGATAACGGTTTAAATGACTATTTTTATGCATATGGTATTGGCATACATCAATTTGATATGACAATATTTGACCGATGGGGAAATGTGGTTTACACAGCAGATGCGATCAACAAGCCATGGGGAGGAAAAGAGATGGATTCAGGTAAAGATTGTCCCATCGATGTGTACATCTATTTAATCAGAGCAAAAGATGCAACAGGCACCCTTCACGAATACAGAGGGAAAATAAACCTGGTGCGCTAGTTGAGATATAGTTAAGCCCTAAACCCAATCACCACCACTAACCATGGGGTGAGAAACCATTTATAAATTGAGGAAGCTTCTTCCCTTTCTGTTGATGCTGCTTATTGGTGTCGTGAGTAAAGCCCAAACTTACAACATGAGTAACACCACCGTGAATAGTTGTGCCGGATCATTTTATGATGCGGGAGGTTCGGGTGGCAATTATGGAGATAATCAGTTTTTCGTACAGACCTTCTGCTCCAGCCAACCGTTAAGTCAGCTGCAATTTATTTTTTCGAGTTTCAACATTGAAAACAATTCTGATTTTTTAACCATCTATGATGGGCCCAACACATTTTCTCCCGTAATCGGAATATATACTGGCTCATCAGGACCTGGTACCGTAGTTTCCACTAACAGTTGTATTACTTTTGCTTTTTTCTCTGATGCATCGGGTGTGGCACCAGGTTGGGCATCAACAATCAGCTGTATTTCATCCCTCATTCCTCCGTGTACCACTGTTGGTTGTCCACCATCAACGCCATCTCCTAGTAATGACCCGTGTAGCGCAGCCATTAGCCTGGGTACCTTACCTACTCCTGCATCGTGTCCAAGCGGACTAGGACAACAAGTTGCTTTCAATGGAAATAATAATTGTGCAACACCTGCTAACCCCTATCTGTATCAGCAAGGTTGCCAACCATCAGGTAATATGGCAGCGCCTGCATCAGATGTTTGGTACGTTTTCAATGTAACGGGTAACCAACTAAATGTGACATTGAATGGAATGACTAATCCAAATATTGGATTGTGGCAAGGAGCTGGGTGCGGCTCGTTGCTCGGAAGAGGATGCGCAACAGGAACAGGTGGAACGGTTTCTGCCACGTTTCAACCACTAACCCCCGGACAATATTATCTACAAGTAAGTGGTGGCAGTACTTCAGATCAGTGCAACTTTAACCTTTATCTACAGAATAACACAAACTGCTCTGCATGTGTGGTGAATCAAACCATTACAGCTTCACCGGCACCGTTGAATGGAACTTACCAGGCAGGACAATCCGTTACTTTTTGCTATACAATTTCAAGCTACAATCAGACATCAGCCAACTGGTTACATGGCGTAGTTCCATCTTTTGGCCCCGGATGGAGCGCCCCTACTCTCACCGGATTTACATCACCTGCATCTTGTTCTGGGACAGGTACCTGGTCTTGGTACAATAACTCTGTAACTAGCACTGCAACAGGACTGACGGTGGGGCCGGGATTTTTCTTTGAATCTTCTGTGGGTAGTCCTTTAGGGCTGGCAGACTTAAATCCAGGAAACAATTATGGTGATAACAATCCAAGTTCTGCCTCGTGCCCATGGACATTTTGCTGGACGGTAACTGCTCTTCCTCCTGCAGCATGTGTGCAAGGTGCGAGTTTGGGTGTTACAGTTACTGCTTATGGTGACGGACAAACAGGTTCGTGGTCACCCGTGGCATGTAACAATGATCCACCCGCGGTATTCAACGCTACTTTGGTTTGTTGCACACCACCACTTGTTGCAAGCACCAATGCAGCATGTGGTGTAAATAATGGTACGGCAACAGGCACCGGGCAAGGTCTTGGACCATTTACATACACCTGGCTTAACAGCAGTGGAACTGTCATTCAAACAATAGCAAATACATCCGGTGCGAATTTAGTTTCAGGTTTGGCTCCCGGAACTTATACTTTTGTGAGTGTGACGCCCACTGGATGTTCAAGCACAGCTACGGTAACCATTACACAACCGGTCGCTTTCACTTTAACACCCAGCAGCACCAATCCGACTTGCAGCGGAGCAACCAATGGCCAAGCCTCTGTTTCTCCTCTAGGTGGAACGGGTCCTTTTACTTATATGTGGGCCTCTGGGCAAACAACTGCAAGTATTTCAAATCTTGCTGCTGGAAGTTTCATTGTTACAGTTACAGACGCTGGTGGCTGTACTGGGAGCTCAACAATTACTCTAAGTTCACCTGCTGCTTTCCCTGTCAACATTACAAGTTCAACCAATGTACAGTGCAACGGTGCTGCCAACGGTGCTGCTACTGCTGCCGGTGCAGGTGGAACTTCACCTTATACCTACGCCTGGTCTTCAGGTGCGGTGGGCGCTTCGGCTGCAGGTCTTGCTGCCGGTA
>JBBKVM010000067.1:0-3105 GCA_037968415.1 Bacteroidia bacterium | reverse complement strand
ATTCGATAGCGTATATAGCTTGTTGAGCTCGGGTCCAAATATTTTTATTGCCACGTTGGCGCGTGTACCCGAAAGCATGTGGTCTATGCGGTGGCCGATGGGTTGGCCAATGGTAATGTTGGCTCCCTGCACGGTGTTGAGTTGCGAGCGCACGGCCTCCATAAATTCTGCGCGGTTGCGCTTTCCCAGTTCGAAGGGCGCGTCTATTTCGGAGGCGTTCACACCTTGCGCATGTTCATCCAGTTCCGCACGACCTGTCCTGCGTGTGGTCATAGATATCTCGGGCAGTGTGCGCAGGGCCGACTCAATATGGTTGCCGATTTTGTTGCTTTCGTCAAGTGAAATGCCCGGCAGGCTCACCGCACTGATCACCAGTGAACCTTCATTGAACTCTGGCAGGAAACTGCGGCCCAGTTGAAAGAACGCAAGCATAGCCACTGCAAACAGCAACACCGTGGCTACAATCACAGGTTTTATCATTTTCATTACACGCACTAGCACACGCTCATACCAGCGTTGCAGACGTGTCACCAGCCAGCTTTCATTCGCAGCTGAGCGCAGACGCTTGTCACTGGTGAGCAGGTAACTGCACAGTACCGGAGTGAGTGTGATGGAGACAATAAGCGAAGCAAAAAGTGACACGATGAACGCGATTCCAAGTGGCGCCAGCAGTTTGCCCTCCATGCCCGATAGAAAGAACAAGGGTAAAAATGCAACGATAATAATGAAAGTGGCATTGATGATAGAAGTCCTGATTTCAAATGAAGCCGAGAATATTACTTCCAGTTTGTCGCGCTGCTCATCGCGCGGCTTGCGCGCATTTTCTTTTAATCGTTTCAGCACGTTCTCCACGTCAATGATGGCATCATCAACCAGATCACCAATGGCGATGGCCATCCCGCCCAGGCTCATGGTGTTGATGGTGAAGCCCAGCCATTTCAATGTGAGTATAGATACGATCAGCGACACCGGTATGGCCACCAGCGAAATGGCCGTGGCGCGCCAGTTCATCAGAAATAAAAACAGGATGATGACCACAAACAAACTTCCTTCCACCAACACCTTTTGAATATTGCTGATAGATGCGTTTATGAAATCTGCTTGCCGAAAAACTTTGGTATTGATTAGTATTTCTGCCGGCAAGTTTAGCTGTATGTCAGCTATGGCTTCATCAATTTTTTCAGTTAGCAGCAATGTGTTGGTGCCCGGTTGTTTCATCACCGTCATGATGACTGCGGGTTGGCTGTTGAGTGAGCCATCACCAATCTTGGGCGCAGGGCCCGTGCGCAGTGTAGCCACATCTTCAATCTTCACAGGATAGGTGTCCACAAATTTTATCACCGACTTTCCAATCTCATCTACTTTGTTGGTGTTGCCGATGCCTTTTACGATATACTCGTTGCCATATTCGTTGATGAATCCACCCGATGAGTTTCCGGTGGCATCTTCGCACGCGTGCAGCAATTCTTCCAGCGTCACATCATAATATTGCATCTTAAATGGCGATGCCAATACCTGGTATTGTTTGTAGTCGCCACCAATTACCACCACTTGTGCCACGCCTCCGGTGGCGAGCAGGCGCGGGCGTATGGTCCAATCGGCAAGTGTGCGCAAGGCGGCTGCAGACGTATGTTCAAGTGCGGTGTCCACACTGGTGAGGCTGATGAGCATGATTTCGCCCATGATGCTGGATTGGGGTGCCATGGTCGGAACGCCTACGCCCACAGGCATCCTATCGCCCACAGCGCCAATTTTTTCATTTACTATCTGCCGCGCTTTGAAAATGTCGGTGTTCCACTCAAACTCTACCCACACGATAGAAATACCTGCCGAGGATGAACTGCGTACCCTGCGCACACTGTTGGCTCCATTTACCGCGGTCTCTATCTGAAACGTCACCAACTTCTCCACGTCTTCTGGTGCCATACCATGGGCTTCTGTAAGCACCACCACCGTAGGCGCGGTTAGGTCAGGGAATACATCTACCTCCATGCGGTTGGCCACGTACGTGCCAAATGCAATCAGCAACACGCTTGCCGCCACCACTAGCAATCGGTGGTCAAGCGAATATTGTATAAGTCTGTTCAACATAAAATTTTAGTTAAGAGGATTCCCTCATAGTAAGTGGGGTTAGTGCGAATGACCATGAGCAGGAACGGTGCCGCTGGAAGCAGAAAGTTTAATGTTATACGCACCAATAGTTACTACGCGCTCGCCTGGGCGCAAGCCTTCCAGCACTTCCACCGACAATCCATCGCTGATGCCGGTTTTAATTTTTCTTTTGCTGAAAGATTCCCCACCATTTTGCACATACGCAAAGAAATTTCCTTGCTCTTCCATCAGTGCGGTGGCAGGTATGGCTATCACATTTTCTTTTTTTGTGCTCAACAGATATATCTCAGCGGGTGCGCCTGCTAACATGTTTCCAATGTTATCTATTTCGAATGTGACAGGAATAAATGGCGCTGCTGTAGTGGTGCTTCTGCCGTACGATATCACTTTTCCGTTCAGCGCATCGGTAGAAAACAATTCCGGTTGTAGCGCGGTTTTGAAATTGGCGGCCGTGATGGAGGGCAGTTTGTGGAAGTATGCCTGAGACAACTGAGCCTGCAGCATCAGCTTTTTATTTTTCGAAACCACCGCCAGTGCGTCACCGGCTTCCACATGTTGGCCTTCGGCTACTAATATTTGTTTGATAAAACCACGATCGGGAGCGCGCAGCAGTTGACCGCTTTTCGTGTAGTTGCGGTTCATGTTTTCGAACAACGTGCGTGAAGTTTCGTAGTCGAGTTGTGCTTGCTGAAATTCATTTTGTGAGATGAGTTCATCTTTGAATAAAACGGACGCACGATCAAAATCCGCTTTGGCTTTGGTGTTAGCTGCACGCGCGTTGGCCAGCGCCACATCCATGTTATCGTGTGTGAGCGCTCCGCCTGTAATGTTGAACAACGGAGTGCCTGCATTTACTTCGCTGCCTGTAATGATTTTGCTACCGGCAAACTGCACAATGCCGCTGGCCGTGGCGGTGATAATCATCTCATCACCGGGTGCCGGCAATATCAGTCCGTTGGTTTTGATCACATCGCGCATGGCTATGCGTTGCAC
>JBBKVM010000066.1:0-2723 GCA_037968415.1 Bacteroidia bacterium | reverse complement strand
GAGTACGACCGTGAAGAAAGACATGCCGGCACCACAGGCTACACGTACAAGAAAATGATTCGCTTTGCATTAGATGGCATCACTTCCTTTTCAAACTTTCCTTTAAAGTTTGCCACTGTAGCGGGTTTCATTGTTTCCGGATTATCTTTTTTTATGATCTTGTATGCACTGTACTCACGCTTTATTTCTCAGGATTACGAACCCGGCTGGACATCGCTGATGTTGGCTGTATTGTTTATTGGTGGGGTACAGTTAATTGGTATCGGCATTATTGGTGAATACATAAGCCGCATGGGAGACAATGTGCGCAAACGTCCGCTTTACATCGTAAGCGAAACCAACATCGAAAAATAAACTTTGCATCTACTCGCATATAAAATAGAGGAGCAGTGAAATCGAATTCGGAAATCACTGTGGCCGTAATAGGTGCCGGCCCTGCGGGCATGACAGCCGCCTATGCCCTTGCGCGCAAAGGCGTGCGAGTGCACGTGTATGAGGCAGGACCACAAGTGGGCGGACTGGCGCGTTCGCTTACGCTTTGGAACCAAACAGTAGACCTGGGTCCACACCGGTTCTTCAGTACCGACAAACGTGTGAATGACCTTTGGCTAGAAGTGGTGGGTAATGAATATAAAATTGTTGATCGCCTTACTCGCATATACTACCGCGGGAAATTTTTTCATTATCCGCTGCGCGCGCTCAATGCTTTATCACAGTTGGGAATAATTACCGCTTCCCATTGCATGCTAAGTTATGCGGCACAAAAATTTACTCCCAAGCAGAAAGGAGAATCTTTTGAAGCATGGGTGGTAAACCGATTTGGACGCAAGCTCTTCGATATTTTTTTTCGCAGCTACAGCGAAAAATTATGGGGCATCCCCTGTTCACAGCTCGATGCCGACTTTGCCGCACAACGAATCAAAAAGCTGTCGCTGATGGAGGCTATCAAAAATGCTTTCAGCACCGCCACCACTTCTCACAAAACGCTTGTTGAGCAGTTTGCCTATCCGACAAAAGGCACCGGCATGGTGTATGAAAAAATGAAAATCGCGGTAGAGGCCAAAGGCAATAAAGTGTATACAGACACACCGGTGCAACATGTGATTGTGCAGGATAACCTAGCCACCGGCATAGAGCTAAAAGACGGCACTATCAAAACATATAATCACATCATTTCTACCATGCCCATTTCTTTGTTGGTAGCGCGGATGGCCGGTGTGCCTGACGCCATACAGGCGGCAGCAGCTTCGCTGCAGTTCAGAAACACCATACTGGTGTATCTCAAGGTGGAAAGCAGCCATGTGTTTCCTGACAACTGGCTATACATCCACAGCCCTGAACTGCACACCGGTCGAATCACCAACTTTCGTAATTGGGTGCCTGAGTTATGTGGTGACGAAACCGCAAGTATATTGGTGCTGGAGTACTGGTGTTACGACAAAGATGAAATATGGGATCGGGCCGATGATGAACTCATCATGCTTGCAAAATCTGAACTCAAAAAAACAGGCCTTATCAAAAATGAAGTGGTTTCCGATGGGTATGTGCATCGGATTAAGCGTTGTTATCCGGTGTATGATCTGGGCTATAAAAAGAGATTGAAACCGGTAGAACGGCATCTGAGTGCGGTGGGCAACCTGAGTGTGATTGGCCGTTATGGTGCCTTTAAATACAACAACCAGGACCATAGTATTCTGATGGGTTTGCTGGCGGCCGAAAACATAACACATCACACTTCACACAATTTGTGGGAGATCAACACCGACTATGAGGAGTATCAGGAGCATTCGGTGATAACGGCACCGTTTCACGAAAATCAAAGTTAAGTTCAACAGACTCTGGACTTTTTACAATTAGGATAGTATATTGCTTCAAAATTATTGCATGGTAAAATTCGACAAGCTCACCATTATTATACCCGCCTACAACGAAGGACCCACCATTCACAATATCCTGAACAGGGTGAATGCAGTGGAACTGATGAACGGTATCACCAAGGAGGTAATTATTGTAAACGATGCCTCGCACGACAATACAGTAGAAAAGGTGGAAGAGTTTATCGCTGCCCATCCCGAGCTGGGGGCACGCCTGCTCAGTCATAATGTAAATCAGGGCAAGGGCGCGGCCATTCACACAGGCATCACGCAGGCCACCGGTGATTATGTAATCATTCAGGATGCTGACCTCGAGTACGATCCGCGCGAATTTAATT
Source organism: Bacteroidia bacterium (assembly GCA_037968415.1). Taxonomy (GTDB): domain Bacteria; phylum Bacteroidota; class Bacteroidia; order AKYH767-A; family JBBKVM01; genus JBBKVM01. Next base: position 511 of record JBBKVM010000066.1, on the reverse strand, counting down.
TGCTCATCAGGCCGGTGGTAGAAGGTTTTGCAGATGTGGTATATGGATCACGTTTTCTGGGAGGTAATCCACACCGCATTCTTTTCTTCTGGCACTCCATCGGCAACCAGTTCCTCACTTTTATATCCAACATGTTTACCAATCTCAATCTTACAGATATGGAAACGTGTTACAAAATGTTTAAGCGCGAAATCATTCAAAACATATCACTGAATGAAAAACGTTTTGGTTTTGAACCCGAGGTAACGGCTAAAGTCTCTAAAGTGCGCGACATCCGTATTTACGAAGTGGGCATATCCTATTATGGACGTACCTATGTCGAAGGAAAAAAGATCAACTGGAAAGATGGGGTCAGAGCGATTTATTGCATATTGAGATATGGCATTTTCGGATAAACCCAGTTTTTCAATTTCAAATCTTGTAATTACAGTTGTTACTGTAACATTAATTTGGAGTGCTTTTAATTTAAAGAACTGGAATAGTTCAAAATTTATTTACTCCGACACTTTTA
>JBBKVM010000065.1:0-3369 GCA_037968415.1 Bacteroidia bacterium | reverse complement strand
CTGCGAAAGAAAAATCAACCTGCACTATCGATCCACAACAAAATGATTGTGTACTCTTTGGCGCAGGCCGCGCTGCTGGGTGGAATTTACGCTGCGTTTGGCTTGCGCGTGGTGTTGCTGTTTGTGTTGGCAGCCGTGCTCGGCATTGTGTTGTTGGAAACAGTCAACTACATAGAACACTACGGCCTGGCGCGGCATCAGCGCGCAGATGGCTCATACGAAAAAGTAAAAGCGCACCACTCATGGAACAGCAATCACATATTGGGACGCACCATGCTCTTTGAACTCTCGCGCCACTCCGACCACCATTACAAAGCGAGTAAAAAATATCAGTTGCTCGATACCATGCCCGCCAGCCCACAGATGCCCACCGGCTATCCGGGCATGATGCTGTTGGCGCTTATACCACCACTTTGGTTCGCTGTGATGCATCCGCGTATCGATAAGATTAACAACGGTGTGGAAGCGCACGTGGAGTTGGTTTGATATTTGTTAGACTAATGAAAATAATCATCTTATGAAAAAAGCAACAGGCATCTTTTTATTAGCATCTCTACTGGTGATGCAAGCATGTTCAACCACTGACCTCGGCCTTACCGAAGCCGAAGCCGCGCAAGGCCTGCGCGAAGCTCTCTCGGTGGGCACTGACTCTTCCACCACACGCCTTTCCAAACAAGACGGGTACTTTAAAGATGCAGCCGTAAAAATATTGCTGCCGCCTGAAGCCGATGTAATATTCGACAACCTGTCAGCCATACCCGGTGGGCAACTGCTGGTGGACAACACCATACAGAGCATCAACCGCGCTGCCGAAGATGCAGCTACCGAGGCGCTGCCCATTTTCAAAACGGCTATCACCAACCTTACCATCACCGATGCATTGAGCATCATCAGCGGCCACGACACGGCCGGCACACAATACCTGCGCGGCCAAACATACAACCCACTCTACAGTGCATTCCAGCCACGCATCCAGACTTCGTTGCAAAAACCACTCATCCTTGGCAACAGTGCCGAAACACTTTACGGTAATCTCATCAGCACATACAACACGGCATCGCTCAACGGATTGCTGTTTCCGCAGATCACACAAAACACGCTGAGCAGCTACACCACACAGCGCGCACTCAACGGTTTGTTTTTGAAAGTGAGTGATGAAGAACGCAACATCCGCCAGAACCCGCTCCACAGGGTAAGCGAAATACTGCGCAAGGTTTTTGGTTGATCCATAATCAGTCATAATTGAAACTGAGCACTTTTTCCACTTTTTGATTTCGTATTTTTGCGCGCTGCAGCGCAATCATGGATTTTCAACTCACTTCACAATTTGTACCCACAGGCGACCAACCGGAAGCCATCAGCCAATTGGTGGCAGGTCTGAAACGTGGCGACATGGCGCAAACACTGCTGGGTGTGACCGGTTCGGGCAAAACATTTACCGTAGCCAATGTGATACAGCAAGTGCAGCGCCCTACGCTGGTGCTGAGTCACAACAAAACATTGGCCGCGCAATTGTATGGTGAATTCAAACAATTTTTTCCGAAAAACGCAGTAGAATATTTTGTGTCGTATTACGATTACTATCAGCCCGAAGCTTATCTGCCAATATCCAATACCTACATTGAAAAAGATCTTTCCATCAATGACGAGATAGAGAAACTGCGCCTCAGCACCACATCCTCGTTGTTGTCAGGCCGCAGAGACATTATAGTGGTGTCATCGGTATCGTGCATCTATGGTATTGGCAATCCTGCTGATTTTAAAGAAAACATCATCCACATCAAGAAAGGCGAAGCCTTCAGCCGCAATCTTTTTCTGCACCGGTTAGTTACCAGTTTGTATTCGCGCACCGAGGTGGAATTTAAACGCGGCACATTTCGTGTGAAAGGCGATACAGTTGATGTGTTTCTTTCCTATTCCGATATCGCGTATCGAATATCTTTTTTTGGTGATGAGATAGACGAGCTGGAGTCGATAGACCCGGTAAGTGGCAAGCGTATAGAATTGATGGACCTGGCAGTGATTTATCCGGCTAATATTTTTGTGACCAGCAAGGAACGCACGCTGGAAGCGATATGGCAGATACAGGAAGACATGGTGAAACATGTGGAATATATGAAAGGCAATGGCCAGCACCTGGAGGCCAAGCGGCTTGAAGACCGCGTGACGTATGACCTGGAGATGATCCGCGAGTTGGGCTATTGTTCGGGTATCGAAAACTACTCGCGCTATTTTGATGGCCGCCCACCGGGCTCGCGCCCATTCTGCCTGCTCGATTATTTTCCTGACGATTTTATAATGACCATAGACGAGAGTCATGTAACTATACCGCAGATTCGCGCCATGTATGGCGGTGACCGCTCGCGCAAGCAAAACCTGGTAGAGTACGGTTTTCGGTTGCCTGCTGCCATGGACAACCGCCCGTTGAAGTTTGATGAGTTTGAACAAGTAGTAGGACAAACACTTTTTGTAAGTGCCACACCCGCAGACTATGAGCTGGAAAAAAGCGAGGGCGTGGTGGTGGAGCAAGTGATACGCCCCACGGGGCTGCTGGATCCGGTGATAGATGTGCGGCCAAGTCTCAACCAAGTGGACGACCTGCTGGATGAGATAGCCGAAGTATCCAAGCGCAACGAACGTGTGCTGGTAACCACATTAACTAAACGCATGGCCGAAGAGTTGGCCAAGTACATGACCAAGCTGAACATCCGCTGCCGCTACATACACTCCGAAGTGGTGACGCTGGAGCGCGTGGAGATACTGCGCGATCTGCGTCTGGGTAACTTTGACGTGCTCATAGGCATCAACTTGTTGCGCGAAGGCCTGGACCTGCCGGAGGTTTCGCTGGTGGCCATACTCGATGCCGACAAGGAAGGATTTTTGCGTTCGTCACGATCGCTTACACAAACGGCAGGACGGGCGGCTCGTAACCTGCAAGGCAAAGTGATAATGTATGCCGATAAGATGACTCGGTCGATGCAGCAAACCATAGACGAGACCAATCGCAGACGCGAAAAGCAGATGGCATATAACGAAGCCAATAACATTACACCCACGCAGATAACCAAGAGTCATGACTCCATCATGCAGCAAACCAAGGTGGCGGATTCGCGCAGGCCTACTGAAAGTTCAGCCTACATAGAGCAAGAAATAGTGAGCGTGGCAGCCGACCCGGTAGTACAATATATGTCGGCCGATGAACTAACCAAGCTCATTGCCAGCGCGCGCAAGGCCATGGAGAAAGCTGCACGCGACCTCGACTTTATGGAGGCCGCGCGCCTGCGTGATGAAATGTATGAGCTGGAAAAAATGCACCGCGAAAAATCAAAATGACATCACAGCTGCTCATCATAGCCATCAGTGCATACA
>JBBKVM010000064.1:0-8084 GCA_037968415.1 Bacteroidia bacterium | reverse complement strand
CATCACGCGCTGCGGGGTTGATACCAAGATATCCAAACCCTCGAGCAATATTTTTTTCTGTTGTGTGGGTCCCACACCACCATAAATGCCTACGCAGCGCAAGCCGGTGTGTTTGGCCAAAGCATCTATGTGGCTTTTTACCTGCAGTACGAGTTCGCGCGTTGGCACCACCACCAAAGCGCGCAAGTCATCGCCCTGTGGGTAGCCTAGTTTTCGTAGCAATGGTATGGTGTAAGCAGCTGTTTTGCCGGTGCCGGTTTGCGCAATTCCCATTACATCCTGCCCTGCCAATATGGGCGCAATCGCACTCTTTTGTATTTCGGTAGGCGTGGTAAATCCGGCTTCTGCTATGGCTGTGAGAATTTGTTTATTGAGCTTAAAATCTTCAAATGTGTGTATCTCCTTTGCCATGGGCCAAAGATAGAAAAATGGATGAGCGCGGATTCATTAATTGTTTTTCAATTATATACTTTTGAATCAACAGAAATTCATTTACAAGTCATATGCGAAAAGCACAACTCAGAATAGAAGGAATGACATGCGGCCATTGTGAAAAATTTGTCGCTATGGTTTTAAGTACACAACCCGGAGCTACTGAAGTAGTGGTGAGTCAGCAAAATGGCAGGGCTGAATTGAATGTTGAAAATGAAAAGTGCCTGGATGAAGCGGTCAATGCGGTGAATGCCACAGGCACTTATAAAGTCATCTCCCGCCAATTTGTGAATTAAAGCATGACTCAATCAATTCCCGGTGCCGGATTGAATTACGACAAAGCCATTGTGAACTGGCTGTTGATGGGTTGTTTTTTGGTCATAGCCATGGTCATAATTGGTGGCATCACCCGACTGACCGGATCGGGATTATCTATTACCCAATGGAAAATTGTAACCGGTACCCTCCCTCCATTGAGCGAACACCAGTGGCAGCTTGAATTCGAATTATATAAGCAATCTTCGCAATACCAACTCTTGAATTTTGGATTTACCCTTGCTGATTTCAAAGGCATTTACTGGTGGGAATACCTACATCGGTTGTTGGGCAGATTAATAGGTCTTGTATTTATAGTTCCGTTCGTTTGGTTTTGGATAAAGAACAGGATTAGCAAAGCATTGATGCCGCGTTTGCTTTTGATATTATGCCTGGGTGCGTTCCAGGGTTTTTTGGGTTGGTACATGGTGATGAGCGGGCTAATAAACAGCGTGAGCGTGAGCCATTTTCGATTGGCACTTCACCTGCTGGCTGCGTTTATTACATATGGAGCCATTTTGTGGGTGGTGCTTGAGTTGATTTCTCTGCGGGACGCAGACGCGCCAACAGCAGGAATTATGGTTTGGGTCCCGGTTTCTTTACTCATTATTTTAATGGTTCAGTTGATGTATGGCGCTTTTGTGGCGGGCCTCAAGGCAGGTAATTTGTTCAACACTTTTCCACTGATGGGTGACAGCTTTATTCCTCCGGGCCTTGGTTCCATGCAGCCCCTTTCTTATGATTTGTCGCACAATCTGTCGACCGTACAATTTATACATCGATTATTGGGCTGGCTGCTTTGGATTTATGTTACCATCATATGGGTGACTTGCCGTAAGTGCGATATAGCCGCAAATGTAAAACACGCGTTAAATTTTTTGCTAGGTTCAGTTTGGTTGCAATTCGGGCTGGGTATTTTCACGATCTTAAATTTCGTGAGGCAGCCTGTGTTTTGGGGTGTGGCCCACCAATTGGGCGCGGTGTTACTGCTTACTGCAGCTATTTACTTTTTCTTTGGTGTGATTTATCCTAAAAAGAAAGCCGCTTCAATTTGAAGCGGCATCTTGTGAATCATTCCAAAAATTTCAATGAAAAACACTTAGGATTTGGTTTGTTTTTTTGCCTCCGCGTTGTATAAATCAATGCGGTCGGCAGCTTTTTGATCAACAATTGACTTCAGCTCTTTTTGCGTCAGGAAATCATTGAAATTGTACTCTTGCCCAAGTTTGTCTACGTCTTCATTAAAATTTTCAGCCAGGTTTTCAAACTTTTCAAAGTTGTTTTTCAACTTCTTCAGTTTTGTGGATTGTTCTTGTGATAGGCTCATAGTGTTCATGAATAAAATAACGAAAAATGGTAATTTGAAAAGTGGTAATGGTTAATCGATAAGCGAATATATATTCTTAATCGACTCATTCCAAATTTGTTAGCATCCATTTTTGCACATTGTGCAGTGCATAAAGCTTTCGGCTAATAGGTGTAAATACGTGCCTTTATGATTCAAACACCAGAAATCCAGGCACATATGAAAGGCCATTTCTAATAAATGGAGTTTCAATGCCTGTTGAAAAGAATGTAGTAATCTGGCTACAATGAACTGTAATATCAATCAATACATGCGCTTTTTTGAATTTAACTTGCTACCTTTGCAGCCCCAAATAAGGGAAGTAATATCATGCACAAAATCAGGAACATAGCCATCATTGCCCACGTTGACCACGGTAAAACCACTTTGGTTGATAAGATTTTACATCAGTGTAAACTTTTTAGAACCAACCAACATGTAGGTGAGTTGATTCTTGACAACAATGATCTGGAGCGCGAAAGAGGAATCACAATCCTGGCAAAAAATGTGGCCGTTGACTACAACGGAGTAAAAATCAACATCATTGATACGCCCGGTCACGCTGACTTTGGCGGTGAGGTAGAGCGTGTTCTCAATATGGCTGATGGGGTACTTTTATTGGTTGATGCCTTTGAGGGTCCCATGCCACAAACACGTTTTGTGCTCCAGAAAGCCCTTGCGCTTGGCCTCAAACCTGTGCTGGTGATTAACAAGGTGGATAAAGAAAACTGCCGTCCTGATGAAGTACACGAGCAGGTTTTTGATTTGTTTTTCAATCTGGATGCCACCGAAGAGCAGCTGGAATTCCCTACAGTTTATGGCTCATCAAAGCATGGTTGGATGAGTATGGATTGGAAAAAACCGGCTACTGATTTAACCGCATTGCTCGATACTATTATTTCTTACGTGCCTCCGGCAGCTATTATTGAAGGTACGCCTCAAATGTTGATTACCTCTTTAGATTATTCAGCCTTTGTAGGTAGAATAGCTATAGGAAAAGTTTCTCGTGGAAACTTGAAGGCTGGCATGCCGGTGTCATTGGTGAAGCGCGATGGCACAATCAAGAAAAACAGAATTAAAGAATTATTCACATTCGAAGGACTGGGCAGGATTGCTGTGCAGGAAGTACAATCGGGTGATATATGTGCCATCATAGGATTAGAAGATTTTGAAATTGGAGATACAGTTGCTGATTTTGAAAAACCAGAAGGGTTGAAACCCATTGCTGTAGATGAGCCTACAATGAATATGTTATTCACAATCAACACTTCTCCATTTTTTGGAAAAGAAGGAAAGTTTGTGACATCTCGGCATTTGCGCGACAGGCTTTTTAAAGAGACAGAGAAAAATCTGGCCTTGCGCGTGGAAGAAACCGCATCTCCTGACTCATACCTTGTATACGGCAGAGGTATTCTCCATTTATCTATTTTGATAGAGACCATGAGGCGCGAGGGGTATGAATTGCAGGTGGGTCAGCCGCAGGTTATCATTAAAGAAATAGATGGTGCAAAATGTGAGCCTATTGAAGTATTGACAGTGGATGTGCCCGAAGCGGGCAGCGGCAAAGTGATAGAATTGGTAACCCAGCGCAAAGGCGAATTGTTGGTGATGGAACCCAAAGGAGACATGCAGCATTTGGAGTTCAACATACCTGCGCGCGGCATCATTGGCCTGCGCAACAACCTGCTCACGGCCACCGCGGGCGAGGCCATCATCGCGCATCGCTTCAAAGCATATGAGCCTTGGAAAGGCGCCATACCCGGCCGCATCAATGGCGTGCTTATCTCTATGGACAAAGGCAAGACCACCGGTTACAGCATTGACAAACTACAGGATCGTGGTGTTTTCTTCGTTGCCCCCGGTGAAGATGTGTACAATGGACAAGTGGTGGGCCAGCACATACGGCCCGATGATTTGGTTATCAATCTGACCCGCGAGAAAGAACTGACCAACATGCGCGCCAGCGGCAGTGATGACAATGTGCGTATAGCTCCGAAAATCAATTTTTCACTTGAAGAATCGCTCGAGTATATTGATAAGGATGAGTATGTGGAGATTACGCCATTATCACTCCGAATGCGGAAAATTCTGTTAGACGAGAACGCAAGAAAACGAGCAGCCAACAGCGCCATTTCAGCATAAAAAAAAGGCTGCTTCCTTTTTGAAAACGCCTTTTCCCATTGTGTCAAATAATTGTGATGTGCTTTACCTCTTGAAAATTTTTTGGCTCAGCATCTGATCTTCCAATCGAAGCGAGATGATGTAAATGCCGGCCGGCAATGTTTCAAGTTGCAGGTTTGCGTGGTTGGAGCCGGGTGTGAGGTTCAGCACGAGGTGTTGAAGTGTTTGACCCAGGCAGTTGGTGACTTGCAAAAGCGCTTTTTGGCGTTTAGTGCTATTGATGTTCAAGGAATAATTTTGAAAAGCAGCATCGGGGTTCAGGTGCAGGGTGGCCGGTGCGGCCGGAATTTCCGCCTCACCGGTGAGCCAGCCATAGCGGGCAATGTAGTTAGCCGGTATGCCATTTACCATGTCAAAGTAACCACCTACATATAGCTCGTTGTTGAGAACATTCAAACAAAGGCCATTGTATAATGAACCACCCAGATAGCTAAAGCCTGAGCCAAAACCCGTGTTCCATGTTTGCCCATTGAATCGAGCCAGCCCTTTGCATGATATGCCTGCTATTGTATCAAACAAACCAGTGACGATCAATTCACCGTTATACACACACATATCATTTACTTCATGGTCTGTAGTGGTAACCACCGACCAGTTGGATCCATTCCATTTGTATATTTCAAAATAGCCACCTCCCATATACAATTCGCCATTATACACTGTAGCACAATGTAATCCAACTGGGGCTATTACCGGAGGAGTTTGCCCATTACCCAGGCCCGCCCAGTTAGTGCCATTCCATTTGGCTATGTTGATGGCGGGTACACCACCCACCGAGTCAAACGAACCTACTATGTACAGTTCGTTGTTGTACTCCACCATTTCCTCCACATGGCTCCAATCTATTATTGCATACTTTGACACCCCGGGCGGGTTGCCCACGCCTTCCCAGTAGCTGCCGTTCCATTTGGCTATGTTATTGGTTGGTGTGTAGTTGGGGGTGGCTAAGTTGCTTTTTTCAAACGTACCGCAGGCGTACAACTCGTTGTTGTACATACAAAAATCGGCAATACCCTGATACCAAAGTGAATTCTGAGTGGAACCGGTAAAACTGGAACTGGGCGAATGTTGCTGCCACGGGCCGGATAGGGGCCACATGGCCATATACATATTGGGGAAATTAAAAAAACCACCCAATAACAATGTATCATTGATCAGCTTAATCACATTTTTGTTTGCTCCACCGACTTCTATTTGGGTATTGCCGATACGACTCCAGCTAGTTCCATCCCACTGGCCAACTCCAATTGCCTGCAAAAGAGTATCTAAATTAGGAAACCCGCCTGCAACATAAATCTTATTGCGCAATGGATCCACCTCTATGTGATTTACATTTCCAGAGGCTCCTCCGCTCAATGGGTACCACTGCTGAGCAAAACAAGCCAACTGGAAACACAACAAAAAACATATTATTGCTCCGGTTTTTAAAAAAAATAGAGCTCTCATTTTATTCAGGATTTGCTGGTTTGACAATAAAATTTGGATCAGTAGGAACATCATTGGGTCCGAGCAATCTGGGAGTGATGACAGCAGGTAATACTGCAGGTTCAGTATATTCTGCGGTATCAACATCAGGTGTCGGCTGCATACTTTGATTTGCATTTTGGTTCATCAGCTGTTGCATTTCATTGTCGCGTGTGGTTTTTATAGACATTATTTCAGGCCAGTTGGCTTGCATGTACGCTTCATTTGCCAATTTTGCTTCACTTAATTCCGGCAATCTTAAATTTTCAAATCCTTTTCGTTTGCAGGTAATTCTGAAACTAAAGGTAGTGTTGCTGCTTCCATTTTGAAAACGCCTTTTCCCATTGTGTCAAATAATTGTGATGTGCTTTACCTCTTGAAAATTTTTTGGCTCAGCATCTGATCTTCCAATCGAAGCGAAACGATGTAAATGCCTGCCGGCAATGTTTCAAGTTGCAGGTTGGTATGGTTAGTGCCCGGGGAGAGGTTGAGCATGAGGTGTTGAAGTGTTTGACCCAAGCAGTTGGTGACTTGCAAATGTGCTTTTTGGCGATTTGTGGTACTGATGTTCAAGGTGTAATTTTGAAAAGCAGCATCGGGGTATAGGTGCAGGGTAGCCTGTGCGGCTGGAATTTCCGCCTCACCGGTGAGCCAGCCATAGCGGGCAATGCCGTGTGCAGTGATGCCGTTTACCTTGTCAAAGTAACCACCCACATATAGTTCGTTGTTGAGTACCTTAAGGGACATTCCCTGATGGAACGTTCCCCCTCCTGTAAATTCAAAACCGGTTCCAAAACCGGTATTCCATGATTGACCATTGTACCGCGCCAGCCCTTTAGACGAGATTCCTCCTATAGAATCAAATTCACCGGTTACTATCAACTCTCCGTTATACACGCACATATTGTACACCGGCCTGTCTACATTGGTTACCATTGACCAGTTGGTACCATTCCATTTGTATATTTCAAAATAGCCACCTGCCACATACAATTCGCCATTATAAACTTCTGCACAAAATAATCCAAGACCGTTTATTACCGGTGCTGTTTGCCCATTTCCCAGGCCTGCCCAGTTAGTGCCATTCCATTTGGCTATGTTGATGGCAGGTACACCGCCCACCGAGTCAAACGATCCTACTATGTACAGTTCGTTGTTGTACTCCACCATTTCCTCCACATGGCTCCAATCTATTATTGAATACTTAGACACCCCGGGCGGGTTGCCCACGCCTTCCCAGTAGCTGCCGTTCCATTTGGCTATGTTGTTGGTTGGGGTGTAGTTAGTGGTACCAAAGTTGCTTTTTTCAAACGTACCGCAGGCGTACAAATCGTTGTTGTACATACAAAAATCGGCAATACCCATAAACCACAATGAAGCCCTTGTAGAGCCGGTAAATGTTGAGCTGGGCGAATGTTGCTGCCACGGCCCTGACAGTAGTGGCCACATGGCCATATAGGTATTGGGATGATTAAAGTATCCCCCTAACAATATCGTGTCATTGAATAGCTTAATCACGTTTTTATTCGCCACGCCTACATCAAAATTCGGTGTTCCCATACGACTCCATCCTGTACCGTTCCATTGGGCATACCCGTTGGCAGAGGCAATGGTGTCAACTGTCTGAAACGAACCGGCTGCATATACCATGTTGCGCACCGTATCTACTTCTATTGAATACACAGCACCGGAAGGCATGCCCCCTGCCAGCGGATACCATTGCTGAGCTCCCGAAGGTGGACATGTAATGCCCAAAATCAATATAATAATTAGCAACCCTTTATTCACTCCTTTCATGTTATTCAGGCATTGGTGGCAAGACAATAGAAGCAGGGTCAGTTGGATTATCGTTTGGCGTCAATAGTCGTGGTGTAACAGCGGCAGGTAATACTGCAGGTTCAGTATATTCTGCGGTATCAACATCAGGTGTCGGCTGCATACTTTGATTTGCATTTTGGTTCATCAGCTGTTGCATTTCATTGTCGCATGTGGTTTTTATCGACATTATTTCGGGCCAGTTTGCTTGCATGTATGCTTCATTTGCCAATTTTACTTCACGTAATTCCGGCAATCTTAAATTTTCAAATCCTTTTCGTTTGCAGGTAATTCTAAAACTAAAGTTAATGTTACTGGTGCCATGGAACCAATTCCTCCTTGCTTTATTCGCTGCAAAGAAGACTGCGTGAGAATGGAAATCAATATTACTATTGCAGGTAAATTGATTTTCATGTGTCTCTATTTATTGTAGATTAAATGTAGTGTAAAATTCAGTTCATAATCAGGTAAACCGAATTTTGTGACAAGTGACTATTTATAATGGGTTAATTTTAATAAAATCATAGGTAAA
>JBBKVM010000063.1:0-15676 GCA_037968415.1 Bacteroidia bacterium | reverse complement strand
CAAAAATTTTAGATTTCAATTCTGAAGTTTCTATTTTATTTGAATGAATTATACTTTTCAAAATAACACTTTCTTCAACTCGTTTAGAATTATTGACTTCATTTGAAAACAACTCAAGTAGCTTCCTTTCATTATCATCTAAAAGGGGTTTCAAGTTGTCTTCTAATTCCATGACAAAATTGAAATATGATTTAGAATAATTAACAAAAAGCTGCGGGTCTCTTAAGCCATGCTCAATAAAATCAACCATTAACGGGATTCTCCCTAAACGGAATTTTAATAGCTGGTAATCTTTTACTAAATCTTTTTTCAATTGCATATTTGCTGCGTCAATAGCTTCAAATATTCTATCGCGTGTTATTTGATCAAAGTTTATTGTCGAAGTTCCAGGAATAAGATTACTCCCACTTGACATCAATTTTCTTAAAGAATCTTTATTGTAAGAGGTGTCACCATATAAGGCAATTGGTACTAAAAAACTATTCTTATAGTTGCCGATAAAATCTAACACTGTTAAATAATCTTTATCATCTATTTTTCTTAAACCGCGTCCAAGTTGCTGGACAAATACAATGGCCGACTGAGTTGGCCTGAGCATTATTATTTGATTTACGCTGGGTATATCAATCCCTTCATTAAAAATATCTACAGTAAAAATATAATCTAATTCATTTTGGTGTGACTCAAGCTTAACAATGGCTGCCGCTCTTTCTTCTTCATTGTTTTCTCCTGACAACGATATGGTTTTGAATCCTCTCAAGTTAAATCCAGTTGATAGCGCTTTACTTTCTTCAATAGATGAGCAAAATATCAAGCCACGAATTTTGCCATTATCACATCCATAAACTCTTGTTTTTTCAATTATTCTATCAATTCTTTCTTCGGCAGCCAATAAATTAAAATCGGAATTATCCTCAATAATCTTACCGTTTACAGTGAAATCAGTTACCCCGTAATAATGAAATGGGCTAAGTATATTTTCATCTAAAGCTCTATGTAGCCGAATTTCATAAGCGATGTTATAATCAAATATTTTGAACACATCAAAGCCGTCTGTTCTCTCGGGCGTAGCTGTCATTCCTAATAAAAAAGCGGGAGTGAAATAATCTAGTATTTTTTTATAAGAATCAGCACCTGCTCTATGTGTTTCGTCAACAACGATATAGTCAAAATGAGCTGGATTAAATTGTTGTAAATGCTCATCTTTGGAAATTGTTTGGATGGTACAGAAAATGAAATCAGCGTCCAGGTCTTTATGATTTCCGGAATAGATCCCCATTTTTTTTGAGTTTCCAAATATCACTTTGTAAGCCTTCATTGAGGCTAGAGCGATATTTAAACGGTGTACAACAAAGAGGAATTTTTTAGGATTGAATTTTTTTGCATCGAATGCAGATAAATAAGTCTTGCCTGTACCTGTTGCGGATATTAATAATGCTTTTGTTTTACCCTGGATACGCAAATCATCAATATTATTTAAAGCTTCAACTTGCATTGAATTAGGAATTATTTCCCTTTGATTGGAAAGCACCAATTCTTTCTTTAGCAGCCTAGTGTAGTCAACTTGCTTTTTATATAATATCTCATAATTGAAAAGAAATGAAGCATCTACAAGTACTGCTTTTTGATATTCGTTTGTGAATTCTTTTATAGCATTGAAAATAATATGACTAATGGGTGTTGCTGTTATTTTTAGGTTCCATTCAATGTTAGAGCATAGTGCTGTTGAAGTTAGATTGCTACTTCCAATAATCAGATCATAGACACCTTTTTTCTTAAATAAATAACCCTTTGAGTGAAACGCGTTTTCTACCGCAATTTTAATTTCTAAATTCTTAAACTGCAGAAGTCTTCTTAACGCTTCAGGTTGAGTAAAATTTAAATATTGAGAGACTAATATTTTTCCTTTTATTCCTTTTTTCTCTAAAGAGATAAGGGTTTCTATCAAAGTAGCAACCCCATTCGTAGTTACAAATGCAACTGAAAACCAAAATTCCTCACAATCGCTTAATTCGCGAATAATTGTTGATAAAACTTTTTTCCCTTCGCTTTTATCATTTACTAATAATTGCGGTAAGTACTCACTATATGAAGGAAGGTCGTGATTAATGAAACCGGCCTTTAAGCTTTGCGCTAATTTAAAGTTCATTAAACTCATCATTTAAACTCATTAGCTTTTTCATTATTGGAATGTCAGCAGCAGCCCAATCTAAATTCTCCAATTCATTTTTCTTCAACCATTTAAAATTAATATGTTCCATTAATGTTAGTGCGGGGTTTTCACATTTGCATATAAAACTATGCATTGTTAAAATGAAGTTTGGATAATGATGTGTAACAGTAAAGAATTCTTTTTGAACATCGATGAGCATTTTTAACTCTTCAAATATTTCTCTTCTTAGGGCCTCTGATTTTGTCTCTCCAATCTCTATTTTTCCGCCAGGAAATTCGAATTTATTTGAAATGTACTCAAGTTTATTTTTTCCTCTTTGGACACACAACACTTCATTTTTGAAAATAATTATAGCTGCAACTACTTCAATGCTTTTCATCTAATTTATTTTATTGGTTTCATGTAACATTGTTTCTTTTCCATTGGTGGTCTGGTTGCTTATACTTGTTCAAAGCTTGTATTTATATTTACTTCAATATTTTATAACATTCACAAAGAAATCTAATTTTGGCCATCTGAGTATAAGTTTTAGATTACTAGATTCAATCCAGTAGGTTCAATTAATCTAGTGTTTCCGGACTCAATTTGTTTATTAGATTCACTGAGCTAAAATAACAAGCTATAAGATTTCATTTTGTTCTCGTTTCGCAAACATGCCAACGAGAAGATTGTGAAATTAAGCTATTACCCCATTATTTAATCCCCCACAAAAAAAGCACCCCTCGAGGTGCTTTTGTAATTGTATGTAGTTGTGCTTTATAACAGCGTAAAGTCTTCGAGAAACTTGGTGGTGTAGTTGCCCTTGCGGAAGTTTTCATTTCGCATCAGCTGCTGGTGGAAGGGGATGGTGGTGTGCACACCTTCTACCACAAACTCGCTGAGGGCGCGTTCCATGGTGTCGATGGCCTCGGCCCGCGACTGCGCGATGGTAATGAGTTTGGCAATCATACTGTCGTAATAGGGCGGTATCACATAGCCCGCATACACGTGGGTATCTACGCGCACACCATGGCCACCCGGCACGTGTAGTGTGGTAATTTTACCGGGCGAAGGGCGGAAGTTGTTGTAAGGATCTTCGGCATTGATGCGGCACTCTATGGCGTGCAGGTTGGGGTAATGGTTTTTGCCCGATATGGCAATGCCCGCAGCTATTTTTATCTGCTCTTTTATCAGGTCGTAGTTGATTACTTCTTCGGTAACCGGATGCTCCACCTGTATGCGGGTGTTCATCTCCATAAAGTAGAAGTTGCGGTGCTTGTCGACCAGAAACTCTACCGTGCCTACGCCCTCGTAGTTTACGGCCATAGCCGCTTTGATGGCGGCATCGCCCATGGCTTCGCGCAGCTCTTTGGTCATAAATGGCGAAGGGGTTTCTTCGAGCAGCTTCTGGTGCCTGCGCTGTATAGAGCAGTCACGCTCACTCAGGTGGCAGGCCTTGCCGTACTGGTCGCCCGCTATTTGTATTTCGATGTGGCGTGGCTCTTCGATGTATTTCTCCAGGTACATGCCATCGTTGCCAAAGGCTGCTGCGGCTTCCTGGCGCGCGCTGTCCCAGTGGCCTTCGAACTCTTCTTCTTTCCACACGATGCGCATGCCTCGTCCGCCACCACCCGCGGTGGCTTTTAGGATTACAGGGTACTTAATGTCTTTGGCCAGTTTGATGCCTTGTGCTACCGATTCAATAAGGCCTTCGCTGCCCGGCACTGTGGGTACACCGGCCTCTTTCATAGTGGCTTTGGCGGTGGCCTTGTCGCCCATGCGGTTAATCTGGTCGGGCAGGGCGCCAATAAATTTGATGGAGTGCTCCGCGCAGATGGCGCTGAACTTGGCATTCTCCGAAAGGAAACCATAGCCCGGATGTATGCCATCGGAGTTGGTTATTTCGGCAGCCGAAATAATGTTGGGTATGTTGAGGTACGAGTCGCGGCTGGCGGGTGGGCCTATGCACACAGCCTCATCGGCAAAACGCACGTGGAGGCTTTCCCTGTCGGCAGTGGAGTACACGGCCACCGTTTTGATGCCCATTTCTTTGCAGGTACGTATTACCCTTAGGGCTATCTCTCCGCGGTTGGCTATCAGTATTTTTTTAAACATAAAGTCGGTCCGGGTTTATCGGGTTCAACACAGGTGAGGGGTGGCAGGTGCGCCTTAGGCGGGCTCTACCAGAAACAATGGCTGGTCGTATTCCACAGGGCTGGAGTTGTCTACCAGCACTTTCACGATTTTGCCCGATACTTCAGACTCTATCTCGTTGAACAGCTTCATGGCTTCAATGATGCACAGCACCTGACCGGCTTTTATCTCGTCACCCACGTTGACAAACGAGGGCTTGTCGGGTGTGCTGGAACGGTAAAAGGTGCCTATCATGGGCGACTTGATGGTATGGTAGTTGCCTGCCGGTGCGGCTTGCGGGGCTGCCGGAGCAGCGGCAGCAGCCGGTGCGGGCACAGGAGCGGCCTGTTGCTGCATCATCTGCGGCATGGCCATCATCTGCTGTGGCATAGGGTTCATGTACATTTCCTGCGTTTTACCACGGCCCTTGGGCTGGGTCTTAATGCAGATCTTGAATTCCTTCATTTCGAGCTCTACCTCACTTACCCCCGATTTGGAAACAAATTTGATCAGCTCTTCAATTTCTTTGATATTCATTGATGTTGATTTTGGAACAAAGATAAAATTAGATTTAAATCGGCAATCCTTTATTTACTGTCGTAAGCCCATTTGACATATATGGAACCCCATGTAAATCCTCCGCCAAAAGCCGCCAGTATAATGTTGTCGCCCTTGTGAAGCTTGTTTTCCCATTCCCACAGGCACAGCGGAATGGTGCCGTTGGTGGTGTTTCCGTATTTCTCTATGTTGAGCATTACTTTATCGTTGGATACGCCCATGCGCCTGGCCGTGGCATCTATGATGCGCTTGTTGGCCTGGTGCGGCACCAGCCATGCTACGTCTTCGCTCTTCAGGTTGTTGCGCTCCATTATTTCAGCGCTCACATCGGCCATATTGGTCACCGCAAATTTAAATACTGTCTGCCCTTCCTGATACACAAAATGCTCGCGTGCGTCTACCGAAGCGTGCGATGCGGGTTTCACGGAGCCACCGGCTTTCTGGTGCAGGTAGTGGCGGCCGGATCCATCGCTGCGGAGGATAGAATCTACTACGCCAAAACCTTCGGTGTTGGGCTCCAGCAAAACTGCGCCAGCGCCATCGCCAAATATCACACACGTGGCGCGGTCGGTGTAGTCAATAATAGATGACATTTTATCGGCACCCACCACGATTACTTTTTTGTACTGGCCCGATTCAATAAACTTGGATGCAGTAGCCACTGAAAAGATAAATCCCGAACAGGCGGCCATGATGTCGTAGCTGAAAGCATTTTTGAGTCCTGCCTTATCGCAGATGATGTTGGCCGTGGCCGGAAACAGCATGTCGGGCGTAGCGGTGGCGCATATCACCAGATCAATCTCTTCTGGCTGGATGCCGCGCTTTTTCAGCAGTCCGTTGATGGCTTCTACAGCCATGTCGGAGGTGCCTTTGCCTTCGCCTTTCAATATTCTGCGCTCTTTGATACCGGTACGCGAAAGTATCCACTCATCGGTGGTTTCTACCATGGTTTCCAGTTCCTTGTTGGTGAGCACATATTCCGGAACCCATGCGTGTACGGCAGTAATGGCGGCTGTTATTTTTGACATATTAATGTTTTGGTTTACTGCGGCACACTGTGCGACAGTACGTGTTTAATTTTTTCACAAAGGTTGGCATCGGCCACTTCCGAAGCCAGCATGATCATGTTTTTGATGGCGGTGGCTTTTGAAATACCGTGCGCTATGATTGCATTTCCGTTGATGCCAAGAATGGGAGTACCTCCGTAGTTTTCGTAGTTGAAGCGCTCAAAATACTCATCTTTCACATTTCTCTTTTGCACGAGCGAATAAAATGACTCTGCTTGTTTCAATATTACGTTGCCGGTAAAGCCATCGCACACAATCACATCGGCCATGTCGTTGAACAGGTCGCGGCCTTCTACGTTGCCAATAAAATTTAAGTCGGCTGACTGTTTCAGCAACTGGTGGGTCTCTTTGGCAAGCAGGTTTCCTTTTTCTTCTTCTTCACCCAGATTCATAAGGCCCACACGCGGGTTGGCTATGCTGTATACGTGGCGTGCCAATTCGCTACCGAGTATGCCAAATTGCACCAGCATTTCGGGTTTGCAGTCGGCATTGATGCCTACATCGAGCAGTATGCCCACGCTGCCATCTTCTTTGGGTAACACAGATGAGATGGCGGGTCGCAGCAGGCCGGGAATATTTTTTACGGTGAGCATGGCGCCTACCATCATGGCTCCTGTGTTGCCAGCGCTGGCAAAAGCGTGGATGCGTTTGTCGGCAAGCAGTTGAAAGCCTGCAGCTATGCTGCTATCGGGTTTTTGTTGAAATGCGCGGGTGGCATTTTCGGCCATGGTAATGACCTGTGTGGTGTGGTGATAATCGAAACGCGACACATCGCCACCGTGATCGGTGATGATGGAATGTGCGGTGGCACTGTCTCCAATTAGTAATAGCCGGGTATCGAGAGGGAGGCTGTCCAAGGCAAGCATCGCTCCCAGAACCGCTTCGCGGGGTGCAAAATCGCCCCCCATTATATCTATACCAAGTAGCTTCATCGATGTTTGCAATCGAGAAATTTAAGGTTTAATCAAACCTTAAGCGACTACTTTCTGCTCGATTGCCAGTTTTCCTTTGTAATATCCGCAATCGCTGCACACACGGTGATAAAGTACCGAAGCACCGCAGTTAGAGCAGGTAGAAAGAGTAGAAGCAACCGCTTTGTCGTGGGTTCTTCTCTTATCGCGCCTTGACTTGGAGATTTTTCGTTTAGGATGTGCCATTGTATCGTTTTCTTAATTAAGGGTGTTCAATTTCAATTTTCGTCTTTCAAATTCTTCAGGGCCGCCCAGCGCGGGTCAATTTCTTCCTTTGCAGGTTTTTGCGCCAGCTGGTTCAGCACTTTCAGTGTGTCCTGGTTGCACTGGCTTACTTTGGGGTGCCGGTGCCACAACGGAACCAATGTGCTGATGGCCTCATAAATATGCTGGGCCATATTAATCACGTTCTCTTTCACTGCCAGCACGATCACTTCTTCGCTCTCTTCTTTGCTTTCGGGGCCAAATTTTACAATCAGCTTGTCATTGCCTTCTATCGGCTGCATGTAGTCATCTGCACACTTATCACACGTCAACTCCACTTGTCCTTTCATGCTGAATTCGAATATGAGCATGGCGGAACTTTTGTTCAACTCCACCTTCACATCTACCGCACCATGCGCCAACAAATCGCTTCCCATTTCTTCAAAAAACTCACTATCAATGTGATAGTCGTAATTGTGAATGCCGTCTTCTAGACTGGTAAACGGGATGTTGTATTTCGTGAGCGCGTCCATAATGCTGTTTTTCAGCCTTCAACAGAGGGGTGCAAAGGTAAAAATTCCTTCAGGGATTACAAAAATAAATTAAGGGTTGCGCAATGACTGCTGGCAATGGCCAGCGCAAAGGCCAACATCATCGTATTCAGCAGGTTAGCGGTCGCTGCGCAGGCGTGCGTAGGCCAGCGGGTTCTCGTTTATCTCTTTGTAATTGTTTCGGCTGCGAAAAATATCGCAGGCTACATATACTGCCTGGCGGAATGACGATTCAGAAGCCACGCCCTTGCCCGCTATATCGAAAGCGGTGCCGTGCGTAGGCGAGGTGCGCACAATAGGCAGGCCGGCTGTGAAGTTCACACCCATGTCCATCGACATGGTTTTGAAAGGAATAAGACCCTGGTCGTGGTACATGGCGAGCACGGCATCAAACTGGCTGAAGGCCGAGTTGCCAAAGAATCCATCGGCCGCGTAGGGTCCATACACCAGCATGTGGTTTTCGAACACTTTTTTGATAGCGGGGATGATAATTTCTTCTTCCTCTTTACCCAATAAACCTTTGTCGCCTGCATGCGGATTGAGGCCCAGCACAGCTATGCGCGGCTTGCGGATGCCAAAGTCGCTGATAAGCGACTGGTGCATGATTTTAAGTTTTTTGGTGATTTTCTCGGTGGTGAGGTCGGCTGCGGCATTTTTGAGGGGCACATGGCCCGAAACCACCGCCACTTTTACAAATTCACTCACCATAAACATCAAATGCCCGTCCGATGGAAACTCAGCGGCCAGGTATTCGGTGTGGCCTTTGAAATCGAAATCAGGAATGGAGATGTTGCTTTTGTCGACAGGAGCGGTAACAAGTACATCGATGTTACCAACCTGCAGATCTTTGATGGCAGCCTGCAGCGAGCGCACGGCATATTTGCCTGAAATTTCGGTAGGGGTGCCGGGCGTAATATTTACATCGTCTTCCCACACCTGAAAGATGTTGATTTTTTTTGGGCTGGCATCTTCAATCCTTCGCAGCACATTGATATTGAGCTCGGGGGTGCCGAATTGTTTGCGGTAGAAGGAGATGGTTTTGGACGCGCAGTAGAGGATAGGTGTGCATAGCTGTGTCATGCGGCTGTCTTCAAATGTTTTGATGACCACCTCCGGCCCAATGCCATTGAGGTCGCCTATGCTAACACCCACCCTTATTTTATTTTCATTGTCGGCCGTGTGGCTCATGTGAACAAATGTTATTTACTGTTAAAAGAATCAAGCGTGATGCCTGAAGAAATTGGCCACCATGCGTACCATGGTGCCGGTGCCGTTTTTACCCCGGTAGCTGTCGGGTGCTTTCAGAAATGCAGAGCCGGCAATGTCAAAGTGCATCCAATCGTAATCGGTGAAGCGCTGCAGAAATTTACCCGCGGTGATGGCTCCACCATACGGGCCGCCAATGTTTTTCATGTCGGCTATGTCGGATTTTATCAGCTCATCGTACTCATCCCAAAACGGAAATTCCGCCAGGCGTTCGTACACTTCGTTGCCGCTTTGCTTCAGCTTGTCTTTGGTGGCTTCGGAAGCAGTGCCCATGCACACAATGCCGTATTGGCCCACTGCAGCGGCTGCCGCACCGGTAAGGGTCGCAAAGTCCATCACCAGTTGTGGCTTGTAGCGCTTGGCCCATGTCAAGGCATCGGCTAGTATCATTCGGCCTTCGGCATCGGTATTCAATACTTCCACGGTAGCTCCGCTGTACATTTTTATTACGTCACCGGGCACGTACGCATTGCCATCGGGGCGGTTGTCAGTGGCAGGTACCAATGCAATCACATGTACGGGCAGCTTGGCCTTGGCGATGGCGTACATAGCGCAACCTGCTACTGCCGCGCCTCCCATATCCGATTTCATGAAATCCATGCTGTTGGCGGTAGGCTTCAAACTCAATCCACCGGTATCATACACCACGCCTTTGCCCACCAGCACATAAGGCTTTTTGTTTTTGGCGTTGCGAGGCTTCCACTCCATCACCGAGAAGGTTGGCGGATCGATACTGCCTTTGTTTACGGCCAGCAGCCCACCCATTTTGAATGATTGTATTTTGGCTTTGTTGAGCACCGTGCACTTAAAGCCGGCCTCTTTGCCCATCTTCTGAAATGCTTTGGAAAGTTGCACCGCGTTGAGGTGCGACAGCGGCAGGTTGATCAAATCGCGCGCATGGTAAGTGGCCTGCACAGTGATGTTGATGAACTCCACATCTTCTTTCGAGCTGTCTTTGGCAACCACACCGATAGTCGTAAGTGAGTTTTTCTTGGCCGTGCCGTTGCTAAAAAGTTCATTGAACTGGTAATTGCCGAGTGCCATGCCCTCAGCCATGGCCAGCGCACCGCCTTTCACACCGCTCTCGTCCACTATGCTCACCGATTTCATTTTGTGTTTGTTGAGCTCCATGCACAATGTGTTACCCACCTTTCGCAGGGCTTCGTGTGTTTTATACACTTCGCTTTTCACTTCGGGATTGTGTGCCACCAGCAGGCGGTTGAGTTGATTCAGCACCACCGTGTTGTTTTTGTCAGCGAATTGTTTTTTGATGTAGATTATCTCATCGGTAGTGAAGGCCACATGACCTTTCCAATCTTTACCGTTTTTGAGGATTAAAATAAGGCTCGTTTTATTGTCTGAGGCGGACTCCTTGCGGATTGTAGTAGTCATCTTAAAATAGTATTTTTGGAGTGCGGAAAATACGCAAAACGGCAGTCATTTTCAAAAACGCCCTGTTTATGGGCGTTTCAAGTCATTAACCGCTGCCACCGCGCTGAATTATTCACACCGAATGGATACAGAATCAATACTGCTAAAAGCACTCAATTTTGAGTTCCTTTCTAAAGAAGAGGGACTGCATCTTTTTCATCACGCACCCACTGCCGATTTGATGTACGCGGGCAACGAGTTGCGCAAAAAACAAAAACCCGATAATAAAGTCACGTGGATCATTGACCGAAATGTGAACACCACCAATGTGTGCACGGCCAATTGTAAGTTTTGCAATTTCTACCGCATTCCCGGACACAAAGAAGCCTACATCACCACCATCGAAGAATATAAAACAAAGATAGAAGAGACGTTTCGTTATGGTGGTGAGCAACTGCTTTTGCAAGGCGGCCATCATCCCGAACTGGGTTTGAAATTTTATACTGACTTGTTTAGTCAGTTGAAGGCACTATATCCCACTATGAAACTGCATGCACTAGGACCACCGGAAGTGGCACACATAGCCAAGCTCGAAGGCCAATCGCACACAGCAGTGTTGAAAGCGCTGGTAGCTTCCGGCATGGATTCGTTGCCGGGCGCAGGTGCCGAAATATTAAGCGATCGCGTGCGCAGGCTCATCAGCAAGGGCAAATGCTCGGGTGGCGAATGGCTGGACGTCATGCGCGCAGCACACCAACTGCACATTACCACATCGGCTACCATGATGTTTGGCCATGTAGAAACGGTGGAAGAAAGATTTGATCACCTTATAGCTATAAGGCAGGTGCAGAGCGAAAAGCCGGCCGATGCCAAAGGCTTCCTGGCTTTTATACCATGGACATTTCAGGATGATGGCACGCTGTTGAAAAGATTGCGCGGCATCAGCAACGAAACCACAGGTGAGCAATACATCCGCATGATTGCATTGAGCCGCATCATGTTGCCTAACATCATCAACATACAGGCATCGTGGCTTACGGTAGGCAAGAAAGTAGCGCAGCTTAGTCTGCATGCGGGGGCCAACGATTTTGGTTCTATCATGATTGAAGAAAATGTGGTAAGTGCGGCCGGAGCGCCACACCGTTTTACCAGCAATGGCATTCAAGAGGCAATCCGCGAAGCCGGTTTCGAACCCCAACTGCGCAATCAGCAGTATGGCTACCGGGAGTTGCCCGAAATGGAGCAGCAGGTTATCAATTACTAAGGATAAATGACTAAAAATTTGTGATGGCCAGAAGGGCCGGCACAGGTAATAAAAAGGCGGAAGAAGTGTTATAAGTAGAAGAGTTTATGAAAAAAACGGTACTCATTGTTTTGGTTTTGTTGCTGGCAGGCGCGCAGGCTTTTGCCACGCACAATCGTGCCGGAGAAATTACCTACCGCAGGCTTTCTTTTACCGAATACGAAGTCACCATCACCACCTACACCAAGGCCTCCAGCGCGCAGGCCGACCGGCAAAAACTCCTTATCAACTGGGGTGACGGCACCTCTGACTCGATACCGCGTGTGAACGGGCCGGGTAACATGGGTGAGATAGTTCCCAACGCAATTGACGTCAAGAAAAACATTTATAAACTCAACCACGTGTATCCCGGCCCCGGCAGCTACATCATGTGGTTTGAAGACCCCAACCGAAATGCAGATGTAAACAACATTCCCAATTCAGTGTCGGTGCCTTTTTATGTGGAGAGCATGTTGCTCATCAATCCGCTGCTTGGAATAAATAACTCACCGGTGTTGTTTCAGCCGCCCATCGACATGGCGTGCGTAAGCAAGTTGTTCATCCACAACCCCAATGCATACGACCCTGACGGAGACAGCCTTTCCTACCAACTGGTAGCGTGCAAAGGCGTGAATGGAAACAACATTCCCGGGTATACTTTTCCGCAAACGAGTTCCACTTTT
Source organism: Bacteroidia bacterium (assembly GCA_037968415.1). Classification (GTDB taxonomy): domain Bacteria; phylum Bacteroidota; class Bacteroidia; order AKYH767-A; family JBBKVM01; genus JBBKVM01. Next base: position 3,438 of record JBBKVM010000063.1, on the reverse strand, counting down.
GGCATCAACAATGTGACAGGCGATCTTACATGGAATGCACCTGTGTTGCAGGGAGAATACAATGTGTCGATACTGGTTGAAGAGTGGCGCAATGGCGCGCGCATTGGTTTTGTAACCCGCGATATGCAAATCAATGTGGTGGCGTGCAACAACAACCCACCGGTAATTATACCTCCCGGAGATTTTTGTGTGGAGGCCAATACGCTGCTATCATTTGATGTTACGGCTACCGATCTTGATGGAGATGTGCTCACACTCAGTGCCACCGGAGCGCCTTTCACTTTCGTGCCCAATCAGGCAATGTTTCCGAGCGTATCCGGCACCGGTTCCATCACTGGCAATTTTTCATGGGTGCCTGTCTGTGGCCAGGTGCGCAAGGCGCCTTATCAGGTAGTGTTCAAAGCGCAGGATAACAATGCACAAGTAAATCTGGTAGACCTCAAGTCGTCAAATATCACAGTGGTAGGTCCATCGCCTAAAAACCCTACTGCCAGCCCAATTGGCAACTCAATACAAGTAGGGTGGGATGCTAACGTGTGTAACCAAGTGATCAAGTATGATATTTACAGGCGCAATGGCTTCTTCGGGTTTGTGCCCGGGCCGTGCGAAACAGGCGTGCCTGCCTACACCGGCTACACGCGCATAGGAACCGTGAATGGTGTCAATACCACATCGTTTTTAGACAATAACAATGGCAGTGGGCTGGCCCCTGGTGTTGAGTACTGTTATATGATAGTGGCTATTTTTCCTGATGGTGCCGAAAGCTATGCATCCTTTGAAGTGTGCACGCAACTGAAAAAAGATTTGCCTGTTATTACCAACGTAAGCATCAACAGTACCAGCACCACCACTGGTGACGTGTATGTTGCATGGTCTAAACCTACCGAACTCGACACGGTAGTTTTGCCAGGTCCCTACAGATATGTGGTGATGCGGGCTACCGGTTTCCTTGCCGGTAATTTCACTGCCGTTGCTACGTTCAACGATTTGAATGATACCTTGTTTACCGACACAAGTGTGAACACGAAAGATGCTCCTCTTGTGTACAAAATTGAATTCTACAACGATACTCCCGGCAACATGATTTTTGTTGGCAAGTCGCAGAATGCTTCTTCAGTTTTCCTCACCGCAACGCCTACCGATAACAGGGTTGAACTCTCTTGGCAGGCGCAAGTTCCGTGGATCAACAACTTTGATTCTACCAGTAGATATGAAGTGTATCGCAAAGATCCTTTGGGTGCGGTCTTCAATTTGATTGGCACCAGCGCTTCACTATCATACACTGATGCCGGTCTCGATAATGGACAAGAATTTTGCTACTACGTAAAATCAATTGGCCACTACACCGCCCCGGGTTTTGTAGATCCTATCATCAACTTATCGCAGGAAGTGTGCGCCACACCTGTGGATAATGAACCTCCGTGTCAGCCACTGGTAACAGTATTGAGTGACTGCAAACTGCAAGTGAACACCATCTATTGGTACAAGCCTTCGCTCAATTGTCCCACCGACATTGATCATTACAACCTGTATTTTCAACCGCAGCTTTCGGCTCCGTTGCAGATAATCGCCACCATCTCTACCACACAAGATACCGTTGTGTTTGTGCACACTGGCTTGTCTTCAATATTGGGTTGCTATGCGGTGACTGCTGTAGATTCAGTGGGCAATGAAAGTGCCATCGGCAGCCCTATTTGTGTGAACAACGAAAGCGGAAATTGTCTGCCTGAATATAATTTGCCCAACGTGTTTACACCCAATAGTGATGGTGTGAATGATCTCTTCCATCCTTGCGACCAAACCACAGACATCGGACTGCAGGCCACTTGCCCGCCTTACCGTTTTGTTGAGTCAGTGGACATGAAAATATATAACCGATGGGGTCAGCTTGTGTTTGAAACCACCAATATTGATATAAACTGGGATGGGAAAAGCCGGAGCAGTGGCAACGACAGCGCTGCCGGTGTATATTTTTATGTGTGTCGTGTTTCTTTCTTGAAAATAGATGGCACCGAAACAAAAACACTCAAGGGTTTTGTTCACTTGATGAGGTAAAAAAAATCAAACGTATGTTTTCAGGAATAGTGGAGCAAGTGGGAAGGGTGATGGCCGTGGCGCGCGAAGGCACCAACACGCATTTTGATATAGAAGCCGAAATGGCGGGCGAGTTGAAAGTGGACCAGAGTGTATCACACAATGGAGCGTGCCTTACGGTGATCAGTCATAACAACAAGAGCTATCGCGTAACTGCTGTGGCGGAGACGCTGGCAAAAACTAATCTGGACCAATTGCGTGCGGGCCAGCACGTAAACCTGGAGCGCGCGCTCACGCTCAACGCCAGGCTGGATGGGCATCTGGTGCAAGGCCATGTGGATCAGACAGGGGTGTGTGAAAGCATCGCAGAGAAGGACGGCAGCTGGATTTTTACATTCAGCTATGATGCATCTTCCGGCAACCTCACCGTAGAAAAAGGATCAGTGTGTGTGAATGGGGTAAGCCTTACAGTGTTTGATACAACAGACAATAAATTTTCGGTGGCCATCATTCCGTACACATTCGAACACACTACATTCAAGGACATGACGGTGGGCGAAGTGGTGAATCTCGAATTCGATATCATCGGCAAATACGTACATGCGTATTTGAAAAAGATGAAGTAATCAGTAATTTTTTTTCGGTTTAAAAAACTTCGCGCGCTACTTTCAGCGTGCTTTCCGGATTGCCCATTGTATAGTAGTGGAGGCAAGGCGCTTTTGCCGCAGCAAGTTCTTTCGATTGTGTAATGGTCCACTCGATACCCACCTGGCGAGCTTCTTCATCATTGCGACATTTGTCAATCGCATCAGACAAATCCACAGGCAGGTCAATGTGAAATATTTTAGGCAATACAGTCGCTTGTTTTTTTGAAGTGATAATTTTCAATCCCGGAATGATCGGCACCGTGATACCCATTTGTCGGCAGTGGTCTACAAATGAAAAGTATTTTTTGTTGTCGAAAAACATTTGGGTTACAATGTAATCAGCTCCCGCATCAATTTTGTTTTTCAGATACTTCATATCGCTTTCAATGTTGGGCGCCTCAAAGTGTTTTTCAGGATATCCAGATATGCCAATACAAAAGTTGGAAGCATTTACATCCTTTAACTCTTCGTCAAGGTATATGCCATGATTTAGATTCACCGCTTGTTTGAGCAGATCGATGGCATAATGATGTCCATCGGGTTCGGGAATAAAAGTAGGCTCGGTTTTGATTGCATCACCGCGTATTACCAATATATTGTCAATGCCCAGAAAGTTAAGTTCTATGAGCGCATTTTCAGTTTCTTCTCTGCTGAATCCACCGCAAATAATGTGCGGCACCGCTTCAGTTTTATACTTGTTGTTGATGGCCGCGCAGATGCCTACAGTGCCGGGGCGCTTGCGCAACGAAAATTTTTC
>JBBKVM010000062.1:0-4423 GCA_037968415.1 Bacteroidia bacterium | reverse complement strand
CGCCATCGTATGATCAAAGCTACCGTATTGTAAGTGTGATTTTTTATCTTTCCGTCAGCAAGTTTCGCACACCGGTTTTTTATGAAAAAAGAAGAAGCAGAAAAGCGCATCGCCACATTGACCCTCGAAATCAATGAGCACAACCATAAATATTATGTGTTTTCTCAACCTGTTATCAGTGATCGGGAGTTTGATCGTATGCTCGAAGAACTCATCAAACTCGAAACAGAATTTCCTAATTTATTAAAGCCAAATTCGCCATCGCAAAGGGTAGGAGGAGCCATCACCAAAGAGTTTGCTACAGTTCGTCACAAGTACGCCATGCTTTCGCTCGGCAATACCTACAATGAAGAAGAACTGCTGGAATTTGACACACGTGTGCGCAAGCAATTGGGCGATGATTTTGAATATGCCTGTGAACTAAAATTTGACGGGGTGGCCATTTCCCTCACATACGTGGATGGTCAACTTGTTCAAGCTGCCACTCGGGGAGATGGCGTGCAGGGTGATGATGTCACCGCAAACGTGAGAACCATCTGCTCCATTCCGCTTACGCTACCCCAAGGCGATTACCCCGATAGGTTCGAAGTGCGCGGTGAGATATTTATGCATCGTCATGAATTTGACCGCATTAACAGCCAGCGCGCGACCGATGGCGCAACCTCTTATGCCAACCCGCGAAATTTTGCTTCCGGCACGCTCAAAATGCAAGACTCTGCTGAAGTGGCCAGGCGGAACCTCGATTGTTTCATCTATGGTTTTTATGCAGATGAAGAAATTTTCGCCAACCATTTTGAGGCCATGCATAGAATTAAATCGTGGGGATTTAAGGTGAGTGATATGCTGGTGAAATGCAAGGATATGACTGGTGTCCTTTCTTATATAGCGGATGTAGAAAAAGATCGCCTTCAACTGGGTTTTGATATCGATGGGGTGGTGATAAAAGTGAATTCACATTTGCAGCAAGCAGAATTGGGCTTCACCGCAAAGTCACCAAGGTGGGCTATTTCATACAAGTACAAAGCAGAATCGGTAACAACGCGCTTGTTGGCCATTACATATCAGGTCGGCCGCACAGGCGCAATCACACCGGTGGCCAACCTTGAGCCCGTGTGGCTGGGCGGCACTACTGTAAAACGCGCTTCGTTGCACAATGCCGACATCATTGAAAAGTTGGATGTGCGCGAAGGCGATTTTGTATATGTAGAGAAAGGCGGAGAAATTATTCCTAAAATTACGGGTGTGGATATAGCCAAGCGTGAGCCTGACTCAACGCCTCATGTATATGCCACACATTGCCCTGAATGTGGCACTGCTTTGCAGCGCACTGAAGGAGAGGTACAGCATTATTGCCCCAACGAAGGCGGTTGCCCACCTCAATTGAAGGGAAAAATTGAACATTTTGTAAGTCGTAAGGCCATGGATATAGACACGCTGGGCAGTGCGCGCATCGACATGCTCTACGAAAAAGGATTGGTGAAAAATGTGGCAGACATTTATAGTCTGGATTATGATGCCTTGATTGGGCTGGAAAGCGAAAAAGAAGATGAAGTAGGGGAGGTGCGGAAAACCAGTTTCCAGGAAAAGACCGTTGCCAATTTGATAGAAGGAATAGCCATCTCCAGAAAACAACCTATGGAAAAGGTGTTGTTTGCACTCGGCATCCGGCACGTGGGTGATACGGTGGCCAAAAAACTGGCGGCACATTTTCATAGTTTTCAGAATTTAGCGAGGGCTACGCGAGAGGAATTGATAGCCGTTCCTGAAATTGGTGAGGTGATTGCCGATAGCATCATCGCTTTTTTTGAAGTAGCAGCAAATGCGGATGTTGTGAAAAAGCTTGCGGAGTATGGATTGCAGATGGAAGTAGTGCACAATGAAACCAACGCACCCCTCAGCGATAAGCTCAAAGGGAAGTCATTTGTGGTATCGGGAACGTTTGTTAAATTTACCCGAGAGGAACTCAAAAGCCTGATAGAAAGGCATGGTGGAAAAAATTCAAGTAGTGTATCTTCGAAAACAAGTTTTCTGCTAGCTGGCAATGACAGCGGACCAGCTAAAATCGAAAAAGCTACCCAGAATAAAGTAGCAGTAATCAGTGAGGAAGAGTTTGAACAACTTATAGCATGAACTTACCCGGAAAAATCAGAGCCGGAATCGGGCACTACCTTTTCAAGAAACGTTACCGGCAAAACTTCCGGCAGCCAAAGGTGGTCAGTTTTCAAAATGCAAGAAACATAGGTATACTATACGATGCTACCGATATGGAAACTTATGAAGTAGTAAAGAACTACGTCAAAGATATTCGCTCGTATTCCAAAGAGGTGTTGGCGCTGGGGTTTGTAGACAAACCCGAACTGCACCGTGATCAGTTTGCCAAACTCGGACTCGATTTTTTTACACGCAAAAATGTCAACTGGCATATGATCCCCAGTGGTATGGTGGTCAGCAATTTTATCAACAAACCTTATGACATACTCATCAACCTGTCCACAGCCAAATGTTTTCCTTTACACTACATTTCTGCGCTGTCTTCAGCCAGTTTTAAAATTGGGATGTTTAATCGAAGAAATGAACCTTTTTATGATTTGCTTCTCGACATCAAGGACAACCGTTCCTTGCCCCAGTTTATCACTCATGTAAACCATTACCTGAATATTATCAAGACTCATCATGAAGAACCAGCTTAAGGGAACAGGCGTTGCGCTTGTTACACCTTTTCACAAAGACGGCAGCATCGACTTCAATTGTTTTAAGAATTTAATAGAACACATCATCAAAGGAAAGGCCGAATACCTTGTTCCCCTTGGTACCACAGGTGAATCGGTTACACTATCGAAAGATGAAAAACAGGCGGTGCTCGATTTTGTAATAGAAATCAATAACGGCAGGTTGCCAGTTGTAGTGGGCATTGGCGGCAACAATACCCAGGAAGTAGTGAGTACCATTCAAAAAACCAATTTGGAGGGAGTGGATGCAATATTATCTGTTAGTCCTGCATATAACAAGCCCACGCAAAAAGGCATTTACGCACACTATAAAGTGATAGCCAATGAGTCCCCGCTTCCGGTTATCATTTACAATGTGCCTGCGCGCACTGCCTGCAATGTAAAAGCGGAAACTACCCTTTCGCTGGCCGAAGATTTCTCTAACATAATTGGCGTTAAAGAAGCTTCTGGAAATATTATGCAATGCATGCAACTTGCACAAAACCGCCCTAAAAATTTCTTGTTGTTATCTGGTGAAGACGCACTTACTTTTCCACTTATCGGACTGGGTTTTGATGGTGTGATTTCAGTTGTGGCTAACGCCTATACCCGCCCCTTTACCGACATGGTGCGACACGCACTCTCTGGCGAATACACCAAAGCACGCAATCTCCATTACAAGTTATTGGACGTGACCAATTTGCTTTTTGTAGAAGGTAATCCAGCGGGCATCAAAGCCGCGCTTGCGATCCTGGACTTGTGTAAAGACAACCTGCGTCTACCTTTGGTAGGTATTTCGCGGTCGCTCAACAATAAGCTTTCCGCTGCTATGGAAAAGCTGTAAAATCTAATTTGATTTAGCCGAATTATTATCTTTTGCCAATCTTATATCCGATTAGCGCCATGGGGATATAGGCGACACCCAGGTCCATGATATTGAACCACATAGGTGAGTCGAGCATCATTACCATTTGAATACCTCCGAATAAAAACACCAACCCAATCAGGATTGCGAATTTCATCTTGTGCGTGGCTGCAATCATGGTGGCGATGGCTGCGCCCACCAAAGTACCCAACGCATGTGCTAAAAACGGGAAAATGAAATGTTGATATCCAAACAAATGGATGTTGTCTTTGAGACTTTCCATATCAGCAGGGTTTACTCCTTCTGGTGGTGGTATTATACTACCGCTGATCATTATGATTCCCATGTTTACCATGGCGCCAATTACTACACCGGCTATGACGGCAAGTATGTTTTTAACTATTGGATGCATCTTATTTCAGTTTGAAGATTTAGATTGATTTGTCAATTACAAATATGAACTATCATCTTCGAAAATTCAAATAAAAATGCGGTGTTTTCCAATGAAGTGCTGGAAATTCATTTCTAAAAACACCAAAGCCACCTGGTAGGGTGGCTTTGGTGTTGATCAAATTAGCAGCTAATAAATTAACTGGCCTTGTTTTTCATCTCTTGAACTTCAATACGCATTTCTTGCGCAAGCTTCTTTAATTCCTGCATGGCACCACGTACGCGCGTACCGGCAGCTGCATTACCTTTCTCATAAAACTTACGGATATCATCTTCAGAGTCGTTGAGCAGTTGTTTGATTTCTTCGAATTTTCTCATAGTTGGGAGTTTTTAAGTTTGTTAAATGTACAATTAATTAAATATTTCTGTTTTAAACGCTTACTATTTTATCGGCTATGTA
>JBBKVM010000061.1:0-13385 GCA_037968415.1 Bacteroidia bacterium | reverse complement strand
CTATGACAGGCACATACAACAGATATGTTTCATTGCTTGGTGGCTGCGATTCGCTTATCAAACTAAATTTGTATGTGGTTCCCCTTTCCAAAGCAGTGACTCAATCGGGCATTACCATTACTGCCACGCAAACTGCCGCCACATATCAATGGGTAGATTGTAACAACGGTTTTGCTTCCATCGCAGGTGCCACAGCGCAAAGCTATACCGCCACTGCCAACGGATCTTACGCTGTAGTAGTATCTCAAAATGGTTGTTCGGATACTTCTGTCTGCACGGCCATCACCAGCGTGGGCATTGCAGCGCTAGCCAACACAGGTTTAAACCATGTTTACCCAAATCCTTTTACTGAAGAGATAGTTTTGTCAATAAACGACTTTGAGCCAATTGCATCCTTAAAAATATACAACATGTTAGGAAATGTGCTATGGACTTCAGAAAACCTGACTACCGGTGTGCACAAGATACCAGCTGCAACGTGGCCTGCAGGCGTGTACTTCGTGTATGCTGAAAGTGCAGTCGGCCGTTCGGTATTCAAATTGGTGAAATGAAATTATAGACCAAAACGATTCAGCCAAAAAATGGGGCATCTTCTGGGTATGACAATGGCCAGAATGATTCTTGGTGAGGAGAAATGACGAGACGCGAACAATGGCACAATAAAAAACTAAGATCAGTTAAGTAGAGCCATTCAAAAAGATTGCTGAATCAGTATGAGTGTTTCGTATCTTACATTGTATCAGGCATACGACCTGATTTAGATAGTTATCCCAAAAGGCGTATAGGAAGCTTAAAAAAATATTTTCCGAGTCACCCAACCTTTTTTAGCCCCATCACGTCTTACTTAAAAAGCCTGTCCAAGTTGGCTGACACCGAAGAAGAAAATATCATCAAAGGATGCATTCGAGGCGATCGACATGCCCAAAACCTTTTACATAAGAGGTATTCGGGAAAGATGTTTGCGGTTTGTCTTCGCTATGCGCGCACGCACCAAGATGCCGAAGATATTTTTCACGAGGGTTTGATGAAAGTATATGAACACATTAAAAAATTCAGAGATGATGGTTCTTTTGAAGGATGGATTAGAAGAATAATGGTAAACACAGCCATAGAATTATATCGAAAACAATCACCCCTCTCGGTGGTGATATACCTGGAAGACTACAAAGGAGAGCCTGATGACAAAGGGCAAGCTGGTGCTATCGAGAAAATAGAAGAGACAGAATTATTACAAATGATCCGCAAACTACCCCCCGCCTATCGCATGGTATTCAACCTTTATGTATTTGAAGGATTGAAACACCGAGAAATCGCTGTGAAACTCAAAATATCAGAGGGTACCTCCAAGTCGAATTTACATGATGCCCGCGCGCAGCTGCAAAAAGCATTGCACGCGAGAGAAAAACAAGCAGTTAAAATAAGTAGCAATGGTTGACAACCACCACATAGATGATTTGTTCAAATCCGCGCTGGATCCTATGGAACAAGTGCCCTCTGAGAAAGCCCGGCTGGCAGTGGAAGCCGCGCTCGACAAAAAGCGCGCGTTGCTGTATCAACGTAAGGCAAACCGCTACCGCCTTGCCCTCGCCCTCCTCGCACTGTTACTAATTTCTTTTGTCGCATATAATTGGTTACTGCCTTCGGGGCAAGCACCCGCATCATCAGATAAGTTAACGCAATCCGCACCCAAAGAACAAATCAAGACGCCAACTTCAGTACAAGAATCAAACACACTACAAACACAAGAAGAGGCCATCACACTGCCGCACACTCAGGCAAATCTTCAAACGGAGGCAGCAAAAAGTAATGCAATCAACGCCAATGGTCAGGCGCCTGTTCCAATTTCTGAGCCCGCTCACCACACTGCTCCTGCACACACTCATTTAGATGCGACTGCGTTCGCTTCCTCACCTACCACCTATACTCAGTCACCAAATCCAAGTGTTCCTGCCCAATTCGCTTCACTTACTTCTGTTTCACATGTTCCTTTGATTGCTGTACACAACATCCAAAACCCATTTACACCCTATCCAGAAACTCCACAAACCATGGCTGAACCTGGCTTGCTGCCATTGCCAACTTCCACTTCGCGCAGTCTTCCGCTTTCGCTGGCATTGCATTATTCGCCACAGTACAGTTTCAATTACCTCACCGACAATAAGCCCGACCACATTGACGATGCGCAGATGTATAAAGACCGGGAAAGTGGCATGTATGCATTCAACACCGGACTCAATATTCGTTATCACTTCAATGATATGTGGGCAGTGGCCCTGGGTATTGGTTTCTCATCCACCACTAAATCGATAAAATTACCGATGGTGTACGCCACAGAAGGAGAATCTACAGGCATGCATTACGAATACCCAACTGCCAGCGGCATGATACACATGCCCAACCCTTACAGCACCACGCTGCACGAGGGCGACAGCCTTGCGCTAGGCCATGCAGGCACGCGCACCATTCAGTATTTTAACATTCCGGCCACTATCAGATACCACTTGCCTCAACAAAAAATAAAATTCTTTGTGGAAGGTGGATTGCTGGTTCACTTCCGCTTGTCAGAACAAGTAGCCATTGACATGGGTTCTAGCGTACTGAAAGTAAAAAATGCAAGCGATGGCTTGAATAAAATAAACTACGGCTGGATGTTGGGCGCGGGTGCCGAAATGCCTTTTACAGAAAAGCTGAGCCTATTTGCAGAACCCACCCTGCATGGCGCTTTCACGTCTATCACAAAAAATATTGCAGTAAACAATTATCCTTACGCGGTGGGGTTGCGCGCGGGTGCGTCTATCAAATTCTAACCAGTTTTTTAGAAAATATTTTTCGGGTTACCCAACCATTTTTCCCTTTTACTCATCTATGGTATTGAAGAAGCAAACCAAAAGCGTTTGCCGTTTTTTATTTCTCACGCTATAAATTATATTAATCATGAAAACAAAATCCCTCATTGGAACGCTGGCCCTTGCCACCTTGTTGATGTTCAGTTCGTGTTCAAAAGAAGAACAAAATCTTGCCGGAAATTCTGCAAATGGCATCGATCAATCTACAATTGACCTCAGTATGTTATCAGCCGAAGAACTTGCTAAAATGGGCAAACAGAAAATCAATCTCAACATCACCGGTCTGGAGCCACTGGGCAGTGACTTTCGCTACGAAGGCTGGATAATTGTGAACGGCATGCCGGTTAGCACTGGCAAGTTTAAAATCAACAGTTCAGGTAAAATGACACCGGGAGTTTTTCATTCGAATATTTCTGACTTACAAGATGCAACCACATTTGTGTTGACCATTGAACCTCAGCCCGACATGGATCCAGCACCCAGTGCAACAAAAATACTGGGCGGTAATTTCAACGGTAGCAGTGCCACCATCACCACCGCGCACATGGCCGCACTCGGCAACAACTTTATGAATGCAACCGGAAAATATATTCTGGCGACACCTACCACAGCGACCACCGCAGATGAAAACAGCGGACTATGGTTTATTGATCTCGCTTCAGGTTCGCCCATGGCCGGCTTGGATTTGCCCTTGTTGCCCGCGGGCTGGAGATACGAGGGCTGGGCTGTAGTAAACGGACAACCAGTGTCATCAGGTCGATTCTTATACAACAACATGGTCGATATGGATGATCCGTTCAGCGGACCTTTGTCGGGGCCACCGTTTCCAGGCGAAGACTATGTGACAAATGCACCTGCAGGTCATTCATTCCCTACCGATCTGGCAGGAGGTGTGGTAGTCGTTTCTATTGAGCCCTATCCGGATGACAGCCCTGCACCATTTCTATTGAAGCCACTTGCTGCTATGGTACCGGCCAATGCCACCGACCACACAACTTATATGATGATGAACAAAGCAAATATGTTCCCAACCGGAACAGTTACAAAGTAGGTTACCTTTGGTGTTATCAGGCAGGAGGCCCGTCATGTGCGGGTCTCCTGTTTTTATAAACAATAAAAATGTGCCTAATAGATTACCACCACACGCCCACGCTTTACGACCAGCGCTTCCACATTACCATGTATGATAGGCGAATACTCCAATCGGTACACATAGATACCAATTGGCACAGCCACATCTTTGAAACGCCCGTTCCAACCCACTTCCTGCACATTACTTGCAAATATTTCTTGTCCCCATCGGTTGAAAATACGCAGCCGATAATCTTGCATATCGCAATCATATAAGGGCTTAAAAATTTCGTTGAGGCCATCGCCATCGGGTGTAAAAGCTGAGGGCAGATACACAAAGCAATCGCACTTCACTATTTCTACTTGCACCGTGTCATTGTACGCACAACCTATGCTGTCAATCACCGTCAGCCAATAAGTTCCGGCAGCCGTTACCTCAAGCGAATCGGCTGTGGTTCCATCACTCCATGCAAACGTACATCCCACACACACAGGCGCGCGCAAGAGCCTGCGCACACTATCACACGACTGGCTATTGCCGTCAAGATCAATTTCCACACCAGGCTGTTCTACAATGGCGATGGTATCTGTAAGCATGTCCTCTTCACAATTGTATCGCACCTGCAACCAATACGTACCCGGCTGACTCACACTGATGGCAGGTGTGACTGCTCCTGTGGACCAGAGATAAGAATTGAAAGTATCCGAAGTTTGATTCTCAAGTGTGAGGCTTGTGCCCTGGCACACCAGTGTGTCGGGTCCCAGAGAAAGTGTTTTGACTGGTCGGCACAGTGTGGTCTGAGCAAATGACAAATTAGAAACAGTCAGATTGTAATTGACCATGGCGAGTGGATACGAAGTCGCAATGGCGCTTGTGAATGACTGCGTAGCGGTGATGTTGCTGATGGCTACCGGTGGGCTGGCCACATCGCACGCTGAGTGATACTGCGCATCCATTTTGGAAACAAACAGCGCGCTTGCCACGGTACCGGTAGCTACTGGTGTGTCGTCAGACAAAAAACAAATGTCAGTTCCACTAAATGCCGCACCGCCAGAACCGAAAGCAATTTGAGATACCACATTCAGGTCCTTGTCGAACTCCACAACGGTGTTGCCAAACACACAGGTAATGTTTCCATTGCTGCGTGGACGCGGCCGTGGCGGCTGGCCGGCAAAGTCGGTGCTGCGGTACGTCCCTCCCACCAGGTTTCCCAACTTATCCATCTTGTGAAAATTGATGTAGTTAGAACCATTGGTATAAGTGGTAAATATGTATCCATCGCTCACTTCCTCAGGTGCATAATAACTGTAGGTAGAAGTGGAAAACAACTGCGAAGTCCACTGCACATTACCGGCATTATCGGTTTTGATAAATGTAGAACCTGTGCGCGCAAGCAATCCGTTGTCGGATGTGCGCGTGGCGCCTCCCCATATACCGCCATGGTTGTAATGTTTGGTCCATAGCACGCTACCGGTCGTGCTTATTTTGCATATGATGTTGTTCACCGGACTGTTGCTTACGTGCGAAACATTGCCATAAAAAAATAGATTGCCTTGTGCATCTTCACTCAGTGTGTACGGAAAATGATTGAACTGAGGATCATCCACCACTTTGCTCCACAAAACGTTTCCTTGTCCATCTAAACTCACTACGATGGTTGCATCCACTCCACCCACTAAAACTCGCGTCATAAACGCAAAACCACCGCTGCGGGTACGCAAAAAATCATTGCTGTTCCAAGTACTAGGCGGCACCGAGTAAGCCTTACTCCATAAAAGCACACCACAGCTGTCAAAGCTGAAAAGCTTGAATTCCTCAAGCGAGTATACCGCCCACCCACCGGCAGTAGTAGGCACAATGCGGAGTTTGGTTCCTGCAGCCGGATCATCTACTGTTTTTATTACAGGCTCTCCTGCCACCGCACTTTGCAATGAAAATAAGATAAGGGAGATGATTATAATATAAAAACGCATTAGTAAAATTGCTCCGGAATGGAATATAGTATCAGAACTTCTAAAATTACTGATAATGTACGAGTATCATGTGTCTATATGTGATGAATCCGCAAGCGAATAATTGTTTTACATATTTGAGATGCTTTGAGGAAAATATTTTTATTTATAATTTGAATTGTTCAATAAGCAAATGTGTGTGACGAAAAAGGAAACAATATCATGACAGAAGATAATTTCAACTGGAGCACATTCACGCATGCAATAAGAATTAATGCCGGCATAGATGAAGTGTATGCGATGCTTTCAACCGCACATGGCCTTGAGCGTTGGTTCCAAGGCACGGCCCAGTGTACCGATGTAGAAGGCCAAGAGCGCGGGCCACACCAACCCATGCTGACAGGAGACAAGTTTCATTGGAACTGGCTTGCAAAAGATTATACGCTGTATGGACAAATCATAAAATCTGAAGCCGGCAAATCGGTGACGTTTACTTTTGGGCCCATGTTTGAAGTGCGTTGGCAGGTGGTAAAAGATGGCCACAAATGTAGGGTGGAATTGTCACAATGGTATGCCAAAGGGCAGGAAGAAAATAAATTTCGTTACCTGAATTGTGCCGTGTGCTGGGTATTTTTTCTCACCAATCTAAAATCGGTGTTAGAACACAGCCACGACCTGCGCGAGACAGAAACTGCAGATCAGATGCTGGTAAATTTTTAGATTTTTGAAATAGCAATAGCTAAACTACCTTTTCGAAATGAGCCGTAAAGTGCCTCAGAAAAACGGGTTCATATTTTATTTTTAACCCTTTGGTTTTTTTTCTGTTTTTATACACTTCCGCAAATACTTCAATCACATAATCTATGTGACTTTGGGTGTAAGCCCTCCTTGGTATGGCCAACCGCACCAGTTCCATCGGTGCGGGAATAAGTTTACCCTTGGCATCGTATTTTCCAAACATCACTGAGCCCACCTCTACACTTCTGATCCCTCCCTTCAGGTAGAGTTCACACACCAGTGCCTGACCCGGATATTCATTTACCGGAATTTGAGGGTAGAGTTTTTTCGCTTCGATATAAACTGCGTGGCCACCAATGGGAAGCATCACAGGAATGCCCATTTCATTCAATTTTTCTCCAAGGTATGTGGTGCTGCCAATGCGGTATTTTAGATAGTCCTGGTCAAATACTTCCTCTAGCCCTACCGCTATAGCCTCCATGTCCCTGCCGGACAAGCCACCGTAGGTGGAGAATCCTTCTGTGATGATAAGAAGGCCCGTGCAGGCCGTTGCGAGTTGTTTATTCTTGAGCGCAAGGAAGCCGCCCATGTTCACCAGCGCATCTTTTTTTGCACTCATAATGCATCCATCAGCCAATGAAAACATCTGTTGTGCGATTTGCCTGTATGTTTTGTTTTTGTGCCCTTTTTCAAAGTGCCTGATAAAGTATGAATTCTCGGCTATGCGGCAACAGTCAAGGATGAACAATATTTTATACCGCTTACAGAGTTTGCTCACTTCACGGGCATTTCCCATGCTTACCGGCTGCCCGCCACCGCTGTTGTTGGTGACAGTCAGTATCAACGCGGCTATATTTTTAGCGCCTTTCTCAAGTATTACTTTTTCAACTTTGGCAACATCTATGTTGCCCTTGAACATCTTGGGCGAAAAAATGTGCTTCAGTTCGGGCGATATGCAATCAATTGCTTCGGCACCGCTGTACTCAATATTGGCGCGTGTGGTGTCAAAGTGGGTGTTGCTTATAAAATATTTCCCCTTGCCACCCAGATAACCGTAGAGTATCCTTTCGGCAGCCCTGCCCTGATGCGTGGGCAATATGTGTGGATATCCGGTAAGATCATGAACTGCTGCTTCAAATTTATCCCAGCTTTTGGCACCGGCATACGATTCATCACCCTGCATCAGCGCTGCCCATTGGTTGCTGCTCATGGCTGACGTGCCGCTGTCGGTAAGGAAATCGATAAGCACCTCTTTCGATTTTAAAAGAAAAGGATTGAAGTGTGCTTTTTTCAGGAACGATTTGCGTTGCGCTTCCGTGGATACCGAAATGGGCTCCACGCTTTTAATGCGGAACGGCTCTATGATGGTGTTAAATTTCATGCTACACAAAAACGTGTTCCTGCAGCAGCCATAAAATGACTAATGTCATGAAAAAGAGTTGTTCACAAAGCAATTTATTTTGTTCGCTTACTATCAGACCCGAACTTACCTGGAAAAAAACAATCTTGTTTTTACGTTAGTAGTTGTATTGCGGCTGCCATGTGCTGTGGCCTTCGGGCATCAGGTCCATAAAGTCCCACATGCTGCAGTAGTTGTCACCGGGACCGAAAAATGTTTTACTGAACAACTGAATGCTGCCATCTTTTTCTTTGGTAAACACCATCGCACCGGGCATCACACCTTTGTCAGTTCTGAATCCGAGGTCGAAACGAAACGGACTGTCTTTGTCGCTGAACATAGGGAAGCGCCAACCGCGAGGGGTTGCAAATTCTTTTTGTGTAGGAATGTCATCGGGCGATACCAGCGCAAAGGCCGCGCGGTTGCTCAGGTGGTCGGTAAATCCATTGATACCATCAGCCCACAGTGTGCAGTAGCGACACGATTTGCCCATATTTGAAATAAGTAGCAACTCTTTTTTATCACCAAACAACTGTGAAAGCTTCACACTCTTGCCATCCCACGTCTGCAATTCATAGTCCTGTAAAGTTTCGCGTTCGACAGTGCTGCGCAATGCTGCTAATTGTTTCTTTTTCTCTTGTATTTCGTTTTCTAAATCTGTAATCGCCTGTTGCGATTTTGTCTGCGCTTGTTCTACATTCATGACAATCCTTTTTATAGTGTGATTCCAAGTTCTGAAATTTTCTGCAGAATATCAACCTTACTTGTAATTTGGATCGATTCCATGATAAATCAAAAACTTGTCTAATCTGAGTTAAATACTCTATTTTAAGGGTCGTTTTCATTTACCCTGATTGTGAACCAACAAAATCTGTCATTGAAGCTGGGCAAACTGCTCAACATCAGAAGTGGCGAAGGCTACTTTGTGAAGTACCTCGTGCTGCACCATTTCTTGCTAGGCATTGGGTCAGCCATATTTCTGACGGCAGCCACAGTTATTTTTCTGAGCTACTACAACATCAGCGAACTCTCCATTGTGTACATGTTGTCGGCTGTGCTCATGCTTTTGCTGGCGCGGGTGTTCAATTTTTTGGAACACCGCCTATCGCTCAAGCAGCTATCCATTATCACAGTGCTAATTATTTCGGGAACAGTACTCGCCAGTTGGCTCAGTTTTTCGTTTTACAAAATTGCCGGACTTGCATTGTTTTTATTGGCATGGCATCGAGTTATATATATGCTGGCCAACCTCGAGTTTTGGGGTATCTCGGCCACAGTGTTTGATGTACGCCAGAGCAAACGACTTTTTGGTTTGATCTCTGCCGGTGACATTCCGGCCAAACTGTTGGGATACCTTGCAGTGGCAGTGCTTACCCCGTGGATAGGAGTGACCAACCTGCTTTTGGTAGCGGGTGTGGCTTTCTTATTATCGATTTTTGTACTCACCCGAGTTACTTTCGACAAAAACAATCACCATAGCCAACACCACACTACGCATCATAAAAAACCTATTATCACCACCGCACAATTAATCAACAAATATTTTGGTGCACGCTTGATTATGTGGCTCGGTATTCTGGCCTTTATGGTCATATTCGCACTTACGCTTATCAACTTTTCTTTTTTACATGAGATACAATCACGGTTTGATGACGAAACCAAACTTGCCAACTTCTTCTCCCTTTTTTATGCAGCAGGAAACACTGCTATTATTGTTACCAAAATATTTTTGTCGGGTAGATTCATCAACCGATTGGGAATCAAGAAAGCATTATTGATAATGCCAGGAGCGTTGCTGGCATTGGTGTTAGTGGCTGTGCAAGGCAAATTTATTTCTAACGAATACATGGTGTTATGGACCTTTACCATAGTGATGTTGGTGAGTGAAGTATTTAAATATGCATTGCACTATCCGTTGTTCCTTTCGCTGTTTCAACCATTGAGTGTGCATTTGCGAAAGCAGGGCCACGTGGTGGTTGAGGGCGTGGTAGAGCCTTTGGGCATCGGCTTTGCGGGTTTGCTTTTGTGGTTTATGATGCGTGAGTATTCAGGCATCGATTTTAACATCATCAACACCACGCTGGTGCTTGCGCTGGTGGCATGGATAGCGGTGAACACAAGAACGGTTCGGGCTTACATGCAAACACTGCGTGAGGCGTTGGAAAAAAGATTTATGGATGGCAGTTCGCTCATCACAAATGACGACCGCACCCAGAAAATGATATTGGAAAAATTGCAAAGCCCCAAACCCGAAGAAGTGGTGTTTTGCATGAATCTACTTTCAAAAAATAATCCCAAAATACTGCGCGAAAAATTACCGGAGCTCATCCACCACCCCTCGCTGGAAGTGCGTTTGCGCACCATCGAACTGGCAGGTCCCATGCGCATCTTATCGCTCAAGCCTTCGCTGCTCCCGCTCATCACCCATGGCAATGCCTCCACCATTCGCCTACAGGCCGCGGCCATTCGTGCATATTGCGAAATAGACCGCAACGAGCTCGATCTCATAGAGCAGTACACCCACAACCACCCACATGAAATATGCATGGCTGCTATTACCGGCCTTATGCGTTTTGGTGGTCTTGAACTTTCACTTTCGGCCGGTCAGCAGCTGCTCAACCTCTCGCGCTCCAAATTGCCCGCAGACAAACACCTTGCATGCGATATCATTGCCGAGTTGCAGCTCAACAATTCATTTGACCCAATACTTCGCAACCTCGATGATGAAAACGATGAAGTGGTGGAAGCTGCCATCCATGCGGCCGGTGTGTTAGGCAACAAAAGGTTTATGCCGAAGCTGATTCAACTTCTCAACCAGCCTGCACACGCCAAAGCTGCCGCGCGGGCCATTGCGCTGCACAAAGACGAAGCACTCCATCATATCGCACCTTTGCTTGCAGAAGAAAAGTCGCGCAACGAAGTGATGCTCGGATATGTATGTGAAGTACTCAGCACCATCAAATCTGAACGTGCTATCGAGATGCTTACCGGCATGTTGAGCATTCACAACCTTCAGGTAAAGAAAACAACGGCCCGCACCCTCATGCGCCTAGGCTTTCGCGCGCAAGGCAAACACCGTAAACAGATACTGCGTGAGGTCGACTTGCAACTCGATAACTTACACTGGCACCTTACCAGTTGTAGACAATTGAGCAACAAAGTGCTTTGCAATTCGCTCGAGTCTTTTGCACCTGTTTTGAGCAATTATATTTTGCTCATGCTGTCACTGGTGTACGAATCTTTGGCAGTGGACAAGGCGCGCAAGGGAATCACATCGAGCGATGCAAACGTGCGCGCCAATGCATTTGAAATACTTGAAAATATTTTACCCAAACATTTGTTCAGAAGATTTTCGCATTTGGTCGAACATTTTGAATATTCCCACTCCGAAACACTTAGCATTTTAGACAAGCCCAACAAAGCCGTGGAAGAGGAAGCCGCGTTGGTCACCATGCTCAAGCACAACCTCAACAAACACAGTAAATGGACCACCATCGTAGCACTCAATTTATTGAGCAAACACGGAAACCCGGAGAGTGCGGCCAGGTTTGAACATATGCGGGACCACAACGAAGAAGTGATCCGCCTCGCTGCCAATCAAATTTTCAGCGGACAAAATAAACATCACGACCTTGAATCAACTAAACCCATCATTACCATGAGCGAACACACCACCGCAGGCGAACTCACTATTTTCGAAAAAGTGTTGGTGCTAAAGGGAACCCGACTATTCGCTGAAACGCCCGAACACATACTCACCGAAATCGCAGCAATCACCACCACTTGTTTGATGCACAAGGAAAAACGTCTGTTCGAAAAAGGAGACATAGGCGATAGTATGTATGTGATTGTATCAGGCGATGTAAAAATACATCACGAAGACACTGAGCTGGCGCGCATTTCCGACAGCGACTTTTTCGGGGAGCTCTCGTTGCTTGACGATGAACCTCGCAGCGCATCTGCCACAGCCCTCACAGAAGTTTTGCTTCTAAAAATAGAACAGGATGATTTTTATGATTTGATGAGTGAACGCACTGAAGTGATGCAAGGTGTTCT
This sequence comes from Bacteroidia bacterium, assembly GCA_037968415.1. Taxonomy (GTDB): domain Bacteria; phylum Bacteroidota; class Bacteroidia; order AKYH767-A; family JBBKVM01; genus JBBKVM01. Next base: position 1,322 of record JBBKVM010000061.1, on the reverse strand, counting down.
CAAAATATTATCCAATCGATTGCGCGATCAAAACGTACTCATTCGCGATCTAAAAAAAGGAACCTCAAACTGATATTTTGTTCAGCTGATTTTTAATTTGTTGCAACCGCTCCGCTTTGTTTTTAGCCCTTAGCTTGATGGCGCTTGCAGTATGGTAGTGGTGTTTCTGCATGAAATCAATTTGAAACTGAAGCCATTGTTTTTCATCCATGTGTTTGCCTTGTTTGCTCAATTCGTCATGCAGCCGCATAGATATTTCATCAAAGTCACCACGCCCCAGGTAATCAAGATCCGAATCGCAAAGTATTTCGGCCAAGTGATCTTTGGGACTTTGTGGCACTTTTGTAGCCATGATAATGTCACACACATACTCAATCACATCGGGCGTGTAGCCAAACTTGGGTAACACCTCACGGGCAATCCGGCAACCCTCTTCCTCGTGGCCATAGTACTTATGTACAAAACCAATATCGTGAAACAAAGTGGCCGTATTCAGTACTTTTAATTCATCATCGGTAATGTCTTCCATTGCAGCTAGAACCTGCACCGATTCAAACACATCTGTAGTGTGATTAATACTATGGTAAGTAAGCGTTTCAGGCAGTTCACTGCCTAGCCGTCCCAACGCGTATGCCTCCGCCTGCTTGTAATTCATTTAGTCCAATTTGTAGGTCATCATTACCATAGTCTATTTTCGACTTTGGCCGCACAATATCACTCTGGTAACTTTCCTATATACTCGATAAAGCAATCAATTTCTGAAAATCATAATACAAATACAAATCCAGCTAATAATAGTTTCTAAAGTTTAAACAAAAATATTTTCAAAAAATCGGGAGAAGTGAGCACTCCGTTGTCGGCAATGGGTGCCTGATTAGCCATATTATGAAAGTAAGAAGCCAACCCGTTTTGATGCAATTGCTTGATGCGCGCGGTCATATCGCGTGCAAAGAAAGATATACCTGGAGTGGTAAAATCTTTGGTTTGGTGCAATCCAATCACATTCACACTATCAGTGATGATGGCCCATGGATAGGGCTTTTCGTTAACACTCACTTCAGTAAAACCGAGCCCAAGCCAATACACCAACGACCGATTCAAGTCATTTACTGGCAGGGTAAACTCACCCAATATGCCACACACTTTATTGGGATAATTTTCTGTGTCGTCATAATTCTCTTTTGGAAAATTGAGCAGGTTCACCGGTCGCGGTTGGAAGGAACCTTCGGGGTCGATATTGACAAGCGAAATACCAAAGCCATCAGGAGTGAGTATAATGCCTTCAAAAAATTTCCCGTCTTTATCGTTGCGGTGCACAAACT
>JBBKVM010000060.1:0-3200 GCA_037968415.1 Bacteroidia bacterium | reverse complement strand
AAAGTATTGCTGCCACGCCCTGAAAAAAGCGAAGCCAATAAGGTGGAAAATTAATTATTCGCTATTCATAACATATTCAAAACCCTCTACTACAGAGGGTTTTGTTGTTTTATGCAAGAACCACCTCATTCATGTTGTAACCAATACGGATACCCCTCCGTTACACGACACACAACAACTGAATATTAAATATTAATGAGACAGCTTAGAATTACTAAGCAGGTAACAAATCGCGAAACCGCTTCGCTTGATAAATACCTGCAAGAAATAGGGAAAGTGGACCTGATAACCGCAGAAGAAGAAGTGCGATTGGCCCAATTGATAAAGAAAGGATGTGTGAAGTCGCTTGAGAAACTTACGAAAGCAAATCTGCGATTTGTGGTTTCAGTTGCTAAGCAATACCAAAACCAGGGTCTCACATTAGGTGACCTTATTAATGAGGGCAACGTTGGACTGATCAAAGCTGCACAGCGTTTTGATGAGACACGTGGTTTCAAATTCATCTCTTATGCCGTGTGGTGGATTCGCCAATCTATTCTTCAGGCTTTGGCTGAGCAGGCACGGATAGTGCGTTTGCCGCTGAATAAAATCGGAATGATAAAAAAAATAAACAACGCCTTCAATCAGTTGGAACAAGATTTTGAGCGGGAGCCATCGCTGGGAGAAATATCTAACGTGATAAAAATGTCGGAAGATGACATTAAAGATACCATGCGCAGTTCGGGACGCCATGTATCAATGGATGCTCCCTTGTTGAATGGCGAAGACAGTTGTTTGCTCGATGTTCTCGAAAGCAATGACGAGACCACACCCGAAACAACGCTGATGAATGAGTCACTGCGAAGGGAAGTGGAACGCGCACTTACAACCCTTACGCCCCGTGAAGGTGCAATCTTAAGAATGTACTTTGGGCTTGATAATGAGCAATCGATGACACTTGAAGAAATAGGCGAACGCCTTGACCTTACCCGCGAGCGAGTGCGGCAAATCAAAGAGAAATCTATCAGAAGACTCAAACATACTTCGCGCAGCAAAATCCTTAGAACTTATCTAGGATAAAGTGAACAAGAAATTAAAAACAATAAAGAAGGTAGCCAATGCGCTACCTTTTTTTATTTTTATATTTGAATGAAAGTATCGCACCATGAAACACACCTACATAGCACCTTCTATACTGTCCGCAGACTTTGGCAAACTAAAAGAAGAAATCGAATTGATAAACAAAAGTGAAGCAGATTGGTTTCACGTTGATGTGATGGATGGAGTTTTTGTGCCCAATATTTCATTTGGATTTCCAATTATATCCACCATCAAAAAACATGCAACCAAGCCATTGGATGTGCACTTGATGATAGTGGATCCGGATAAATATATTGAGCGATTCAATGATGCAGGCGCGGACAATCTTACGGTGCACCTGGAGGCATGCGCACATTTGCACCGCACTGTTCAGCACATTCGTAATGTAGGTATGCGACCTGGCGTAGCAATTAACCCTCACACACCAATTTCTGCGCTTGAAGATATTATTCAAGAAATAGACATCGTGTGCCTTATGTCGGTGAACCCCGGTTACGGTGGACAAAAATTTATTAAAAATACGTTTCCAAAAATCACATTGCTGCGTGAATTGATACTGCGCAAAAATGCTTCTTGTCTGATAGAAATTGATGGAGGTGTAGATTTAAGAAATGCCTCCCCCCTACTCAATGATGGCGCAGATGTGCTTGTGGCTGGGAATACAGTGTTTTCGTCTACAGATCCATTATCCACTATTGCCGAATTAAAGCGGGCTGGCGATGTGGTGGCCTAGCATCAATTTCCCAACTTGACATAATCACTCAGATAATTGAATCCCTGAGTAAGATTTCCTTTGGTTGCGATGGTGGCGCGCGCTATAAGCCCATCTTTATCATTGTTAAACAAAGCAGGAAGCACTCTTTCCATTAAATGTTTACCGAATGACTCGGATGCATCGCGCGGAAGCTCGCATGGAAGATTGTCAACAGCCATTACCGTGATGGTGTGTTTTCCAAATGGCACATCTTCTGCACGAGTGACAGGATTAAACCCATAAAATGGATTTTGAATTGTTGAAGTTCTTAGCGTGGACGGAATACTTCCTTTTATGTCGCATGTGATATCTGCAATTACGCTAATGCGGAAAGACGGGTCATTCATTTGTTCAGGAGTGAACAAAACGGGTGCCTCGGGATTCCAATACGCACAGTGCATCAGAATATCGCAGATGGGTAAAAATTTATTGAACGTACTTTTATAATTGTTAGGGTTTGCATAAAATTTTTCATTGTTCCATGGTGAACCATCTAGCGTAGCATGATAATCTTTGGAATGCAATTGCGCGTACACAGGCTCACGAAATGAAAAATTAATTACTTCATAAGGGGTGACTTTTCTGATTTTCAATGCACCCAATGTTTCCATGGCGCCATTGGCCACTCTCCCCCCCCCTGTCACAAGAATTTTGATATTTGGTAAATTAATACGCATCATTTCATCGTATACTTCTTTGATATCACGGCATTGGTGCGCAGGTTTCAGCTGAAACAAATCATACTTTTTCCCATACCCTCGTATTCCATTGTATGCTCCCACAATACCCGCGTAGCGGCCAAAACCAATAATTCTGTTACCCTCGTTGTCTGTCAAACACTCATAATCGATTAGTGTGATATTCTTATTCAAAATTTCTTGAAGTGCTTTACGGTTGTGCGGCTGCTTCTTTATTGTGTGCGAAAAGTACATGTACTTTTTACCTTCCAACATCTTTGCTTCAGGAACTTCTTTAATTCCTAATAACACATCGCAATCAGATACATCACTTTTTATGTCAATTCCACTATCCAGATACTCTTGATCGGAGTAACTTCTGTCATCAGATGATTGAACCACAATGGATAGTCCGGGATACAATTCCTGCAACTCGCTGCATTGCTTAGGTGTGAGTGCCACACGTTTGTCGGGTTGTTCTTTATACTCTCTGAGAAGCCCAATTTTCATAACTATCAGAATTTAATTTTTCAAAAGTAACACTATATATTTCAGACAATAAAAGTTGGCTGCATAAGAGGCACGAATTTTGTGTATTTTTGTAACCTACAATGGGGCTGACAGGATTCGACAGTAAGTGCGATTATCTTGTAAGCATGCCGAGCGTTGAAGGGTTAGCTCGTAAATAT
>JBBKVM010000059.1:0-9328 GCA_037968415.1 Bacteroidia bacterium | reverse complement strand
GGAGGTACTTTCATCGCCACAATTGACAGCGAGCGCAGACGCCTAATCACCGGCAACCACTCAGCCACGCACTTGCTGCATGCCGCCCTGCGCCAAGTTCTGGGCACGCATGTAGTGCAAAAAGGTTCGTTGGTGGATGATAACCGCACGCGTTTCGACTTTGCGCATTTTACTAAAGTCACCGATGAGGAAGTAGAAAAAATAGAAGCGATAGTAAACCAAAAGATACGTGCCAACATCGTACTCGATGAGAAACGCAACGTGCCGATAGAGGAAGCAACTGCAATGGGAGCCATGGCGCTGTTTGGAGAAAAGTACGGTGAGTATGTACGCGTCATTACGTTTGATCCGGAGTATTCAGTGGAGCTGTGCGGAGGCACACATGTGAAAGCTACAGGCGAGATAGCCCTATTCAAGATAGAAACAGAGACTTCGGTAGCTGCCGGTGTACGTAGGATAGAAGCCATCACGGCTGACAACGCGTTGAAGCATTTCAATGACAAATTGCAGGTGATAAACAGCGTGCATGCTTTGCTCAACAACCCAAAAGATTTGGTAAAAGGAGTGCAAGACTTGCTCGACCAGAAACAGGAGTTGGAGCGCAGGCTTGATGGCATGATGATAGAAAAAGCGCGAGCCATCAAAGCGGAGTTGATGCAGCAAATCACTGAAAGAAATGGCGTCAGTGTGGTCACGCAAAAAATAGAGTTGCCCTCTGCCGAAGCGATTAAAAACCTATGCTATGAAATGAAGCGACAAATTGATAACCTATACATGGTGTTGGGATCAGAGATCGATGGCAAGGCACATTTGTCCGTGGTTATCAGTGAGCAACTGGTAGAGTCGAAAAAGCTCGATGCAGCAAAGATTGTGCGTGAGCTGGCGAAAGAAATTCAAGGCGGTGGAGGCGGGCAGGCGTTTTACGCAACTGCCGGTGGAAAAAATGCCGCAGGGCTGGATGCCGCGCTGGCCAAAGCTACCGCACTGCTCGATTAAAAATAAGTGTATTCGTAACGTAAGCTGTGCGGAACACGCATGCCCATAGCCTGATCTGTAGTGATGGTGTCTTCACTCACTATTTTGTTGTCGCTGTTGTAGGCATATTGCGAAACACGCAGCACAGTTTCTCCTACTCCTTCCACCGTTTCTGTTTTGCAATTTCCCTGCTCATCGTATTCATATTTTACCACCCGGTTGTCAGCGCGGTCAAGCGGATATTCGGTACGGTTTAATGTGGGCTTGCCCTGCGCGTTGTATTCCAATTGGGTGCGGTAAATCAGCTGCCCCTGCGCATCAAAGGCTTCCGCCAAAATTTCGCGACCTTCTTTGTCGTATTCCAGGTTTTCGGTGGTTTCCGTTTCTTCCAATTTGTTGATGGTTTGCCTCCGCACTATTTTTCCATCATCATTATATTCAAACATGAATATTTCTTCCTCGTTTCCGTCTGCATCCAGCTTGACTTGTTTTATCATGTTGCCTTTGGTGTCGTAGTTGAGTTCCTGCCGGGTTTCCAAAGTGCCTTCATCATCTGTTACCGTAATCTCACACACATCGCCTTTCTCATTCAACGTAAGCTCGGTAGTATCACACGATCCATCCGGATAATGTTTTAACTCGCGCAAAACCTGCCCTTTTTCATCGCGCACAATTTCCCTACGCTCTTCAAAGTCTTCAACTGCGTGGTATGTAGTCTCAGAAATCAATTCATTATTGTCATTGAATGCATACGTACTTTTTTCTTCGGGCATTCCATTGCTCTGATATTTTATCTCGCTCACCAAGTTGCCGGCTTCATCAAATTGCATTTCGGTATGCTTAGTTTCTTCATGATCTACCTTGCCACCGCTCGCCATGCTAAAGCTTTGTGCACGCGTGATGTAAGTAATCAGGCTGCGTAATTTTTGTTTTTTTTCTGAGTCGGTTGCGGTACTACTTTCCTGCGGTTGCATAGTTTATTACGTCTTTGTCGGTTATTTTTTTGTCGCACAATATTACCAGTCGCTCAACCACGTTGCGCAGTTCGCGAATGTTTCCAGTCCAGTTGATTTTTTGAAGTTCTTTGATAGCCGCATCATTAAATTCTTTTCGCGCCATGCGGTATTCGTCACACACCTCTTGCAGAAAATGATTTGCCAGCAGCGGAATATCATCTTTGCGGTCGTTCAGTGAGGGCACTTCGATCACGATTACACTCAGGCGATGAAACAAATCTTCGCGAAAATTTCCTTCCTCAATTTCTTTCTTTAAGTTTTTGTTGGTGGCTGCGATAATCCTTACATCCACATTCAATTCTTTTTCGCCACCCACACGGGTTATTTTATTTTCCTGAAGCGCGCGCAGCACTTTGGCCTGTGCGCTCAGGCTCATGTCGCCAATCTCATCAAGAAACAAAGTGCCGCCATTTGCCTGTTCAAATTTTCCGAGCCGCTGTTTGATGGCGGAGGTAAATGCTCCCTTTTCATGGCCAAACAATTCACTCTCTATCAACTCTGAAGGTATGGCAGCACAGTTCACTTCTATCATGGGAGAAGCTGCGCGGTTGCTTTTTTCGTGGATCCATCGCGCTACTAATTCCTTGCCGGTGCCATTACCGCCTGTGATGAGTACGCGTGCGTCTGTGGGAGCCACTTTGTCTATTAGCTCCTTAATTTTATCCATGCCGGTGGAGGCGCCAATCATTTCGCGTGTCTTGAAAATTTTCCGCTTCAGCACTTTGGTTTCATTTACCAGCGAGCCGCGGTCTATGGCGTTGCGCAGGGTGACAAGCAAACGGTTTAGGTCCGGTGGTTTGGAGATATAATCAAAAGCGCCATTTTTAATCGCATCCACCGCAGTGTCGATGTTGCCGTGTCCCGATATCATTATCACCGGCACATCAGGTATCATCTCCTGCAGTTTGGTCAGCACTTCCAGGCCATCCATTTTGGGCATTTTGATATCGCACAATATGATATCGTACTTGCCTTTTTCGGCCATCTTCAACCCTTCCGCACCATTTTCAGCTTCGTCTACTTTAAATTCTTCATACTCCAGAATTTCGCGCAGCGTGTTCCGAATGCTTTTCTCATCATCAATTATCAATACTTTAACCATGGTTGTGCTAGTTTAGGATGTACACAAAAATAACAAACACTTTGAGTAAGACCTTAGCTAAGATAGCACGTGTGTGAGGTTACTGAGCGCTGTTGGAATGTTGACGTACCAATTGAAACAAGATGCCTTCTTTCAAAGCATACTCTGATAGCCGGATGTGGCTTATGCCCAGCATCCGAATCACCGTCCGTATAATGATTACTCCTATCACAATCATGTCAATACGCATCAACGCCATGCCTGGCATGAGCATACGTTCTTCTCGCGTAGAGTTTGTAATCTGGTGGTAAATTTCTTCAAAGTGCGACAGCGAAATCTCAATTTCAGTTTTGTCACCCTTGCATGACAAGTTATATTGCTCGCAAATCATGGCCGCCATCGTTTCGAACGAACCGGAAGAGCCGATCATTTTTGTGACTCCGTACTTAAGTGAATTTTCAATAAGCGGCTCCAGTTGTTGTTCCAGATGATGCGTTAAGATTTCAATCTCTGCTGCGCTGATGGGGTCGGATGGAGAGAACATTTCCAGTAACCGCGCAGCACCTAAGTCATAACTGGCCAGCCACGCAGGGCCTTGCTCGTTGGCTATAATGAACTCAATGCTACCACCGCCAATATCCATAATCAGCGCATGCTGGGATTCTAATGTCACGCCTTCTTTCACTCCTTGATAAATGTACATAGCTTCCTGGTCGCCCGAAATAATTTCTACCCGTGTTTCGAGTATCTCAGCAAGGTCGTTGGCCATTTGTTGTCCGTTGGTGGCACTGCGCATGGCCGATGTACCGAAGCAAAATATGATGTCGGCCTTCAGTTCGTTGATGATAAGTTTAAATGAGTGGGCTGCATCAATGCCGCGCTGGTAGGCTGCCGGAGCAATAAACTTTTTGGTGATTCCCGCTTCGCCAAGCTTGACCGGGATGCGAAGTGCGCGCACAAGCGAATGGCGCGACCCATCCATCACATCTGCCACCAGAAGATGAAAAGTATTGGTACCCAAATCGACTACAGCTATTCGCATACACTAAAAATACTACAAGTATTCGGGATGTTAAAATTTTAACTTTTATAGAATAACCACTTACCCAATTCTTTGTAACTCACCTTTTTGCCATACATCAGTATGCCCACGCGATAGATGCGTGCCGCAAGCCACGTGGTGAATAAAAATCCAGCTATCAAAAGCCCGGCCGACAAGGCAAGTTCGCCATACGGTACCCCAAATGGAATACGTATCATCATTATAATGGGGGAGGTAAATGGGATAATAGAGAACCAAAAAGCAAGCGAACCGCCCGGATTGGTGATGACCATTTGTGCGATAATTATAGATAGTATGAGCGGTATGGTAATGGGCAACATGAATTGCTGGGTGTCCGTTTCACTGTCGACCGCAGCACCTATGGCCGCAAACAATGACCCATACAACAGGTATCCACCGATAAAATAAAAAATAAATACACCCAGTATAACCGGAAAGTTTATGGCGCCAATCATCTCAAACACATCTGCCATTTCGCTTTGCGGTGCCTGATCTTCCATCTGCGCCTGGCCCCGCATCATGGGCGATGTGGAGGGCGCCACATCTTCATTGTTCAGCAGCACTTTGCCTGCAATGGTTACAATGGTGGCCGTGAGCACCACCCACAATAAAAACTGTGTGAGGCCCACCATAGCTACACCCACAATTTTGCCCATCATCAACTGGAATGGTTTCACAGAAGAAATTATTACCTCTACTATGCGACTGGTTTTTTCTTCAACCACCCCACGCATCACCTGCGCGCCATAGAGAAATATGAAAAAGTATATAAGGAACGAACCAACAAAACCTACGCCAGCCGACAGTTCCGAACTTGACTTGGTTTCTCCTCCATCGGTGAGCAGTATTGAGTTTACACTCACATTGGTTTTTATTTTCTTCAACACCTCTTCATCGATGCCTTCGGCCTGCAGGCGTTGGCTTTCGATTTCTTTTTGCAACGTTTTTTCGAGATAGGAGACAAGCGAAATATTAGGTTGCTTCTCGGTGAATAGTTGGATGCCTTGCCAGTAGTTGACTGTGATGCTTGGTATGTAAAGGATGCCATCCACATTTGCGCTGTCAAAATCTTGTTTGGCAGCGATTATGTTTTTGTCTGAGTACACAAACTTCACCGATTCTGATCCGCCAAGTTTATTGACATACAAACCGGTTTCGTCAACAACTTCTATCACCTTGGCTTCGTCCTGGCTTACGCGCGCCAGCAGCACAGGCACTATCACCACGCCTGCCATTAGCAAAGGCCCTAACAGTGTCATGATGATGAAAGATTTCTTTTTCACCCGCGACAGGTATTCTCTAAGTATGATCAGTTTTATCTTATCCATCACGCAGGTATTTGTTTGTTTTTATCGTTCACCGAAGTGATAAAGATTTCGTTCATGTCGGGTACCATTTCGCGCAAGCCCACTATGTTGCAGTCGCCCATCACCGAGCGAAGTAAATCGTTAGTGGTAGTGTTGTTCATCAACCGCACCACGGCTATGTTGTGTTCGCCATCATTGTGCGAGTTCAGCAGTTCAGCTCCGGTCCATAGGTTGTGGGTAAAGCCAATGGCGTTGCCGGTGTAAGTTACTTGCCAGGTGTTGGACTTATACTCGTTGCGAATTTGTTTTACAGGTCCGTCAAGTAATTTTTCTGAGCGGTTGATAAGCGCGATGTGAGAGCAAAGTTCTTCCACCGATTCCATGCGGTGCGTAGATAATATGATGGTGGTGCCCTGTTTGTTCAGCGCAAGCAATTCATCTTTTATCAAGTTGGCGTTGATAGGGTCGAAGCCGGTAAAAGGTTCATCGAGAATGAGCAGACGCGGCTCGTGAATGATGGTGACTATGAACTGCACTTTTTGCTGCATGCCTTTAGAGAGGTCACCAATTTTTTTGTTCCACCACTCCTGAATTTCAAATTTTTCGAACCAGTATCTAAGTTTTCGTTTGGCTTCAGCGGGGCCCAGGCCTTTGAGGCGCGCCAGGTAAATAGAGTGTTCTCCTACTTCCATTTTTTTGTAAAGTCCACGCTCTTCGGGCAGATAGCCTACCTGTTCCATGTGCGAGGGCAGCAGGGCTTTGCCTTCAAAAAGGATAGTGCCTGTATCGGGAGCAGTAATTTGTGTAAGGATGCGGATGAGTGAAGTCTTGCCTGCACCGTTTGGGCCCAGGAGGCCAAACACGCTGCCCGTGGGTATCTCCATGCTCACATCTATCAGCGCGCGGTGGTTGGCGTAGGCCTTATTAACATTCTGAATATTTACCAGTGCGGTCATCTCGTGGGTGATTGGTGGTGACCAAAAATAGAAAATTAGAAACAATGGTGCTTGAGATATTTTTTTAACACACAGACCATTGCATGATTTTGGAGCCGCTTAAGTTTAAACTTACGAACAATAGTGTTCAAAGTTCACATAGAATATTATTTGCACTATTCGCTTTGTCGATTGATAAAAACCATAAATTTAAACTGTTGTAAATTCATGATATCAATAACGTCATTCAATAGAGTGTTTTTGAAAAAAATCTTATTACTTCTATTCATCTACTTGGTAAGTTTTGGAGCGCAAGGCCAGGGCCGCGATGCATGGTGGCTGTTTGGCGACTCAGCCGGGGTACACTTTGTAAACAATATACCACTGCCTGTTGCCGGAGCAATAGTAAGCAACGAGGCCAGCAGCTGCATATCCGATACTGCCGGCAACCTGCTCTTTTATGTGGGGGGCTATGCATTTGGCTCCATGCATTACAAAGTGTTTGATAAGAACCATGCCCTGATGACAAATGGCGACAGCATTTCGGGAACCGCAGTGGCCTCACAGGGTGTAATCATCATTCCCTTCAATACGCAGGCAAGCAAGTATTTTATTTTTCATGTATCAAGAAACAATCCAAACGTTCTTTTGAATGTACGCCTAAACTATTCGGTGGTGGATATGAGTATGAACGGGGGTTTGGGAGCCGTTGTACAAAAGAATGTAGTAATGGATACCATCAACAGGTACGATGAGCGCATGGCCGCAGTGCGCCACGCCAATGGACGCGACTGGTGGATTCTTAGCCACGAGATAAGCGGACTCAATTTCATTAAATACCTGATAGTGGATGACCAGATTATGGGGCCATATTATCAATCTACAGGTAGGTGGGATATGGCGGATATAGGAGGACAAATGGTCATTTCACCTGATGGCACAAAACTTTTTATGCCCTCATTCAGAGGCGTAGCCGATTTGTTTGATTTTGACCGCTGCACGGGTATGTTATCCAACTGGCACGACCTTGGCGATAGCCTTCTCACCTGGGACCGTTTTTACGGGGCTTCGTTTTCGCCCCGCAATATGTTTTACTACTCTACCAGAGATAGTGTGTGGCAGATAGATGCTACCCTTGCCAACCCATTGGCATCAAAAACCCTTTTGTGGGTAGATGGCAACCCCGATGCATGCATAGGGCAGCATAAATTGGGGCCGGATGATAAAATTTATATTGTCACATTTCGGGGACCCAACTGCGGAGGCCCCAACAACATTGTAGACTCGCTTAACAAACACCTGACCGTAATACACAGCCCTGATGTGGCGGGGCTGGCGAGCAATCTGATGCCCTACCAGTTACCTACAGGAGGTAAACGCACATTTGGGGGTTTGCCCACTATGCCCAATTACACCTTGGGCGCGTGGCAAGGAAGCCTGTGCGATACGCTTACTTCATTGCCGGCAGTGCCGCAATCGCACTTACCGGTGCAGCTGTTCCCCAACCCCAACGCGGGTTCATGGACCATTGCTACATCCCATATACCACCTGGTAGTGTAATGGAACTTACCGATAATATGGGCAGGTTGGTAGATAGTATCAAAATATTGGTAGAGGATAACATACACTACACTAACTACGATTTATCCAATGGGTTGTACCACTGCCGCCTTATGCACGAAGGGCGCATGTTGTACAGTGTAAAAGTAAGTGTGGTCAAATAGCCCGTTTTGAATGATGTACAGAGTTGCTGCCCTTCGCAAGCTTAGTGCAGAGCCTTCCCGATAGCTATCGGGACGCGCGAAGCGGCCAGCAAATCGTCTAACTTGCCGCACGCAGTTGTTGGAAAGAATTGTTTCAAATTTCCATAGCATTGATATTTTTCAATATGTTTACTTTGACAAGACTTCTAGACCGGCATTGCAGAAATTGGCGTGAAGAAAATTGGTGCATGTGTGTGGGCAGAAAAAGCAACAGATGCGATGCACTTAAAAGTAACTTGATTGCATGTACAGTTATTCAAACTAACAAACCCAGATACAGACTGTGGCTTGTGGCTTTGTGGGGCAGGGCGAAAATTTTTAGCCGTTGCTGCACAGCCTTGACTTTTTCGGGCAGGCCGATCTCCTAATATTTTGCGTCAAGTTTAAAAGTTGTAGGAGAAATAAATCATAAGCTTCACCTTACGTGAAAACAAAAGAGAAAAACATTACTCAGCAAAATACTCTTTCATTCTGTCGAAGAAACTCTTATCGCCTTTGCCCGGGCGTGGGATAAAACTTTCGGAGTTACGCATTTTTTCAAGCGTCTTTGTTTCTTCTTTGGATAGATTTTGTGGTGTCCACACATTGATGTTCACCAACAAATCGCCACGACCGTACCCATTCACTTGCGGAATGCCCTTGCCTTTGAGGCGCAACACTTTTCCCCCTTGTGTGCCGGGTTCCAGTTTAATGCGCGCTTTGCCTTCAACGGTCGGCACTTCTGTAGTGGTGCCCAATACAGCGTCCACCATATTTACATACAAATCAAAAAGTAAGTTAACGCCATCGCGTTTCAAAAACGGATCTTCGGTTTCTTCAATCACTATGAGCAGGTCACCGGCCACGCCTCCACGCTCGCCCGTGTTGCCTTTGCCGGTAACGGTAAGTTGCATGCCTTCTACTACGCCTGGTGGTATTTGTATGCTGATGGCTTCTTCGCCTCTTTCTACGCCAGTGCCACTACATTTGCGGCATTTGTTTGCAATGGTTTGTCCTTCGCCATGGCACGATGGGCAAGTGCTGGTAGTCTGCATTTGCCCCAGTATAGTGTTGGTAACCCTGCGCACATGGCCGTGTCCCTGGCATGTTTGACATGTGCTGAATGAACCATCTTCAGCACCGCTTCCCTTGCAGGTTTTACACGCCACCTGCTTATTGACTTTAATTTTTTTCTCTACGCCTTTTAC
>JBBKVM010000058.1:0-20457 GCA_037968415.1 Bacteroidia bacterium | reverse complement strand
GTTCTTACTACAGTAAAATTGCCAGCGCAATTACCGGGTGCAAAAGATTCTGTAAGCGCGATTGTAGTATTGGAACAGGCATCGGCAAACAATACAGTTTGTTCACTCAGTGAAACGTTCACAGTGCTAAGCAACATGGCTGCTTTCAAACTATTACCATAATTATTGGATACAAAAATCGATGGTATCGTGATCGCAGGGTCTGCGCCACCCATTGTCACTATGCCATCTCCCGGCACATTATTGACAACAATCACTGCGATGGCTCCTGCAGTTTGGGCATTTAATACTTTGCTAACGAACGCACAAATGCCACGGTCAATCACTGCTATCTTACCTGTTAAACTATTTACAATAGGTTCGCATGCATCGTTCGGATTACCGATAGCATCGTCTACCAAAATCAAATCGCCTGTGACAGGTATTGCCGTTAATGGCGGACCAAATACAGCCGTGCCAAAATTATATGTGCTGGCCACCGATGGCGTGAAAGTGTTGATATTCACAGGTGCCAACGGCAATGGATCGGTGCAGCTCAATGCAACATTAGCAGGTGCTGCAATTAAAGGAGGTGTAGTATCTATGAAATCTATTGTTTGTGTAGCGGTGGCACTGTTACCACAAGGGTCAGTGGCTGTCCATGTGCGCGTCACAATAAAGGTAACCGGGCAATTGCCCACTACCACACTTTGCGTATAGTTGATAACACGGGTGTTGGAACAGGCATCAGTTACCAATACTGTTTGTTCACTCAACGAAACGTTTACTGTGTTGAGCAACATGTCTGCTTTTAAACTATTTCCATAGTTATTGGATACCAATATCGATGGGATGGTAATCACAGGAATTGGTCCGCCTGGTGCGCCCATTGTCAACACTTCATCACCCGGAGTATTATTGACAATAATCACTGCGATGGCTCCTGCGGTTTCTGCATTAAACACTTTGTCGACAAAGAAACAAGTGCCACGGTCTATCACGGCTATCTTTCCGGTCAGGCTATTGATGATGGGTTCGCAACCATCGTTTGGATCGCCTGTAGCATCGTCCACCAAAATCAAATCGCCTGTGATAGGTATCGCTGTTAATGCCGGACCAAATGTAGCCGTGCCTATATTAAAGGTATTCGGCACCGAAGATGGAAAGCTGTTAATCTGCACCGGCTCCAGGGGTAATGGATCAGCGCAATTTAAAGTAACATTTGCAGGTGCTGCAATTGTAGGAGGGGTAGTGTCTACTATATCAATTGTTTGAGATGCTACGGCTGTATTGCCACTGGCATCAGTAGCTGTCCATATGCGTGTTTGCGAATATGACTGTGGGCAATTGCCGGGAGTAAACGCATCTGTAAATACTATTACCGGATTGGGGTCGCAATTATCGGTGGCAGTGGGTGTGCTCCAGGGCAAAGGGCTGCCGCACTCCATATTTATGTTTGGTCCTATTCCTGATAAGACAGGAGGAACGATCTCTGTCACACTCACCACCGCGGTGCAGGTAGAAGAATTTCCAGATGCATCGGTTACGGTAAGTGCAACCAGTGTACCAAGTGCCAGCTGATGGCTTCCGAGGTTGGCCACGTTGTCAATCGGGAACATGTCCCACTCGGTGCCCAGTTTCGGAAATCCGGCTGCGTTCACTGTGTTACCCGAAAGCACGGTGTTTTTTCTGCGCAGTGTTTGGTTTACAGTGGTGTTGCCACCTACGGTCCATGCTGCACCCGGGTCTACACCTTTCTCTCCAAAAATATCAACCGATTGGTTGGTAGCAGTGTTGTATAACTCAATTGCATCATTGCCATTAAAATTAACTGCGGTGATTGCATATGAAGTGCCACCATACGCGGTGGCAGAAGAATTTCTGAAGACTGCTGTTGCACCATTCGCGAGTGTTCCTGCCACTCCCAGATTACTAGTACTGGTTGCTGTGGCAGAACCATTTGAATACAATCGCAATTCATAGTTTGACATGTTTACTGAGCTGCCGGTACCATTAAATATTTCAATGTATTTATTTGAGCTGCTTCCTTCTACATATTCACTGATGAACAGACCGGTGGTGGTGGGCGTAACGCCAACCAGGTTGGCACATGTAAGTACTGAGGGGCTCACAGCCATATTTGCTATGCTGCAGTTGTCTGTCGAACCGTTATCAATCATAGCAGGTGTAATGGTAGCATTACCATTGGCATCCAGTTGTACCATTATGTTTTTACACAACGCAGTAGGTGGTGTGTTGTCGGCAACTGTTACCGTAAATGAACAAACATCGTTTCCACAAGCATTAGAAGCAGTTACGCTGACTGTGGTAACACCTACCGGAAAGAAAGATCCTGAAGGAGGTGTGGCAGTGATGTTGGGCGAAGTGCCTGTGGCGATGATGTTAAAAGTTACGTTGGCGCCACAGCCTGTGGGGCCGCTCACTGCCGGAACATTGTTGGGGCAGCTAAGCACAGGGGCAGTGCAAGTTACTGCGCATACATTAAATGGTGATGCAGTATTGCGCGGGGTGGGTGTGCCTACGGCAAAGTTGCTGGCATTGTTGTCGGTATCGGTGCAGCCACCCACCAAGCGCAATGCAGCGGTAGTATTGGATAATGTGGCTGTGGGGCCTGCGCCTTCAAAACATGATGCACTGGTTCCATATCCAACGAAGTCGACCACATTGCCGCCTAACGGACAACCGCCCGACAATGCAGTGTTGCTGAATACAAGCGCTACTTTTCCAGAAGTACCACTCATAGCAATGCTACCCGTTGCATCGGGTGTAGGAAGTGGTGTTGTCCCTCCTGTTCCTGCCGCTTGTTGTATCAGATAATATTGTCCCGGTTGCAGGGTGCCGCTCAACGCTGTCACACTCCAAGTAGTTCCTCCTGAACTTGCATATTGTATTGAGAAACCTGACAAACTTATCGCGTTTACAGAGCGGTTGAAAATTTCAACAAAATCATGCGTGTAAGTGGTGCCTGCGTTTCCTCCACCGCCATACACCTGGCTTATCACTAGGTTTGGCGAGCCTTGTGCGTTGGCATTTTGTGGTAGTAATCCAACAATAAAAATAAGTGCCGAAAATAAAAGGCACAGAACATTCGGGTAGTTTTTCAGTTTCATGGGGTTGTTATTTATTAGGTAAAAAATAGGATGCAATGAAAATTTGATAAGCTGCTTCATGGAAGCAAATTTCGCACTTGAAGAAAATCAATATATGCTTGCGATCAAATTTATATTAAAATAAGATTAAAATCTAACCCAAAACCTGAAAAATGCGGATCAAATGCTAATCTTTTGGCGAACACCCTTTTTCTTTTGGTCAATACAATTATTTCATCGTTGAAAAACTAAATTTCAACTACCAACTATATCTACGCAGCACTGAGTTACCACTGCAACTCGACAGCTTGCGTGCGGGTGTCTATTATTTTGTGCTGCACAACGGCCCCGCGCAAGCCACCTAAAAGATGGTTGTGATAGAGTAATCAAGTTGACCAAACGAATAGCTAATTTGTCACTGGCGGAGAATCTGAATGGAACGGATATCGAATGCAGGGGCCAGCCTTGTGGGCGGAAGCAGCAACACATAAGGCTCTGAGATGTAATACGAGAATGGCGCGTCATTGCCACTCAGGTTGGGTTTCATGGTGACAAACTTTTTGTCTTCGTCAAAAGTAAAAAGCATGCAACGCTTGGCTCCGGTGAGAATGAATTGTGTTTGCAGAAACTTGTGCTTGCGCTCTACCAGCACCCCGCCAGGATACTCACTGAATAATGTTTTCCCATCCACCCATGTGAGTTTGTGTGGCAGATAACCACAGCGGATGGTTTGTTCACTTTTTGCAAGATGAACACGAATTGATTTGAATTTCTTTTGCATAATGTAACAGTTATAAGGTTTAATAATGTTACACCAAGCCAGCTTTGAGAGTGATTGTCCTCACATTTGGGCTGCTGCCCCTCATCGTCTGTACCACCGTGTCGGGAACTTGATCGGTTGGTATCCATTAAAGGATTCTTGATGTGGGCACAAACATAAAACTTTTTTCTGATCAAATAAAAAAATCAAAATAAATTTTTGACACCACGCAGTGCAACTTCACTTTCTCTCATTTTACAAAGCGTTATCTTGCATAACAGATTTTACTTACACTTCCATTTATGAAACTCTATGTCAAAAATATGGTGTGCAGCCGCTGCACCATGGTGGTGAAAGCAGAGCTGGAAAAACTTTCGCTCCAGCCATTGCTGGTGCAACTGGGAGAAGTGCATTTAAAAAAAGAGCCCACTGCAAGTCAACTCAAGGAGCTAGACTTGCGACTTCGCGCGCTGGGTTTCGAACTCATCAGCAGCCGTAAAAGTCGCATCATCGAACAAATAAAAAACACGATTGTGAAACTGGTGCACCACTCCGATGGTTCGAATCAAACTAATCTTTCAGCGTTGCTCACAGAAAAACTTCCTTACGATTATGCCTACCTCAGCAATCTTTTTAGTCAGGTGGAAGGCACCACCATCGAAAAGTATTTTATCGCGCAAAAAACCGAAAAGGTGAAAGAACTGCTGATATACGATGAACTTTCACTTTCTGAAATCGCCTTCAAACTGGGCTATAGCAGCGTGGCCCACCTCTCTGCTCAGTTCAAAAAACAAACCGGTCTCACGCCTACCTTCTTCAAAAACATGAAGGATTACAAGCGCCAAAACATTGAAGACCTTTAAATGATGTAAATCATTTCCAAAATTATGTAACACCAAAGGCGCCCGTGTGTCGCACCTTTGTATCAAACACTACGCACCATGACACACACTTATAACATATCCGGAATGACCTGCGGAAACTGCGAAGCCAGTGTGCGCAGCAGCCTCCTTAAGCTGGCCGGTGTAACCGCTGCCGAAGTGTCTAAAGTTGCAGGCACCGCAGTGATCACCATGCAAAATCATATTTCTCTTGACACATTGCAAGCCGCGCTGGGTGGCGAAAATGGAAAGTACAAAATAAGCGCCACCCACCACAACGAAACTGCCGAGCAAGCCAAAAGCTGGCTGGCAACATACAAACCCTTACTCGTTGTGTTTGGTTTCATTACTATCCTTACGTTGATAGCGGCCACACGCCAGGGTGGGTTCAATGGCATTACCGCCATGAATACTTTTATGGCTGGGTTTTTTATCGCATTCTCATTCTTTAAAATGCTCGACTTGCGCGGCTTTGCAGAAAGCTATACCATGTACGACATAGTGGCCAGGCGATGGCAAGGTTGGGGCTATGTATATGCGTTTGCCGAGCTGGGCCTGGGGCTCATGTATCTCACCGGCACCATGCCCATCCTCACCAACGGCATCACCTTTGTGCTGATGAGTGTGAGCATAGTGGGCGTATTGCAAAGCGTACTCAACAAGCGAGCGATACAGTGCGCCTGCCTTGGGGCGGTATTCAACCTGCCCATGAGCACTGTGACCATTATTGAAGATGCGCTGATGATAGCCATGAGCGGCACGATGTTGGCAATGTTGCTTTAATAGAAAACCAGAATGAAAATAGAATCGTTAACTTAGTACTTAGTGAAAAAATCAGCAGTCATGTTTTTATTAGCGTTGTACAGTGTTACAACCACAGGCGCCCCGCTTCATCTGCACTATTGCATGCAGGAGTTTGCAGGCATTAGTCTGTGGCACAGCGAAGATGCAGATTGCAGCTATTGCGGTATGCACCACGACAAAGGCAACTGCTGCACAGACGAACACAAACAAATAAAACTTACCACGCTTCACTATAAACTTGACGCTACACAAGGCCCCGCACCGGTGCCTGTGCCCACCGAATTTTTACCGCCTTCATCATTCCTAATGGAAACAATTGCCTATACCGGCATTCCACATATACATACAGGCGCCCCGCCTCCTGCACACACGCAACCCTTGCATGTGATGCTTTGTGTATTTCGCATTTGATGTAAATTGTAATTGATGCACCGCCACAAGTTTGTGGGCTGAGCAATTTTCGTGTTTTACATTTTACAATTATCAAATATCAAATTACAATGAAAAATTTCATTTTTATTTCAACCATCATGCTGTTGTCTTTGACAATGGCCCACGCACAGATCCCCAACAGCAAAACCGAAACGGTTACCGTATCAGGCAACTGCGGCATGTGCAAAAAAACAATCGAAGCTGCCGGCACCAGTAAAAAAGTTTCATCTACCGAATGGAACAAAGAAACCAAGGTAGCTACCATCACCTACAATACACGCAAAACCACGCTTGATGAGGTGCTTAAAAATATCTCACTGGCGGGTTACGACAACGACAAATACCTGGCTCCTTCTGAGACTTACAACAAACTTCCCGGTTGCTGCCAATACGATCGCACGAAGAAAACGGCTGCGATAACAGAGAAAAACCCCGAGCAGAAACCAGCCATGGAGGCCGGTCACGAAGGACATGACCATGGTGCGAAACCAGAAACTAAGGTGGCGAATGAGCCAAAAAAACCTGAGCACATGGAAAACATGCACAACCAACACGATCACAAGAGTGCAGACAATGCAATGAAATCAGATCCGATGACGCCTGTTTTCGATAGTTACTTCATGCTCAAAGATGCGCTGGTAAAATCGGATGGAGTAGCTGCAGCAAAAGAATCAGCCGCGCTGCTGGCCGCGCTTAACAATGTGCAGATGAAGCAACTCAGCATGGAGTCGCACACCGTGTGGATGAAAGTAATGGACGAACTAAAGTTTGATGCCGAACACATTGCCGAGACTAAGGATGTGCCGCATCAACGCGATCACTTCATTTCACTTTCTGATAACATGTATGCCATGATGAAAGTGAACGCGACCAAAACGCCAGTTTACTACCAACATTGCCCAATGGCCAATGAAGGCAAAGGCGCCAACTGGCTGAGCAAAGAAAGCACTGTGAAAAATCCGTACTACGGTTCTAAAATGTTGAGCTGCGGAAAAACAGTGGAGACAATAAAGAAGTAAACAAGCAATCAGGTAGCCGCATAAACTGCGGCTGCCTGTTATTTCACTTGTGTTTTTTCACGCTTTAAAAAATTGTAACCATGTCACATTCACATGATACAACCGCTGATGCTACGCATCATGCGCACAAATCCAACGCGCCCATGGGCCATGCGGGTCACGATCATCATGCCATGATGATTGCAGATTTCAAGAAACGATTCTACATCGTACTTGCACTCACCGTACCGGTTATGCTGTTGTCAGAAATGATTCAACATTGGCTCGGCTTCACCTTCACTTTCGCAGGTGATAAATATGTACTGCTTGCGCTCTCTACCATCGTATTTATATATGGCGGCTGGCCGTTTCTTTCGGGCTGGGTTCAGGAAATGAAAAGTCTCGCCCCCGGCATGATGACGCTGATTGGTTTTGCCATCTCGGTGGCATTTGTATACAGCGTAGCCACTGTGTTGGGTCTTGATGGCATGGACTTTTTCTGGGAACTGGCCACACTGATACTGGTGATGTTATTGGGCCACTGGATAGAAATGAAAGCCATAGCCGGAGCCTCGCGCGAGTTGGAACTATTGGTGCGGCTCATGCCTGATGAGGCGCATTTGGTGGAAGGCGATACAGTGCGTGAGGTAAAAACTGCTACGCTGAAACCACAAGATATCATCCTGATTAAACCCGGAGAAAAAGTAACTGCGGACGGCATCATCACCGATGGAGAAAGTCATGTAAACGAATCGATGCTTACCGGTGAATCATTGCCGGTGGCCAAAAGAAAAGACGATAAGGTGATAGCAGGATCTATCAACGGCAACGGAGCGCTGACTGTATCGGTATCGCACGGAGCAGCCGAATCGTATCTCTCGCAAGTAATTACACTGGTAAAAGATGCGCAAAAATCTAAATCAAATACACAGTTGCTGGCCGACAAAGCCGCGCGCTGGCTCACGCTCATAGCCATCGTTTCCGGGCTCATCACATTTGCTGTATGGTATAGTTTAGGCCGCGACCTCGCTTTTTCAATCGAGCGCATGGTGACCGTGATTGTGATATGCTGCCCGCACGCCCTGGGCCTGGCAATTCCACTGGTGGTGGCAAAGTCTACCGCCTTGTCGGCACAAAACGGATTGCTGATAAAGAAGCGCACCGCTTTTGAAAACGCCCGCAAAATCACCACCATGGTGTTCGACAAAACAGGCACACTCACCGTTGGCAAATTTGAGGTGTCGCAAATTATTGCCACCACCGAACAAACCTCCGCAGATGAAGTCTTGCGCCTGGCAGCCGCACTTGAAAAAAATTCGGAACACCCTATCGCCACCGGCATCATGCAAAAGGCAGCTGACAACAAAGTGAACTTACCAGAAGCCAAAAATTTTTCGGCCATTACCGGAAAAGGCGTGCAAGCCAATGTGGAAGGAAAAGAAATCAAAGTAGTAAGTCCGGGATATATGCACGAGCTCAACATTCCCCTGCCCGAAAGTTTTGATGCTGACGCCACACAGACTTCAATTTTTGTTTTGTCTGACAACAAGCTCATTGGTTTCATTTCCTTATCTGATACCGTGCGTCCCGAATCCGCCAACGCGGTGCGCACGTTGAAGGAACATAACATCACTCCGGTACTCCTTACAGGCGACAACAAAAAAGTGGCCGCGGCCATTGCGCAAAAGCTGGGAATCAAAACATTCTTTGCCGAAGTACTACCGCATCAGAAATTAGAGAAGATAAAACAACTGCAAGCGGAAGGTGAGTTTGTAGCCATGACAGGCGATGGCGTGAATGACGCCCCGGCCCTGGCGCAGGCTGACGTAGGCATTGCGGTGGGCAGTGGCAGCGACATCGCTGCCGAAACAGCCGGTATCGTTTTGGTCAATAGCAACCCGGCCGACATTGTAAGTCTGATCCTGTTTGCAAAAGCTACATTCCGAAAGATGAAACAGAATTTATTTTGGGCCACCGGATACAATGTGCTTGCACTACCATTGGCGGCAGGGGTGCTATACAATTATGGCATCTTGCTGAGTCCGGCCGCGGGCGCAGTGTTGATGAGCATGAGCACCGTAATTGTTGCCATCAACGCAAGCATGTTGAAAGTGAAAAAATAAACTAAAACACGCAACCAAAAATAAAAGTGTTCGAACAAACAAACAACCAAATGACGAATAAGACTTTCAATATAATTCTTGGAGCCCTCGCGCTCGCGATTACTTTAGTAACCAGTGCGCAAGCACAAAACATTGTGCGATACGATCTGTACGTCACCGACACAATTGTGAATTATACCGGAAAATCAGTTCGTGCCATTGCGGTAAATGGCCAGCTGCCCATGCCCAAGCTCGAGTTTACCGAAGGCGATAGCGCGGTGCTGTATGTGCACAACCAAATGAAAACCGAAACTTCCATTCACTGGCACGGCCTCATCCTGCCCAACCAATATGATGGTGTCCCCTACCTCACCACCCGCCCCATCAAAGCCGGCAGCACACACTTGTACACTTTCCGGCTTGTGCAACACGGCACCTACTGGTATCATAGCCACACAAGGTTGCAGGAACAAAGCGGTATGTACGGAGCATTCATCGTGCACAAAAGAAAAACCGACCCCACCTACCGCGCGGCTGACGCACTGCGCGAGTACACCATACTGCTCAGCGACTGGACCAACGAAAAACCATTTGAAGTGCATCGCAAACTGCACAACGCCTCCGACTGGTACGCCATCAAAAAGGGCGCTACGCAAAGTTATAGTGAAGCCATTGCGCAAAAGCACTTTGGCACCAAATTCAACAACGAATGGAAACGCATGCTGGCCATGGACGTAAGCGATGTATACTACGATCGGTTTTTTATTAATGGCATGCCGGTGGATGAAGCCCCGCAATTTAAACCGGGAGAGAAAGTGCGGTTGCGAATTATCAACGGAAGTGCTTCCACTTATTTCTGGTTGAAGTATGCAGGCGGCAAGATGGATGTGATAGCCAGCGATGGCGCAGACGTAGAACCTGTTTCGGTAGACCGATTCATCATTGGTGTGTCCGAAACGTATGACGCCATCGTAACCATTCCGGCCGCCCACACCGCCTTCGAGTTTTTGGCCACCTCCGAAGACCGCACCAAGTCAGCTTCGCTGTGGCTGGGCAGTGGCATCAGGCAGCTGGCCACGCGCATGCCCCCGCTCAAATATTTTGAAGGCATGAAAATGATGAACGACATGATGAACATGGATGGCAGTATGGACGACATGGGCATGGCCATGAGCCTGCAACAAATGGACATGAACAATGTGATGTACCCCGAAATATCCGGTGATGCACCAACAAAAGAAAAAAGCGGAGCAGCAGACCCCCATGCCGCACACAGCGCATCTTCCACTTCCGACATCATCACGCTCAACTATGCCATGCTGCGCTCGCCCACCATCACTACGCTGCCACCAGCGCCTGTGCGCGAACTGCACTTTGAACTCACCGGCAACATGAACCGCTATGTGTGGAGCATCAATAACAAAACGATTTCAGAGACAGATAAAATTCTGATTCGCAAAGGTGAAAACGTGCGTATCATCATGACTAACAATTCGATGATGCGACACCCCATGCATCTGCACGGACATTTCTTCCGCGTGCTCAACGGGCAAGGTGAATATGCTCCGCTCAAAAACGTGCTCGACATTATGCCTATGGAAACCGACACCATAGAATTTGCCGCTACCGAAACCAACGACTGGTTTTTCCACTGTCATATTCTGTATCACATGATGAGTGGCATGGGCAGAATATTCAGTTACGAAAACTCTCCGCCCAATCCCGAAATACCCGACCCTGTGAAATCTTTTCGCAAAGTGAAGCGCGATGACAGGGCATTTCATTTTATGGCCACCAATGATTTTGCAACCAATGGAAATGATGGTGAGGCTATGTTTCAAAATACACGATGGAAACTGCAGGCCGAGTGGCGACTGGGATACAAAGACCACCATGGCTATGAAGTGGAGACTCATTTTGGCAGGTACCTGGGCAGCATGCAGTGGTTGTTTCCGTACGTAGGATTTGACTGGCGTTACCGCAAGCAATCGGAAATAGAAGAAACACTCTTCGGACAAACCAGCACCAAAGACAAGCGCGAAGAAATTTGCTTTGGCATAGAGTACACCTTGCCCTGGCTGGTGATAGCCGATGCACGTTTCGACACCGAGGGTAAATTTCGTTTTCAAATGATGCGCGAAGACATACCTGTAACACCGCGACTGCGCTGGGCCTTTATGGTAAACACCGACAAAGAATACATGACCGGCCTGGGTTATATCCTCACCAAAAATGTTTCACTCACCACACACTACGACAGTGACATGGGCGCGGGCGCAGGCATTAGGTTATCATACTAAGAATTTCAGTAAGTACTTTATTCTGTGCTTTTGTATCTTCAACATCAAATAATATAATAATGAGCAAAGCACTGCACATCACCAATACCATACACATAGATGCATCGCCCGAAAAAGTGTGGGATGCGCTGACCAATCCGGTACACACACAAAAATATATGTTTAATTGCGAGACCCTCAGCGATTGGAAAGTGGGCAGTAGCCTGGTGTGGCGGGGCGCGCATGATGGCGTTGACTATGTAATCGGACACATAAAAAAGCTTGATGCGCCTACACATTTTTCATACACCGTATTTGACCCGAGCGGCAAATATGAAGACATCCCTTCTAATTATCTCACTGTAGATTTTGTGATGGAGTCCACGGACGGTGGCACCGATTTGCAAGTAACACAAGGCGACTATTCGCTGGTAGCCGAAGGCCAAGAAAGGTACAATGACAGCGCGGGTGGTTGGGGCAGTGTGCTCGAAGGCCTCAAGAAAGTAGCGGAAGAATTGTAACGCCCCTCTGCACTTTTAGCAGCATTGTTTCG
This sequence comes from Bacteroidia bacterium, assembly GCA_037968415.1. Classification (GTDB taxonomy): domain Bacteria; phylum Bacteroidota; class Bacteroidia; order AKYH767-A; family JBBKVM01; genus JBBKVM01. The sequence goes on along the minus strand of JBBKVM010000058.1, from coordinate 8,559 downwards.
TTTGGTAAAGATGCCATCACACACCAACGCATATACCTTATCGGCACATGCTATTGTGGTTGCTTTTTTTGTGATGGTGCTCATCTACATTGATCACGAAACCAAAGGGGTGGCAGATGTTTTTCAACTCCGGCACTTGCCTGCATTTGCGGTGTACTTTGTTCCTACCTACTTGCTTACCATCGCGCTGCATGCGCTGGGCAAAAACAAACTCAGCCGCACCAATAGTTTTCTTCTGGCTTGTTGCGTTGGCATACCGCTGGCATTTGTGCTGGTCATCGCAATTCTTATTTGGAAATAAAACGTCTTTGAAATTTACACCAGCACCGGGCTGCCTACCGACTGGCGAACGGCATCCATGATGGCTTTGGCATCAAACCCACATTCGTTATACAACTCCGATTGTTCACCGTGTTCTATAAACTTATCGGGAATGCCCAGGCGCTGCACGCGCGCTGTGTAATCATTGTCGGCCATAAACTCCAGCACCGCGCTGCCAAACCCGCCTTGCACACACGCGTCTTCAACGGTAATCACTTTGTTGAATTTCTGAAATACTTCGTGCAGCATTTTTTCATCCAACGGTTTGACAAAACGCATATCATAATGCGCGGGAAATAATCCTTCGGCCTTCAGCGCATCGCATGCCTGCACTGCAAAATTGCCGGGGTGTCCAATGGTGAGGATGGCTATCTCTTCGCCATCGCGCACCTTGCGGCCTTTGCCCACCGGTATCAGCTTGAGCGGCTGCCGCCATTCCACCATCACACCGTTGCCCCGCGGATAGCGTATGGTAAAAGGTCCCATGTCATCTTGCGAAGCAGTATACATAAGGTTGCGTAGTTCTTCTTCGTTCATGGGTGCAGACACTATCATATTGGGAATACATCGCATGTAAGCCAGATCAAAAGCGCCATGGTGCGTAGGGCCATCAGCCCCGGCTATGCCACCGCGGTCGAGGCAAAACACTACGTTGAGATTTTGCAGCGCTACATCATGCACCACCTGATCGTAGGCGCGTTGCATAAACGAAGAATAAATATTGCAGAAAGGCACGAGCCCCTGCGTGGCCAGCCCCGCGCTAAATGTTACTGCATGCTGCTCGGCTATGCCTACGTCAAAAGCCCTGTCGGGCATGGCTTTCATCATGATGTTGAGTGAACAACCCGAAGGCATGGCGGGCGTAACGCCCATTATTTTTGCATTTTTCTCGGCAAGCTCTACGATGGTGTGTCCAAATACATCCTGATACTTGGGTGGCTTGGGGCCACTGCTTGCCGGCTTAAATATTTCACCGGTTATTTTATCAAACAACCCCGGTGCATGCCACTTGGTTTGGTCCTGCTCTGCCAGGTCATATCCTTTTCCTTTCACCGTAAGGCAGTGCAATATTTTGGGGCCGGGTATGTCGCGCAGGTCGGCAAGCACCTTGGCCAAATGGTGCACATCGTGCCCGTCTATAGGTCCGAAGTATCTAAACTTCAGTGATTCAAATAAGTTGCTTTGCTTGAGCAGCGCAGATTTAATTCCGCCTTCTACTTTCTGCACAAGTGAACGTGCGTCAGGTCCAAACTTGCTGATCTTACCCAACAGCTTCCACACTTCATCTTTCACTTTGTTGTATGCATGCGAGGTGGTGATATCCGTCAGGTACTCTTTGAGCGCACCCACATTCGGATCGATAGACATGCAGTTGTCGTTCAGTATCACCAACAGGTTGGTGTTTTCTACGCCTCCATGATTCAACCCTTCAAAAGCCAGGCCGGCTGTCATGGCGCCATCGCCTATCACAGCAATGTGTTGTTTATCTTTTTGCTGAAGGTGGCGCGAAGCCACCGCCATGCCGAGCGCTGCGGATATTGATGTAGATGAATGGCCCACGCCAAAGGTGTCGTACTCACTCTCCGATCGTTTGGGAAATCCACTCAGCCCTTCATAAATTCTGTTGGTATGAAACTGCTCGCGCCTGCCGGTGAGTATTTTGTGTCCATACGCCTGATGGCCCACATCCCACACCACCTGATCTACCGGGGTGTTGAACACATAATGCAATGCTACAGTCATCTCCACCACGCCCAGGCTGGCGCCAAAGTGGCCTCCATTCACCGATACGGTGTCGATAATAAACTGTCTCAACTCATCACATACCTGATCGAGCTGGTCTTCGCTCAGTTTGCGCAGATCAGCGGGATAGTTGATGGTTTTTAGTAACGGACCGGGAGTGGCTTTCATGCTTGTAGTAAAACGAGTTACAAAGATAAGAAACGCAGTGCATACAAGGCAATTGCCTCAGGCTGAGAATTTTTGGCGCACGTTTACAAAATTCTGTACAGCACCGGCTTGCTGGCGGTAGCGTCATTATCTATACCGGGCACCATCATATTCAGCAGGTAAAGGCCATCAGCTATGGCATCGGGCACATATATCAGCTCGGTAATGGTCGCGCGTGTGCGCGGGGCTGCGGGCTGTTGCCACCAGGCGTGGTGGGCGAGCAACTTGCCGCCATCTTCTTCGCGGTCTACCGAGGGCACATCCAACAACAGGTGCATCACGCCCCGTGTTGCAAGGGCCGTGGCGGCTTCGTGGTGCAGATAGGCTGGGTTGCTACCGCTGTATTGTTGATGCATTTTACTTGCCGGGTTTGGCATAGTGCGTAGGATTACCGCTTCGGGCACATCTCCTGCCAATGCCGGTTGAATATCGGAAAGGCTTATCACGCGGTTGCCCTCCGCGTCAGCCTGCGGATGAGCGGTAATTAATAAGGCCGTAAAAAAATATTTTTCAAACACATCGCTCACCGGAAAATTTTTCTTGGTAATGTGTCCAATGGTTTCGGTGTGTGTGCCATTGCCGTGGGGGTTGTAGTGAATGTTGTTCACATTGCAACCCGCCCCCGCAGCCACCGCACCCGTAAACGAGCCCATCGAAAAAGGCTCCATCCGCATGGCCGGAATATGAAAAGCCGTCACACCTTTTTCGCCCGCCCGCAACGGTATGCTGATATCAAGCGGCTGAGAAAGATCTGCTTTAAGCGTTTTTCCTTGATGGATAATAGATGCTATCATAATAAAAGTGTGCTAAACGGAGATAGGTGAGTCCATCGCCAGTCCGTCTTTTTCATGCGTCATAAATAGGTCGCTGGCAATGCGGTCGGCAAAATATTTTCCTTTGTCGGTCAATAAAAGCATGGTATCGTTTACCAGTTGTAATTCCTGCAAAGCTAAGTAGGGCTTGGCTTCGCGCAATAAATAATCGCACCATGCATGACCCCAAATGGCTTGCACATGCAACAGATCGAGTCCCCATTGCGTGCGCAGGGTAGTCATCACATACTCGTTGTAGCGTGTAATATTGTCCAACGATTCCGATTCAAAGGGAACGTCTCCTTTCATCACAGTTTCTATATAAGCATGGTTGCCAGACGCGTTCCACTGTCGTGTAGTCCCATCAAAGGAATGTGCAGAGGGCCCGATGCCCATGTACGATACACCATCCCAATACGAAGTGTTGTGTTTTGAATAATGCTGATCGCGACAGAAGTTAGAGATTTCATAATGCTCATAACCTGCCTTGTGCATTTGGTGCATCAGGATTTCAAAATGCCTTGCTCCTTGCTGCTCGTCTACATTGCGTGCTGTGCCTTTTTTAATAAAACTGGCCAGGGCGGTTTTCGGTTCTACTGTAAGGCAGTAGGCCGAGATGTGCGGTACGCCCAGCGCGAGTGCCTGCTGAACATTATCATGCCATGCTGCTTCATCCAAATCAGGCAACCCATATATAAGGTCTATACTTATATTATTGAACCCTTTGGCCTGCGCTGCCTTCACACAGGTGGTGGCTTCTGCCGCTGTGTGTGCACGATTCATCCATTGTAGGTCGCTATCGCGAAATGACTGTATGCCTATGCTCAATCTGTTGATGCCCGCGTGTCTCCATCCCTCTAAATGCAATGCACTAATATCATCAGGGTTTGCTTCCAGGGTAATCTCGGCATGTGAGTCCACCTCAAAGTTGCTGTTGATGGTGTTGATGATTTCGGCAATGTAATCTGGCTTGAGAATAGAGGGTGTGCCTCCGCCAAAATATATAGTACTGACTGGTTCGTTGTTCAGATAAGATTGTCGTAGTTCTATTTCAGCAGACAGCGCCTGGGCCATGTCATGCGTATACTTCAGGTTGGTGCTGAAATGAAAATCGCAATAGTGACAAGCCTGCTTACAAAAAGGAATATGTATGTAGATGCCCGCCATTTGCTTTTATTTATTCTCCTAAGTTAACTGTTATGACTCTTATTCAAAACAATGCGGATGTCAGTGCCTTTGTTTAATTCCGAACTGCGCACAAAAATCTGCCCGCCATGGTACTCTTCTATGATGCGCTTCGAAAGCGACAACCCCAGTCCCCACCCACGGCTCTTGGTCGTAAAGCCCGGTTTGAAAATGGTTTTAAACCTCGACTTGGTCAACCCTTTGCCCGAGTCGCACAGGTCTATGTACACAAATTGTTGCTGGTCTGAAACATCTATCGTCACCGACCCGCTTCCTTCCATCGCATCAATTGCGTTCTTCAACAGGTTTTCTATTACCCATTCAAACAGCGGTGTGTTGATGGGTATCATCAGGTCGTAATCAACACGAGGACGCAGCTCCATGATTACCTTGCTCGATACGCGCGATCGCATGTAGTCCATTGAGTGCTGCAGCACAGTGAGTATGTTTTCTTTCTTGAGGGCTGGTGCGCTACCTATTTTCGAAAATCTTTCGGTGATTACGTTGAGTCGTTCTACATCTTTCGATATCTCTACAATGTAGCTGGCATCGGTGCCTTTCATCTTCAAATATTCCACCCATGCCATCAGCGATGACAAGGGTGTGCCCAGCTGGTGGGCGGTTTCTTTCGCCATGCCCACCCACACCTGATTTTGTTCCGCATTGCGCGAAGCGCTGAATGCCAAATAAGAAACAAGTAAAAACAATGCGATAACGCCCAACTGAAAATAAGGGTAATACCGCAGTTGAGTTAGGAGTGTGCTTTCACGATAATAAATATAATTGTGCTGTCCGTTGGGAAGCGTTATCACAATGGGTTCTCGCTCTTCTTTCATGATGGCCAGCTGTTCCACCAAATACTTTTGCTCACGCGATTTCAAAGAGTCGAGGTTGCGGTAAGAAATTATTTCATCCTCCTCATTTGATAAAATAACCGGAACTGTATTGTTGTTGGTGATGACCTCAAACACAAATCCGATGGGACCAAAATCATCGGGCAATGTGGCCAGCTCGCGAGTGCCCTGCGCCCACAGCTCCACTTTCTTTTTCTCCTCGGCCGACAGCCTTTTCACCAGTTTGTTGGTATACCAAAGCGAAGTGGCACTGATCATCAATGCAAAAATCAGTAGCAGCAGTTTCCACCGTTGTTTACGGGTGTATATATTCATCAGGAATGTTTACAGTCGTGAAGATATTTATTCTTCTGACTTATTGAAAAAATTTCGGAAAGCGTTCTGCCGCTTCCGGTCAGTTTTACTGGACTGCTTTTCATTATTGGGTTCGTCTTCTCCACGGTCTATTCCTATCACATCGCGGCTACCTTGTTTTTTGGATGGCACCACCACTGTCGAGTCTTTTTTAAACAAACCCAGTTCTTGCTTCAACACACCCTTGAATGTTTGCTTTTCTTCTTTTATTTCTTGAGCAATTTTTTGGGTTACTGCTTTTTTATCGAGAGTGAATTTAGGGTCGTCTGCCTTGCCCTTCATGGCGATAAAAACACTTGTACGCCCCAGGCCATCATCTTTAATATCGCCAAACTCCGTGCTGCTTTCACGTACTTTTTTACCCAGCAGTTGCGATAGCAACAACTGCAATTTGTAATCGATGATGTTGTCGAAACTATGCACGCCCGATGCAGTAAGATCCAACGCGCTACTGCGAATTTCCATTGAGGGAATGTAAATTAGCTGTTTCTTTATTTCTATTTGATTCTGCAGCGTAGAGAATTTTATGTCGCGCAACTCCGATACCTTAATATATTTTGAAAGCGCCAGCATGGGCTCGAAATTAATAAGCTGTCCATTGTCAATGGTGATGGTGGCCTTTGAGTATATCTTGTCCATATCTGCTACCAGCGCGCGGCTCCACTCTGATGAAAACTGTATGTCGGCATTGGCTATACCTTTTATATTCTTGTCAACCAACATAGTTTGTCCAAAATTTTCCATTTGGTAAAACAATTTGTTGATGTCCATTTTTCTGATCTCGGCAGCGCAGGCAATGTATATGCGGCTGCCGCGCGAGGCGTCTATGTCGCCCTGTATACTCACGTTTCCATCCATCGACTTAAACCGCAAAAGCGAAGTGGTAAGCATCTGATTGCGCAAAAGCATTTTTCCTTTGATGTCTTCCGCATGAAATCTGCGAAACTTCATGTCGTTGATGAACACCGTGAGGTCGCAGCTTAGGCGCGGAGAAAAGCTGAGCGCATAGGCTGTGTCAGCAGTAGTCGTTACATTAGATTTACTCTGGAGCAATTCGTTGAGGTCAATATTTTTACTCACCAAACTGGCTTCGATACGCGCATTCTGGTCCTTGGTAAGTGCATAAAGCAACAAGTTTTTACACACTCCGGTGAGCGCAAAATCAGAGTTTGAAATATTGCCGGTAAAACCGTTTACTTCTATGTCGCTGTTGTTGAACTTCACTGTTCCATTCATGTCTTTAAATTCAAGCGGATTTTTCTTGAGTTTAAAGCGAGCATCTTTCACCGTCATTTCGCCCGAGGCGGTAATTTTGTGCAAATTGCTTAGGTCTTTGCGCGGAATTTCCTTTAAATATCCGGCAAATGAAGCGTTCACAGTGAGTTCACCATGTATCTCTTGCAGTGTGTCGATAGGAATAAAGTGGCTAAGATAATTGAGATCAAAAACCGCTTTGGTGTTAAAACTCAGCAGTGGGTTGTCAAAGTCTTCAAGCCGCAAGTTGCCTTCAACCGGCTTGTTGCCCAGCATGGCGTTGAAATGATTCAGTTGAAATCGATCGGGCTTGTTTGCGTAGGTGCCTTCAAGGTTTAATTTTTCGAGTGCAGCAGGGCTGCCTTTGGGTTTGAGGTATCCGTCAGCGATAGAAAAATCCACATTCACAGCTGGTGATTGCTTGCTGTCCGACCGGCCTTTGATGGTTGAGTTGAAAGAAAATTTTCCCTGCGATGTGTAGTCTTTGAAGTGCTCGGCAAAACGCGGTGGCAGCATGCTTAAGAAGGCCGACACTTCTGCCGAGTGTGCCGTCACTTCCATATCCATGTCGGTATATTTTTCGCCATTCTGCACCCACCCATTTACATCAAACTTCAATCCGGCAATGGCAATGCCACTCTTACCAAAAGTGTATTTCGAATTTTTGTCATCCACCACCAATGCCAACGAAAGTTTTGACTCTTTCTGTTCCACGTAATTAATGTCGTTGATTGCAAATCGTTCCACCAACATGTCAATGTCCACTTTAAGGTCATAAATGTCGCTTGCAAATTTGCCTGACAACGAGCCATCACGGATAACTGTTTGCAACAGTTGTTTGTCTTTGTTATTGACGTACGACAACTTTACATATTCAAACAAAACTTTTTCAAGTTCAAATCCTGAGTCCTTGTTGTCGCCTTCGCCAGTGCTTGGTTTTAGTATGTTGTAATTGCCTTTGCCATTTTCGTCAATATAAATATTGAAGTTGCCATGGTGGATGCTTATTTTCTTTACAGTGATATTATCTGAAAACAAACTAAACACACTGAAGATTAATCGAACTTCGGAAGCAGCAAAAAGCAAATTCTTGACTTTGGAATCTACATCCTCTTCTAACTTCACATCTTTGAGATAAATAGAAGCATTGGGGAAATTCTTGAAAATCGAAAACCCGACTTCGCCCACTTCCGCTTTGGTTTTCAATCGGGCATTCACTTCGGTAAGAAGATATTCCTTGGCTTTGTCGCCATACATGGCCGACAACACAAAACCAGCCACTACAAATAGGGCTACAATTGTAAATAATACAATGGCGAAACGCCTGATGAATTTCATCAGCGGGCTTGGTTAGGGGTTAGGTTCGGTTTCTGATACGCAGTCGCGTGCATTTTGTTATCGCTTTACCACAAAATGAGTTTGCCGCGCTCTTTATTGTATGCAGCACAAATAAAAAAGGCTCCCGAGGGAGCCTTTCATCACTATAAAGCTTTGAATTTATTTTGCAGCAGCAAACCTTTTGGACACTTCGTCCCAGTTTACCACATTCCAAAATGCGGCTACATAATCAGGTCTACGGTTTTGATAGTGCAAATAGTAAGCATGCTCCCATACATCCAATCCGAGTACTGGCGTACCTTTAGTATCGGCCACATCCATCAGCGGATTGTCTTGGTTAGGGGTGCTGGTCACGACAAGTTTGCCGTCTTTCACTATCAGCCAGGCCCAGCCTGAGCCAAATCTTGTGGCTGCCGCTTCGCCAAATTTTGTTTTGAAATCGGCAAAAGAACCAAAAGCAGCATTGATGGCCTCGGCAAGCGCGCCTGAAG
>JBBKVM010000057.1:0-3700 GCA_037968415.1 Bacteroidia bacterium | reverse complement strand
CTTGCACAAAACATCTTCAAAGGAGACAGCCGAAGATCTGGTGCAGGAAACTTTTTTGGCAGCGGTGCAGTCTTATGGAAAGTTCAAAGGTGACAGTAAGCCTAAGACCTGGCTCTTTTCTATTCTCAACAACAAGATCAACGATTATTATCGCAAACAATACAAAAACCCAACGGTAAGTGAGCAACTGCAAAGCGATGAGGGAAGCGTCTCTCTCTTCGAGACTCTATTCGATAGTGATGGGAGATGGCTCAAGACAAACAGTCCTCAGGAATGGACAGCAGAGCCTGAGCATGTGCTGGATGATGCACGGTTTAATAATATCCTGCAACAGTGCATGGAGGCATTGCCGCCTAGCTGGCATGCTGCCTTACGCCTCAAATATCTGGAGGAGAAAAAACCAGAACTCATCTGTCAGGAATTGGAGATCTCTACGACTAACTATTGGCAGATTCTTCACAGAGCCAAACTGCAATTGAGGAAATGCCTTGATAAAAATTGGTTTAATAAATAAGTACGATATGAATCTTGTTCGCAAAATGATGATCTCTTGCCGCAAAGCTACGGAGCTGATAGAGAAAAGATCACTTTTCGGCTTAACGGTTTTTGAGAAAGTAAATTTGGTTCTTCATACTAGCATGTGTGATGCATGCACCCTCTATGAAAAACAAAGTAAGACTATTGATAAGATGCTGCATACTAAATTAGGTTCGGAGAAGGATGTTGCTGTGGAGGAAAATCAGGAGCTGAAGGATAAGATCAAGGCGAAGCTTTAGAACGTTTTTTTTTTGCGGAGATTTGAAATGCACATTGCAAAATCACGCGGTGATACTGAGGTTTATGTGCTTTACCCTACATTAATATTTATCGTTTTTCTCTGCGTTCTCGCGAAGTAAGTTTTACTCCCGCAACTTCAGAAATCTCAGTTAAATTTTATTCTGTATTAGCGTATCAACTAGCACAGCAACTCAATTTTGAAATATCCTTTCCAAATGTAATGGCTGCCAATTTTATTCCTTCGCCCAATGTAAGGTATGGATAAAAACTCTCTGCAAGGTCTTGAACCGTCAACCCGTATTTGATGGACATACTAAGTTGCTGAATAAGTTCTCCTCCTTCTGGCGCAACAATTCTTGCGCCTATTAATTTATCTGTTTCGGAACTGCGAATAAGTTTGATAAAACCCCGGGTATCGTTTGCTGCCATTGCTCTTGGCACATCTTTCAATTCTATTTTAGAAACTTCAAAAGGAATATTCTGAGCCTCAGCTTGGGCTTCGTCCAATCCTACTCCTGCTATTTGCGGGTCGGTAAAAACCACCCAAGGTAATGAGGAGTAGTCGGCTTCTTTCTCTGCTCCCGAAAATGCATTCTCAACTGCAATCTTCCCTTCAAAGGCAGCTGTATACACAAATGCCGGTGTTGTGTTTACATCGCCTACAGCATAGATGTTAGCTTTATTGGTTAACATCTTTTCGTTTACCAATATATGCCCCGTGTTGTTTAGCTTTAAGTCAATATTTTGCAATCCCAATTTAGATGTATTTGGTTTTGTGCCGGTGGCAACAACAACTTTCCCATGCTCCACAATTTGGATAATTGATCCATCAGGAAGTTTACAATGAATAATAGTTTCGTTGCCTTTCTTCTCAAATTTAACAGCTCGGTAGTTGGGAAGGATCTCAATACCTTCATTTTGCATGTGCGTTTCCAATTCTTTACTTATATCCGCTGTCTGGGTTCTCAGCACACGGTCGGTAAATTCTATAATGCGTACTCTTACGCCTAGGCGCCCGTATGCCGTTGCTATTTCCAGGCCTATATAGCCTGCACCCATGATGGTAATGCTTTCGGGCTTTTCTTCAAGATCAAAAAGTGTAACATTGGTCAGATAGTCAATATCATTTAAGCCTTCAATATTTGGAATATTAGTGGTGGCTCCTGTGGCTATGATAAACTTCAAGGCGGTGTATTCCGTCTTTCCGTCAACAATAATCGTTATATTGTCTTTAAATTCAGCCCATCCAGTTAACATTTTCAGGTTCTTAAAATCACTTACCACATCCATATATTTTTTCTCTTGCAGACTAGCAACCAAGATTTTCTTTTGCTTGATTACTTCAGCAAAATCAATTTCAACTCCTTTGGGTTTGATGCCTGAAAAGTTAGAGTGTGTGGCATGATAAGCAGTTTCTCCTGCACGGATCAAGAATTTAGATGGCACACAGCCCACATTTACACAAGTTCCACCAAAATCCAATTCGGCATTTACCATTAAAGTAGATAGCCCCAAACTTTCTGCCGTTATTGCTGCCGAAAATGCAGCCGAACCTCCACCTACAATGATTAAATCAAAATGAGTGGTGTTTGTGTTTTCAACGCTGATAGCCGATGTGACTTGGTAGCTTTTTGTTTCATTAATCGAATTCACAATTTCTTCTTTGTTTGTTTTAGAAGGATCAAAAGCACATTCACAGCTTGCACTTTCATGACTTGCTTTGGCTTCAAGTACACCTTCATTCTTAGAGAGTAATTTTTCAATGCCTGTGGCGTAGTTGGCGCAAGTCATTCCAGTGACATCGAGTTTTATGTTTTCTTTATTCATTAGTGTTATTTTATATCTTCTTCGGTAACTGTGTAGCCAGTTGCGTCAATTGCTTTTGTAATAAACGCAATGTCTGTTTTAGATTTGTCAAATTTTACGTGAGCAGAAGCTTCATCACTATTGGCTGAAACACTAATAATTCCGGGTAATTCATTCACAGCATGAATCACGTGTTCTTCGCAACTTGAGCAAGTCATACCACTCACATTAAATGTCACTTCCTGGATATTGTCAGAAGAAACGATCATAATTTCTTTGTCCACTTTGGGGTAGAATATATCTCCGTAGTAGGGAAACGCCATCATCAGAACTGCAAATACAGTGACAATTCCCAGAAACTTTTTGGTTTGCATAAAAGGTGGTTTCTCATCCTCGTCACAAGCACATTGTATTTCTTCGGCTGTTCGGGGTCTTAGTTTTTGATACCAGGCAAAACCCAACACTAAAATGGTAAATCCAATTAAGTAAGGTCTTGCTGGTTCAAGCCAGGTAAACGAAGAAGCTATGCCTCCCGCACCTGAAACGAGGGCTAGAACAGGTGTTATGCAACATAAGGATGCTGCCACTGCGGAAAGGATACTTGCACCTGCAAGTTTCCCCGGTTTTGCATTCATATTCATGCTGTTTCCTTTTGGGAATGATTAATAATATGTTTAAAAAATGGTCTAAGTAATTTTAATTGTTCAGGTTTGAGAGAATAGAAAATAGTTTGCCCTTCTCTTCTGCCTTCAATAATATTTCCGTCTTTCAGTTTTCTTAGATGTTGCGAAACGGCAGGGATGCTCATTCCCAGAATATCGGAAAGGTCGCAGGGACAGAGTTCATTTTCTTCTTCCAACAGAAATAAGATCTTTAGCCTCACTTCATTGCCTGCAAGAGCCAATAAGCTGCTCAGTTGTCCAAATGCTGTGTCGTTGGCTTGCAGTATTTCTCTACAATTGTCAATCTGAACTTTGTCAGCATATATCCTGATACACGATTGAATTTTTTCCATTGTTTGATGTGTTGAAAATTATTGTCGCAACAAATATATACGTTTTTCATTAATTAAGCAAATTCTTAAATACAACGAACCAAATAGAAGCTGTTTTAATTA
>JBBKVM010000056.1:0-6583 GCA_037968415.1 Bacteroidia bacterium | reverse complement strand
AATAATGAAATCAGTAATTAAATTTTTCTTTCTGCTTGTATTTTGGTTTAGCGGCCATCAGGCCAGCGCGCAATTGCTTGTTCATCCTGACAGTTATCTCATCCCTAATAATTATGATTATTATGAATTTGGTGATGTGTTTGGCAATTCTGATGTGAAAACCAATGGTGATATTATCGTTTATACTTGGGTTGAATGGGGAATTGGGCAATTTGATTTTGGCGTTTTTTATAAAGTAAATGATCGTTGGGGAAATATTATACACGACATTGACACACTTGAATTGTCCGTTGATTCTCTCATTGCTACCTCACCTAGCATTGCATTTATATCACCTAATGAATTTATTATTTCATGGAAGACTGAAAATCTGTTGTACGCGGAAGACAATTTATATTATCAACGCATAGACATATCAGGCAATAAAATTGGAATTCCGATAAAAGCAACAGTTAACAATGGTAGCCTGTATCAGGCGGGAGCGGCAGTGTCATTCCCAAACGGCAACTATGCATTTGTAATACGTGACAGAGTGTTAGGAGACAATGGAACAACGCGTGATTTTTTTGTTCAAACGCATAATAGTAATCACGCTATAAACGGGAACTATACCTACTTGGGCAGACATTGGACTGAGGCTCCTTGGATTTCACAATTGGCAATAAACGACACCACCATTCTAGTGAGCCTTTTTATAAAAGATACATTACCTCCCAATGCACGACAGATGGTTTCCATCAGGGTGAATGATAAAGGGCAAAAACTCGATAGTATCTGGTTTAATTGGGATGTACTTCAAATGGATTCATTAAATCCACCTTGGGATATATACTTTTATAGAGGTAGTTTGTATGCAACAACTGTAAAGCAGTTTCCAAACTCCTATGGAAACACAGTTATCTCAAAATTTAAGTTGGATCCTGCTTATGTAACCAGCCCTGTACAACCAACACCTTCAAGAATAGTTCAAGATACCGCTTGGATGAAGCTTAATGATGACAATTTTGTAGGTCCAATTGGCAGAAGCAAACCAGTGATTGGAGTCATGAGTGACTTGGATCGACTAGTCATTACTTGGAATGACAATCGAAATGCAATTGGTTGTCTTAACTGTTCTCAGCTGTTTACCCAATACCTTGATACTAACCTAACACCATTGGGCGGGAACTTTCTTTCAGCACCAAATTTTTTAAGTCAAAATATTTGGTCACAAGAATCCAACCAATTAAGTGCGGCAAAGGATTTTTTTGTGCAAACCTGGAGCGCTGATGGAACAATACCCATCAACAATTATAAAATTTGGACAAACATTTACAGTGTTTCAACGGTAGGTACTGCTGAACCTTTGAAGGCGAATCAAATCAAAGTTTACCCCAACCCTGCCACCACGCACTTCACCCTTGCGCTTCCAGCGCACAATGGGCAACCGGTGCCATACACATTACAAGATATGCTTGGCCACCAGGTGTTGCGTGGCACACTCACACAAACCACCAAACAAATAAACATTGCCACGCTAAAGCCAGGCATGTATTTATTGAAAACACACCACGCGGAGTTCACCGCAATGAGTAAGGTGGTGGTGAGCAGGTAGACTGCTAATAAAAAAAGAAAATCGGGGAGGTTTACCCAAATAGTTTCCACACATCATTGCCAATGGCAAACGACATCAGCGCCAGCAAAATAATCATGCCGGTGATCTGTGCTTTTTCCATAAAGTTGTCGGAGAATTTGTAACCACTCACCGCTTCGATGGTGAGGAATATTACGTGGCCTCCGTCAAGCGCGGGTATGGGCAGCATGTTCATAAACGCGAGCACCATAGATAACAAACCGGTGATAATCCAGAAACGGTTTACGTCCCACTCGCCTCCATATATTTTGGCGATGCCGATGGGTCCGTGCAGCGATTTGCTGGCAGACACTTCGCCTTTAAATACTTTGCCCAGTCCTTTGACACTTACAAACAATGCATGAAAAGCTTTGTCAGCACCAAGTTTCAGCGATTCGAACAAACCATATGTTTTGGTGTCGTATGTAAAATCTTCGGGCGCGGGATAAAAACCCAGCACACCAAATTCATCAAGTTGCACTTGAAGCGTGTCGATAGTTTCGTTGCGTTTGATGGCCAGCGCTAACTGCTGGCTATTGCGGCCGCTCACCGCTTTTTGAAACTGGTCGTAGAATTCAATTTGTATGGAATCTACGCCCACTATGGCATCGCCCGGTTGCAGCCCGCCTTTCTCTGCGCCTGTGCCCGGCATTACCTCGCGCACGGTAAATCTAAATCGCTCAGACACAAATGGGATGTCTTCCTGTTCGCTTATTTGCTCTATTAAATCGGCCGGCACTTTTATATCCATCACATTGCCATCGCGGTCTATGGTGAGTATGGCGTTGCCCAGCAACACTTCCGCGCTTATGAGTTCGCTGAAATATTTTACTTGTTTGCCGTTGATCTTCACAATTTTATCGCCACTCATTATGCCGATACCCTGCGCGGCTGCGCTGGCTACTATGCCATTGGAAAGTTCGCTTATAGGCAATTGTTTTTCGCCATATTTGTAGGTCAGCATCCAGTATATGCCCACGCCCAATATGATATTCATCGCCACACCGCCTACCATTACAATAAGGCGTTGCCATGCAGGCTTGCTGCGAAATTCCCAAGGCTGCGGCTCGGCTTTCAAGGCATCTTTGTCGAGCGATTCGTCTATCATGCCCGCTATTTTTACATAGCCACCCAGCGGCAACCAACCCACACCATACTCGGTGTCGCCTTTTTTGAAGCTAAATAGTTTGTATCCCCACGCATCAAAAAAGAGGTAGAATTTTTCTACCCTGATGCCAAAAGCGCGTGCTGCCATAAAGTGGCCAAGCTCGTGCAGTGTTACCATTATTGCCAGTCCCAGTATAAGCTGGCCTGCCATCACTAATCCGGTCATATTGTTGTTGTTATGTTGTTGTTAATTCAAATGCTGCCTGCCGTGTGGCGCGGTCGCTCTCTATATAATCGTGTAGCGCGGGCCGCGATACGAAAGCGGTTTTGGCAAGGCACGATTCAATGATATCGGGGATTTCGGCAAATGTGATTTTATCTTTGAGGAATGCGTCTACCGCCACTTCATTGACAGCGTTGAGCACACATGGCGCGTTGCCGCCTCTTTGCATCGCCTCGATAGCGAGTGCAAGATTACGAAAAGTTTTGGTATCGGCCTGTTCGAAAGTGAGTTGCGGGTAGCGCGTAAAGTCAAAGCGTGGAAAGCTGTTGGCTATTCTCTGCGGATAGCCGAGCGCATATTGTATGGGCAGTTTCATGTCGGGAATTCCCATCTGCGCTTTGATGCTGCCGTCTTCAAACTGCACCATGCTGTGTATCACCGACTGCGGGTGCACGATTACCTCCACCTGATCGGTGCGCAGGTTGAAAAGCCAGCGCGCTTCTATCATCTCCAGGCCTTTGTTCATGAGCGTGGCAGAGTCGATGGTTATTTTGGCGCCCATGGCCCAGTTGGGGTGGTTGAGCGCATCGGCTTTGGTAACGGTGCGCAGGAATGCGGCATCGCGTCCGCGAAACGGACCACCCGAAGCGGTGAGGATTACCTTTTCGATGGGGTTGTGCCATTCGCCCGCCATGCATTGAAATATGGCCGAGTGTTCGGAGTCGACAGGATAAATATTGACGTTGTGCTTGCGCGCAGTTTCGGTGACCAGTTCACCGGCCACCACCAGTGTTTCTTTGTTGGCCAGCGCGATGGGTTTTTTGTGTTCGATGGCGTGCAGTGTGGGTTCCAGGCCTGCGTACCCCACCAGCGCGGTGAGTACAATATCGATGCTCTCCATCTCCACTACCTGCATGAGTGCCTCACGGCCGGCATATACTTTTATGTCGTGCGGTTGCAGCGCGTCAGCCACCGCGCGGTATTTTTCTTTGTCGCCTATCACCACGCAGTTGGGCTTGTGCGCTATGGCCTGCTCTATGAGCAGCGTGGCTTTGCTTTGAGCGGTGAGCACCTCCGCCACAAAATGGCCGGGCAGTGCCGCCATTACTTCCAGCGCCTGGGTGCCGATAGATCCGGTGGAGCCCAAAATGGCTACGCGCCTGGGTGCAGTTTCGGGTTGTGTCATGGCTTGAGTATGTAAGGTTGCAGTGCGTTTGCTATGGTGCGGTCGTTGGCCAGGCGTGGCAGTTTGTTTTGCCCGCCCAGTTTGCCCTGCGCGCGCATGTAGTTGATAAAGCCATCGCGCGCCACCAGCGAAATGTGCAGCGGCTGCAGGATGTGGCCTGCTATCAGGTCTTTGTAGTAAATATTTTGAGCGCTCATGGCCTGGTCGAGGTGTTGGGCAAAGGCGGCCATGTTCTGCGGTGGGCGGGTAAATTCAATAAACCATTCGTGGTAGGGCAGCCCGCTGGCAGGTGCTACCTGTGGTGCTACGGTAAACTCGGTAGCCTCGCCACCGCAGCTGCGCAGCGCGCTCAGAAAAGCTTCTTCCACTTCTTTGCCTATCACATGTTCGCCAAAGGCGGAGATAAAATGTTTGATGCGGCCCGTCACCACCAGACGGGGTGGGTGGAGTGAAGTAAAGCGCACCGTGTCGCCTATGCTGTAGCCCCACAACCCTGCGTTGGTATTGAGGACGATGGCGTAGTTTACGCCCACTTGTACATCGCGCAGGCTGAGGCGTGTGCGGTTGTCGTTGAAGTATTCATCTACCGGAATAAATTCATAGAAGATTCCCGAGTCGGTGATGAGCAGCAGGCCTTCGTGTTGCTGGCTATCCTGGTAGGCGATAAAACCTTCGCTGGCAGGGTATAGTTCTATGCTGTCGATGCGCTTGCCTATGCTGGCTTCTATGCCGCTGCGGTAGGGTTCGTAGTTGACGCCACCATACACGAAGAGCGAAAAGTCGGGGAAAATATCTTTCACCGATTTGCCTGTGCGCTGGGTCAGTTTGTCGAAGTACATCTGCACCCATGGCGGTATGCCGCTGATCAGGCTCATGTCCTGATGCACGGTTTCGTCTACGATGGCGTCTACTTTTTTCTCCCAGTCTTCAATGCAGTTGGTGGCATACGAAGGCAGTTGGTTGCCGCGCAGGTATTGCGGTACGTGGTGGTTTACGATTCCCGACAGGCGACCTGTGTGTATGCCTGAAATTTGTTCGAGCACAGGGCTGCCCGAAAGGAAAATCATTTTCTTGTCGGTGAATGTGGACTTGCCCGTTTCGTTGATGTACATGAGCAGTGCGTTGCGCGCTCCGTGTATGTGATTGGGTATAGACTCGCGGGTGATGGGAATGTACTTGACGCCCGAAGTGGTGCCCGATGTTTTGGATAGGTAAATGGGCTTGCCGGGCCAGAGCAAATTGGGCTCGCCATTTTTTACGCGGTTGAAATAATTGCTCAGCGACTCGTAGTCGCGCACGCTCACTGCATTTTTAAATTCGTCATAGGTGCGCACATCTTTGAAGTGATGATCGCCTCCAAAAACGGTTTTGCGTCCGTGGTGCATCAGGTACCGGAACACACCCTCTTGCACGGCTGGTGCGCGCGCGGCCCTTTTGCGTATGCCTTTGGCTACGATGGCGGCAACAGGTTTGCTCAGAAAAGATCGGATCCCCATGGAGTGCGTAAAAAATTAACAGATCAAAAGTTCATGTAATCGAGCGGGTTGAGGGCCGAGCCGTTGTGCCACAGTTCAAAGTGGAGGTGCGGGCCGGTGCTGTTTTCGCCCGAGTTGCCGATGATGGCTATCACTTCGCCTGCCTTCACGTAGGCGCCTTCGCGCTTCAGCAGGGCGGAGTTGTGCTTGTACACCGACATCAGGTTGTTGCTGTGTTGCAGCGCAATCACATATCCGTTTTCGTACGTCCAGGTGGAGGTGATCACGGTACCATCTAGGGTAGATTTTATCACTTCGTTGGCTTTGGCCACAATGTCAATGCCATAGTGTTTTTCGGCAGGGTCGAAACGTGAGGTAACAGTGCCTTTGAGGGGCGTGAAGAAGAAAAAGTTGGCGATGCCGCTGGTGGAGCCTTTGCCCGGGCTTGCAATAAGGTCGTACTTGTCTTGCGCCTCTATCATGTTGCGCAGTAGCGAGTCAGCGGCCGAGCGCGGAGGCGTGCGCATGGTGTCGAAGCGCACGGGTTCGGTTTCCAGCTTTTGCGCTACCGAGTCCACCATTTCACCGTTGATGATTCGCTTAATATTTTCGAGATACAGGTCGGTGGCCGATGTTTTGGTATCGAGTGTGTCGGCCTTTAGCGTAAGGTTTATCATGTTGCGTTTCATGTGCACATCGGCATAACCCGGTATGTATTCGCGCAAGGGCGTAAAGGCGATGATGTATATGGTACAGGTGATCAGTGTGATGGTGATGAGGCCTGTGACGACAAAGAAATTGAGAGGCGTAAGCACCATCGACATTTTTTCTTCCAACGTCTGGTCGTTCATGATCACAAGTCTGAATTTACTTTTCAGCTTGCGTATGATTTTTTTCTTTGGCTGTTCTTTGGCCATGGCCGGATAAAAAAGGAAGGTGTAAAAAGGAATGCAAATATCGGAAAAATATTGCACGGGAGA
>JBBKVM010000055.1:0-5944 GCA_037968415.1 Bacteroidia bacterium | reverse complement strand
GCTAGGGTTTAACCGCAGAGCAGACGAGGTGTTTGAATTTATCAATTGAACCACACCGCATAGCGTTGCCTGCGCAATTGCAACGCAAGGCTTTCTTCCATTGCCAGGGCCTCTTCGCGTGTCATCGGATCAAGATGGTTGTATAGGGAAGGCCGCAGGTACATGCCATATTTCTGTACAATGTTTGAGGAGAGTTTATGTCCTTTTGCATTGCGGTAGCCGGTTTTGTGTTGCAGGAACCGCTCCTGGGGAGTTTTGCTTGTCATGCCCACGTACAAGCACTCCAATACACCATTGTACTGCGGGTTGGCAGTGCGAAACCGTGTGCTTTCTGAAAATACTTTTTTAGAAAGTTCAATTACATATACACGGTATTGGGTTTTGGGCATGGACTCAACGTTGAGTTAGGGTGTCAGTTTTGGCTTTCAGGAACTTACTACTCAACTTTTGAAGCTGTTGAACGAAAAATTAATTTAAATAATGTTTTGCATTACTCTCGCTCCACCCACCAGGCCCACAGCACAAAGAGCCACATTAAGTTAGCCGACCAAGCAACGGCTGCCACAGAAGGAGGAGGGGGGCCTAACAAATTCATAAAGTGAATGATTAAAAATACTACGATTAGACTCCAGAATGCAAATTGCCTTTTTGGAGCCACCGCACGAAAATACATATATACGCCCAGTACAAACATGCCCGTCTCAAGCACTATTTCTATCAGTGGGTGGTTCCACAAACCTAGGCCCACCTTGGTGTCAGTGAATGGTGAGAGTGGCAGATCGGGTGCGTGGGTGAGAAAATCCAATACCCAGTGGCTGAATACCAGTGCGCCAAGCAACAGCGCGCCTGACTTATTTTTTGTGGTGGCAAAGTAAACCACGGCCAGCAGTGCGCCCCACACCATGGCCATCAGGAGGCTGTGTGAATAAGGGTATGAAATAAAGTGAAGGGGCGTGAGTAAGGTGTTGCCAACTTCAATTTCAAAAGTTTCTATGCCTGTCAGCACGAACAAAGGCCACAATAAATCCAATAGTTGCACGGCCACAAACAGCATGGCAAGCGAAGGTAATTTGTTATTTCTTTTGGCGGCAAAAGCCAGCGCGTAATGTCCTATAAACATAGTGGCGTAAGTGGGTGAGAAATGAAAGTATTAAATTTATTATTGTTTAAGAAACCTTTAGTCGCCAATTAACTCTAAATCGTAATGCCCCGCGCAGGGCTACTAATAGCCATACTTTAATCTAATTGGGCCTTCCTATATTCCGTATTTGTCAATTCAAAAATTCTATTGTCGACATTTTCATCGTCTCTTTTACTGTCATTCAATTGAAAATGATTTTTTAACAACAACTTTATCGAAGGCTCATTGGCATGGTGGGTATATGCATCGATCATTTGAACATTCAATTTTTCAAACCCATACTGTAGCACCACCGGCATTACTTCCGACATAATGCCCATGCTTTGATATTGCGGATGCAAATCATAACCTACTTCTACATGCAATCCATCCTTGGTGAAGTTCCACAGGCACACGGTACCAATCAATTGCGCGTCCGGCTTCAGTGTGATGCCCCAGTTGATGTTTTTGCCTTGCTCCATTCCGTTATTGGTTTTTTCAATAAAGGCCTCGGCTTCTTGCACATTTTTGTGCGGGTTGGGACGGTAAATAAATTTGTTCACCACCGGATCAGTCCTTAGATAATAAATGGTAGGTGCATCCAATTTGGTCAGCTGCCGTAAATAAAGGCGTACAGTTTCCAAATGTGGGAATGAAGCATATTGAAAGCTCATGGGTTAAACTTAATACTTCCGCAAGTTAATCAAGATGATTTTTATCTTTCATGCTGATTAATTTTGCGCGCGTATTGTTTGTTGAGCAGTTTTTAATGAGTTAATCCAAAAGGTATTTTGGTAATCAAAGCAAGTGCTTTGAAGTAGATTACATCAGTTGCTGCTCCAATTTCTCAACTGATTGCATCCAACTCACATTCTTTTCCAACTTCAATTGTTCGATTAATTTACTGTTTCCGGCAATATGAATCGATGCATTTTTAGAAAGTTTTGCTAACTCATTTAGGTATTGTTGCACTTCTGGCACCGGTCTGTTCTTTGTTAAAAATAAAAGGAGATTTGTAGGATCAGTATCATTGATCGCAGGGGGTATAAAATTTAGAGGGACATTGCTGCCCAGATAAATTGTTTTTTGTCCTGCATTGCGAATTACATAATTAGAGAACATCAATCCTGTTTCATGGTATTCACCCTCTGGCAAATAAAGAAGCCAGCATTTTTTAACATTGGTAGGTAGGGGTAATCCATCTATAGAGGCCAGAATTTTTTGCCTGATAAGGTTTGATAAAAAGTGTTCTTGTGAGGGGCATAACTCATCTTTGCTCCAAATCAAGCCAACCCGGAATAACATAGGCTGAATTATATTCATGTAGGTATTCTTCATACCATACCGAACCAGACAGGCTGAAAAATGTTTTTCAAATTCCACTTCGTTGTAACTCAATCCGGCAATTATCATTTGAGAAATGAAATATTCGAATCGCGAATTGTCCGGTTTGCTGTTTTCGATTTGTTGATTTAATAGATCGTTCAGTTCTTCGTCTGAGATGGCAAATAATTCGGAAACCTTTTTTCCCTGCTTAGACAGACTGACTACATTCAGTAGCTTCCTTAGCTGGGTATCATCGTAATAACGCGTGTTTCCTGGCGTGCGCATTGGTTTCAATGCATTGTACCGTTGCTCCCATATCCTGATAGTATGAGCCTTAATACCTGATAGTTTTTCTAAATCTGCGATTGTGTACCGTGTCATAGATTGTTTAAATATACACAATGATAATTAAACAATATTAATTATCAAAATGGAACTCACTAACTTGTTTTTACGCATAATATGAGTATTAAATGGTATTATCTTCTGTACACGATTAGCCAATAAAGGTGCATTAGGTAACTTTTTGCATCTGTCTCAACTGTATTTGTGTCAATAGTTGTTAAAAATGACGAAAAACGAAAATACCGCACATTGTTTAGATAAATCGTAAAAAAATTAAACAAAAATTGGTGGATATGCTTGCAAGTTCAAAATCTTTGTTTAAATTTGTACCGAAATACTTAAACAAAAACTTTATTCACATTAAAACTTAAAAAAAATGAAAAAGTACATTTTGCAAACACTAATGATCGCCATTTTTACTTTACAGGCAGCGACATCATTCGGACAGGCTGAAATTCAAATTATTCACAATGCAGCTGATCCTGCTGCAGCAATAGTGGATGTATATGTGAACGGAAATCTAGCTATAAACGACTTTGAATTCCGAAAAGCAACTCCTTTTATCCCTTTCCCATCAGGAACACTCCTTAATATAGGAATCGCCCCCGGCAACAGCACTTCTGTGAACGATACCTTAAAGAATTTTCCTGTCACTCTTATGATGGGGCAGCGGTATGTGGCAATTGCCAACGGAGTGCTGAATCCCGGAAGCTTTGCATCCAATCCTGATGGGCAATCCACTGCATTCACATTATTTATTCAAAATAATATTCGCAGTGCTTCAGTAAACCCAGCAGAAGTGGATTTTGTTGCTGTACATGGTTCAAGTGATGCGCCAACGGTAGATATTATTGCTCGCAATACGGCTACTTTGGTGAATGACGCATCCTATTCCAACATTACTCCGTATATATCAGTGCCTCCGGCAAGCTATACTTTGGATGTAACACCTGCTGCAGGTTCACCAATTGTGGCAACATTCACTGCCGATCTTAGCGGATTAACCGGTGGGTCAGCAGTAGTGTTTGCGTCAGGATTTTTAGATCCTTCAATGAATCAAAATGGACCATCATTTGGGCTGTTTGCCGCCCTGGCTAATGGAACGGTGGTGGCCTTTCCTGCCGCCAGTGTTGCACGTTTGCAGGTGATTCACAATGCAGCAGATCCTGCGGCCACAAGCGTAGATGTATATGTAAACGGGGCATTATTGTTAGATAATTTTGCGTTTCGTACCGCAACTCCTTTCATTGATGTACCGGGCGATGTACTCTTGAATATAGGTGTTGCTGCAGGAAACAGCACCTCTGTGAGTGATACAATAAAAAACTTTCAAGTTACGCTCGTCAATGGCGGTGAGTATTTAGCGGTTGCAAATGGCGTTTTGGTTCCCGGAAACTTTGCCCAAAACCCTGATGGAGCATCAACAGCATTTACATTGTTCTTGCAAGATCAAATGAAAGAATCGGGTTCTAGCTTGAATGATATTGACTTTCGTGTGGTGCATGGCGCCACCGATGCACCCATGGTTGATGTGGTAGTAGGCGGGAATGTCCTTGTGGATAATGCTTCATACGGTAATATCACACCTTATTTATCTGTGCCAGCTTCCAGTTATGTTCTGGATGTAACACCTGCAAACAATAATTCTACCATTGTAGCCAGTTTTGCAGCACCTTTATCCGGGCTGGCCGGAGAATCGGCAGTTATATTGGCATCAGGCTTTTTAAATCCTGCAACAAATCAGAATGGAGCACCCTTTGCTTTGATTGCAGTGCTAGCTGATGGTACAGTTGTATTGCTAGGTAATGTGACCGGTATTGATGAAAGTTCAATTACACCAAAGTTCAATTTGTATCCTAACCCTGCAAGCAATTTTATAAATATTTCTCCGTCTGCTAATGCAATAAACTCAACGGTGGAAATTGCTGAACTCAGCGGTAAAGTGGTGAGAACAGATTACCTCGGCAGCAATGAATTGGTTATTCCAATTGCTGATTTATCGAAAGGTATGTACCTCGTAAGGGTTCAAAGCAGCGAAGGAATGTCAATTTCAAAATTGGTTGTTAATTAAAATAGTTTTTTTGTTCAGGTTTGGAAAGAGGCTGCAATTGTTCGGCCTCTTTTCTTTTTATGTAACGCGATGAAATAGTGAAGGCGAGTGTGTAGGATTTTTCAGACATACTATGAATAGATTGCAATTAGACTTTAAGTCATGTCATAATATTGATAGGAACAAGCCAGGCAATTTTATTCGAATAAATCCAGATCATAGCAGAGCAAAATCAATCATCATTGGTTAGAGTTATATCACTAAGCCAACAGATGATACCAAGTGTTCATTAATTTTTTTCTATTTAATTCACATGACAGCCGTTCGAATACTTTAGGTCAAACACTGGCAGAGTAAGGAAGCAAAAAGAGCAGAAAGTACTTGGTTGATTATTCAACCTTTATGAGTTTGGTGAATGCGTTGCCCACCGCTACATAATAAGTACCTGATGGGAGTGTTTTTACATTCAAGCTTTCATTTGATGAGACCATTCCGCTTTTTACTTTTTGCCCAAACACATTGTATATCATGTAGGCCGTGGGAGCAGTTGTAGGTAAGTTGATAGTGAAAGTGCCTGAAGTAGGGTTCGGGAATATTTGGAATGGTATGGTGGCGTCAGATGGCTGCGAGATAGCAACTGTGGTGCAGGTTAGGTTAGTGAGGTATTTAGAGGCTGTATTGTTTTGGTTCAGGGAATCTACGTTTAGCAAATGGCAATAGCACTGGTTGTCGTGCATGAATAATTGAAGCCATGCATAAGCGACATTTCCCACATCGCCATTGCCCGTCAGTGGGTTTAGTGGAATATTGTGGTCGGCACCGGTAATTTCAAACAACAGTTTGGGTGTGGTAGTAGGTGTGAAATTATAATGCACATCGGCATGTTGTAGAGGTGGCGCCACCCCATCTACCTGGCCGCTGATAATAATCACCGGAGCTGCGTGGTTGAGGTCGGCAGCAGTAGTGGTGCTTGTGCTCAACCATGGCGTGATGGCCAGCACTGCCTTTACCCGCGCGTCAGCCTTGGCGGCCAGCTGCGCGCCACCGCCACCCATAGACCAACCGCCTACGGCCATTTTGTTGGAGTCCAGTTGCTGGTAAAG
>JBBKVM010000054.1:0-7005 GCA_037968415.1 Bacteroidia bacterium | reverse complement strand
ACCAGCAGCATATCTCCGGCCTCCAGCACGATGTCGCCTAACTTTTTGTGCAATGTTTGCCCATGCCGATACACCGCCAGCACCACCATGCCAAAGCGCTGACGGAAGCCGGCTTCTTTAATGGTTTTTTGTGCCAGATCAGACATGGGCGTAATAAGTACTTCCGCACATTTTACATCGCCTTTCTGTATGTCGTATATATCTAAGGTATCGGCTCTTATTTCCAGCCCCGCGGTTTCTTTTATCTTCAGCAGGTTATCAAGATTGCCTTCCACCAACAGTATGTCGCCTCCCATAAATTCAGTGAACATGTCAGGATAAATTTTTACGCCCTCGCTGCGAATCACATTCAGTATTCTGAAATCGGTTTTGGCGAGGTCACTGAAAAAGATGCGCTGGCCTATCAATGGAGAGCCCATCATCACCACTATTTCGCTGAGATAATTCCGCATTTCAAAGGTCTCCATCACACTCTCGGCCTTGTTGTCGGGCAGTAGCCAGCGGCCTATGGTCATCAGATACACCACCCCAATGGTGAGCACAATGGCACCCACCGGCAGCAGTTCAAACATCGACAGGCCCTCGTAACCAGCGCTTTCCAGATAGGCGCTACCGGCCACATTGGTGGAAGTGCCTATCAGCGTACAGGTGCCACCCAACAAGGTAGCGTAGGCCATAGGCATCAGCAATTTGGAAGGGCTCAGCTTCATTTTGCGCGCCATGCCAAGCAGTGGGTTGATAAACATGGCCGTCACTGTGGTGTTGTTCATGAAAGCCGATATCACTCCCGGAATAAAAATGGTGTAGAATCTTAACAGCACCGGATTTTTGCGCGCCACATACACCATGCGTGTGCTCAACATATCCAGCACACCGGTTTCCTGCATCGCACCACTGATTACAAAAATGCTGGCGAGGATGATGACAAAATCGTTACTGAATCCCGCAAAGGCTTCCTTCGGGGTGAGAATGCCAAAGCCGCAGAGCACAATAAGCAATACAAGGGTAATGATGTCGATCGAAATTTTTTCGGTCGCAAACAAAACTACCGCCAACACCAACAAGCCTAAAACAATGGTTATCTCCATGTGCGATGTGTGATGTAAAATGTATTCTCTGTGTGCTAAAGATTGCTTTTATTTTTTGATTTTCGGCTATGCGCAATGGCCTTTTAAGCACAACCAGTGTATATATGTGCGCCATTCTGTCATATTGGCGAGCGTGGCATTACCTTTGCGCACAGGGGTTGCACACAATATAAATACACTCAAATAATGACCACAGGAAAAATTAACATCCATACAGAGAACATATTTCCCATCATCAAGAAGTTTCTCTACTCCGATCACGAAATATTTATGCGCGAACTCGTATCCAACGCTGTGGACGCCACACAAAAACTAAAAACACTTGCGGGCATTGGCGAGTTCAAAGACGAACTGGGCGATTTAGCTATTAAAGTAACGGTTGACAAGGAGGCAAAAACCATTACCATCAGCGACAGCGGAATAGGTATGACGGCCGATGAGGTGGAGAAGTACATCAACCAAATAGCTTTTTCGAGCGCGGAGGAATTTGTAAATAAGTACAAAGACAAAAAAGACGCGGCCAATATTATCGGTCATTTTGGTTTGGGATTTTATTCTTCGTTTATGGTAGCATCGCGTGTTGAGATTTTTACCAAGACACACAAAAAGGGCAAAGGCACCAAGGCCATGCGCTGGGAGTGCGATGGCAGCCCGGAATATAAACTGGAAGAAACCGAAAAGAAAACCCGCGGTACCGATGTGGTATTACACATCAATGACGACTCGATTGAGTTTTTAGAAAACAATCGCATCCAGCATCTGCTCACCAAGTATTGCAAGTTTCTTCCTGTTCCGATTTCGTTTGGCGATGAAATAATTAATGATGTGGCCCCCGCATGGACACGCAAGCCGGCCGAGCTCAATGACGAAGATTACAACACTTTCTACAAAAAACTATATCCCTTTGCAGATGATCCTATGTTTCACATTCACCTCAATGTGGACTACCCGTTCAATCTCACCGGCATACTTTATTTCCCCAAGATAAAACGCAACATCGACCTCGATAAAAACAAGATTCAACTTTATAGCAATCAGGTTTTCGTAACCGATTCGGTTGAGGGTATCGTACCTGAGTTTCTCACAATGTTGCACGGGGTAATCGATTCGCCCGATATTCCACTCAACGTGTCGCGCAGTTATCTTCAGAGCGATGCGGCTGTGAAGAAAATAGCCAGCCACATTTCAAAGAAGGTAGCCGACAAGTTGGAAGAACTTTTTAAAGACAACCGCGAAGAGTTTGAAAAGAAGTGGGACGACATTTCGGTGTTCATTAAATACGGTATGCTGAGCGATGAGAAATTTTACGAGCGCGCGGCCAAGTTTTGTTTGCTGAAAAACACCGATGGGAAATATTACACCATTGATGAGTTTAAAGAAGCGATAAAACCTTTTCAAACTGACAAGGAGGAGAAAACAGTATTCATTTACACCAACACACCGACCGAGCACCACGGGCTGGTGGCGCAGGCCAAGGAAAAAGGCTATCAGGTAGTGGTGATGGACGGGCAGTTAGACTCACACTTTGTAAATCAGCTCGAACAAAAAACGGAGAATGCTGTGTTTGCACGCATCGACTCGGATACAATGGATAACATTGTGAAAAAAGATGAAGAACGAACATCCGTGCTATCTCAAAAAGAACTGGATGAGCTGAAACCTTTATTTGAGAATAACCTGGATAAAGAGAAATTTGATCTTCAGGTGGAGCACCTTGAATCTACGGAGCCACCTGCCATCATTATCAAGCCCGAGTTTATGCGCAGGATGAAAGACATGGCAGCCATGGGTGGAGGCATGGATTTTATGGGCGCTATGCCCGAGAAGGTGAATCTGGTTGTCAACTCAAACCACGCGCTGATAAGCAAGCTGCTGAAAGAAAAAGACGAAGCCAGCCGTACCGGTATGATTAAACAAATCACCGACCTGGCCATGCTTTCACAAAACATGCTGAAGGGTAAAGAGCTATCCGACTTTATCAATCGCAGCCTCAGCCTGATTCAGTAAAAAATAAAATTTATTGGTTGGCCTGCGAAATACTTTTTTTCGCAGCAGCGGTCGCGTCAAGTTGTGTGCGCAATTTTGCCACCATTTGATCATACGCCATTTTGTGTGAAGCGCTCACCGGATCCGATGGGGGCATCACCACGCTTTTGGGATTTACCTGTGTTCCGTTTTTCCAAAACCTGAAACACAAGTGCGGCCCGGTGGCCAGCCCTGTTCTGCCCACATAGCCAATCACTTCGCCCTGCTGCACGCGCCTGCCCTTACGCATGCCGCTAGCTATTCGCGACATGTGCAAGTATTGTGTGGTATAGGTATTGTTGTGTTTTACCTTCACATAATTGCCGTTGAATTTTTTATACCCCGCCTCAACAATTTCTCCATTGCCTATGGTCATGATGGGTGTGCCCGTGGGCGCAGCATAGTCAGTGCCAAGGTGGGGCTTCCATATTTTTTGAACAGGATGAAATCTGCGCTTGGTAAACCCCGAACTGATGCGTGAAAATTTTAAAGGCGCCTTGAGGAAGGCCTTGCGCAGGCTGCGCCCGTTTTCGTCAAAGTAATCGATTTGTCCATCCTGGTCGAATCGAAAACCATAGTATGAGTTGTCCTCGTGCACAAACAGCGCGCCCAGCACACGGCCATAGCTCACCAGTGTGCTATCGACATAAAGCTCTTCATATATTACTTTGAACGAATCGTGTTTCTTGATTTTGAAGAAATCTATTTCCCACGCAAATATTTCGGCAAGGTTTACCACTAGCTGCGGGCTGCCCCCCATCTCCAACACGGTGGCATAAAGCGAGTTGGTTATTTCGCCCCCGCCTGTGCGCACAATGGTGTCTACTTCTTTGTATTGTCGCGCTACATTGATGGAGTCTTTCAAATAAAACACAATGTAGCTAACCGGATTTTCTTCGTAGATAAAATAGTGTGCGCTGGCCAGCGAGTCTTTGTCGTGCAGCACTGTGTAGGGATTGCCTACGCGCAGTTTCGAAATATCAAATACATGTTTCCATTCTTTAGCAATCACATCCAGCGTTTGCATGCTCACCGCGTAGGGCTCCAGAATCTGCGACAGGGTTTGATTTTTTTCGATATGATGTTGAACTACTTCAAACGAATCGGCCGTGATACCAAATACTATTTGCGAGGGCACTGAGGTGATTTCCTCCGGCAGTTCGATGTTTTCGGTTGCCACTGGTTTCAGATTCCAAATACTGAACATTACTACCGCGGCCACCAGGCACAAAGCCAGCGCACCATACAACCATTTTTTACTTCCAGTCATGTGCTGTGCAAATAAGCACAAAAATTCATGCCATCATATAGCCACGCACGTTAGTTTTATACGATTGAATGTTGAAAAGAAAAACAGTCCGAAAAATTATTCGGCCACGATGCGCATCAACTGCCCGCACACCCACGCGCCATAAGTACCCAGCGCGTAACCGAGCACGGCCAGCAGCACACCCACCGGTGCCAGTGACGGATGAAATGCCGAAGCCACAATAGGTGCCGATGCGGCACCACCCACATTGGCCTGGCTGCCCACCGCAATAAAAAAGAATGGAGCCTTGATCATTCGACCCACGCCCAGCATCAGCGTTACGTGTACTGCCATCCACAACAGCCCTACCACAAATAAGCCGGGGTTCGAAAAGATGGCCAATATATCCATCTTCATACCGATGGTGGCCACGAGTATGTATAGAAACGCGCTGCCAATTTTGGATGCGCCCGCACCCTCATAGCTGCGCGCAGGCGTGAATGACAAAACCAGACCCAGCGTAGTGGCTATCACCACAATCCAGAAAAAACCAGAGGTGAGACTGAACTGCTCCAACTGAGGGAAGTTAGTCTGCACGTAAGGAGCAATGGTGTCAGCACCCAAGTGTGCGATAGCCGTGACGCCAAATGCAAAAAATAAAATGATCATGATATCGCGCAGCGTACTTATTTTATTCACGCTCAATTGATAGTTTTCGATATTGGTGCGCACCTCTGCGATGGCCGTGTTGTCGGCTTTCAGGCGCATGTCCAGCTTATCGGAAATGCCCGCACCATACAACAGAAATGCCATCCAGATATTCGCCACGATTACATCCACGGTAATCATTGAAGAGAACAACACATCGCCCACATCAAACACTTCTTTCATCGCAGTTTGGTTGGCGCCACCACCAATCCAGCTGCCTGCAATGGTGGTCATGCCGCGCCACACCGCATCGGGGCCCGCGCCACCCACTGTTTCTGGCGATAACACCGACATGATAAGTATCGCTATGGGTCCGCCAATGATAATCCCAAATGTGCCGGTGAGAAACATAATCAGCGCCTTGGGTCCCAATTTCAATATGCCTTTGAGGTCGATGCTCAGCGTGAGCAACACAAGACTGGCAGGCAACAAATAGCGCGATGCCACAAAGTATAGGTTTGATTCCTCGCCCGAAATGATGCCTGCAGAATTAAAAATAGAAGGAATAAAATAACAGAGTAAAAGCGATGGCACATATTTGTAAAACTTTTGCCATCTGGGATTGGAGCTGCCTGATGTATAAAAAACAAAAGCAAGTATCGCAATCAGCAAACCCAATACTACGGCATCATTGGTTAAAAGTGGTTCCATACAGCAAGAGATAAAATTGTTTTAATTAATTTCGAAACATATTCTTTCCGTCCGCAAAATATCAAAATTCAAGTTCATGAAGCACAATAAATTGGTTGCTCTATTCCTTAGTCTGATTTGTTTCACGCCAGTGCATGCCGATGAAGGCATGTGGTTGCCTATGCTGCTCGATAAATACAACATCAAAGACATGCAGCAAAAAGGATTTATGCTCACCGCAAGCGACATATATGACGTAAATAAAACAAGCATGAAAGATGCCGTGGTACAATTTGGTGGCGGATGCACAGGCGGAATTATTTCCAACTCAGGTTTGTTGCTCACCAATCACCATTGTGGAAACAGCCAAATACAACGACATAGCTCTGTTAAAAACGATTATCTAAAAAATGGTTTTTGGGCTATGAAACAGTCTGAAGAGTTAACCAACCCCGGTCTGACTGCCACTTTCATCATTCGCATGGAAGACGTAACCAATCAGGTGTTGCAGAATGTGTTGCCGGGCATGAGTGAAAACCAGCGCGATTCTGTAGCCAAAACTGCCATGTCGGCCATCACCAAAACAGCCAAAGCCAACAATCACTACGATGCTTTTGTGCGGTCATTTAATTTTGGGAACCAATACATCCTTTTCGTGACCGAAGTTTTCAAAGATGTGCGCCTTGTGGGTGCACCACCAACCTCTATTGGTAAGTTTGGTGGCGTCACCGACAACTGGATGTGGCCGAGACAAACAGGAGATTTTGCGCTCTTCCGTATATATGCGGGTGCCGATAATAAGCCTGCCGATTATGCAGCCGATAACAAACCTTTTGTGCCCCGCTATTCTTTTCCTCTCTCGCTCAAAGGAGTTGTGGAGGGAGACTTCACCTTGGTGTATGGTTTTCCGGGGCGTACCAATTCCTACCTGCCTGCTGTGGCGGTTGATCAAATACTGAATCTCTCAGACCCTGCGCGGGTGGCTATGCGCGCTATCAGGCTCGATGCCATGGAAAGTGCCATGAAACTAAGTGATGAAGTGCGAATTCAATACGCAGCTAAGCAAGCCACTGTGAGTAATGCGTATAAAAAGTGGATAGGTGAAATGAATGGCCTAAACAAATGCGATGCTGTAAATCAAAAACGGGAAAAAGAAAGGGCATTTAATGTATGGGCCGCAAAGCCTGAGAATAGTGCAAAGGGATATGATAAACTGCTCGATGCCTACACGAAAATTTACAAAGAGTTGGCGGTGTATCAGACTGCCAATGATCATATCAACGAAGCCGTTTTTGGTATGGAATT
>JBBKVM010000053.1:0-29477 GCA_037968415.1 Bacteroidia bacterium | reverse complement strand
GTATCGAAGATGATGGCCTCTCGACTGTCGGCCACCGCACGATGCCGATCGGCAGCTACTGCAAAAGACAGCACTAAACACAACCCCACAATGATGCCGCTGTAAAACATGAGGCGCTTCGCACCAGGTGATTGAGAAAGCACAAAACCGGCAAATGCCCCAGCGCAAAGCCACAGCAGTGCAGTAGACAGCCATGTCCATACATCAGGAGCCCATGCATTGGCAATTGCGCGCATCCATTTCTTATAAAAAATCACTGAAAGCGATTCAATGTTATCGATGGTTTTACTTTGTGCCAGCTTCAGGTTGAATGCGATGTCTTCGTCTGATGGGTCAAGCTTCAGAGCGCGCTCATAATAAAGTATGGCGCCAGCAATGTGGTCGGTTTTGTAATAGCAATTGCCAATGTTGTAATACAAATCCGAATTTATCTGATCGGAACTTTCAATGGCAAGATAAATCGTAAGCGCGCTGTCGTAAACTCCTTGCTGATACAATTGGTTGCCCAAATCGTATTGCGATGATTGCGCCATATTTGCTGTGACCAGACATAAAGCCATCATGTATAGAATCAATTTCTTCATGATTGGATCTCTCTTTCCAGTTTACTAATCACACCAATGGCTTCATCATACACTGATTGCACATCGCTGCTATCGGCCACGGGTGCATAGCGTGCAAACTCACACTTGTTAATTTGTGCCATCATACTTTGAATCGTTTCATCGCTCACTTGCTTTGATTGCAATTCCAATTCAGCGCTGCTTTTTGACAAGTCTGCTACCGGAATTCCCAGCTTGTAGCTGAGATATCCCCACAAAGCATTCAGAGTTTCTTCGTAAAACTTATCGCGGGCGTTGGCCTTGATATGATTGCGGGCAATGGCCATGCGCTTTTTGGCCAGTGAAGTAGCCTGCCGCACGCGTGTGCCTGCAGCATCGTGCATCATAGCTGATTGCCTTCTGCGATGTACCATAAGTCCGGCTATAAGCAGCAAGGGCAGCGCGCTGAGGCAATAAAAATACCATGAGCCAAAGACATGATCTCCGCCACCACGAAATCGGGTAGGGGCTGTCTTAATGAACATGATGTCTTTGCCAAGCAAGTTGAAATCGGCCTTTGATGTGCCTCCTCCAATAACTGTGGGAGCAGAACCAGAGCCTTTCATTGCTTCTATTTCAAACGGGCCTGCGCGCAGGGTCACGTATTGTTTCTTGTCAAGATCGAAAAATGAAAACGCAAGCGGGTCAATGGTGAAAGTGCCCGGTGTGCGCGGAATGATGAGGTATTCAAATGACTTCGATCCTGATACTCCACCTGCGTTGGCATTTATGCTTTCCGAGATTTTAGGATCGTAGGTCTCCAGGCTATTGGGGATGATAGGCTTGGGTCCCTCCAACAGCTTTAGGTTTCCTTTGCCCGATATGGTTATTTTGAGTGTCACAGGTTCATTGGCCTCTACTTTTGCCGGTTCCATGGAAGCAGTCATTGTGTACTTACCCACTGCACCAGCGTAATTAGCAGGCTTGCCTGCTTCGGGCAAATCACGCACGGTAATCTTCATCGGAGACGTACTCAACTTCTGCTTGTAGTCTTGATAACCACCAAAAATGGGATCGTTGAAGAACTGATCAAAGATGCTATTGCCTGAAGCACTCCTGCGCGCCTGCACACGCACAATGGCTTCGGTTTCCATCGGTTCAATGGTGATGGTGCCGGTTTGTTGAGGAAATAGCACAGATTTCTTTACCTCCGCTACTCTGTAAATGATTCCGTTGAGCGACTCGTTGGTAAATTGAAGCTGCTGTGGCAGGCTGATATCCTGCACCCAGAACCCCGTGAGGGCGGGAATGCGGGTCACTCCATAGTTGACCAAATTGAGGCGTGTGTAGAGCTTAAAAGACACCACTACGGGCTCTCCGCGGTACACGTTGGTCTTATCAGCGGTGATGCGCATGAAAACGTTGTCGGCTATTTGTTTTCCGAGGTCGCCATCCGCACTTTGGTCATTGCCTCGTGTTCCTCCCTGCGCGCCAGCCTGCGGCTGTTGGGTAGTGGCTGCGGTAACTGTTACGCTCAGGCTATTGCTGTTGATGCGCTTGCCCCCGGCTTCGATGCTCGCAGGTGGTAATTTGAAATTTCCCTCGCGCGTAGCCTGCAAGATAAACGAGTAGGAAACCGATTGAGACATATTGCCATTGATGAACTGCATGGAAGTCGATTGGTTGGGACCAGACAAAATTCTGAAATCGTCAAGCCGGGGAGGTTGAAAATTACTTCCATTCCCTTCCATCTTGTATGACACTTGAAATTGTTCATTGATCGCCACACTGGCCTTGCTGATGCTGGCTGTGAAGTTGTAATCCTGAGCCTGTACTGATGTGTTAAGTAAAGTCAGACAAAATGCTATAAAACAAACAACTATGTACTTAATATTCAGGTTCATTTGAGTGTTGCCGCTGTTTTTCATCACCAGAAACATTACCAGTTTTTAGCAGATTTAGATGGAGTAGCATCAATGCGTCTAAGCTTCTTTTGCAAGTCCTGCTCATCGTTTTTCAAAGCATCCAATATCCGCTGTGCTTCATCTTTCGAAATTTGTTTTTCCTGTGGTTTGGCTGGCTGCTGATCCTGCTTTTCCTTGTTTTCACCAGGGTCACCCGATTGCTTTTGGTCTTGTTGATCTTGCTTGTTTTGTTCCTTTTGTTGTTGCTGTTGATCCTTTGGCTTTTCGCTTTTCTGATCGTTTTTATCTTGTTGCTTGTTTTCTGATTCCTGCTCTTGTTGCTGTTGCTTCTTCAGTTTGGCTTGCGCATAGGCAAGATTGTATCGCGTGTCATCATCCGAAGGATTCAACTTCAAAGCTTGCTTGTAAGCTCCAATGCTTTCCTCATATTTTTCCTTTTGTAGATGTGTGTTGCCTAGATTGTGATACAATGCTGCTTTTTGCTTGTCGGTGAGATTGGCGCCTTCCAATTGCCCAAAGTGCTGATTGGCCTCATCGTATTTGCCTTGCATATACAGCGCATCACCCAAATTGAAGGTGGCTGCTGGGTTATCGGCTTTTTTCTCCAGCGCCTTGCGATAGCTCAATTCAGCCTGATCGTATTTTTTACCCTCATATGAGCTGTTGCCTTTGCGCACCAGGCCATCAGGCGATTGCGCACAGGCGCTACCTGCCGTGCCCAGCAATAATAACATCCACAAAATGTGCTTTACATTTCTTTTCATCTTTGTGTCTTTTTGCGCGATTCTCCGAACAAATCCAACCTTTGCCACCAGCCACTCTTTTTGTCGGAGATAAGAACCTCCAGCAACAAAAGTAGTATTGCCGGCAACAACAAATATTGAAATCTATCTTCATATTCGGTGTACACCTGACTTTCGAATTCGCGTTTGGTCATTTTATCAATAGCAGCAAGTACAGCACGCAAACCATCATCGCTGTTGGTGGCACGTACATATATGCCTCCACCTGCTTCTGCTATTTGCGCCAGCAATTTTTCGTTCAATTTCGATAGCACCGTATTGCCGTTCTCATCTTTCAGAAAGCCCGCCTTATTGCCACGACTGTAGAGTGGTATTGGCACTCCGCCAGGTGATCCCATGCCGATGGTGTGCACCGCAATACCGAGTTCGCCTGCTTCCTTGGCTGCATCAATTCCTCCTTGTTCATGGTCTTCGCCATCGGTTATTAGCAATATAGCGTTGTGTTTATAGGTAGAGTCACTGAACGATTTGACACACATTTCAATGGCGGTGCCAATGTTGGTTCCTTGCTTGGGTACCATGTCACTGCTGATGCTTCCCAAAAACAGTTTTGCCGCACTATGGTCAATGGTAATGGGCAAATGCACATATGCATTTCCGGCAAAGACTACAATTCCGATCCGGTCATTGGGTGCCCTGTCGAGCAGGCGGGTGATGATTTGCCGTGCGCGCTCCAGCCTGTCGGGCCGTATGTCTTCGGCCATCATGCTGTTAGATACGTCAAGTGCTACCATAATATCTACGCCCTCGCGCTTTACTTCCTCAAGTTTCGACCCCATCTGAAATCCACCCAAAGCCACCACAATCAATGCGCAGGCTACCGCCAGCATCATTATCCTCAGCCATGGCTTGAAAGCCGATTTGGCCGGAGCCAATACAGCCAGTGCACCCACTGCAGCATATTTTTTCAGACGCCTGCCACGCACATGCCGGGCCATCGCAAATAAGAGCAATATAACAGGCACCAGAGCCAGCAGCCAGAGCAAATCGTTATGTATAAATCGAACCATTTATAGTTAATCGTAAACTTACGGTAATGTTTTTAAAACAGTCGTTTTCAATAGTATATCTATGAACAAGAAAGCCAATGCTGCCAACACCCAAGGGAAATATTCTTCCGTGTGTCGGCTGAATTCTATGACATTTATTTTGGTCTTCTCCATTCGGTCTATTTCGGTATATATGTCTGCAAGCTTGTTGTTGTTGGTCGCCCTGAAATATTTTCCTCCTGTCAGGTTGGCAATCTCTTTCAACACGGTTTCGTCTATCTGCACTTCCATATTTTGGTATTGCACGCCAAACGGTGTGCGGATGGGATAGGGAGCAGTGCCGGTGGTGCCTACGCCTACAGTGTATACTCTTATGTTGAACGTAGAAGCAATTTCACCAGCTGTAAGCGGAGCCACAGAGCCGATATTGTTGACTCCATCGGTAAGCAAGATGATGACTTTGCTTTTGGCATCGCTGTCTTTGAGCCGTGCCACAGAAGTAGCCAAGCCTTCGCCCAGGGCGGTGCCATCCTCCAATATACCGCTCTTGATGCCCATCAGTTGTGCCAGCAGCACCGGGTGGTCAGTAGTAATGGGGCATTGCGTATAGCTTTCGCCACTAAATATCACCAGCCCAATGCGGTCGGTAGGGCGGCCGAGAATAAACTCGCGGGCTACTTTTTTCGCTGCTTCAATGCGGTTGGGGCGAAAATCTTCCGCCAGCATACTGCCCGATACGTCCACTGCCAGTACAATGTCGATTCCTTCGCTGGTAATATTTTGACCACGGTTGGTAGATTGTGGGCGCGCCATGGCCACGCTGAGGGCTGCCAATGCCAGAAGCCTGAGGATAAATGGCAAATGCAAAATCCGGTGTCGCCAGGTAAGCAAATACCTATTGAAGCCGGCCATGGTAGTTAGCGTGAGCGCGGCCTTGGCTCGATGGGCGCGCAACCAGTACCAAACAATGAGCAGGGGAATGAGTGCCATCAGCCACAAGAAATGCGGGTGGGCAAATGTGATATCATTCATCATGCCGTACCTCCTTCTGTAGTAGGCTGGTTCTCTCCTGCCGGTTTGGTGAGGTTTACAAATCGGATGGCTTGCTCCATGCACATGGAGTGTTGTGGGCTGGCGGGCAGGTATTTGGCAAACTTAACCAGGTCGGCTGTCTGCAGCAATTCCAATAGCAACTGCCTTGGCTGTGGGTCATGGTAATGCAGTGCAAAGGCATCCATTATTTCACCTGTGGTCTGTTCCATGGCCATAAACCGATATTGTCTTTCAATATAAGTGCGGATAATATCGCTTACTTCGCTGTAATACAATTTGATCTGACCTTGTTGCCACAGTTGGGCTTTTTCGGTTTGCTGCAGTGCGCGCAGTGCCAATATGTGTGGCGATTCAGCAGGTGCTTGCCGTATTACGGGGGCCAATATGTTTTTCTTTTTCTTCAATTGCCTGTACACAAGCCAGGCGAGAAGGATCAGCGCGAGGGCCACTACTGCATGGGGAATGTAATCGCGCCAGGGAAAGGGTGCCGACATCGGTCCTTTGATCCCTTTGATTTCAAGTGTAGTATCCACCTCCATGGTCACATAGGTGATTAGCATAGATTCTGTTTCCTTGAATTGCGTAGTGGTTTCGCCCGGCAAATTGTAAGAAAATGCCAATGGCGGAATGACATAATACCCTGAATCAAATGAGGTGATATGGAATACTTGGCGGAGGAGCAAATTGTTCTGTGCATCAGTCACGCTGTCGATGTCACTTTTTGAAATAATTTCCATCCCGCCCACAGAATCGGTGAGTGTGGGCCATACTACCTGTGCACCCGAAAGGCTGGTGGCTTCAAGGGTGAGCTTTATTTGATTCCCGATTAACGCGTTGCTGGTATCGGTATATGCTTTAAACCCGGGTTGCTGCGCTAGTGCAAAATGCAATGGCAGCCAAGCCATGGCGAGGGCGATAAAAAGTAGACGAATGCGCATCACAGTTTCCTTTCCCTCCTTTTAAAAAGATTCATCAAAGGCTGCACATAGGAGTGCGCAGTGTTAATTTTTACCCAGTCGATGCCACTGCGGTTGAGCATGGAGGCCAGCTGCTGGTCGTGCGAATGCCAGTAGGCCGCATAGGTGTGGCGCGTGGCTGCAGATGAAGTATCAATCCACTTGTTGGTGCCGGTCTCGGGATCGTGAAAAAGGGTGAGGCCCATGGAAGGCATGGCGCGTTCGCGGTCGTCTACCAAATCTATCGCCACCAGATCGTGTTTGCGTGCGGCCAATTTCAAGGCGTCCTCATATCCTTGATCCATAAAATCACTGATTAGGAAAGTGATGCTGCGTTTCTTTATCACGTTGGTAAAGTACTTGAGTGCTTGAGTGAGGTCCGTTTTTGTGTGCTTGGGTTTTAGTTCAAGTAACTCTCGTATTATTCTGAGGATGTGCGATTTGCCTTTCTTTGGTGGAATGAATTTTTCAATCACATCGCTGAAAAATATGACACCTATCTTATCATTGTTCTGGATGGCCGAGAAAGAAAGCACCGCACTTATTTCAGTCATGATGTCTTTCTTAAAAGTACTGCCTGTGCCAAATTCTCCTGAGGCGCTCATGTCTACCAGCAGCATTACAGTCATCTCGCGCTCTTCTTCAAAAATCTTAATGTAAGGATGGTTGTAACGGGCTGTCACGTTCCAGTCAATGTTTCGGATGTCATCACCCGGCTGATATTCGCGCACCTCACGAAAGGCCATTCCCTGGCCCTTGAACGCGCTGTGGTATTCACCAGAGAATATCTGACTCGATAGCCCCCGCGTTTTAATCTCAATCTTCCTTACTTTCCTTATCAGATCAGCTGTTTCCATCACTCTGTGCGTTTAAGGCACTTCTATAGTATTGAGTATTTCATTTACAATTGACTCTACACTCACATTTTCGGCTTCCGCTTCATAAGTAAGGCCTATGCGGTGACGTAACACATCATGACATATGGCACGCACATCTTCTGGAATCACATATCCCCTGCGCTTGATAAACGCGTAGGCCTTGGCTGCCAACGCAAGGTTGATGCTGGCCCGGGGCGATCCTCCGTAGTTTATTAGGTGCTGCAACTTTTCCAGTTTGTGTTCTTTTGGATGCCGCGAAGCAAATACGATATCAATAATGTACTTCTCAATCTTCTCGTCCATGTACACCTCGCGCACGGTCTCCCGTGCACGTAGTATTTCGGCTGTGCTGATCACGGGTGTCACCGAAGGAAATGTGGCGCCAATGTTTTGACGCATAATCAGTTTTTCCTCATCCTTATTGGGATAGCCTATCACCACCTTCAACATAAAACGATCGAGTTGAGCCTCGGGCAGGGGGTAGGTACCTTCCTGTTCTATGGGGTTTTGGGTAGCAAGTACCAGAAAAGGTTCTTCCAACTTAAAGGTCTCAGAACCAATAGTGATTTGCTTTTCCTGCATGGCCTCCAGCAATGCACTCTGTACTTTGGCTGGCGCACGGTTTATCTCATCTGCCAGTATGAAATTGGCGAAGATGGGGCCTTTGCGCACAGAAAATTCTTCCTTTTTCTGATTGTAAATCATGGTACCGATAAGGTCGGCCGGCAGCAGATCGGGGGTAAATTGTATGCGGCTAAAGTTGGCCTTGATAGCCGTAGAAAGTGACTTGATGGCCAGCGTTTTGGCCAGCCCTGGCACCCCTTCCAGCAAAATGTGGCCATTTGATAGCAAGCCTATCAGCAACCGGTCTACCATATACCGCTGACCGATAATTACTTTGCCCAATTCCAGATTCAGTAAATCGACAAACGCACTCTCGCGCTGTATCTTCTCATTCAATTCATTAATGTCAGTAATCATATCACGGTTTTAGAAATTGTCACAAATTTATAAGTTGAAAAATGAAATTTTTGTGAAAAAATAGTTAACGCAAAAATAGTACAATCATTATTAGTGACCGGATACAGAAGCCGCAAGTTGTGAACCGACAGCCGATGATACAAGGATTGCTAATTTTGCTGACTTACAAAAAAACAATGCCGAGATATTTTGGTAAGCTAAGTTACAAGGGAACTGCCTTTCACGGATGGCAGGTACAGGAGAATGCCGACACTGTGCAGGCACACGTGGAGCGCGCGCTGGCCATATTGTGTGGCGAGGCTGTGACATTCCTTGGCTGTGGCCGCACAGATACCGGTGTGCATGCACGCATGTACTACGGACACTTTGATGCCCCTGCCGAAATTGTGGAAGGAGATAAGTTTGTTTATAAACTGAATGCCATTCTCTCGCACGACATTTCGTTTCACAATGTAATCCCTGTGCTTGACACTGCTCATGCACGCTTCGATGCCACCGCACGTACTTACGAATATCATATCTATCATCACAAAGACCCTTTTCTGCGCGGGCTGGCCCACTACGAGCCGCAACGACCCGATGTCCCATTGATGAACAAGGCTGCTCACCTGTTGCTTGCCCACAGCGATTTTGGCGCGTTTGCCAAAAGCGGTACACAGGTTAAAACCAATTTGTGCAAAGTCACAGAGGCTCATTTTGATTATCGCGATCAGCTGCTGGTGTTCACCATCACTGCCGATAGGTTTTTGCGCAACATGGTGCGGGCTGTTACCGGTACACTCATGCATGTGGGTAAACATATTATCACAGTGGACGAGTTTGCTGCAATAATGCAATCGCAATCGCGCGCGGAGGCGGGCACATCTATGCCTGCGGAAGGGTTGTACCTCACATCAATCAAATATCCATACATACAACACGATGGCTGAGCGCAAAAGCAGATCGAGAAGTGTGAGTGGAGATGCCTTTGACTTCTCCCTGCTGGCGCGCATATTCGAGTTTGTGCGCCCCTATCGTAAAGTGTTTTATATTTCACTTTTACTCACCATCGTTATTGCGCTGCTAGGGCCTTTGCGTCCTTACCTCATACAGTATACGCTTGATCACCATGTAGCCGAGGGCAATGGCCGTGGGCTGCGCGACATGACTTTGCTCCTTATCGCGTTGCTGCTGGTGCAATCATTGCTGCAATATTTTCACACTTTGCTCACCAACTTGTTAGGTCAGGGTGTAATCCGAGACATGAGGGTTAAATTGTACAAATACATTCTCACTTTCAAACTCAAATACTTTGACCGCACAGCCATCGGCACACCGGTTACGCGCACCATTTCAGACATAGAAACCATCTCCGACATTTTTTCCGATGGCATCATCATTATCATTGGCGATATTTTGCAATTGGTGGTGGTGATTGGAGTGATGTTCTATACAGACGTAAAGCTCTCGCTCGTGAGCCTTACTGTGCTGCCATTGTTGTTGGTGGCTACCAATATTTTCAAGAATCGTATCAAAGACACTTTTCAGGACGTGCGCACGCAAGTGGCTCGCATGAATGTGTTTCTGCAAGAGCATATCACGGGCATGAATATCGTGCAGATATTCAACCGCGAAGATGTTGAGATGGATAAATTTAAGGCCATCAATGAGGAACACAAACAGGCCAACATCCGAAGCATCTGGTACTATTCTATATTTTTTCCGGTGGTCGAAATTTTGTCAGCCACCTCTTTGGGGTTGCTTGTGTGGTGGGGTGCCAAAGATGTGTTGGCAGGGCATTTGACATTGGGTGTCTTGATCGCTTTTATTCTTTACATTAACATGTTATTCAGGCCCATACGCGAGTTGGCAGATAAGTTTAACACGCTGCAAATGGGGATGGTGAGTTCTGAAAGAATTTTCAAAGTGTTAGATACGGATGATGCCATCACCAATGAGGGGACGAAGTCTGCCTCGCATATAAAGGGCGAGATTGAATTTAAGAACGTGTGGTTTGCTTACAATGACGAAGATTGGGTACTGCGCGATGTGAGTTTTAAAGTGGAGGCAGGGCAGAAGGTAGCGTTGGTGGGCGCCACCGGGGCGGGCAAGTCATCCATCATTAATTTGTTGAACCGATTTTATGAAATCAACAAGGGATCAATTACCATCGATGGTATGGATATTCATGAATATGAGTTAGGCTCGTTGCGCGAGCAAATTGGCGTGGTACTACAGGATGTGTTTTTGTTTTCGGATACAGTTGCCAACAATATTACTTTGCGCAATCCGGCCATAAGCCGTGCGCAGGTCGTGGAGGCTGCCAGAAAAGTGCAGGCCGATAAGTTTATTGAGAGGATGCCCGGTGCCTATGATTACAATGTGCGCGAGCGAGGAGGTATGCTATCGGTTGGGCAGCGTCAGCTTATTAGCTTCATCAGGGTGTATGTTTACAATCCCACTATTTTGGTGATGGACGAAGCCACTTCATCTGTCGATCACGAGTCGGAAGAGTTAATTCAAAATGCTTCTGAGAGACTTACGGCCGATCGTACTTCAATCATCATCGCTCACCGATTGAGCACCATCCAAAATGCAGACTTAATCATGGTAATGGACAAAGGGAAAATTATAGAGTCGGGCACACATCAGCAACTACTCAAATCGCAAGGGCCCTACAAAAAACTCTACGAAATTCAGTTTGGAAAAGCGGCCGGCTGACCTACCATGTCATTTCTACTGGCTGCTCCTTAAACACAGGCTGGGCGCCTTGTTCGCCCGGGTTTCCTGACATACCTGGTGCACCCTGTTGACCATATCGTCCATACGAACCCATTCCCAATCCGCCACTATTGCCAGCTCCCCGGTCGCCACGTCTTCCCAGCGATCCGTCCCTGCCGCCTACACCGCCACCATTGTTAAATTCAAGTATGGATAAATACGGCATTGCCGATGGATCAATTATGATTGTCACCGCTCCGCCTTTTCCTCCGTTTCCTCCGTTGCCACCATTGCCGCCAATGCCGCCATCGCCACCGTCACCACCTTTGCCGCTGGTTGCCGATCCCGATCCACCATCACCACCGTTGCCGCCACTGCCGCCATTACCGCCTGTTCCGCCATTGCCTCCGTTGCATTTTAAAAGCAATGTACCTCCATTTGTATCTATCATGTACCGGGTAGTTCTTCCTGTGTTCAAGTCTTTTACTTCGACTTTTACGAGTGTGGTATTAAGTACATCATCTTTTTGTGCTTTCAAATATACCTCTACGTTGTTGGCATTCTTACCACTTTCGCCATTTCGGCCATCCCGCGCATCGTTGCCGTTTTCACCTTTGCTGCCGTCTTCAGTAGTGCTGCTCATTCCGCGTTTGCCATTGCGACCATCCGGTGCATCCTGTCCGGGTACGCCATCCTGTCCGCTATGGTCAGCCACAAACTTATCCTTGTAATTGACGAGTAAGGCCAGCGTAGCTTTCACCACCGGTTTTTCAAGGGTTGAAATGTTTACGGTTACAATGTGATTCTCTATTTTCAATGGATCCTCACTGATCATTACGCCTCCGTTTTCAAAACGTCCGCCTATCACTTCTACCGACAAGTCGTCCCACGGGGTACGTCCGTCTGCCAGGCCCTGGGTGTGGTATTCATCGCCTTTAGCTGATGTTGCCACCACGCCCAACGCAAAAGTGCTGCCGGGTGTAAGCTTCGCATTTTCGCTGTAACTTATTTTCAAAGAAGTAATGTCTTTTCCCTTGAGTGAATATTTTTTCTGACCCACAGCGGGCGAAATCATCAGCAGCAAAGCCAATATGGGTAAGTAAGTTCTCAATCTAATCATAGTGATAAAACTTGTTGTTCTCGAATTTATTTTCTGTCAGAATTTAGTTGCCACCAAAAAGCATGTAGCTGAGTGATACACTTAACACACGGTTGAATACATCGTCAGCGCTGCTGTCGGTATCTTCAAAAATGGAAAGGAAACTAAGTCCGTAGCGCACTTCAATGCTTAAAGGGTTGCCTTTATCGGGGGCAATCATAAGGCCACCACCAAGGGCCGCACTGAAGTCGAGCCTATTGTGTGAGTCATTAAAATCTATGCTAGTGGTTACTTCGGTGGAGCCAGCTTTCACTTTTGATTCACCACTCATCCAATAACCTACCGCTGGTCCTGCATTTACAAAACCCTTAAGCGTTTTGGTACCAATAGTGAATTTGGCAAGCAATGGCAACTCGAGGTAGTTGGCCTTCAACTGTGTACTGCCACCACTGAAATTATATTTTGCGCCTTTCTGTGTATAAATAATCTCAGGTTGAAACGAAAATAAGTCTGTTTGTTCCAAATTGAATACTAAGCCTGCATTGAAACCGAGCAACGAAGCTTTGCCCGAAGAAGGTGCTCCATCACCGCTCCACGTAGGGAAATTCAACCCTGCCTTAATGCCGATGGCCGTCTGGCCTTGCGATGCAGAGGTGA
Source organism: Bacteroidia bacterium (assembly GCA_037968415.1). Taxonomy (GTDB): domain Bacteria; phylum Bacteroidota; class Bacteroidia; order AKYH767-A; family JBBKVM01; genus JBBKVM01. The sequence goes on along the minus strand of JBBKVM010000053.1, from coordinate 16,894 downwards.
AAACAAACAAGCATGTCGCGAAAGCAATTGTATAAATTCTATTCATGATAAATTGTTTTGGTGTGAAAGCTAAAATTAGCAATCCTTCAAACAATTGCAAGAATAGGGTGGGAGAGGGTTAGCCTTTTAGCTTGCCGGCCAGAAACTGCGCAGTGTGCGATTTTTTGACTTTGGCCAGATCCTCTGGAGTGCCTGCAAAAACTAGATGACCGCCAGCATCGCCACCGTCAGGGCCCAGGTCAATAACCCAATCAGCACATTTTATCACATCGGTATTGTGTTCAATGATAATCACTGTGTTGCCTTGCTTTATCAGCGCGTTGAACGAGTGTAACAATTTCTTGATGTCGTGAAAGTGAAGGCCCGTGGTAGGTTCGTCAAAAAAGAAAATGGTGTGGTCCGACTTGTTGCCCTTTGCCAGAAACGATGCAAGTTTCACGCGCTGCGCTTCGCCACCACTCAGCGTACTTGAAGATTGCCCAAGTGTTATGTAACCGAGTCCCACTTCTTCAAGCGGCTGTAGTTTATTTACAATTTTGCCCGTGATATTGGCATACTTAGATTCTTCGCTGAAAAATATAATCGCTTCTTCAACGGTAAGATTAAGCACATCAGAAATATTCTTTTTGTGAAACATCACCTCCAGCAGTTCTTCTTTGTAACGCTTGCCTTTGCATGTCTCGCATGTGATGTGGATGTCGGCCATGAACTGCATTTCAATGGTCACTTCGCCTTCCCCTTGGCATGTTTCACAGCGTCCGCCCTCTACATTGAATGAGAACCGAGATGCTTTATATCGTCTGTTTTTTGAAAGTGGTAGTTCTGAGAACAACTCTCTTATTTCGTCAAATGCTTTTACGTACGTCACGGGATTGGAGCGCGAAGATTTTCCAATCGGATTCTGATCAACAAACTCAACAGATGTGATCTTATTTACATCACCTTCCAACAGATCGTGAGAGCCGGTAGACTCAGAATAGCCGCCATGCATTTTCTTCAGCGCAGGGTAGAGGATTCGCTTTACCAGACTGGTTTTCCCCGATCCACTTACTCCCGTAACACAGGTAATAATTCCTAATGGAATTTTGACATCAAAACCCTTGAGATTGTTTTCGCGCGCACCTTTAACTTCAATGCAACTTTTCCAGTTTCTTCTTTTGGTGGGAATGCCGATGGACTCAATGCCTTTAAGGTATTTTCCGGTGAGGCTTTTTGGCGAATCCAACAATTTGTCAAACGAGCCTTGATACACCAACTCTCCACCGTGTGTGCCGGCCAGTGGGCCAATGTCTATTATCTCATCGGCCGCTTTCATTATTTCTTCCTCGTGTTCTACGACTATCACTGTATTGCCAAGGCGTTTTAATTCCTGGAGTACAGCAACCAAACGCTCAGTATCGCGCGGGTGCAGGCCAATGCTGGGTTCATCGAGAATATACATGGAGCCCACCAAACTGCTGCCCAGCGAAGTGGCCAGGTTTATGCGCTGCGATTCTCCTCCCGAAAGCGTGTTGGACAATCGATTCAGTGAAAGATAACCCAGGCCCACATCGCACAAAAACTTCAGGCGCGAGGTAATTTCCTTAACCAAGCGATCGGTGAGTTTAGCATCGTGCTTATCCATCTTCAGATTCAAAAACCAATCGTGCAATTCTTCGACCGAGCGTAATACCAGGCCGGTGATGGCTTCATCACCCACTTTTATGTGTTCAACATCTTTACGCAACCGGCTTCCTTTGCAGTCAGGGCATACGGTTTTGCCTCTGTATCGCGAAAGCATTACACGATACTGTATCTTATAGGTTTGCTCCTCTACGTATTTGAAAAATTCGTTGAGGCCTTTGAAATATTTGTTGCCGGTCCACAATAATTTTTTCTCTTCGGCAGTCAACACATGATAGGGTCTGTGTATTGGGAAGTCGAATTTGGTGGCGTGCAGCACCAATGTGTCATTCCACTCTTTCATTTTCTCGCCACGCCAGCACGCAATTGCATTGTCGTATATCGATAAACTTTTGTTTGGAATCACCAGGTCTTCGTCAATGCCAATGGTGCTCCCAAATCCTTCACAGGTGGGGCAGGCGCCAAATGGACTGTTGAAACTAAACAAGTGTGGAGAAGGATCTTCGAACACGATACCATCTGCTTCGAATCGGTTTGAGAAGGTGGTGATGATTTCTGTTTCGTTGTCCAAAACTTCTACCCGGCACTCGCCTTTACCTTCAAAAAAAGCAGTCTGCACTGAGTCGGCTATGCGCGATTTCAATTCATCATCCTCATGTTTCACCACCAGCCTGTCGGTCAATATCAAAAGGTCTTCAATTTCTATTGCTTCAATATCTGGCTTGGCTACAGCTTTCTTTTTTCTTGTGCCCGATGTTTCCGCAACCACTTCTCCGGCAGGCACCGCATTCATGTTTTCCAATACTTCTTCTATGCGTTGGATGTTGCCTTTGTATTTCGCCCTTGTAAAACCTTTCTGCATGGCCACGCTCAGTTCATCCTCCAGGTAGCGCCCACGTTCACGGTATACCGGGGAGTAGATGTGAATTTTGGTGTCGTCCTTGTTTTCCAGTATAAAATCTACCACGTCCGTAACACTGTGACGCTTCACCAATTCACCGGATACAGGCGAATAGGTGCGCCCGGCCCGTGCATAAAGCAGTTTGAGGTAATCGTAAATTTCGGTAGATGTGCCCACTGTAGAGCGCGGGTTGCGAATATTCACTTTCTGTTCGATGGCAATTGCCGGTGAAATTCCTTTTATATAATCAACCTCCGGTTTGTTCATCCGGCCTACAAACTGACGAGCATATGATGAAAGTGACTCAACATATCTTCTTTGACCTTCAGCAAACAAGGTGTCAAAAGCCAGCGAAGATTTTCCAGAACCTGATAAACCAGTGATCACAACCAATTTGTTGCGCGGTATGGCTACATCCAGATTCTTCAGATTGTGAAGTCGGGCTCCTTTAATAATAATAAACTGTCGCGGATCCAGCGACTCAAACTTGCTTTTGGGCATGAAATTTGTTGCAGTTTTGACAATCTTGCAAAGGTAACAAAGAAAAATTTGCGTTTTGAGCTGACTTGTACTATATTTGATTGTATCAACACGGAATACCAAACACGATTTTCTATTTATTAACCCTTAAACAGTAACAATATAGCATAGACTCTACCTTAATTTTTTCAAGTAAACAACTAATTAACGGAGGTCATCTATGCGCAAATTTGTTACAAGCGATAAAACGCTTATCGCACAATTTATTAAAGGGAATCAAGATTCACTTAATCAACTCATCAAACGGCACCAAAGCAAAGTGTTCACTTCGCTTATTATATTGGTGAAAAACCGCGATGTGGCTGAAGACCTGTTTCAGGAAACTTTTATTAAGGTCATTAAAACACTTAAATCGGGCAATTATAACGAGGAAGGCAAGTTCCTTCCCTGGGTGATTCGCATTGCTCATAATCTGGCCATCGACCATTTTAGGCGCGAAAAACGCGTGCAAATGGTGCGTGATACAGATGAGTACAGTGTAATGAACACTTTGCCATTCTATGACAAGAATGTGGAAGACAAGATTGTGGTGGATCAAATCCACTCAGACTTGCGGAAGCTGATTGAGGAATTGCCGGTGGAGCAAAAAGAAGTACTCATCATGCGCCATTATGGTAATATGTCATTTAAAGACATAGCTGAAACTACCGAAGTGAGCATCAATACCTCACTGGGCCGAATGCGGTACGCTTTGATCAATCTCCGCAAATTGATTAAGGAACACAACATCGTATTACAAGCGTGATAATTTAAATTTCAGAACATATAATATGGGGCCATAGCGTTCGTTAATAGATGGATGATAAATAAATCTATAAACTCTTTTTATGGCCCCAAACTTTACTCTAAGCGATTACATCAGGTACATTTACAACGAAGTTGATTTTCCGGACTGTGCACTGATACAACGTACGATAGACACCGATCCAAGCGTACAAGTTGATTATTCAAAACTCGTGCTTTCATTGGGATTCCTCGACAGGATCCTTATTGACCCTCCCGTTTATTGCGTGGATAACATCATGCAATATGCGCGTACGGCTTGATTTGAAATAACCAGTCTTCATTCCTATATCCGGTTGGTTTCCTATTTTTGAGCATGCTCAAAAAAGAACGCTATGCGTGTGCGATAGAATACTTTAAAACCCACCAGCCTGCGCCTGAAACTGAATTGGTATATGGCTCGCCATATGAATTGCTCGTGGCCGTTATTCTTTCTGCCCAATGCACCGACAAGCGTGTGAATCTGGTTACACCCCCTTTGTTTGACCGTTTTCCTGATGCTAAATCATTGGCTGCTTCCACATCTGATGAAGTATTCACTTTCATTAAAAGTATCAGCTATCCTAACAACAAGGCCAAGCACCTAGTAGGCATGGCACAAAGGCTCACTGAAAATTTTGGTGGAGTAGTTCCTCAATCGATTGAAGATTTGCAATCGTTACCTGGTGTGGGCCGCAAAACAGCCAATGTAATAGCCTCAGTAGTATTTGATGCTCCCGCCATGGCAGTCGACACACACGTGTTTCGTGTGTCCGCAAGGCTCGGACTTACCACCAACGCGCGCAATCCATTGCAAGCTGAAAAACAACTGGTCAAATATTTTCCTGAAAATTTAATTGCGATAGCACACCACTGGCTCATTCTGCATGGCCGCTATGTGTGCATTGCGCGCAAGCCTAAGTGCGAAGTCTGTGGTCTGACGGCATGTTGCAAATACTTTGAGAAAAAGTATAAATCTGTGGATGCCTAATCGGGATTGTTGTCCACGTTTTTATTGCGGTGTTTCAACACTTTAGCTTCAATAAAGAAAATTATCTCCTCTGCAATGTTTTTACTTTGATCGCCTGCGCGTTCCAGCTTTCTAATCATTGAAAGTATGTAGAGACTTTGATTCATTTTTTCAGGATGAGCCTTGATGAATTCACCCACCGTGGTGGTGGCTGCGATATTTATTTCATCCAATATGTCATCCATTCTGAAAATTTTTCGGGCCAATGAAGTATCATCTTTCTCAAACGAATCATACAAATAATTGAGCATGGTGTTAACCGTTTCAAACATCTCCAGAAGACGGGTGTTTTTCAGCAACTCAGGATCGGGTGTATTTTTGATGTCTTGCACAAATCGGGCTATGCCTTCAGCTATGTCGCCAATGCGCTCCAGATTCGAATTTATTTTGAGCGATGCTAAAACAAAGCGCAGATCTACGGCCACCGGTTGAAACAGAGCGAATATGTTTTCGCAATCACGATCTATTTTTAACTCCATCGCGTTGATGCGTCTTTCACCTAGTATCACTTCGCGGGCTATATCTTTGTCAAAATCCTCAAGCGATTTTTTGCCTTTTTCAAATTGAGATACCACCAGTCGGAACTGGTAAAGAAGATCCTGCTTGAGCAGTTTCAATTCTGTATCGAGGTGTGTTTGTATTGCCATAATATATGTTTATCAGCCAAAACGGCCGGTGATGTAATTTTGAGTTTTCTCGTTTTTTGGGTTCGTAAATATTTTTTTTGTTGTGTCATATTCAATTAGCTCACCCATGTAAAAGAATGCAGTGCGATCGCTCACGCGTCCGGCCTGCTGCATATTGTGCGTGACGATGACGATGGTATATTTTTCTTTTAGTGTATAAATCAACTCTTCCACTTTGGCGGTGGAAATAGGGTCGAGGGCAGATGCCGGTTCATCCATCAGTAGCACCGAAGGCTCTACTGCTAACGCGCGCGCAATGCACAGGCGTTGCTGCTGGCCACCGCTTAGTGCGTAAGCCGACTTCTTCAGGTTGTTCTTCACCTCTTCCCACAACGCGGCTTGCTTGAGCGAGCGCTCTACCATTTCTTCGATAAACTTTTTGTGAGTGATGCCATTTACGCGCAAGCCATAAGCCACATTTTCAAATATTGATTTAGGAAAAGGATTGGGCTTTTGAAAAACCATTCCCACCTTTTTTCTAAGCTCATCAATCTTTATGTGGCTGTTATATATATCTTGATCACCCACCTTCACAGTTCCCGTGATACGTGTGCCTTCAATTAAGTCGTTCATGCGGTTGAACACACGAAGAAAAGTGGATTTGCCGCAGCCGGAAGGACCAATGAGTGCTGTCACCGAATTGGCAGGCACCGCCATACTGATGTCTTTCAGTGCCTGAAGATCTTTATAGAAAAAGTTTACGTTCTCTGCTGATATTACGTCCATGAGTATTGATTTCTTTAATTCATTTTCACTTTTGCCGATAAGTACTTTCTAAGACTGTTGGCAATAACGTTAGCGATAAATACAATAAATACCAGTACCAAAGCGGTGCCATAAGCCATTGTGCGAGAGGCTTCCACATCGGTGCCGCTGGTGGCGACAACATACAGATGGTAGGGTAGTGCCATCACCTGATCGTAAATGCTGGAGGGCAGCCGCGGTAAAAAGTAAGCAGCCACAGTAAAGAGGATGGGTGCCGTTTCGCCTGACACACGGCCAATAGAAAGGATGAGACCGGTGATTATATTAGGCATTGCGATAGGCAACACCACACGCTTGGTGGTTTGCCATTTGCTGGCGCCCAGTGCGAGGCTGCCTGTGCGTAAGGTATCATCAACCGCATACAAGGCTTCTTCGGTGGTGCGAATTACCACGGGAAGAATAAGCAGACCCAGCGTAAGCGAACCTGCAAGTATAGAATCGCCAAAACCAAATTTATTTACAAACAGTGCCATGCCAAACAGACCAAAAACGATAGAAGGAATGCCGGCCAGGTTGTTTGTCATCATTTTGATGAACTTTTTGAAGAAGCCATTACGTGTGTATTCGTTGATGTAGATACCAGACATCACGCCTACCGGGAATGCGAATAACATACTGCCCAACACAAGGTATAAGGTGCCAATAATGGCTGGGTAAATTCCGCCAGCTGTCATCCCATCTTTAGGCATGGCGGTGATAAACTCCCAGCTGATGGCTTTGAAACCACGGCTCACAATAAAGGCGAGTATCACGAACAACAACGACACCATCAGCATGCTAATGATGCGGAAGGTCCAGAATGCGATCTGTTCGCTGGTTCTTTTGTTTGTGAGTGATGCCATGTTAACTCTTTTTGAAATTACGTGCAGAGATATACTCTACACTCAAATTAATAGCAAACGTAATAAGGAACAATATGCAACCGAGCATGAATAATGCCTCATAGTGGATGCCACCTTGCGGTGACTCACCCAATTCAGCCGCAATGGTGGCGGGGATGGTGCGCACGGGCTCCAAAAAAGTGGTGGGAATTACGGCTGCATTGCCGGTAACCAACAGCACAGCCATCGTTTCTCCTATCGCGCGGCCAATGCCCAATATGGCTGCGGTGGTGATACCACTGAGCGAATAGGGTACCACAACTTTAGCAATGGTTTGCCACTTTGTAGCGCCCAACGCCAGGCTTGCTTCTTTCATGGCGCGTGGGGTGTTGCGCAATGCATCTTCTGACAATGTGATGATTGTAGGTAAAGCCATGATGCCCAATATAATTGAACCAGCAAGTGCAGTTTCGCCTACAGCAAGGCCAAACACATCTTTGATGAGTGGTACAATTACTACCAAGCCAAAGAAGCCATATACAACTGATGGGATACCTGCCAGCAATTCAATGATGGGTTTCAAAAGCGCACGCACTCGAGGGTCAGCTATCTCGGCCATGTAAATGGCGGTGGCCAGGCCAAACGGAAGTGCTATTAAGATGGCGCCAAGGCTTACCCACAGCGTGCCTAATACCAATGGCAATACACCCAACTGTGCGGCAGGTTCAGTGGTGGGAAACCACTCTTTGCCCAACAAGAAATTTCCCGGATCGATTTTTTCTATTTCTACTTGCTTCATAGGTACACCTTGCTGCACGTATTTGTCAGCTACAAATGCCACCATGCCGGGGTTCTCTGAAATTAATTTGGCAACCAACTCAGGAACATTCTCAAAGGACTCTCCTAACTCTTCATCAGAATAAAATTCAGATATGTCATTGATGGTGAATGTGCGGATGGGCATGTCTTTGCCGCCTATTTCACGCCAGTTTTCAATGTCGTGATCAAATAATTTTTTGATTTCATTCTGGTTCAAATGCGATACCGGATTCTGCACATTTACAACAATAGAATAGTTGCTTTTGACAGGACTGCTGCCAAAAATTGAAAAACCTTCGCTGAAAAGAAAATAAACGATAAGCAGTATTGCCAGACTTGTGACAATACTGCTAACCATCATGGATCCTTCAATGATCCTTTCTCTTATTCTTCGAAGCATTTGGTTTATCTGATTGGAACGTATCCAACTTCGGCTACACTTTTTTGTGACTCATCTGATAATACGTAATCAATGTACGGTTTCACTTTGGCTTCTATTGCTGAGTCATAAATGAGGAGCAACGGACGGGCAATAGGATAAGCTTTGCTCTTGGCTGACTCTACCGAAGGGCTCACGAAAGTTGCACCCTGATCATAAGAAACAGCCACCGCTTTTACGCCAGCGCTCACGTAGGCAAGGCCCACATACCCTATGGCACCAGGTGTTTGACTTACTGATTGGATGATGGCGCCTGTGGCTGGTAAACTTAGGGCTGTGCTTGCGAAATTCTTTTTACTCATCACATGTTCTTTGAAAAACTCATAGGTTCCCGAACTTGATTCGCGTGTGTAGGCTATGATTTTTGAATCGCTTCCACCCACTTCTTTCCAGTTAGAAATTTTTCCGGTGAATATGCCTTCCAATTGTTCGCGGGTGAGCTGAGATACTTTGTTGGTAGGGTGTACAACTACAGCCAATGCATCATAAGCAATGATTACTTCGGTCACTTTTTTGTTGGCTTCTTCCAGTTTCATCCTCTCATCTGTTTTCAATTCGCGCGATGACATGGCAATGTCTGTGGTTCCTTCCATCAATGAAGCTATGCCTACACCACTGCCACCACCCACTACTGTGACTGATGCTCCCGGGTGCGTGTTCATGTATTTCTCAGCTTCTTTCTGCGAAAGAGGTAATACAGAATCACTTCCTTTTAATGTAATTGAAATAGGAGCACCTTCAACACGGGTGTTGGCTTCTTCGTTTTTTTGTGACTGGTTGCATGAAGTAGCTGCAAAAACAGCTATCACCATCAATGCGAATAATTTGTTTGTTTTCATTTTTTTGTTGTTGTTGATTAAGTTTTAAAATTTAAATTGAATTCTTGTGGTAAATAAATTGTCTGTACGGTCAGATGTGTAGCCACTGAGGTTTTCACTTGTCTCGTTTGTTACCAGGTCATAGCACAACACCAACTTTAGGTTGCTGTCTATATTCCAAATGTATCCCAGTCCGAGTGTTGAATACTTAATATCTGTTGATGATAAGTTTGTACCGGTAATGCCTATGTCATTTCCCTCCACGTCTGTGTTAGGGTCGTACCAATCATATTTAACAAGCAACTGGTGTTTAGATTTGCCAAGATTTTGAATGAAGTACAAATAGGCGCCATCAAAATTACGCAAGTAGGTTGCTCCCGTGTTGGCACTTGTAAAACTATCCGAACTACCAGCTTTACCTGGCTGTGTGCCGGTGATGTATTCACCACGCAATTGCGTTTGCCCGATTGGTGTTTTGAATTTGATGCCGGCATTCACACCTAAATATTGCCTTTCTGCTATTTCGTTAATGTTGCTGTCGCTGGTATCTGCCTTGAAGTATTTTATTCCCGTAGGTAAAGTTTCCACATTGCGATACACCACTTTATTGTTTTGCAGCCATCCGCCATTATATGCCGACACGCCTGCCTCTAAGTTTACCTTGTTATTGGCCAATGCCTTGTCAAGTGAGAGATTACCAAAAAAATCTTTGCGCGAATCGAAGTCGCTGCTTTTAGAGCCGCTTCCACTGAACACAGCTGCATTGGCGGTGAGCATATTCAGTTTGCCGGGAAGTTTGTAGCTGAGCATGGCTCCCAGGTCGCGTTCGCCCGGAAATATAATTTGCGACATGCGCCCGCGCTCAGGCGATTCGCGCTTGCTTGAAGAGTAGTATAATTCATGGCCAAAAGGTTTGATAAACAAACCGGTGGTAAGACTCATGTTTCCTTTCCATGGATCAAATATTTTAATGTAAGCATCTTTGGTACTCACACCTTTTTCAGTTACGTCTATCTGCAACACATATTCTGCGTGCTCTCCAGTATAGGCTGCCTTCAATCTGCCTCTGCGCACCATATAGCGGTTGTCGACCTGCGGTCCAAAATCACCTCCGTTGTATGATTCTATACCTGCAGTGTCAGCAACCTGATACTGGCCATGGAAGTAACCAGAAAATTTGAGATTCTTTAATGCGGCAACTGTTTTCTCGATGCTTGCCACACGTTGTGCCAAAGAATCAGTTTGGGTTTGGGAAAAAGTTAAAAAGGGTAAAAATGCTAAAAGGAGCGTGGTAATTTTCTTCATGGTTTGTCGTGTTTTGAATTATTTGCTGCAAAGATTCAAACCGGATGTTAACCAGGAGTTATTACAATGTTAAGAAATTGTTAAGTTTTTAGTTTGGGTAGCGAATTATTCAATATTCATTCCGCTGATGGCCTCGCTCACATTCAAAATGTGGTCGCCCACTTTCTCGCACGAAGAGTAGAGGTTGTTGTAATACAATCCGCTCTTTATGTTGTAGTCCCCACGCTCTATGTTTGTAAAGTGGAGATTACGCATAGTATCGCGTTGTTTATTGATTTGATTCTCCAGTTCAATAGCTTTGGTGAGATTAATTTTTTCGGTTTCCTGATGGAGGTTCTCAATCATTATCTCAAACGCCTGCGAAAGCAGTTTGAACATTTCTGTTATGTTCTTGCGTTGCAGGTCGGTGAAATCTGATTTGTCTTCAAAATTTCTTTGAATGGCTATTGACATATGGTAGGAGAGGTCACCGATTTTTTCGAGATTGCTGGCAGCGCGAAGCAATCCGCGAATACCGCCCGAAGTATCTTCACTCACCAATCCCTTTGAAACTTTAATCAGGAACGAAGCTATTTCCACCTCCATTTTGTCGGTAATGTCTTCGTATTTCTCAATTCGTTTAAGTAGCGTTTCAAATTTCTTCTTATCAGTTTCGCTGATTAATTCTTCTGTAAAACCAAACATCTTTTTGCACAATTCTCCAAACTTTGTGAGCTCTTTTTTGGCTTCGACTACAGATAGTTCGGGGGTGGACAACAGGCCGGTGCCAATGTATTCCAGATGGAATCGTTCATCATGTTCGCCATGCGAAGGCATAAGCTTTTCTACCAAATATTTAATACGGTCGACAAATCCTACGAGCAGTAATGTGTTAAGGACATTAAACGATGTATGGAAAATGGAAAGTGCTATCGGGATAGATTCTTTGTCTTGAAACGGGGAATGGCCGGTAGAAGAAATGAGATATCTATCAATACCACTGATAAAGAACGAGAAGATAAAAAACATCCACAACACACCTATAATATTAAATACTGTGTGCGCAAGTGCTGAGCGTTTGGCATGCACATTGCCAATGATGGCAGCAAGATTGGCTGTGATTGTGGTGCCAATATTTTCGCCCAATACGATGGCTGCGCCCGACTTAAAATCTATCCAACCGTTGAAGCACATCACAAGTGTGAGAGCCATGGCTGCACTGGATGATTGCAATACGATTGTGAGCACAGTTCCTATACCAATGAAGATGAGCGTAGACCAGCCGCCATGTGTACCCAGATTTTGAAGTTGGGCAAACAGCTCAGGTGAAGATGCCAGATCAGGAACTGAATTTTTCAGAAAGTCGAGTCCGATAAACACAAGCGCAAAGCCTATCAAAGTTTCACCCCAGGAATTGACTTTGTCTTTTTTGAAAAACAACATGGGGAAAGCGATACCGATGATGGGAATAGATATGGCTGCCATCTTTACTTTGAATCCAAGAATAGCGATGATCCAGGCGGTGATGGTGGTACCAATATTGGCGCCCATAATCACTCCTATCGATTGTTTGAGTGTGAGCAGGCCGGCATTTACAAAACTCACAACCATTACCGTGGTGGCTGAAGAAGATTGTACAATTGAGGTGATGGCAAAACCGGTGAGCACGCCCATGAACCGGTTGCGTGTCATGGCACTTAGGATGTTGCGAAGGCTATCTCCAGCGGCCTTCTGAATTCCCTCGCTCATGATTTTCATTCCATAAAGGAACATCCCAAGTGAACCAAGTAATGTCAGAAAATCAAAAATTGAATAGCTCATAAAATTTTACTGCGCTGGGAAACTTATTGAGTAGACTAATCTTGTTTGACCTCAAAGAAAAGTAAATTTCTATAATAAAGAATAATTATAGGTCTATCTTTTTTTTAATTGCTCCACGAGCCTGTCAGGATAATCGGTGATGATGTCAGTAGCTCCCCATTCGATCATGAGATCCATATCAGATTGTTCATTTACCGTCCAGGGCATCAGGCGCAAGCCCCGTGCTCTGATCTGACTCGCTATATCAACAGTTAGCAAGGTGAAGTCGGGTGCAAAATAATCAGGCATAAATGAGAGTGTCGATAAATTTTCTGCCACATTCACTTCTCCTTCCACCAATAATGAATAAGGAATGTGTTTATCCAACGCGTGCATACAATCTAAAATACGTGGATCGAAACTTTGCACAATCAGTAACTCCTTTTTTAGGTTGAATTGGTTGAGTAAATCCATCACCAGGGCTGCGTTTCGGTGCGGTGGCGGTTGGTAGATGTTATCACCCTGCTCATCTGATTTTATCTCAATATTGAAGCCCACCGAGGGATGTGACCGTTGGAGCGATTCAATCACCTCGCTGAGCAAAGGCTTGCGCTCGGCCACCGCCTGCTGCTCCGGGAAATCAGCATTTACTTTTGTTCCACAATCAAATCGTGCGATTTCCTCATACCGCATCTTGTACAAATTGAAAGTCTGATCATCGGCTATGCCATTGCCCGCAGAATCAAGGCAAAATTTCATGTTCATGTATGGATCATGCGACACCACTACTTTATTGTCAGAACTGATGACAACGTCCAGTTCAACGAAATCAACGCCCAGCGCGGCCGCTTTTTCAAAACCAGTCAGAGTGTTTTCGGGCCATTGCCCACGAAATCCACGGTGACCATGTACCAAAGGAGCAGATTGCATTTGAAATTAGTTTAAGTGAGCGGCTTACAAAATATAATTAATTTCGCTCACGCACATGCCACCCTCTTGGAGCAACTGCTTAAAATGAACCAAACTGCTGCCATCAAAGTTTTACTTGTTGACGATGAACCTGACATCATCGAGTTTCTTGGCTACAATCTGCGCAAAGAAGGATTTGATGTGATCACTGCGCAGTCGGGTAGCGAAGCGCTGACGGTGGCCACGCGCGAGCATCCGGATGTAATCGTACTGGATGTGATGATGCCCGCGCCCGATGGCATAGAAGTGTGCCGGCAGTTGCGTGACAACAAACAATTTGCCAACACTATTATTTTGTTCCTCACCGCGCGTGATGAGGACTACACGCAGATCGCGGGCCTCGATAATGGTGCAGATGATTTCATCAGCAAGCCTGTGAAGCCGCGTGTTTTTATCAGTCGCTTGCGCGCGCTATTGCGCAGGGCCCACACCCCGGCCGAATCCGCACCCCATGCCACAAGCGCTTTGACAGTGGATAGAGAAAGGTATGTGGTGCGATACGAAAATAACGAGCACAACCTGCCACGCAAAGAGTTTGAATTGCTGGCCCTGCTGGCCGACAAACCTGGCCGCGTATTTACGCGCGATGAAATTTTGCAGGCAGTATGGGGTGATGAGATAGTAGTGGGCAACCGCACCATTGACGTGCATGTGCGCAAGCTGCGCGAAAAAATGGGTGATGATTTTATTTCTACCATCAAAGGCATAGGTTACAAACTCAATGTTTGATTCAGTAAAAAACCCAACCCCGATTACCCTCGCGCTTGCCACCGCGCTGGCTACCGTAATTTTTGTGCTGGTGGCCAGCATTGTGTTAATGCTGATGGGCAGCCTTGCTGCGAGTGTATTTATTTTAGCGTTGTTTGCTATTGCGGTGGGTGCGGTCGTATTTGGCGTCAGCTATTATATGATCCGAATTTTTGTATTTCGCAAAATAAAGCTCATCTACAAAATAATTTCGAGTACCAAGCGACCCAGCACCGAAGCAGGGCAGGGCCTCGAGGTGGACTCCAATATGCTGAATCAAACACAGAATGACGTGGAGCAGTGGATGCAGAAAGAAATGGTGGCGCGTGGCAATGAAGAGACCAGAGAGCAATTCAGAAGAGAATTTTTAAGCAACGTTTCGCACGAATTGAAAACACCAATATTCAATGTGCAGGGATACATTGAAACACTGCTCGATGGCGGACTCGATGACCGTGAAGTGAACATGGACTATTTGCAAAAAGCGGGCAAAGGCATGGAGCGGATGATCAATATTGTGGACGATTTGCAAACCATCTCTATGCTGGAGTCGGGCAAGCTACCGCTGGACAAGCGCACTTTTGATATTACAGAGTTGATCAAAGATGTATTTGCATCCATCGACATGACCGCGCGCGACAAATTGGTGACATTAAGTATCAAAGAAGGATGTGATGAGCCACACTATGTAAAAGCCGATAAAGAACGTATCCGGCAAGTGTTAGTCAACCTGCTGGTGAATGCGATAAACTATGGAAAATGGAAAGGCATTGCAGTGGTAGGCATCTATGATATGGATGATAATTTACTGGTAGAAATCACTGATGATGGCATTGGTATTTCTGAAAGTCATTTGCCGCGCCTTTTTGAGCGATTTTACCGTGTGGATAGAGGGCGGTCAAGGCAAGATGGCGGCACCGGATTGGGACTGGCCATTGTCAAACACATTATAGAAGGGCACGGACAGCAGGTAAATGTGCGCAGCAAACCCAATGTGGGTTCAACTTTTGGTTTTAAGCTCGCCCGAGCATAAAAATTGATAACATTTTGGTGTTGAAAAATCACCTTTTGTGAGGTTGCATGGCTTTGTGAATCAGAACATTATTGGTACCTTTGCACAAACTTTGGAAAAAGCACTTTTTACCTTAAATACAATCATTAATGCCTATCATCATTTTCTTTCTATTACACCACTATTTATCACTCTTTTCGCAGACTTTTTTCCATCATCGCTATGCCGCACACAAAATGTTCAGCATGAGCCGCGCCTGGGAAAAATTCTTCTTTATCTACTCCTGGATAGCCCAGGGTTCTTCGTACCTCAGTCCATACGCATATGGTGTGATGCACCGCATGCACCACGCGCATGCCGACACCGAACTTGATCCACATTCGCCAAAATACGATTCAAACGTATTTACCATGATGTGGCGAACAAAGACAATTTACCATAGTATTCTTACAAAAAAGGCGACTGTAGATGCCAAGTACACCAAAGACGTGCCAGAGTGGGAAGCATTTGATAAGATTGCCAATAATTGGATAGGCCGATTTGGCTGGGCTGCATTCTACATCACTTTTTATTTTGTTTTTGTAACTCAGTGGTGGATGTGGTTGTTGTTACCGTTCCACTTTATCATGGGTCCGGTACACGGTGCCATCATCAATTGGTTTGCACACAAGTACGGATACAGAAATCATCCTATTGAAGACACATCCAAAAACTTGTTTCCACTTGAAATAATCATGTGGGGCGAAGGATTGCATAACAATCACCACAAGCACCCGTCAAATCCAAATTTTGCCAACAAATGGTTTGAGTTTGACCTTGCGTATCCTGTGATTCGCATGCTCGACTGGTTTGGCGTAATTAAGCTGCGGAAAACAAACTAATCCCAAAAAAAAGTTATGTGAAAAAGGATGTCTGAATAAGGCATCCTTTTTTTTGTGATTTGGGGCGAATGCACTGGAACCATCGGCTTCTGAAAAACAAAAGGGGCGCACTAATAGGATGAGCTACATCCTATAATCTGGATGCGGCAGAATAAAATCAAACAATTGTGGTGATTAATTAAGCGAAGGATCTTCGGGTACATTTGACAGAAATTTGTATTGCGATCCCATGCTTTTGAGCACGCGGTGCCACAAGTCGCTGTTAGGATTTTCAAACACAAACTTTTCAGGCTTGTTGGAGATGATCCATGTTTTCTGAGAAATCTCATCACTGAGCTGATTCGGATCCCAGCCTGCATAACCAATGAAAAAACGGATGTCATCGGGTGTAATTTGTCCGGTTTCTATCATTAAACGAACATTTTCAAAATCACCACCCCAATAAATGCCTTTTGCAATTTTTACACTGCCTTCTATTTTATCACCCATCCTGTGCACAAACTGCAACACATCTTGCTGTACGGGGCCGCCTATGTATAAAGGCGCGTCAAATTCGGGGAAATCATCAAGCGCTTCTGTGATTTTTAAATCAGAAGGACGGTTGAGAATAAAGCCCACCGTACCTTTGGTATTGTGCTCGGAAAGCAGGATGACAGTGCGTTTGAAGTGAGCATCTGCAAGAAAAGGTTCTGAGATCAAAAGCTTACCTTGCGAAGGCTCGTGCTGTGTATCTGGAATTTCGAATAACATAAGTATTGCAATTTATTAAACTCGTAAGAAACTTGCGTTATTGTATATACGATTCCTGCAGCCACTTGGTTTTATTATTTTTGAAATCACCCTATGACACACTTAAAAGAAAATGATCCCGCACCCGCATTTGAGGTGGCAGATCAGGATGGAAAAATTGTTTCACTGGCATCGCTGGCTGGAAAAAAAGTGGTAATCTTTTTTTACCCCAAAGACGACACATCCGGTTGCACCAAAGAAGCATGCA
>JBBKVM010000052.1:0-3429 GCA_037968415.1 Bacteroidia bacterium | reverse complement strand
TTTCATGATTATGTGATTAAGATTATAAAAGCTAACAAGTCAAAGAAGGCAAAAGCATTTATTTATGACACCTAATGTTCGCGGCCTTTGCGGTGAGGCGGGATTTGGAATTCCACAAGTGTCGGCTTATTCCGAAATTAGCTAAAAGTCAAACTGTATCCAAACCCACTTCTGCCCGCATGACGCAAAACCCTTGTTAGTGGCTGTTCTTATTCAGTTTCTTAAGTATTAATTAAATTGTTGTCATTAAGTTTAAGGCTTCTTCTTCAATTATTGTCCATACAACTTTTGGTATATGAGGGGTGAGCTAAGCGGATAAAAGGGAATTTAGTGGGGGCTTGGAAACCAAGGGAGAGGCTCGCGCGGGAGCGGGTGTCTGTTATTACTATCATATTGTTTGATTTAAAAAATTTTCTATGATTGCTTTTTGCACGAATGGTAAATATTCTTCATAGAATGTCGCAGCTCTAACATTTGTCAATTTCCCTTCTGTGTCAGGAATGTTAATTTGAAACTCGTTTCTAATAACCCACCTTATTTTTATGTAAAAGCTGTTCCAGTCAGCAATAGTTTCTTTTGTCAACCCCTTTTCAATAAGGCAGTGAACAAATGTCTGTGTCACGATACCGATACCTTTTACTCTAATTGTCCGAGAGCCTACTTGATTTGCTTTTAAGTAAACGATGTCTCCTGCTTTAAGTAGAGAAACTGCATCATACAAATCCTTTGCATGATTATAGTCCCAACCAATAACAAAATTGTCATCGTTAAAAAAGTCGTCTTTCATTTCGTCTCCGTCCCAGTTTGAACCTGCTCCAAAAATTGCCATAGTGTTTATTATTTATTTTGTTTAATGACTGTCTACTGATGTTGCACGGTCGTCATAGCATGACGCATAACTTGTTTAAATGCGCTACTCTATAGTGTTTATGCACCCAAATTTGGGTGGCTATTCAAACATAATATTTATGCAAACAGGCGGGAGGGTAGCGCTGTAAGGCGGGTTCCTTGAATAATTGGCTACTCATATTGAGCTGAAGCTTTTTGATGCGCTGCTTTCACTGTCTTGATCAGCGACTTTGGCTTCAATATTTTTAACTTATCTCCAAACGACATCAACTCCATGATGAAATCATATGTGATGCATACCCGCACGCATATGCGCACTTCCTCTGCATTGTCCACCATTAGTTCCTGTGTCTCGTGCAGGGGCAGCGACTTTACATATTTACCCTGAATGTGGTTGAACGACAGGATGATCTCTTGCGGCTGCTGCCCATTGGCGCTGATGATTCCAAAACTGTACCGATAAAATTCATCTATATCAAAATCCTTGGGGTATTTGAAAGTCCTCCTGGTGATGTCCAGTTCTGTGAGGCGGTCAAGCGCAAAGCTTTTTATCTTCTCATCCTTCAGGTCTTTGACGAGCACATACCACCGGTTCTTAAATTCTTTAAGCGCATACGGTTCTGCTGTTCTCACCTCGCTTTCTTCTTGCCAGTATTTCTGATAAGTAAAATGTATTTGAAACCGGTTCTTGATGGCGTGGAGCAAGCCATGCAGGTTTTCGGTGCCCTGTGGCCTTCGCTTTTCGAAGTGGATGTACTTTGATAACCTGTCAGATACATTCAGCGCATTAAACGTATCAAAGGCTTCCAGCATGCGTTCATTTATCTCCGGCTGATCCTCATCATGTATAAAGTACACCTTGCGCGAAAAGTCGTATTGTACATCAATGTTGAACAACGCCCTGATGTCATCCAGGTCGCGCTGAAAGGTTCGCTTGGAGGTGTTGAAGTTGTAGGATTGTAGTTCTGACTCTCTGCTCAGGTATGAGGCTATATCATCAAAGGAAGAAGGATTTCTTCGCAGCTTCTTGATGATAAGATTGTAGCGGGCTATGGATTCTCGTTTTGACATGGTACTCAATATCGGAACAGATTATGACAATATGTGTCTTGGTTGGGGTTTGGCTTTGGTAAACCCAATGGAGGACCCCGTGTCTTTACTGAAGAGTTCTTCGCTACAAAACTCCATTATTTGTGCTAATGGGGGCCAGTTACCATTGATCACTTCTGATATGTTGCATTTGCGCACGATGTTCTCGATTTGCCCCCCTGAGAAATCGAACCGTTCAGCCAGGGTTTCACATTCGGCCCTGGATACTACTTCCAGTTTCGATTGCCATATGGCGGCCCTTATAGCCGGTTCGGGTTTGGGCAGTTCTACTTTGAAGAGGAACCTTCGCTCAAATGCCTTGTCAAAATTGTGGAGCAAGTTGGTGGTGGCGAATAGTATTCCCTGAAAATTTTCCAGTTCCTCCAGAATAATATTCTGAATGGCATTTTCTGTTTGAGCTACATTGGAACTGCTGCTGTCTTTTCGTTTAGAAATTATGGCATCCGCTTCGTTCAGCAGTAGGATAGGGCAGCGCTTACATTGTTTTATGAAACTGTGGTAGTCGGTGAATATACGCTTGATAATCTTTTCACTTTCTCCAAACCACATGGATTTTGAGTTGCTGATGTCCACCCGCATTACATCTCTGCCTGTGCGTTTGGCAATCTGGTAAACAGATTCTGTTTTGCCTGTACCGGGCGCACCATACAGCAACACAGTGATGCCACCCGGCATGGCTTTGCCGGTGAGTCGTTTCTGCAAATGCTTTAAGTGTTTGTCGGTGAGACTCTTTTCAAGCATGCCCATTTGCGCCACCACTTCTTGATTGTAGAACAAAGTCTTGGACTTTATCTTTTCGGGTGCCAGGATGTTTTTCTTTTTGCTTTTGTGGGTATACAGCTTGATGTTCTCGGCAAGCAGCAGCTCCGTACCTTTCTCGGAAAGCTTTATCTCGGTGTCGTCAAAAAAGGAAGCTTCTTCTATTTCTACCCAACCTTCGTTCACCAGCTTATTGTTGCCTGTCATAAACGATTGCGCGTAGTATACTTTGATGGCGGCAATATCAAACAGGCCATTGATGGCCACGTGGAGATCGCTTCGTTCTTTTCCGATAATGGTCTTCCAACACAGGTACAGGAAAAGCCACTTGTCCGCATTTTCGGCTTCCATTTGTTTTATCTTTTGGACAAACGGAAAATGGGTGTGTGTATCCAAAATAAAATTCACTTCATCAAACAGGTCTTGCGTGGTAATCGTTCCTTCATCACGCTCATTTCCCAAAGCGTATATACGTTCGAGAATCTCCACAATGTCTTTATAGATTTTTGGTTTGATTTCAGGGCAGGGCAGGTTTTTGATGATGGCTTTGCTGATTTCATCCACCAGGGTGAATTGGTCATTGGCCACACTTTTGACCCTGTTGCCGGACATTGTCTTTTTCAGCAGACCTCTCCCAGTCAATGTAGTAAGGTGGTTGTGATAATCCATTATTTTCACAGGATTACAATCAAAATAGTGGCTCAGGTCATT
>JBBKVM010000051.1:0-6896 GCA_037968415.1 Bacteroidia bacterium | reverse complement strand
GGTCAGAACATTGTGTTTGTTCCTAACATGAAACTGAAAAATGGAATTTACTTTGTAAGCATTATGCTTGACAACAAAACGGTAAAAACAGACAAGATCGTAATAGAATAATTTGATTTCATAAATGAAAAAGCGGCTTCTAAAGGAGCCGCTTTTTTTATTTAAAAATCGCAGTCTTTTGCTGCCCGCTGCTGTCGCGCATGCCACGGTACATCCCGAGTGTGTTGAAACACAATACAATGCTGCCTTCTTTGTCAATGCCGATTAATCCTCCTTCGCCACCCGCTGTACGCAGTTTATTCATCACCACCTCGTCACACGCGGCTTCCAGCGAAAGTCCTTTGTACTCCATTAAGCAAGCAACATCATAGGCCGCCACTGCACGGATAAAATATTCTCCATCACCGGTACATGATATTGCACATGTGTTATTGTCGGCCCACGTGCCGGCTCCTATGATGGGGCTATCGCCCACACGCCCGAATTGTTTGTTTGTCATTCCGCCAGTACTGGTAGCCGCAGCCATATTGCCGTGCACATCAAGTGCCACCGCACCCACGGTTCCAAACTTGCGGTCTTCGCTGTGATCGAGCGCGGTTGTATCCGAACCCTTCACTTGTTGCCATTGATCGTAGCGTTGTTTTACAAAGAAATATTCTTCGGCTTCAAATTGTAAGCCTTGTTGTTTGGCAAATCGCTCCGCTCCCTGGCCTGCCAGTATAATATGCGAAGAGTGTTCCATAATATGGCGCGCCAACATGATTGGGTTGCGCACGCCCGTTACACCAGCGGCTGCGCCTGCTTGCCTCGTGGCACCATCCATTATGCTTGCATCCATTTCGTGGGTTCCGTCTGCAGTAAATACCGATCCGCGCCCGGCATTGAACAGCGGGCTGTCTTCCAATGATCGCACTGCTTTTTCTACAGCATCCATCGCACTTCCACCTTTTTCGAGCAGCGTGTAACTGGTATTCAGGGCTTGCTCCAATGCAGCGAGATAGGCTTGCTCGCGCTCAGGCGTTAGCAGCTCGCGCACGATGGTACCCGCGCCACCATGTATGGCAATCCCAAATTTTTTTGACTCTTTGATCATGATTGCAAAGGTAAACTATTTACCAGCCTGATGGGAACCACTTCTGTTCGATGGGTTACCGGGCATACATCATTCAAAGAGTATCAGTTTGTTTTTGTAATTTCACGTTCAAATCAGAAAAAATAACTACAAATGAATTCATTTATCAAGACACTTCGCGGTTTGGCATTTGCCACTCCCATTATTTTGTTTGCTGCTTGTTCAGGCGAAAAAGCTGTAGATACCGCTAATGACGATATCATTCCTCCTACTACGGTAACCGAAACCGAAGTTGCACCTGAAGCGGGTATTGAAGTAGCGCCAACGGAAACAGCAGCCCCCACCATCACTACGTCATCAACCGGTTTGCCTGTTGCACACTATGTGTGTCCTAAAAAGTGTGCAGGGTCGGGTGGCGACAACGCGGGCAAATGCCCTGTGTGTGGCAGTGATTATGTGCACAACGATGCGTTCCATACGCAGTTGCAGAACAACCCTGCTACCACGCAACCCGCGAAGGCAGCACAGCCATCAGTGAATGTAGCTCCCGCCACTACACCAACACCTCAGCCTTCACCAGCCACCAATGCAACAGGACAGTTTCATTACATATGTACTGCCGGGCATGCCGGAGCAGGTTTAGCAGGTAATTGTGCATCGTGCGGTAAAGAACTTGTGCACAACGATAAGTACCACCAATAATATTTGATAGAAATTTATCAAAGCAACATGTGCGCATATGTGCATATGTTGCTTTTTTTTGTTTTCAACTTTTGAAACTATTTTATCATGGATGAAGCGCTAGAGGGGAGTGCCGAAATGCAAACGCATT
The DNA here is from genome assembly GCA_037968415.1 of Bacteroidia bacterium. Taxonomy (GTDB): domain Bacteria; phylum Bacteroidota; class Bacteroidia; order AKYH767-A; family JBBKVM01; genus JBBKVM01. Next base: position 4,992 of record JBBKVM010000051.1, on the reverse strand, counting down.
TTAGGAAGTTGGAACATATGTATTTGCATGCCAATATCAATCAGAGGATGTTTTCAACCACACAAATTCACATTGAAAACGGCACAGCTGAAATAAGTTTGGAACTAAACTCCGATTATTTTCATGCACTTGGCGCATTACATGGATCGGTATATTTCAAGTTGCTTGATGATGCTGCTTTTTTCGCTGCTTCATCTTTGGTTCCAAATGTATTTTTGTTGACAGCATCTTTTCAATTGCATTTTATCAGGCCCGTAAGTGAGGGCTTGATTACTGCCCGAGGCCTTGTGCGCGTGCCTTCTAAGAATAATTTGATTGCAGAATCTACATTGTTTGATGCTAAGGGCCGCGAAATTGCTTTTGGTAGTGGGACATTTGCCCGAAGTAAATCTTTACTCACAGATTTGAAAACGTACAAATTGCCTTAATCGCGTGAGTAAGGGTGTGTTTGATAAGTAGATTATGTTTTATCCAAGAAAATGTGGATATTCATTAACTAATCAATCATTTTTTTTATAGTTTGATTTAACTGCAATTATTTAATAATTGAAAATAACGGAAACATGAAAAAATTTATACTCAGCATTTCAGCCCTTTTTTTTTCAATCACCCTTGTAGGTCAACAAAGTGTAATGGTCATGAGCGCGGCCTCATCTGTGGCACCCAACACGTTTGACAACACCCGCCCACGTATTGTGCTTTCGAGTGGCAACACACCCGTGGTATCATGGGGAAACGAGAGTACCGGCAAAGTATATGCAGCCAAATACTTGGGTACCAATTTTAGCAGCCCTCATCTTATCACTCCGGGCGCTATGCAAGCTTATGTGGCTTTCTGGAACAATGCTGAAATGGCAGCATCTGGTGATACTGTTTTTGTAGCCTTCAAAGCGGAACCTTCAAATACCGGTGGCGTATTCGTAGTGCGTTCCATAGATGGTGGCGCCACTTGGGGCGACACCGTGCAAGTAGATCAATTGGGGTCTGACCATTCGCGATTTGCCAGCGTGGCCATAGCCCCGGGCGGAAATCCTGTTGTGCATTTCATGCGTTTCGGACCCACTTGGCTCGACCCGCATTATGTGGTAGCCCAGTCAACCGATGGAGGTGCTACTTTTGCTTATGATATCCCTGCGTCTACCACTGCACCGGGCGAAGTGTGCGACTGCTGTCCGGCCACCATGGCCATTAGAGATGCAAGACAAGTTTTATTTTTCAGAAATAACAACAGCGACAACCGTGTGATATGGGCTGCCCAATCGCTAGATGCTGGACAAACTTTTCCTAATTCTGCCGAAATAGATTTATCAAACTGGACACTTGCCGTGTGCCCGTCTTCGGGCCCTGATGGATACATAGCTGGGGATAGTCTTTACTACACTTGGATGAGCGCGGGCAGTGGCCAGTATAAGTCTTACATCGGCTCCGCACATATCAACAGTATGCAGTTGGGAGCCAACCGAATTATTTCAGGCGGGCCTTCTTCGCAAAATTTTCCGCGCATAGCAGGCAGTGGCGATACGCTGGCCGTAGTGTGGGAGCAAAGTGTACCAGGTAACAAAGCGATACTAATGGCTTGGTCGGTGACAGGCGTGGCTGGCATAGGCAGTAAGATTGATACCATAGCCACTGGCGTAAGCGTGGTACGCAATTCTGATATAGAATATGCCAACGGTAAGTTTCACATCGTGTATCAGGATGAAGCTACCAACACGGTACTTTATAAAACAGCCACTGTGACCACTGCCACCTCGGTAAATGAACCTATCAGCGAACAAGTAAAAATATATCCGGTGCCCAGTTACGAGTTTTTAATCATTGAACATTTGCAAGGGTATGAAAAGCTTACTATTATCGACAACCTGGGTAGAAGTGTATACACTGCTGATGTGATGAGTACCAAAATGCAATTGGACATAGCGTATCTGGCAACAGGCGTTTACACATTGAAACTTTCTGGATCAGCCCAAACATTGAATAGTAAGTTTGTGAAAAAGTAAATAGGTTTTTACATCATCTACTTCCACAACCCCGCCAGCGCGGAGGCAAAATCGTTGCGCCAGATGAGAATGATTACCCCCACAATGGCTATCAGCGCGCCTACTATCGACTTGCGTGTGATGCGTTCGCGGTAATAAAAATAGGCACCCGGCAGCACAAACACCGGTACTAGTGCAAATATGGTTTGAGCCACCGGCACGGTGAGGTAGGTAATGGTGAGCAGCGAAAGGCTCACGCCAAACACCGGCCCGAATAGCGTTCCCCATACCATGTACTTGATGCCGTTTTGTTGGTTGCGAAACACCGGCCGCGACACAGTGGCAAACCTGCCAGATAAAATAGTGATGCCAAACACCACGATAGTGCCGGCCACCATGCGCATCCATGTGGTATGCACGGGAGTGAGTACAAACACTTCTTCCGAGGCTGCCATTCCTTTTTTTGCCAGCACAAGACCTACGCCCTGGCACAGCGCAGCCAGCACGCCAAAGCCAATGCCTCGCGCCTTGCTACCATAGCCGAGGTCGGTGTGTGGCTCGCGGTTTTGCTTGTGCATGGTGAGCCATGCTACGCCTCCCACGGTGATGGCAATGCCGCCCACACCCACCGCGTTGATGGTCTCTCCCAGCAGCAGCCAAGCAAACACCAGCGCGGCACCGGGTGCAAAGGTGATGAACACACTACCCAATCGAGAACCAAGTATGGCATACATAGTGAAACCAAAATAATCGCCCAGCGCCAGCCCTACCACACCAGAGAGCGCTAGCCACATCCAGGCTTCGGTGGGCGGGCCGTGCAGCAACTGCGAGGGCAGCGGGGGAGTACCCGCCAAAGGAATAAACACCATGATAGAAAGCAACACCAGCGCCAGCAGCAACCGGTAATGATTCACCGGGTTGGGACCCATCCTGCGCGCAGCCTCGGTAAACGGAAATATGCAGATAGCCCACGATAAGGTGGTGATGAATGCAAAGAGAATCCCCATGGAGCTGCTGGCCATATTTATGTTCCCCTTTCTCCGAATATGGAAGAACCTACGCGCACCATGTTGCTGCCTTCGGCTATGGCCAGCTTGTAATCGCCAGACATGCCCATCGATACTGTTTTAAAGTGCGGGGCCTGTGCGAAAAATTCTTTTTTCAGTGCGTTAAAATGATCGTGCAAAGCCCTGAACTCCCTGCGCACCTGGTCTTGATTATCGGTAAAGGTGGCCATGCCCATGATGCCGCAGAGCCGCACGTTTTTCAATTGTGTGTGCCCATCACTTTTCAGCAACACCCGTGCTTCTTCTAAGGTCAAGCCATGCTTTGTTTCTTCTTCCGCCACATGAAATTGTAGCAGGCAGTCGATCGTCCGATTGTTTTTGGCAGCTTCTTTTTCTACAGTGAACAGCAGTTTCAAACTGTCGATAGAGTGAATGAGCGAAACGAAAGGTGCAATGTATTTTACTTTGTTGGATTGCAAATGACCGATCATGTGCCACTGGATATCAGAAGGAAGTGCGGTGTGTTTGTCACACATCTCCAGCGCTTTGTTTTCACCAAACACACGAAGACCCGCTTGATAGGCATGCATGACAGTTTCTGCCGGATGTGTTTTGGTAACCGCTACCAGCGTCACGTCTGTGCCGCTCAGCTCCGTGGTAATGTTGCGTATGTTGGAGGCAATTGACATGCGTTTGGTTAGTCTACAAGGCTGTGCACTACCAGGCCGCTGCGCAGCTTGGGCTCAAACCATGTGGTTTTGGGCGGCATGATATTGCCGGTGTCGGCAATGTCAATCAGCTGTTGCATCGTAACAGGGTGCAGCGCAAAGGCCACTTTCATTTCTTCGCTGTCCACGCGCTTTTTGAGTTCGCCCAGCCCTCGCAGTCCGCCCACAAAGTCGATGCGCTTGTCGGTGCGCAGGTCTTTGATGTTGAGCAGTGGCGCCAAAATTTGTTCGCTGAGTATGGTTACATCCAGTACGCCTATGGGATCACTGTCATTGTAAGTGCCGGCCTTGGCCGTAAGCGAATACCACTTGCCTTCCATGTATATGCTGAAGTTGTGCAGGCCCGTGGGACGGAAAATTTCTGTGCCCGTTTCTTTCACGTCAAACGATTTGGAAAGTAAGCCGAGAAAGTCAGCAGAGCTGTGGCCGTTGAGGTCTTTCACCACACGGTTGTAATCCATTATCTGCAATTCAGTGTCGGCAAAATGCACGGCCAGGAAAAAATTGTACTCCTCATTGCCGCTGTGATTGGGGTTGTTTTTTTTGCGTTCGTTGCCTACCAGCGCGGCAGCTGCAGTGCGGTGGTGGCCATCGGCTACGTAGGTATATTTTATTTCTCCAAACAAGCGCGTGAGGGCGTCAATGGTGCTTACATCATTGATCACCCAAAACGTGTGACCAATGCCATCGTCCGAAACAAAATCATATTCAGGTGCTCCAGCGATGGCGGTTTTGACAATCGCATCAAGTTCCGCTACATACGGAAATGCAAAGAACACCGGCTCGTAATTCATACCGCTTACGCGCACATGATTCTTGCGGTCTTCCTCCTTGTCGGGGCGGGTGAGCTCATGTTTTTTGATGATGTCGTTCATGTAATCATCTACCGAAGCGCAGCCCACAATGCCGTTTTGCTTGCGGCCATTCATGGTTTGCTGGTAGATGTAATAACAATCGGTAGCATCTTGTTTCATCACCCCGCTGCTTACCAAACGCGCAAAATTCTCTTTGCCTTTTTCGTAAATCTCGGGCGCATAATGATCAAAGTCATGCGGAAAATCAATCTCGGGTTTTATCACATGATAAAATGAATCGGGGTTGCCTGCGCACTCCTCGCGCGCTTCTTTTTCCGACAGCACATCGTAAGGTCGGCATGCTACATTTTTCGCTTTATCTTTTACTGGTCGTATTCCTTTGAATGGTTTTAGTATGGCCATAACTTGCTATTGAATTACGTTAAGAAATTATTTTTCGGTTGAGACTATTTAAAAAAGTCAA
>JBBKVM010000050.1:0-3448 GCA_037968415.1 Bacteroidia bacterium | reverse complement strand
CAATTGATTATCAATGCGGATGTTCAATAGATAAAAAGTCCCGACTTGAAAGTGATCAGGCCGGGACTCTTTTTTGAATTGCAAGTTGATTAACTGTTCATTGAAACAAGGAACTCTTCGTTTGATTTTGTTCCTTTCATGCGGTCCAGTAAAAACTCCATTGCTTCCATAGGATTCATATCTGCAAGGTGATTGCGCAGTATCCACATTTTTTGGAGGATGTCTTTTTCCAGTAATAAATCTTCGCGTCTTGTGCTGGATGCCACCAGGTCGATGGCAGGGTAAATACGCTTGTTAGATAATTTGCGGTCGAGTTGCAACTCCATATTACCGGTACCTTTAAATTCTTCAAAGATTACTTCGTCCATTTTTGATCCGGTGTCAATTAGTGCAGTGGCCAAAATGGTAAGTGAACCACCATCTTCGATTTTGCGGGCTGCGCCAAAGAAACGCTTAGGCTTGTGCAGTGCGTTGGCATCTACACCACCTGAAAGTACTTTGCCTGATGCAGGAGATACGGTGTTGTAAGCACGTGCCAGTCTGGTGATGGAGTCGAGCAATATCACCACATCATGGCCACATTCTACCATTCGCTTGGCTTTCTCCAGCACTATGTTAGCTATTTTAACGTGTCGCTCAGCAGGCTCGTCAAAAGTAGATGAAACTACTTCGGCCTTTACGCTGCGGGCCATATCAGTTACTTCCTCAGGGCGTTCATCAATGAGGAGTATAATAAGGTATGCTTCCGGGTGATTGGCTGCGATGGCGTTGGCCACTTCTTTCAGCAAAACAGTTTTACCGGTTTTGGGTTGTGCAACGATAAGTCCGCGCTGCCCTTTTCCGATAGGAGTAAAGAGGTCCATCACACGGGTGCTCATGGTGCTCTTGTCGCCCGACAAATTCATTTTCTCAAAAGGGAAGAGGGGCGTGAGGTAGTCGAATGGCACGCGATCGCGCACTATCTCGGGCGATTGTCCATTGATTAAATCTACCTTGATGAGTGGGAAATATTTTTCTCCTTCTTTTGGAGGGCGAATGCCACCGCGCACGGTATCTCCGGTTTTTAAACCAAATAATTTGATCTGCGATTGTGATACATACACATCATCGGGCGATGACAAATAGTTGTAATCTGAAGAGCGGAGAAATCCATATCCATCAGACATGATTTCCAACACGCCTTCACTTACGACTACACCTTCAAACTCATACACATCTTGTGGTGGCTTGCGCTCGGTACGTTGTGATTGGTCTTGGTTGGGGTCTCTGCGTTGGGTACTGCGATCGCTGTTTCCGCTGTTATTGCTGTTATTGCTGTTGCCAGTGTCTCGCGTTTCCTGTCTGTTGTCCTGTCTGTTGTCCTGCCGTGATTCGCTTCGCTTGTCGTTTCTTTGGTCGTTGCGCGGGGTGGGTTTGTCTTCAGTGGTGTTTTTTGCGGTGTCTTTGTTAGAATCTACCAGCAAAGGAGTCTCTGATTTCTCGTTGTCTCCGCTGTCAGGCGTGACACGCTTGCGCTGAATCTTGGGTTTGCTTTTGGTGGCGCGCGATTCAGAAGCTGCTTCAGATTTTGCAGCAGGCTTTTTGTCTTCTTTGGGTTCTTTCTTTGTTTCCTCTTTGGCTTCAGCCTTTGGAGTGTGGTTGTCTTTGGCTTCTGGCTTAGGAGATGCGTCTTTTATCGACTTGGCAAGATCAGGATTGATAGCTTGTTGATCGAGAATCTTGTAAACCAAGTCTTGTTTTTTGAGTGCTTCAAAATCAGAAATATTGAGTTTGGTTGCAATTTCTTTTAACTCAGAAACGAGTTTTTCGTTGAGTTCTAAAATGTCGTACATGAAAAGTTGATTAATTGTAAATAGGGATACCTATAATGGTTATGATTATTTATTGAATAACGGTTGTCATCCTTGATTTGATTTCTAAACGAAAAGTATAGCGAACATCTACAGCACAAAGTCTCACAACAATCGGGTAATGAAATCAGAAATCGTTAAGATTATTACTTAAATCTTCGGAATGAAGTGTAATACGGGTACAATAATAGGGTATTGGGTCTTAACAAGCAAATTATAACTCTTTTTATTTATCAACATGCACCGGGGATGTGAACTATCATTAATTCATGTCCGAATTGGAGTTTAAGAACAATCTTCATTTTTCAAGCAAAAACTGTTGTTTGGTATACATGTGAATCCCTATTTTCGCAATTGTTAAAAAAGTTTATTAGTGTTCATACTGACCCTATCGGGATGAATACCAACGAAATAGATTATGATCCAGCGTTTACAGACCGTTTACTTATTGTTTGCTTTGATCTTAGGCACGTTGTTGTACTTTTTTCCATTGGCGCAATTCAATGCAATTGATCTTGCAACCCTTGAACCGATATCTTACGTTATAAAAATATGCACTATTTGTTTGCGGGATGCAAGTGGGCTAGAAGTTAGCGATAGCATTAACATTTGGCTTATCTGTACTTATACTTTGGCAATGGCGACAGTGCTTGTTTCTATTTTCTTATACACTAACAGGAAGTTACAGATTTTATTTATACGATTTTCAGTGCTTTTGATTTTGGGATCTATCTTTCTGGTTTTTTGGTACACAGATGGCGCTCAGCAATTGGCTGGTGTGGAGAAAGCGTCAGCTTATTCGCCCTACAATTTGATTTTTGTTGCCGAGCTGGTATTGTTATGGCTTGCAGCCCGCGCCATCATGGCCGATGAAAAACTTGTGCGTTCTGCCGATAGGTTACGTTAACGCTCCCCGCGCACCCAATTCTATTACCTCCAGGTCTTTGATCTGACCTTTCTCCAATGAAAATCGCATGGCGGTGCGCACGTTGTGAAATCCTTCGCGTCCTGCCGCACCCGGATTCAAATGCAATAAATTGTTTTTTGCATCGTGCATTGCTTTGGTAATGTGACTATGCCCACAAATGAAAAGCTTGGGCTTGTTCTCCATTATTGACTTTTCCACCCCTGAGCTGTACCTGCCCGGATATCCACCAATATGAATCATCATCACTTTTACTCCCTCTAATACAAACACCGATTGTTTGGGATGTATCTTTCGAAGTGTGGCCCCGTCAATATTTCCATACACCCCGCGCAAAGGCTTGCGCTCTGCCAACTGATCAGAAACAGCTACTGTGCCGAAATCACCTGCATGCCACACCTCATCACATGGTTCAATATACTTCCACAATTCAGGGTCGAGATAGCCATGTGTGTCGGATAATAGTGCGATGCGTTTCATATCACCTTGCCAGCCGATGCCGGCATCCAACCCACATTGCCGTTGGCTATTTTTACTTTCCACCAGCCCGATACTTCATCAACCAACTGAACTTTAGAGCCCTCGTGCAGCATGAAGAGATTGGTTCCTTTCGCTTCAGGCGAACTTTTTACATACACACTTGTATCAAAAATGATGGCTTCGCGACTGTCTG
>JBBKVM010000049.1:0-15894 GCA_037968415.1 Bacteroidia bacterium | reverse complement strand
AATGTGGCGATGCGCTTTTCTGCTTCTTCTTTTTTCATAAAAAACCGGTGTGCGAAACTTGCTGACGGAAAGATAAAAAATCACACTTACAATACGGTAGCTTTGATCATACGATGGCGCCCTTGCATGTCCTTGCGCAAATGGATGCTTTTATACCCCGCTTCAGACAGCATATTGGAAATCTCTTCACCATATGCCTCATTGATTTCGAAATACAAGCGACCGCCTGTGCGCAGCCGTTGCCCGGCAAAAGTTATAATGGCTTTAAAATGCACCAATGGATTATGAGCAGGAACAAACAGCGCAAGATGTGGTTCATATTCCAGTACGTTTTTTTTCATTTCCGGTTTGTCGCTTTCAGTAACATATGGAGGATTGCTGACAATGATATCAAACATTTTATCTGCCGGTAATCTTCCTTTATCTGACAAAATATCGTGCTGGTAAAAATTTACTTTGACATTATTCATTACAGCATTTTCCGCTGCCACGGCCAATGCCTCTTCACTAATATCCACTGCACACAAGTCTGCCTCTTTCAACATTGAAGCCAGACCTACCGCAATGCATCCGCTGCCCGTGCCAATGTCCAAAATGCCCGCATGAATGATTTTGTTTTCCTGGTGAATCCAGTTCACCAGTTCTTCTGTTTCAGGTCTTGGTATCAATACCCTTTCATCAACCTTAAATGTCATCCCTGCAAACCATGCTTCTCCAAGCACGTATTGAACCGGCTTTCCTTGAATCAAATCAGGCATATAGATATTAAGTTGAATCAATGGTTCTGTATTCATGTTTTGGTTGTGATGCTGAAGCAACTGGTGCGGTTGCCACCGGGTGGCATGTAACACAACCATGCGCGCTATGCTTCGCGCTTCGGCCACTTCATACAAAGGACTGAGTGCTTCAGTCAACTGAAGAAGCACATCTCTTACACTACCGTCCTTTATATGCTTTAAACTCAAAATTGATATTGGTTTAATAAATTACTTTTGGCGTTTGGATTGTTTACTGAATATCCACGAATGTCCTCCTCAACCATAGAACGTCAGCAAATATACATGAACCGTTGCATTGCCCTTGCGCGGCAAGCCTTGGGCCATGTGGCTCCCAACCCCATGGTAGGTGCTATATTGGTGAAAGATGATAAGATAGTTGCCGAGGGATTTCATGAAAAATATGGTGGCCCGCACGCTGAAATACACGCAATAGAAGCCGCCCGAGGGAAAGTGGATTTTTCTGAAAGTACACTTTACGTAAATCTCGAACCCTGCTCCCACCAGGGTAAAACCCCTCCCTGCGCTGATCTTATAATAAGCAGTAACATTCGCAATGTGGTAGTTGGTGCCCTTGATACCAATCCGCTGGTGGCGGGCAAAGGCATTGCTAAGATGGCTGCTGCCGGTGTAAATGTGGTAACAGATATAAGCACATCAGCGTGTCGCGAACTCAACAAGAGGTTTTATACGTTTCACGAGAAACACAGGCCATACATTATTTTGAAGTGGGCCCAAAGCTCAGAAGGTTTTATGGGAGCGGATACACAGCAACTACATAGCCATCGCATACAACTTTCGGGTGTTGAAGCCATGCAACTCAGCCACAAATGGAGAACAGAGGAGCAGGCCATAATGGTAGGCACACGCACAGCCATATTTGACAACCCATCGCTCACAGCGCGACTCTGGCCTGGGCGCAACCCACTACGCGTAGCTATCGACAAAGAACTTTCCATACCTGCTACCCACGACCTATTGAATGAAGAGGCGCAAACACTCCTATTTAATAGTAAGCAAAGTGCTGTGGTAAAGAATATAGATTATGTAAAAACCACTTTCGCCAGCACATTGCCGAATGAAATTTTAAAAACGCTTTATACCAAGAATGTTCAAAGTGTGATTGTAGAAGGGGGACGGAAGACATTACAGACATTTATCGATGCCAACCTGTGGGATGAAGCACGTGTGATCACCACGCGCTCACCCTTGTGCGAAGGCGTGCCAGCACCTGCGCTAAACCTGACTCCGGCAGAAGAAATGGCACTTGGTGAAGACATACTTTATATTTATTATCCTGATACCATTTCCCGATTATGACCTGGCTGCTGCTTACCATCATTTGTTCCACACTTATCTTTGTGGTGTTCAAACTGTTCAACCGGTTTGGTATCGACCGTATGCAAGCTATAGTGGTCAATTACTTAACAGCCGCACTGATGGCCTGGGCGCTCAACAGCCAGCAAGTTGACTACTCACAGTTGCCGGAAAAAAGCTGGTTGCTTTTTCCATTGCTCACCGGTTTGTTGTTCATCACTGTGTTCAATCTGATGGCATTCACTACCCAAAGTTTGGGTGTCAGCATCACTTCCGTGATCAGCAAAATGTCGGTGGTGATACCCGTAATGGTTGCGCTGGTCATTTATGGTGACAGTATGAACGTGATAAAAGGCGGTGGCATATTGTTGGCACTGGCTGCGGTTTTCCTCACCACCATGAAGGAAGAAAAAAAATCGCATCACCTCAAGTTTTCATGGCGAACATTGTTGTTGCCTGCGGCTTTATTTATAGGTACTGGCACGGTGGATGCAGTCATAAAATACACCCAGCAATTGCACATCGCTCCTGCCGATTACGATTTATATACCAGCAGTCTTTTTGCCTCAGCGGCAAGTGCCGGAATGCTGATACTTGTTGTACGATATTTTGTGAGGGAAAAAAGATTCGCTGCACGCAGCATTCTGGCTGGCATCGCGCTGGGCATTCCAAATTATTTTTCAATTTTCTTTTTACTCAAAACACTTGAGATTCCTCACTATGAAAGCTCCGTAATATTCCCGGTCATCAATGTGGGTATAGTCGCGCTGTCAGCCTTAGTTGGATTTTTTGCTTTTCGCGAAAAACTCAACAGAGCAAACAAAATGGGTATTGCATTATCTTTGGTGGCCATCATCATTATTTCATCGGCATAAAAATATTTGACATGCAGCTGCTCAAGAAACTTTGTTCCATTCATGCACCTTCGGGAGATGAAGCACCCCTCAAAGATTTTATTCTAGAATATGTAAAAAAGGAAAGTGCGGCCTGGAAACGAAAACCACGTATTTACACCGGTCCTGATTTGCAGGATTGCATTATACTTTCTTTTGGAAAACCACGCACCGCAGTGTTTGCTCACATGGATAGCATTGGGTTTACTGCGCGGTATAAAAATGAATTGGTAAAAATTGGCGGTCCTACGGTTAAAACAGGGATTGCTTTGGTGGGCAAAGACAGCAAAGGAAAAATTGAAGGTACGCTGGTAGTAAATAAGAAGACCAAAAAACTGAAATTGAAAGCCAAACGAATTGCCGATACTGGCACATCGTTCACTTTCAAGATGGATTTTCGCACTACGCGCACCTATATACAAAGTTGTTACCTCGACAACAGGTTGGGTGTGTGGACCGCTCTAAAGCTTGCAGAAGAATTGGAGCACGGGGCTATTGTCTTTTCGTGTTGGGAGGAACACAGTGGTGGCAGCGTGGGTTATCTGGCAAGGTTTCTTTACACTAAATTCAAAATTCGCCAGGCATTGATATGTGATGTGAGTTGGGTTACAGAGGGCGTGAAAGCCGGAGGAGGCCCGGTTATTTCTTTGCGCGATTCGGGAATACCGCGGCAAGCATTTGTACGTAAAATTGTGAGCACAGCTACCAAAAACAAACTCGCTTTTCAGCTGGAAGTTGAGTCGAGCGGAGGCAGTGATGGCAATGAAATACAGAAAGCGCCTTACCCTATAGATTGGTGTTTTGTGGGTCCTCCCGAACAGCATGTACATACTCCCGATGAGAAAGTACATCGTAAGGACATTGATGCTACGCTGGCACTTTACAAAATGTTGGTGAAGGAAATTTAGTCCCCAAAGTATTTATCCAAAGCCTGAACTATTTGTGCAGGAGCCGCACAGGGCTTGCCCGTATCACGAGCAATAAAAACCAAAGTAGTACGTGCTTCTGTCAGTAGTTCATTTTCAGTATTATACACTTTGTACTCGAACGGAAATCGCACGGCTGGCATGGTGGGTATGCAGGTCTCAATGGTGAGTTCTTCATCGTAATAAGCAGGCTTGTGAAACACCACCTGGTAATCACGAACAGGCAGCATCACTCCTTCTTTTTCTAATTCTTTGTATGATCTGCCCAGGCTGCGCAAGGCCTCTACACGCGCTACTTCAAAATACTGGGCATAGTTTCCATAGTATACATAACCCATCTGATCGGTTTCGGCATAGCGCACGCGCAACTTGATTTTTGAAGTGTACATACAGTTAAGGTTTCTAAATGGTTGTTGCTTAACACACTATATCTGAAAGTCGCTATGGGAGCGATTTTTTTTCGTTTTGTTCCTTGTAAAAGTAAAATTTATTTAGTTAAACTTGTGCTGCGGTTTCAATCACCGATTTTACTCATTCCCATGTTTCAGTCGCTCAAAATCATTCCGGTAGTTCTACTATTGGCAGCTTGTTCGCCCCCTATGGTGGTGCAGCAATCCAGCGTGATGGTATATCGCTTGCAAAACGATGATGCGATAACGGCTGATGCCACCGTAGATGGAATTGTGGCACCATATAAAACTGCGCTTGATGCAGAGATGAATCGTGTATTGGCCGTGAGTGCAAAACCTATGGATAAGGGAGTGCCTGAGGGCTTACTTGGAAACTTTGTTTCAGATCTTTGTTTGGAAATAATAAATCAACAGGTTGCAGATAGCAACAAAGCAGATTTCTGTTTTTTCAATAATGGAGGTTTTAGAACTACCTTGCCTGCGGGCGACATTACAAGGCGTAAGGCTTTTGAATTGATGCCTTTTGAAAATGAATTGGTGGTGGTTACTCTTGATGGTGCGGCCACAAAAAAGCTGATCAACTTTATTGCAGCAAAAGGTGGTATGCCTGTGGGCGGAATCCGCATTGGTATCAGCGACAACAAAGCCACAAAAGTAACCATCAATGGCATAGCCTTTGATGAGCAGAAATCATATCGTGTGCTAACCTCCGATTACCTGGCAAATGGCGGAGACAATCTTTCGTTATTGGCAGGCAACGCTGTACACTTTGTGCCAGGGATAAAGATGCGTGATGCTATCATTATGCACATGGAAAAGCTTACAGCCGCAGGCAAACAAATAGATGTAAGGTTAGATTACAGAATATATTATGAGTAGCAGGAGGCACTTTCTCAAGACATTGGGAAGGGGTGCTGCTGTGGCCGCTCTTGCACCCATCCCTTTCGATATATTTGCAGCACCTGCTAATTACGCACTTACCATTTTGCACACCAATGATGTGCACAGTCATATCGATCCGTTTCCTGCCAACGACACGAAATATCCTGGGCGAGGTGGCGTAGCGCGTAGGGCTGCCATCATAAAAAAAATACGAAGTGAGCGTGAACATGTTTTGCTACTAGATGCGGGAGACATTTATCAAGGCACGCCTTATTTTAATTTATATGGTGGCGAACTTGAGTTTAAATTGATGAGTGAAATGGGGTACGATGCTTCCACCATTGGCAACCACGATTTCGACAATGGAATAGACGGATTGAGCAGTCAATTGAAGCATGCAAATTTTCCAATGATCAATGCCAATTATGATTTCAGAAATTCGTCAATGGAAGGAAAAACAATTCCTTACAAAATATTTGAAAAAGGAGAATTGCGAATTGGGGTTTTTGGAGTAGGTATAGAACTTGCAGGGTTGGTGGACAAACGGATGTATGGCAGCACACATTATCTAGATCCGATGGTGAAAGCGGCAGCGTTGTCACATTTCCTGAAGATCAAAAAAAAGTGCCATCTTGTGATCTGCCTGTCACACCTAGGTTTGAAGTACGAAAGCAGCAAAGTGAGTGATGTGATGTTGGCTAAAAAATCGAGTAATATAGATTTGATAATTGGTGGACACACACACACCTTTCTCGACAAACCATGGAGAGAAAGAAATCGCGAAGGAAAAGAAGTGCTTGTTACTCAAGCAGGTTGGGCCGGGTTGAGCTTAGGAAGAATTGATTATATTATCGGCAAGAAATCGGGGGAAAAAATCGCTTTGGGTCGTAGTGTAGAAGTTTCGAATTATGCAAGCGAAATTTGATTTTTATTTCTTGTTTTTTATGCAAAAATTTGTTTCCGCTTCAAGAATGGGAATAACCTTAAAAAGAACATAAATGCTAAATATTTTTTTACAAAGTATTAACAGAATTTGATTATGGTGAAAACTGCAAAAACACACACAGGTGTTTGGGAGAAGTGCTTAAAGGTTATAAAGGATAACGTATCACCACAAAGTTTTAAAACATGGTTTGACCCCATCAGACCAATCAAGTTGAATGAGTCAGTATTGACGATTGAAGTGCCGAGCCAATTTTTCTACGAATGGCTGGAAGAGCATTACATCAATCTGTTGCGCAAGACTGTAAAATTGCAACTGGGTACCGAGGGTCGGCTTGAATACAGCATTGTGATGGACAGCACACACAACAACTCCAAACCTTATACTATAAAGATACCAACCAAAAATACCGGAGACCTTCGGAATCCGGCTGTAAACCTTCCGCTCAATATCAATCCGACAATTAGGAATCCGTTCATCATACCGGGATTGAAAAAAGTGGATGTGGAATCTCAACTCAACATTAATTATACATTCGATAATTATGTAGAGGGCGATTGCAACAGGCTGGCTCGCTCAGCAGGATATGCAGTGGCGAACAAACCAGGAGGCACCTCTTTCAACCCGTTGCTTATATATGGCGGAGTGGGCCTCGGAAAAACGCACCTTGCACACGCAATTGGTATCGAAATCAAAAACAAGTTTCCAAACAAAACTGTGTTATATGTTTCGTCTGAAAAATTCGGACACCAGTATATTGATTCAGTAAAGAACAATTCACAAAACGACTTCATCCATTTTTATCAAATGATGGATGTGTTGATTATAGACGACATTCAGTTTTTGGCAGGCAAGGAAAAGACGCAGGATATTTTCTTCCACATTTTCAATCACCTGCACCAAACCGGCAAACAAATAATATTGACATGCGATAAAGCACCAGTAGATTTGCAAGGCATGGAGCAACGTTTATTGTCGAGATTCAAATGGGGTCTCTCAGCCGACTTGCAGTCGCCAGATTTAGAAACCCGCATCGCCATCCTCGACAAGAAGATTTATCTCGATGGCCTTGACATGCCTAAAGATATAGTGGAGTATATCGCTTACAGCATTACCAGCAACGTACGAGAATTGGAAGGTGCACTCATCAGCATACTTGCGCAATCATCGCTCAACAAAAAGTCGATTACTATTGAGCTGGCCAAATCGATGATAGATAAGTTTGTGAAGAACACTTCGCACGAAATATCTATCGACTACATTCAGAAAATGGTGTGCGATTATTTCGACATGCCAATGGATGTACTCAAATCGAAAACACGAAAACGCGAAGTAGTTCAAGCCCGCCAGATAGCAATGTTTTTTGCAAAGAGCATGACCAAGAGCTCGCTCTCTACAATAGGCATGCACTGCGGTGGCAAAGACCATGCTACGGTACTCCACGCTTGTCGAACTGTTAACAACCTGATGGAAACCGACAAAAAATTTAAAGCCTGTGTGCAGGACTTGGAGAAAAAGATAAACATCCACTCACGATAAAACCGAAAGGCACCAACAGGTGCCTTTTTTGTTTTATGTACTTTAGTGTCCATGAAGGTACTCATGGTATGTTTGGGAAATATTTGCCGCTCGCCCATGGCTGAAGGCATTATGCGCGCAGAGGCAGCACGCCAAGGTATGGATATAGAAGTAGATTCAGCGGGCACTTCTGCCTGGCATGTGGGCGAGTCTCCTGACGACCGCGCGGTAGCCAATATGCAACAACACAATATTGATATTAGCAATTTGCGCGCACGCAAATTTGAAGTTTCTGATTTTGATCACTTTGATTACATTTTTGTAATGGACCAAAACAACTTTAAAGACGTAACTTCTAGTGCACGCAACAGCGATGATAAACTGAAAGTAAAGTTGCTGATGGACATGACTAGCACACACACCGGCCTCCCTGTTCCCGACCCATATTTTGGAGGTGACGAAGGATTTGAAAATGTGTATCACATGCTCACAGAAGCCTGTGAGCGTATTGCTGCAAAATTAACTAGCCATTGAATGATGTCAGCAAAACACTTAAACCCTAGAGCCGGCATATTGTACATGATTCCATCACTGTTAGGCGATTCTGATCCGACTATGGTTTTACCGGCTGGGCTCACGCACATAATCAATTCGGTAGATGGTTTTGTGGTAGAGAACGAAAAAACCGCACGCGGTTTCTTGAAAAAGGTAGGCATAGCTAAGCCATTGCAGGAGGTTACGCTGTATCCGCTCAATAAACACACCACAGAAACCGAAACGCTGGATTATTTGCAGTTGTTATTGAGTGGGCAATCATTGGGATTAGTTTCTGAGGCAGGCTGCCCGGGTGTGGCTGATCCCGGAGCCGCGCTTGTGAGCCTTGCGCAAAGCCAGCGCGTGCGTGTGGTTCCGGTTACCGGCCCTTCTTCAATATTGCTGGCGTTGATGGCATCGGGTATGAACGGACAATCATTTGCATTTAATGGGTACTTACCTGTAGATAAACACGAGCGTGTGAAAGCCTTGCGCACACTGGAGTTGGAATCGAAGCGCAAACAACAAACTCAAATATTTATTGAAACACCTTATCGCAACAGGCAAGTGATGGAAGCCATGATGCAGGCGCTGACACCTGACACACACATGTGTGTGGCTGCTAACATCACGCTGCCTGAAGAGTACATCGTAACACGTACAGTTGGTGACTGGAAAAAAAATCTGCCAGACATACACAAGCAGCCGGCAGTTTTTCTAATTCACAAATACTAGAAATTATTTTATTTCGATCAGTTCCACATCAAAAATCAAAGTGGAATTGGCCGGTATTATGGGTGGATATCCGCCCTCCCCGTAGCCCAAATTTGGTGGAATGATAAGTCTTGCCTTCGCACCGGTATTTAATAATGCGATGCCTTCATCCCAACCTTTTATGACACGTCCTTTACCGAGCTCGAATGTTAACGGATTGCCGCGCTCCACTGAACTGTCAAACATTTTTCCATCAAGCAGATATCCGGTGTAATGCACCGTAACTGTTTTTCCGCTTTCAGCATTGGGGCCACTCCCCTTTTGCACTATATAATAAGTTAGGCCAGTAGGCGACACAATTTTGTTTGTGCCGTTTGTATCAAATGGTTTGGGAGGCAATATTTGCATAGCATCAATAATTTGAACTTCGAATACCAATCGCGAGTTGGCCGGGATACCAGACTTTTCGTGTGCGCCATAGCCGAGCTCTGCTGGAATAAATAGCCGTGCGCGAGTGCCCACGTTCAGCAGCGCGATGCCTTCGTCCCACCCTTTTATAACCTGACCTTTTCCAAGTTTGAAACTGAACGGCTCACCTCTTTTAAATGAATTATCGAACTCAGATCCGTCTTCGAGAGTGCCCGCATAATGAACGGTAACTTTATCACCGTGCGCAGGCCTGCGTCCATATCCTGGTTCTAATATTTCGTACTCCAACCCACTGGCTGTGCGCTGCAAACCTAATACCAACGGCTCCTCTACATCCATATCCTGGCGGCCACCTGCAGCCTGTGCGCCCTTTTGTTCGGCTGGTTTTATTTCTGCTGTGTTACCCGGCTGGGTTGACTTACAACTCCAGGCACTGATCGCAGCAATCAACGATATCATCAATAAACTTCTCATCATCAAACTATTTTACAGAGATTAATTCTACTTCAAACACCAATGGTTCGTATGGGCCAATCTTATTACCATAACCACTGCGCCCATATGCCAAGCCAGATCCCATCACCAGCGTGGCCTTACCACCCTCGCGCATCATCGATATTCCTTCTTCCCAGCCAGCAATCACTGCGCGTGTGCCCAACTGAAATTCCAAAGGCGTTTTACCAACAGATGAATCAAACACTGTTCCGTCAACAAGCTTTCCTGTGTAGTGTACTTTTACTGTTTTTCCGACCGTGGCTTTTTCTCCTGTGCCAGCTAGTTTTTCTACATAATAAAGACCCGTAGCTGTAGGTTGGCCAGCAATGTTGTTATCGGAAATATACTTTGCCAAAGCGGCTTCTTCTCCGGAGCGTTTGCTGTCCATAAGTTCAGTTGATTCTTTCCTGAACTGTTCCATCGTTTGCCATTTTTCAAGTTTCACTGTGAATTTCAACTTCGATCCTTTTTTCAGAAAATCCGGAAAGGGTTCTTGAGAAGTTTTGAGAAAAAACGAATCGGCAGGAATGACAAACAGAGCGCTGTCGCCCGCTGCCATCATTGCAAACCCTTCCTCCATGCCACCTTTGAATGTGGGCTCGCTGAGTGTAAGTTTTATGGGGCCGCCTGTAGTTCGTGAGTCAAAAAACACAGAGTCTTTCTCGGTATGCACCACCATCACTAAATCGAGCAAATCCCCGGGCTTAGGCTTTTCACCTCCGGTTTGCAACAACATCTTGTACTTCAGCCCATCGGGTGTAGTGGTAAACTCCTTTTCGTTGCAGGCAGCCAAGTGTGCAACGGCCAACAGTAGTAAGAGAACTTTTTTCATTTGGGATTATTTATGATTTAGCTTTTGAAATTTTATGCAATGTGGCTGTAACCATCACTGGAGTACTGCCAGGTACTTTTTGGTTGTCTCCAAACCGACCGTATGCAAGATGCGAAGGAACAATGAGTGTGATTTTTCCACCGGTGCCCAACATGCTCACACCCTCTTCCATTCCGCGCAGCACATCCGATTTTCCAATTATCCATCGGAAATTATCACTCACTTTTTTCTCATCAATCAACTCGCTATTGAGCAAGTGAACAGTGTAACTTACCGATACTGTATCATCTTCCTGAGGCATAGAACCAATTCCCTTTTCAATAATATGATATCGTAATCCGGAACCGGAATTTTGAAAATCAAAATTACTATTCGAAACAATGGAATCGATTGTATGGTTTTCGTTCTCCATCATGATTCGATTCGCATTGATTAAAGACTCTTTGATATCAGGACCTGTAGGTTGGCTGCGCCTGTGCCTGTCGGGGTTGCAGGCAAGCATGAGCAATAATATGGTGAAAATGTACAGCCGAAATATCATGCCTTGAGTTCAGTTTTATATTGGGGTAACAAGTTCACAAATTTTTTCACAGTTTCCTCGAGCGACAAGTCAGACTTTCCACCTGCCGCATTACGATGGCCACCGCCCTCAAAATTTTTCTGTGATAATTCTTTGACTGAAAAATCGCCTTTCGAACGAAAAGAGATTTTTACAAATCCGTTGTCCTCTCTAAAAAATGCAGACACATTTACACCCGTAATACTTAATGGATAGTTTACCACCCCTTCGGAATCTCCTTCGTGATAATCGAATCTTTTCAAATCATCAGAACTCACTGCAATTACTGCCACACCATACTCATCGTATACAGTCATTCGCTGATTGAGACAGAACCCAAGCAGTCGAAGGCGGGCCACAGTATTGTTGTCAAACAAGTTTTCGTGAATCAACTGGTTATTGATGCCGGTTCCCAGTAATATAGCCAACACCTCGTGGGTGTGTGCTGAAGTGCTGTTGAACTTAAAAGAACCGGTGTCAGTAACAATACCCGTATAAAGGCATTGTGCAATGGCTGGGGTGATTGCGATGGCCGTATCCATGGCTATGATAAAATCGCATACCAACTCGCAAGTAGAGGATGCATCGGGATAACAAAAAGCATGGTGGGCTTTGGCCTGTGGATCCAGATGATGATCGATCATTACTTTCTGTTTATCGGATTCATCGGCAAGTTTGCCTATGTTTCCTGCGCGGCTCATGTCATTGAAGTCGAGCGAAATGACCATTTCACACTCATTAAGTAATTGGCTCGCACGCGCTTCATCTTTTGCGAATACAACGATGCGCTCAGTGCCCGGCATCCAATTCAAAAAGCCTGCAAAATCATCGGGCACCACCACTGTGGGTATATGCCCTTGGTCTTTCAGATAATGAAACATGCCCAATGAAGAACCAATGGCATCGCCATCAGGTCGTTGGTGGGTAATGATAATAATCTTGCGCGGTTGCGAAAGAAATGTCTTTACTGAAGATATGTCGGTTTTGTTGAAACGCACTTGTATAGCTTATTACAGCGAGGCACAAAAGTAGAAAATTAAACCTTCACATAATTCATTCGGGTAATTTTTACTACTTTCGCACCTCCTTACAAAAACATACTTACATTATGGCTAATAACCTCACATTCACAATGATAAAACCCGATGCAGTGGGCAATGGGCACATCGGTGCAATCCTCGCTAAAATCAATGAAGCAGGCTTCCGTATTGTCGCCATGAAATATACTCGACTCAGTGCATACCTTGCCGGACATTTTTACGAAGTTCACAAAGAGCGTCCTTTTTATGGTGATCTTGTAAAGTTCATGTCTTCGGGCCCGATAGTGGCTGCCATACTTGAAAAAGATAACGCAGTTGAAGACTTCAGAACACTTATAGGCGCGACAGATCCTTCTAAAGCTGAAGTAGGAACGATCCGTAATTTGTTTGCAAAATCAATTGATGCGAACGCAGTGCATGGCTCTGACAGCGATGAAAATGCTGCCATTGAAGGCGATTTTTTCTTTTCTAAAATGGAACGATTCTAAAGGCTGAAATACCACAAATAAAAAAACTCTTGTCTAAATTGACAAGAGTTTTTTTTGTGCTTAATATTAATATTACGCTGAAGTTTTAACGCAATACCCAAAGTCTTTGAATGATGCTTTGCTCATCGTGGTAAGGCATTTGATAATTGATTTTGACTACATACAATCCAACAGGAGACTCCTTATCATCAAAGCTTCCATCCCACCCCAAAGCCGGATTGTCTGTTTTAAAAATCTCCTGCCCATATCTGTTATAGATGGCAAGTTCAAATTGGTCTGGTTTGCATTCTGTAAACCATTTGTACTGATCATTTTGTCCATCCTCGTTGGGCGTGAAAGCACCCGGCAAAAACACAGGGCAAGGCAAAGCGCAGTCGACCAGTTCAATATCATGCTGGACTATGACGGTTCCGCAAGTCAAGTTTAATGTAAGCGTCACAGTAGCGCTCTCTGCTGGCGGGAATATTACTACCGGGTTTATCAAGTATTGGTCGGGAACCGTGGGCGACCCAAACTGCCAGTGCGCTCCGGTAATGGCTGAGTCGGCAATGATATCAAAACTAAAGGGCTCTTGAAAGCAAAAGCCAGAGGTAGTGAAATCGGCAATGCAAGGACAAATATTTTCTAATACAGCCACTGCAGAATCTGCGCAACCATTGCCATCGGTAGCTATTAACAAGTAAGTTCCCGAATCGTACACCGCTGTATAGTTGGCCAGCGCTGCACCATTGAAATAATAGTTGACAACACTTCCAGCAGTATTAAATACACTACTTAAATTGATGGTATTACCTGGACACAAGTTGAAATACAGATCCGGCCCCAGCGCGGGCGAGCTAATGGTGAGATTCACATTGGCGGTATCGCTGCATATTGCATTGCTTGCAATCAATGTATACGTTCCGGAAATCCCTACCGTATTTGGATTTACAACCGGCAGCCCATTAAGCGTCCAATTAGCAATGAGGCCTGTGGTATTGAAATAACCGGTGAGGTCGGCTACATTACCCGCGCAAAGGCCCACCGTGACATCGGTGCCAAGTGTTGGTGTGGGCATCACCGTCACTATTACTTCAGCGGTATCGGCACAGTTTCCGGCTGCAGTTGCAATCAGCACATACGTGCCTGCGCTGTTGATAGCAGCAGGGTTTGCAACGTTGATGCCATTTACTGTCCAAGAAGTGGTGTAGCCGGTGGTAATATAAAGCGTGTTGAGGTTTAAAAAATCGGTGCTGCACAAGTCGATCGATTGATTGGGTCCGAGGGCAGGCACAGCAATAACGTTGAGAAAAACCTGCGCGGTATCAGCGCACCCATTTGCTGCCGTGGCAATAAGCGTGTATGTTCCCGGAGCGCTGACTGCCGTTGAGTTGGCCACTGTGCTTCCATTGAAAAACCATGTGGATGGATATGAGCCGGGGCTATACAACGATGTCAAGTCAATCGAGGTGCCGGTGCAAACATTTATAGTTTGATCACTTCCCAAACTGGGGCCTATGCCCACAGTGAGATTAATATCAACAGTATCGCTACAATTTGCAGCATTGCTCACTATCAATGTATATACACCACTTGTTGAAACAGCTGCCGGATTGGCTACTGCATTACCACTGAAAGTCCATGAAGCCGTGAATCCGGTGGTGTTGTAGAGTGAATTCAAATTATATGAAGCAGCATTGCAACTCATAATATTTTGGTTGGGACCAAGCGAAGGGACTGGCAGTGCATTCAATACCACCTGGGCAGTATCTGCGCAGCCTGATGAATTGGAAGCAATTAACACGTAAGTACCCGGGCCGCTCACAGCTGAAGGATTGGCCACCGGATTGCCATTCAAATACCAGTTGGTAGTGAAGGATCCTGTAACAAACAAAGTGGTGAGATTGGTAGCGGACCCTGTGCAATAATTTAAGTTGATGTCGGGACCCAAGCTAGGTGCGGGATCCAAAACAAGAGTCACCTCAACGGTATCTTTGCAACCCGGCAAATTTCCTCCTATAAGCGTATAGGTTCCACTTGTGGTCACAGCTGCCGGGTTTGCTACAGGTAACCCATTTAGTGTCCATGAGGAAGCAAATCCGGTTGTATTAAACAGTGCATTTAGATTGTAAGTAGATGCACATGAATTCAAAAACTGATCGGGTCCAAAAGCTGGTTTGGGAGAAACGGTTACCGTATAATTGGCAGTGTATATACATCCAAACGGGGGGTTTTCATGTCCTTCCACATAATACACCCCACCCACTGTTATTACCGAAGGATTATTGACAATAGATCCATTCTGATAAATAATGTATTGTAAAAGTGGATTTAGATTAGTGTAATAATTTAGAATATTCACTGTATCGCCCTGGCAAACACTCACAGAATTGGATGGTATAGATCCAAAACACGGTGGTGGTGGCGGTCCTGTACCACCTATGCCAATAACACCCCCTGCAGCGCCACCTCCATTAAAATACCCTGGTACCCAAGTTCCCACTGGACCACCCCCACCGTTAATACAGGAGGTATCAATTACCGTTATAGTCCAAGTTCCATCTGCCCACTCACCATCAAATATGCTGAGTGGCCCACCCTGTGGCATCCAAAAACCCGAAAATGGTGCTGATCCTGTTGTTATAGATGTAAAAGAAAAATAATCAAACACAGTGCTGGTATAATTGCTTCCTCCGTTTCCGTTATATGCGGACAATAACAAATTGGTACCCTGGGGTGAGGTGAGCGTAATCACCAATGTTTGTGGATGGTTAGTCGTAATACTTATAGCAACACTGGCTAAATAACTTCCCCATGACCAGTTGGGATTAATAAGTATACCAATTCCTGACACATTAGCTGTAAAAGTACTTGTATCACAAAGCGGTATAGGTCCACTATTGAAACCAAATTGTGCCACTCCACTCCTTGGTGACAGGATTGCTAGAAGTGCTATCAAAACACATTTTGGTAATATTTGCTTCATCATTATTTATTAAGTAATGAGTCGAAAACTCTTCCTTTTTACCGAGCATTGATTTAGTAAATCAAATATAATGATAGTTCCGTATTAAAACAGCATGGCGCAAAAATAATTTCTGGCAAATTATTAACCTAACCTGTTTATAATCAGACGTTCATTGCTACATGAAATAGAAT
>JBBKVM010000048.1:0-3129 GCA_037968415.1 Bacteroidia bacterium | reverse complement strand
GACAGTGATTAAATGACTGAGGTACACGAAGCCAACTAAAAAAGGCCCCCAACTGGAGGCCTTTTTGTTGTATATGTTTATGTGCTATTACTGCTTAATAAACTTTTGCGTGATCACACGCTCCGCATTTGTGATCTGAAGTGTATACATGCCGCGTGTCAGTTGGCTGATGTCAACAGGCATGCCCAGGGTGACTGCTTGCGTACTTACCAATTGTCCAGCCATACTGAATATTTTTATTGAGCTATTGTCTAGTCCGTTTATTATCAATTGTGTGGTAGCAGGATTTGGAAATATGCTGATGCCTTTGACAATTGCATTGTTTACACCAGTTACATTATCGTATGAGTTGATAAACTGAATGGTGAATTCCCACATAGAAAATGGGTCATATGCTTCCTGTATATCAGTCTTCACGTTGGTGTTTACATCATAAGTGTAGGTGTGTCTCAGGCCACCATCCTGCAGCCAGTTACCGGCACTAAAATAATAGTTGGTGCTGCTAACGTCATTTCCATATGTGTCGTACGTGTATAAGTAACGATAGGCATTATCCCACTGGCCATTCCAATCCTGACCAATTTCTGAAGCGATTAAAGTACCTGTGTAGGTATACAGATACCTGAAAGAATTTAACCACGCGCTGCCATCCCAATCCTGGTAGGTATCGGTGAGCATGTCGCCATTGGTATTGTAAGTTGCTACAATTTTCATCAGGTTATCCCACTGTGAGCCGTTCCACTCCTGCACAGTAGCTGTCAGGTATTTAAACTGACTATAGTTATTCCATGTCAAGTTTATTCCACGCTGGGCATTTACCCATATGTTTACATCCCACTCTTGAAAAATAATTTCAGTGGCGTCATTTTGCGCGTTGAGGGTATAAATTTCCTTGTAGCTATTAACCCAGCTTCCGTTATCAAAAGTCTGCTCAGTCATGGTGAGGGCTTTGTTGCTCGCATTGTAAGTGTATGCGTATTTACTTCCAAATTGCACGGCCCAGGTGCTTCCGTTCCATGTGGAATAGGATTCTTCAGTCACGCTGCCCTGTGTATCGTAGGTGTAGATGTTTCTAGCGCTGTTTAGCCAAGTCGATCCATCCCAAAATTGTGTGGTGGAAGAAGTCATACGACCTTGTCCATCATACACATTGTTTGACCTTTGGTTAGGAATGTAAATACCAGTACTTGGGATGTAGGTCGAGCCCAGATTCTGCAATACCAGCGTGCTTTGGGTGTAAGTGAATTCATTCTTTTGAATGGTGTCCCAATAGGTGCTGATCCAACCCAGGGTAAGTTGGTCTTTTAGCCTGAAAGTTGGGGATGAGAGTTTTGCGGTAGCTGCTGCTTGCGTTGAAAGTCTTTTGATTGCCAGTTTGTTTTGGTTAGCAGGCCCATTGTTGGCGGCCCAAGCGGGCAGCACCATGGTAATGGCCAGCAATACTGTGAAAAAAGCAAGTTTGGTGTTCATAGAAAAATGTCTTTTAGTTTTCTGTAAAGGTACATGTGGAAATTGCATTTTGGAAATGGATTGCTCATTTAAATATTAACATTCGGTTGTTATCCAAGTAGCTATAAGCACAGTCCATTACTTTAATGATTTTTCTTTTCGTTCAACGGTTCACCCGGCCGCTGCGCTGCGCTCAAAGTCAGCGCGCGAGCGCTTCCAGCGCTTGTGTGTCCAAAGCCATATGCTGGGGTTTTTGCGTATGTCGCTTTCCAGCATGGCCGTGTGCATTTCGGTGATGCGCCCTGTTGGAAGTAAACTGGGTTGCTCGGTTACCAATTTGTATTCTACTTCGTAATGGCCGCGCGCAGGCTTATGTATTACTCCATAAATAACGGGTGTATCAAACTCACAGGCAAATCGCTCGGTGCCAAACTGTACCGGAGTATCTTGGTTAAGAAAGTCTACCCAGTAAGGTTTTTGCGACAAGCGTGGGCACTGGTCCGCACCAAAAATGATGGCCACCGGTGCCTGGCCCTTTTTAGCCACAATCTCTTTTACTTGTGGATAGCTTTTCATTCCCAGGCCGTATTTGGATCGGCTGTGGGTTATTTTCTCATTCATGAAAGCGTTGGCCAGCGGAGTGTACAGCGCGATAGGATAGTGCGGCAGGTGCATGGCCACGCTCACTGCAAACAACTCCCAGTTGCCGTTGTGCCCGCCCACCAGTGTGATATGCTTGCCGGCATCAAAATATTTTTGAAAAAGTTCAGGATTGCGATGCACAAATCGTTTTTCCACTTGAGCCTGTGTGATAGTGAATGCCTTGATGGACTCTACTATGAGGTCACACATGTGACTGTAGAATTTACGTTCGGTATCGAGCAGTTGCGCGGGAGTAAATTCGGGAAACGAATTGAGCAGATTGCTCCGTACAACAGACGTGCGGTAGCCAATCACTTTGTACAACACTACGTAAAGAAAATCGGACAGGAGATACAGCATTGCAAATGGCAACCGGCTGAGCGGTAACAAAACAAGGTAATAGACTAAGGGCATAAGCAGCGCGACAAAGTTTTTGCAATGATAAGGAGAATATGCGCAATGCGAAAAGCGTACGGGCTATTGCGCCAGGGCTGTAACTAGTTGCAAAACAAAACCAAGCGTAAAAAGCACTGCACCAATAATGAGGGCCGATTTGCGCGATTCTCCGCTCACAATAAGTTTTTCAATAAGGGGTGTAGCAAAATTAGATTGCATCCACTGTTGGGTTTTGCTGGCGAAGAAAATAAAATACACCATCAGCACTACCGACAACACAATAATGGTAACCATTGTGCCTATAATTCCGGATGCGTCCGCTTCTGCAGCCTGCAAGCCCGTGCGTATACCATACCAGCTCATTCCTATTCCAACAATGATGGCACTGAATGCGATAATCACAGTGGGGATTTTACCGATAAAAGTGATGAGCCCTTTCTCGAAACGTTTGAGTGCCTCGCTGCCCAGCAGCTCAGGCGCGGCAAACCAAAATGCCGCAAACTGAAAGATTAGTCCTATGATGTTGATCCATTTCATAAGCAGACGAAGGTGTTAAAAATACAGGGATTGCAATTGCGCACAATTTCAAAACTTGCTGACATTATTTGTTCAAATTCAAGTTTTTTATTTCACCATTTGGAG
>JBBKVM010000047.1:0-3605 GCA_037968415.1 Bacteroidia bacterium | reverse complement strand
GTCAGAATAAATGCAGTTCTGAAACTTTTAGATTTGTTTTTGTAGTCTGTCATCATAATATGGCAGGTAACTTGTTTATATGCGCTACTCTATAGCGTTTATACACCCAAATATGGGTGGCTAAACGAAGGTTTGTAGCGTTTATCTGTTTTTTTTTCTTTTCATTTTCAATCGGATAAATCTGAAATACAAATTGGTGCTTGGTGTGCACCGGATTGTGTTACTAAGATAAAGTAAATACTTAATGATGTACCACAATAATACAAAGCAATGATGCACTTGTGCTGGATTGAACACACGGGTGGGAGCAGGGAGGCACCACGCGAGGGGTTCGCGCGGCAGCGGGGTGCACACGCGAAGGGATTCGCGCGGCAGCGGGGTAATTACAATATGAACTTGGCTTTTCCATGGATTGATTTTTTTAATTAAAAGAGCTAAACAAATTTGATTTGACGGTCACGGCTATGAGTTGTTGCGTGGGTTAGCTGCAACTTTGCAAGAACACACCAAGTTGGAAATTCCACTGGAATTTTTCCAAAATAGGCGAGAACAAGCAATTACTTTTAGCCATTGTTGTAACCAGTTATTTTGAAAATTCTTCTTTTTTAAAGTCATTATCAAATTTAATATCAGCCCAATCAACTAAAATCCATGGAGCAGCAGTCACCTTGGCATCCCACGTGGATTTTTTGTATTTACGTTTGCTAGGTATTAAAAAACCATCTACTTCTTCATATTCCAATTGCATTAATAGAGGTTCTTCTATAACGCCAAAATCTGTTATCGTAAATAAAAACTGATCAACCAATCCTGTTTCTTTATTGATGTATAGCTGATAAATGTCGGTAGGTTGATTGTTTCTAGATTCAAAAGAAACTTTTACAATGTCAAAGTTTTTATTGTCCATTTCGTTTTCGCCCAAATATTCATATTTCAAACCTGGATCTAAGAGTTTTTGAAACATGGTAAACCAATAAAAGTTAGTAGGTCTGCTAAACATAACTCTTTTTAATGCTGTTGTATCGTTAACTAACTCCCCGTTTAATTTTAACCAATATTCCTCACCATCATATCCTTGTTCCATTGTTCCCTCTAGGTGAGATAGAGTACGTTGATGTAGTTTATATTCTCCGTAAGATAATTCTCCATCAAAAATGTATTTTTCTTTTGAAATATCAATTTTGCCATCTGGTGTGGTGTAGGTGTATGTATATGAAACATCATGTTTAGATCTTAACTTTTGATAATCACCTACTTTATCTGCCAGATTATAGACCAGTTCATGACCTTTGTTTTGAAAAATGATGGTAGCTTTTTCTTGAACAGTTACTTCTTTAACTTCTTCTTTTGAAGCATTTTTACAGCTTACAATGGTTAAAAGAAAACTTAATGCTATTGTTAATTTTTTCAAATTCATAGGATAGTATAATATTGTCGATTAAGATGAGTCATAATTGCTTGTCAATGTTGGGGGGCTTGGCGAAGGTGGTGATTTTCAGCACAAATGTTGATGCGGAGAACCAAACTTTGATTAACCACAAATGTGTCTGCGAAGCACGGAACCCCCGCTATCGCAAACCCCATTTTAGCGGCAGTAAAACTTTCCGTCCGAAGTCGTGTCGTTGCAAGTATGCACACATTTAGATCTAGAACATTGATATGTAAATGATATATTTTGGTGTTGTATTCCAACAATTTGAAAAATCTACAACACTAGCCCAATCAAAGGCGCCACTGTAAAGCGCAGCAAGTTTACTTTTCTTTTTCGCTTTTTTTGCTCTTCGTTCAGAACAGACAAGGAAGAAGGGCATTCGCCTCCGGGTGGCATACAAAGTAAAAGATATTTTTCAAACAGTTTTTGCGGGTGAAGTGCCAGAAGTGGATCCTCTACCCAGCCAGCAACTTCCGTATTATATTTTTCGGAGCTTTTATCCATGTTGTAGCTACCGATCATCACGACTTGTTTGTCTATGGCCAACGTTTTAAAATGCACCGTGCGATCACCACAGTATTCATATAGCTGAATGCCTGCGCGTTGGTAACACCTTCGCCTGTTGGCGTAAATGGCTTGTATTAGGGGCAAATCGGTGGAAATGATGGAATTGGTGATGACCCGGATGCGGACACCTTTTTCTTGAGCCGCCTTTAGGCATTTAAACCAGCTGCGTGTCAGCAGGAAATAAGGGGACTCTATTTCCACCGTACTGTCGGCTGAGGATACTAGTGCCTGCAATGTGTCCGTGACGCGGCGGTCAATGCGGTTGGAACGGGAGATACGGCCGTTTTTTATGCGGGTGAAACTCGGATAGACAAATTGTACGTGATTGGCTGTGGGTTTCACTACATCCGAAAGATTGACCCTGTCTTCTCCTTGGACCTTTCGCAGCAACGGTATTTGGCTTTTTATGGCGAGCGATGAGGAATCCAGGAGGAGCTGATATTGTTTGCGGTCGGCAGGGTTGAAGACACCTTTCAGATCAGTGCAGAGTACCTCGTGTTCCCACATTTCATTGAAGTGCTGGCGGGCTTCGTGGGCAGTCTTTTCGCTGCGTATAAGAACCTCACGGTCCATAAAATTACTGACCGAGTCCATGCGGTAATACTGCTCATTTAGATTGCGTCCTCCAATCAAGCAGTATTGGTCGTCTACGACAAGCATCTTACCATGCAGCCGACGAAAGATCATGAATGGCCTTTTCCAGTTTTTCTTGTTGTAAATTTTAATCTGCACACCCTGGTCTTTTATATATAAAAGCATCTTTAAGGGGACATCTTTTCCAAACCCGTCCAATATCATTTTAACTTGAACCCCTCTTTGTGCTGCATCGGCAATCAATTTGAGGTTGTGATAGCCAATCTTGTCGCCTTCAATGATGTAGGTGCAAACCAGCATCTCTTTTTTAGCATGCCGCATCAGATCATTTCGCACGGTCAGCGCACTATATTCATCGCTCAAAATTCGAAAAAGATCACCTGTTGCTTGAGAAAAAGCAGTAGTGCTAAAGAATAATATCACTAGTAAAGGATAAATGTGTTTCATATAATTATTTTGTAACGGCTAAGGGCTTGCTGCAGCCTGGGCGGCCCCGTGCAGCCCGATGTGATGTGAGCTTGCGCACAATCACAGTAAAGGGCGAACTGCAGCTTCGCCAGCCGCGTCAAAGGCTGCATTGCTGTAAGCCCAAGTTGAAAGCTGTACGTTTCGTAACACTTTAGAAAGATAATTGAAAAAAGGACTCCACAGACGGTGTGATTAGGCTTTGTGTGAGCAGCCTTTGTGGCCTGAGCCTGGGCGGCCCCACCGTGACAAGCAATAGGGGTGCCCGACTAGGGGCGCCCAGCTAGGGACCGAGAGCATTGTATGACGGATGGTTTGAAAAGCAACAAGTGTGAATTGACAATGAGGAAATAATGGCAGGCAAGGCTGAATATATGGCAGAAAAGCAGGGAGAATGTTCAGTCAAGTAGCAAGAATGCTCAGTAAAGTAGCGAGAATGTTCAGTCAAGTAGCAAGAATGTTCAGTCACATAGCGAGAATGCTCAGTTACATTGGAAGTTTGAACAGTGCGGGTCGGAGTTTGAACAGTGCGGGTCGGAGTTTGATC
>JBBKVM010000046.1:0-3775 GCA_037968415.1 Bacteroidia bacterium | reverse complement strand
ACAAGAACAAAAAGCGAAAAAAGTTTTTTCATGATTCAGTTATTTTATTTGGTTTCTCCCAAAATATAATAACCTGCGGATATCTGCAAATGGCCCCTCGCATATACGCGCAGTTGGCTTCATATTCCGGGGGTTAATTTTGTTATTTTTTATTCTGCCCTTTTGATTTGCTTTTTGCTATACTGTTTTCATATATTTATAAATTAAACATTGTACATCAGCTAAATAATACATGAACATTTCATTGCAAAGCATAATAGAAAGCAGACACACTATCGACATCGGCAACATGGCGCCAGGGCTATACAATGCCGAAATACGCATTGGTGATACACTTCACAAAAAAGTAAAGCTATCCATTGTGCGATGAGAAAGTATTTGTTTTTAATCTATCTGATAGCGAGTGTGCCGCAAATAATGGCGCAGGGCTTGAATCATAATTGGTTGTTGGGGAATTGGCCATTACCTTATGATAAAGGGAGACTATTGTTCAACACAAACTCATACACTCATGTTTTGGAGCAGCGGAAAATGACATTTGATGGCACCCAGGGCAACATAAGCGATGCCAATGGCAACTTGATGATGAGCAGCAACGGAATATGGATAGCCAACGCCACAGGCGACACCATGCTGAATGGCAGCGGGCTCAATCCGGGAGGCATCACGCCCAATTGGCCCAATGGATTGCCTTTGGTGGGAAACAATGTCATTGTGCCATTTCCCAATGATTCTAGCAAGTATATTTTGGTGCATCACTCAGCAGAATCTCACAATGGTGTGTATAGTCCTGTGAACAAATTATATCAAACGATTATAGATATGAATTTGGACGGTGGATTAGGAGGTGTTACGTTGAAGAATATTGCGGTGATTAATGACACATTAAATGGTGGAATAGGAATTACTCGACATGCAAATGGTCGTGATTGGTGGATTGTAATGCAGAAGGATAGTAGCGATAAAGTTTTTAAAATATTATTAGACGCCACAGGTACGAATATGGTCAGCGTCCAAAGCCTAAACTTCTCACCTTTGCCTTGGGGTAATTTTGCGCAACTAACATTCTCACCAAATGGCAAAAAGTTTATTGGATCTACTTATGTTCCATTTGTTAAAGAAAGTTCGGTTGTATTGGCTGATTTTGATCGTTGTTCTGGTATGTTTTCAAATGTTCAGATTATTAATTTGACAGATTCATTTTATATTCTGGGTTTGGCATTTTCGCCATCGGGTAAGTATGCCTATGCCTGCAGCAGTGGTTATATATTTCAGGTAGATACCGATAGCATGACCGTAGATACAGTGGCGGTGTACGATGGCTTCATATCACCGGGCCCATCATGTTGTGCCACACAGTTTTGGAACATGTATCTGGCTGCCAACGGCAAAATATATGTAACCAGTGGTAGCAGTGTGCAACACATCACTGAGATAAATTACCCCGATAGTGCCGGGCTCGCTTGCGATGTGCAGCAACACGCAGTAGCCTTGCCTGGTTATTATCACCTGCGCGCGGTGCCCAACCACCCCAACTATTACCTAGGCTGCGACACCACGCTGGGGTGCCCTTGCCTCAACTTCACCGGCATCAGCGAGCCTGGCCACCACGATTTTAGGTTTTCTATAGCGCCCAATCCTAATAATGGTAGTTTTAAAATAGTTTACTTGCTACCACAAAATCAATCGGGCATTCTTGAGGTAATGGACATGAAGGGCCGCAAAGTTTACAGTCAGCAGTTGGCGCCATGGAGCACCCTGCAGCAAGTGCAATTGCCCGCAAATATGGCAGGTGGTTTGTACCAATGCAGTATTACTTCCGGTGGCGAAAGAGCCAGTTTGAAATTGGTGGTGATAGAGTAGTTTTTCGCCCCCCAGCCCCCTAAAGGGGGAACTTAACCGATGACTATTTCAACTTGCACAATCCTAAAATCTAAGACTGAGATTCAATACAATTGTGTCATTCGTAAAGTTGTGTGGGTTCCCCCTTTAGGGGGCTAAGGGGGTGCGCAAGCCGCCCTTCTCGCCCAAAGAGCCTTCCCGATAGCTATCGGGACGCGCGAAGCAACCGCCAAATCGTCAACTCTGCGCACGCATTAGTCTCCTGGTAATGCTCCGGGTTCCATTGTGGTAATTTTGATTTAGTTAAAGTAGAAAATGAAAAGAATGTTAAGACCGGCATTGCAGAAATGGCGTGAAGAAAATTGGCGCATGTGCGTGGGTGGAAAGAGCAACAGATGCGATGCACTTACAAGTACTTTGATTGTATGTACAGTTATTCAAACTAACAAACCCGGATCTAGCCTGTGACTTGTGGCTTTGTGAGGCAGGGCGAAAATTTTTAGCCATTGCTGCACAGCCTTGACCTTTTTGTAACTTTTTGGGTCAAGACAAAAAGTTATAGATAAAAATTATTTGGACTGTTAATGATGATACTTTCTTTACCCTACTTTTTTCTTGATAAAAAAGTAGGCAAAAAATCAATACGACTCGAAGCGCGTCACGGCAGCTATCGGGGCATCCGGCACCTTGCCCACCAATTTTTATCAAAGTGTTTCGATTAGAAAGGTGGCGTATCTTTACGGTCAGTCATTAAATAAAAAAAACCACCTGAATCAGGTGGTTTTTTAATTATCTTATTTGTGAGTTAACTAAGCTGTGGCTTCTTCAGGTAAAGGATTAACATACACATATGATTTATCGTTGGCACGTGTGCGGAATTCAACTCTACCATCGGTGAGTGCAAACAGTGTGTGGTCTTTGCCCATTCCTACGTTGGTACCTGCCATATGCTTGGTGCCACGCTGACGAACTATGATATTACCTGAATTGGCAAGTTGACCACCAAATATTTTTACACCAAGTCTTTTGCTGTGTGATTCGCGTCCGTTGCGCGAGCTACCGGCTCCTTTTTTGTGTGCCATTTCTTATAATCTTTTTTTGATGAAGTTATTCTGCTGTTGGTTCTTCTTTCTTAGCAACTTTTTTTGCTTTGCCGCCTTTTTCATTGATTGCACTTATCTGAATTTTGGTAAGTGCCTGGCGATGGCCATTCATTTTCTGATAGCCTTTTCTGCGCTTCTTTTTAAATATAAGCACTTTATCGCCCTGAAGGTGAGATAAGATTTTGGCTGAAACCGATGCTCCATCTACAGAAGGCATGCCCAAGGCTACTTTGCCACTGTTGTCAATCATCAATACTTCTTCCAGTTCAATATCAGAACCTTCTTTGGCATCGAGCCTATTCACATATACAAACTGGTCTTTTTGAACCTTGTACTGCTGGCCGCCTATTTTAACTATTGCAAACATCGTTGTGTCAATAAATAATCGTTGAATTCTCTAATTTCCTGTCGATTAACAGGGGGTGCAAAGGTAAAAAAAGAATATTAATTACCAAACAAAAACAGCCGTTGCGCGCTATCAATAGGCTGTTTTCACCACTTTGGTCACCATTTGATCGTTACCGATGGTGGTTTTGAGCAAATAGATACCAGGCGCCATATTAAAATGGTCAGCTGATATAGAAGTAACATGTTGTCCTTCAGTAACATACCCGACATTCTCTGTCGTCATCACTTTCCCTAGCATATCTGTGAGTTCAAATTTTACCTCCTGATTGCCTTTGACGGAATAGTTGATGCTAATTTGCGAAGTAAAGGGGTTTGGCGCCACGAGCAAGTTATACTTATGTGCCATTTCCTCTGCTGTGGATGTAATTAAAGGAGCGCCAAGGGTATATTGAATGAAATACAACATCATTTCATCATTGGTA
>JBBKVM010000045.1:0-42736 GCA_037968415.1 Bacteroidia bacterium | reverse complement strand
GTTTCTTCTCTGCTGAATCCACCGCAAATAATGTGCGGCACCGCTTCAGTTTTATACTTGTTGTTGATGGCCGCGCAGATGCCTACAGTGCCGGGGCGCTTGCGCAACGAAAATTTTTCGAGGTAACCGCCATCACGCTTTTTGTACACATACTCTTCACGGTGATAAGTCACATCAATAAAAGGAGGATTGAACTCCATCAACGGATCGATGGTGTCAAATATGTGTTGGATGCTTTTACCTTTGAGTGGCGGAATTATCTCTATGGAGAAAAGTGTACCGGTGGCTTGCTTTAAGTGTTCAGTTACTTTCATGCTATCAATTGAAAGTGCAAAGATGCATATTTAAGTAAAAAGGTTGCTCCGGGAGGAGCAACCTTCTTAAAAATGATGTTATAAAAATTTATCTGACGATGGTAAGTGTGTTGTTGAACTTGGTTCCATCGGGCAGGTAAAGTATATAGAAATAGGTGCCTGCTGATAAGCCGCTGCCATCCCAGTTGTTGAATGCTTCGTAATTGTTGTGGTTGTACACTTCAGTACCCCAACGGTTGTAAATGAACAGCTTGGAGTTAGGATACTGCAACAAGTTTTTGATTACGAATGTGTCGTTCTTTCCGTCTCCATCAGGTGTGATAATATTTGGAATAAATATTTCGCAAGCCGCCAATGCTGAAGCATCACTTGAGCGACAAACACCACCACTCAGTGTATGCACCACAAAATTGCTGGTTTGTGTGGTTGTTTGATGAGAAGTACCATTGATGCCGGTGCTAGGTGTAATCCAGGTGTTGCCACCATCAAGGCTCACTTCATAACCACCTGATCCGGATACGCTGGTCCATGTGTAAGTGTATGTGCCATCAAGAACAGATGCGCAAGTCACAACAGGAGCTACCGGTATTTTCTCTACCAATACCTGGAATGTTTCAGTTCCAGAACATCCGCTCGAAGAGGTAACAGTTACTTCGTATATACCAGGTTCGTTGGTGGTAATGGTAGCAGTGTTTTGCGGGAAGGCACTGCCATCAAGTGTCCAAGTGTAAGTGTTGTTTGGGTCAGGGAAGTTCGATGTGGCTGTGATTGAAGACATATCGTCCTCGCAAATTACCGCATCACCTGCAGTGGTTACCAACAATGCGTTGAGTATGTTGATGGTTACTGAATCAGTTCCCAAACATTGGGCACCTACGTTTACGGTAACTAAGTATACGCCTGATGCAGCAGGTACTACCGTGGGGTTGTTGCTAAGGAAGGCACCATTCAATGTCCAGTTGTAAGAGAGAGCTCCTTGGAAAGTAGCATCCAATGTTTGGATCGGATCGCCAGCACAATACACTTGGTCTGTTCCAAGATCAACTTGTGGCGCAGGTGTGATGCTGAAATTCATTGTATCAGTACCTGAACAAGTTGGACCATCATACACATATACTGCGTACGTGCCACCTAGTGTTGTTTGTAAATCCTGATTGGTGCCTACCGTGTCACCGTTTAATGTCCATATATAATTGCTGTTGGATATACCCGAAAGCAACCATGGAAGCGGTTGATTAGAGCATACGTTTTGATCAGACCCAATGGATACAGCGAATGTACCTGACACATTGATGGTCGCTAATGTGTCGCCTACGATTGAGAAGTTTCCACATCTGTTGGAAACTGTATTTCCGTCCGTGCCGTTTTGTGCCAACAAATATAACGTGGTGACCGAACTGATACTCGAGTTGAATGTAATATCAATTTGTGAACTATAGGGACTGGATGGAGAACAACCAATGCTTTGAATGGTGCTGCTGGCAAATGGCGTACCCGCTTGATCTACAAGTATAAAGTCAGAGCTCGTTGCGTCAATGGTAGAGCAAAGCATCAGATCGGCAAAATTCAATGTAACGTTGGTGGCGTTGCAGGGCAAGTTCATGGTAACCGGAGCGAGCGTTGCCGTATCATCCACTATCACAAGCACTGTGTCAAATTCGGGCATAAACGTGCCGCATTCGCTCAATAGGGTGTTGTTGTCGTTTCCTAATTTGGTGTAAAGATAATAGGTGCCTTTAACAAGCGGAGTGAATACACGCAGCAACACAGAATCCGTACGGCCATTCACACAGTTGAGTGGCGTGGCTTGAATCACGGGATTGGGTTGAAGATTTGATGTAGGTCCAAACATTCGGAAATCTGATCCATCAGGCACTACAGATCCGCACTGTATGTTAACTCCAAGTGCAACAATAAATGTGGTGTCATCGCAGGCTAAAAGTATACCGGTATTAGCAATGGAAGGAGCATACACAGGAATTACAGGATTGCAATTGGTTACAATGTTAATTTGTACGTCACGCATTACAGAACCTATTTTCAATCCGGTCACACGGTCATATTCGTCAATCTTTATTACGATGGTATAGAAGCCGGTCATTGAAGGAGTAAAGTGAATGATACCTGTATTGGGGTCAATAGTGAGTCCGCAAGCTGGGGTTGTTGGTATTGGGCAGTTGGCAGAGTAAGGTGCCTGGTAAGGCAAAGCGACTCCGGGAGCCGGTGTGCCAAGCGCAGAGCCAAGTGAGTACACAAGTGAATCGTTATTTGGGTCAGTAGCACCCATGTCGAAGAAGTACTCGTTGTTCACACAGAATAATTGAATTGGAATAAAGTTGAATGCAGGTGAACTGCTGTTGGGCCCTGCAATATTGTTCAGCCCTGCATTTATAAGGAAGTTTGCACCGCCTGAGTTTGAAAGGTTTTGGTTTCCTGAGTTACGGCAGCATGTGCTCCAGTTAAATGACCAGTCTGCGCAGGCGGTGGGGAGTGTTACGGTACCTTGGTAGATATATTCTTCATAGCACTGTCCGCCTGATGCACATGGTGAAGGAGGAATTTGTCCACCTGATCCGGGAGTCAAAGGCATGGTAAGTGATAAGTTGCCACAAGAAGAAGTAGCCTGAACGGTTACCGAAGTAGGCATTGTAATACCACTACAATCGCGATAAAGGGTTAGTTTGATCAGATATTGGTTAGGTCCTACCAGTGTGTAAGACATGTTGCCCGCGGCAAGGTGACTTGCAAACGAGGTGCCGGCAAGCATCATGAAAGCGGCAACGATAAAAATGCGTAATGATTTCAGCATGGTAAAAGAGCTTAAGGGTTTATTATTATTTGTTTTTGGTTCTGTTTGGACGTTTTTTAAAACGGATGTGCAATTTAAGGAAAAATGGCTTCCGTCAACAAGGTTTTTTAGTTGTTTCATGGTTTTGGGCATTTATATTATCGTATAAGTCTTATCATTCCGTTTGAGGTGTGTTTTTCAGAATCTTTGCCTATGGCAATCACACTATAGAAATAGGTACCTCCTGGCAATGGCTCTCCGCTCATATTCTTGCCGGCCCACTTGCCATCCAGGCCTTCCCACCCGTACACTTTCTTTCCATTCACAACAAATATATCTACTTGCAGGTAAGCCATGTATTTTACTTGCAATTCGAACGTATCGTTGATGCCATCGCCATTGGGCGTGATGACATTGGGCGCAAATGCGATGGCCGATTGCGCGCGCACCGAGATGGCCAGGGTGTCAAAAAATACTTTGCCCGACTCGTTTACAGCAGCCAAAACCACCTGTCTCACACCCGCTTCATTGAATTGATGTGTAGGACGTGTTTCGCTGTTGCGCGGGAATTCTTCTCCAAAATTCCACCAAAGAATCTGGCCGTTACCCGCATTGTAAAATTCTACCTTGAGTGGCGCGGTGCCTGAAGTGATGGAGGCTCTGATGCGGGCTATGTTCTGTTGGGGGTTTTGTACGGTGGCCTTTGAGGGTTTGGTTTCTGCCGGGGCAGGTTTTTCCACATTGGTCACCGGCTGATTTGCCTTTGGCTGCGCGGAGGCAGTGCCGCCCAAAGTCTTGCTTACATTGCTGCTTTCACCTTCGGAGCTGAGTGCAGAAGTGGAGTTATTTGCGGGTTCCGAGGCCAAGCGTTCGCTGTGCTGAGGGCCGGGCGATTTTTGGGCCGGGGAGGTTGTCTCAGTTTGATTCTTAGTCGCTTCGGTATTTTCCTGCGGGGTGTTGGATTGCTCCTCAGGGGTGATCACACTTGCAGGCGCCTGTGTGGCGGGGGCATTGGCTGTGTTGGCAGGTGTGTTGTCGCTGTTAAAGTACCAAATGCCGGCAGTGATTAACACTACAGCTGCTACACCCGAAATAATAATTGGAAGTGCTTTGATTCCTACAGAAGCCGCACCTGTTATGGCATTGCCGCCTACGCTGCCGGCACCTGAGGGCGGGGTGGGCGTGACTGCAATCTGGCTTTCAATGGCCTGCCATACATTTTCGCTCACCGGATGTTCGAAATTTTCGAACCGGTCTTTGAAGAGCTCTTCGATATGTTTGCTTTTATTATCCACCTGTTTCTATGTTCTCTGTTGCCAATTGTTTTTGCAGCAAGGCCCGTGCGCGGGAATATTGAGATTTTGAATTGCCCACGCTCATTTCCAGCATTTTGGCTATCTCCACATGTGTGTATCCCTCTATTGCATACAAGTTAAAAATGGTACGATAACCTGTCGGCATGGATTGTATCATCGATAACAAATCATTGGTTTGGGCAATCTCTACAGGGGTTTCGGGCGCATGGGTGTGCGGCTGTTCATCAGCCACCCGCTTCAATGCGTTTTTCTTCCGGTGCTCCTGTATGATAGTGTTCAACATTATTTTTCGAATCCAGTTTATCAGTGAACCATCCTCCTTATAACTTGCCAGGTTCTGAAATATGCTGATGAATCCTTCTTGCAATAAATCTTCCGCCTCAGCCGTGTCATTCGCATATCGCGCACAAATACCCATCATTTTGCCGCTGTATTTATCATACAACTGCTTTTGGGCTTTTCTCTCGCCCTTCAGACACAATTGTATGAGTGTTTGTTCTGACATGCCGTTTTTTATAATCGTCTATTAATAAAGATGCGAAATAAATACAAAGGGTTGCATGGCCACAATAATTTTTTTTAAAAGTGCTTAATATGCGTACGCTCATGCAGAATAATGTACTTTTGCCCCCGAATGAAGAACATCCGAAATTTTTGCATAATCGCCCATATCGACCACGGTAAAAGCACCCTTGCCGACCGGCTACTGGAGTATACCAACACACTAACGCGCAATCAAACGCAGAATCAAGTGTTGGATGACATGGATCTGGAGCGCGAACGTGGCATCACCATTAAGAGTCATGCCATACAAATGGACTATACACTTGATGGCCAAAGTTACGTGCTGAACCTCATAGATACACCCGGTCACGTAGATTTTTCTTACGAAGTAAGCCGTTCGATTGCGGCCTGCGAAGGCGCACTACTCATTGTGGATGCAGCTCAAGGTATTCAGGCACAGACAATATCGAACTTATATCTCGCACTCGAGCAAGACCTCGAGATCATACCCGTTCTCAATAAAATAGACCTTCCCAGTGCGATGCCCGAAGAGGTGAAAGATCAAATAGTAGACTTGATAGGCTGCAAACGAGAAGACATACTTTCTGCATCGGGCAAAACCGGCATGGGCGTTCATGAAATATTGCGCGCAATTATCGAGCGTGTCCCTTCGCCCAAAGGTAATCTGGAAGCTCCGCTCAAGGCACTCATTTTCGATTCAGTATATAATTCGTTCAGGGGCATCATCGCTTATTTCAAAGTTATCAATGGTGAATTGAGAACTGGCGAAGAAGTAAAATTTGTGGCCACGGGCAAAAAATATTATGCCGAAGAGATTGGTGTGTTGAAGCTTGACAAATTGCCACGAAATGTAATTTCGGCCGGCAACGTAGGTTACATTATATCGGGTATTAAAGATGCGCGCGAGGTAAAAGTAGGAGATACCATCACCAGTGTGTTGAATCCAAGTCAGGATGTGGTGAGTGGATTTGAAGATGTAAAACCAATGGTGTTTGCCGGAATTTATCCGGTTGATACGGATGACTTTGAAGAACTCCGCTCTTCGATGGACAAGCTTCAGTTAAATGACGCGTCACTTGTGTACGAACCTGAATCATCAGCAGCATTGGGTTTTGGATTCCGTTGCGGGTTTTTGGGTATGCTCCATATGGAGATTATTCAGGAACGACTGGAACGCGAATTTGGAATGACCGTGATTACCACGGTGCCAAACGTATCGTATATTGCATACCTCACGCGTGGC
Organism: Bacteroidia bacterium; assembly: GCA_037968415.1. Lineage (GTDB taxonomy): Bacteria > Bacteroidota > Bacteroidia > AKYH767-A > JBBKVM01 > JBBKVM01. The sequence continues at coordinate 36,550 of JBBKVM010000045.1, read as the reverse complement.
GAACAAATGGTGATCAACAATCCCAGCGACATGCCTGACCCCAGCAAACTGGATTATATAGAAGAACCCTATATCAAAGCCACCATCATCACCAAGTCAGAGTATACCGGTTCCATCATGAACCTTTGTATAAATAAACGCGGATTCCTTGTAAACCAAACTTACCTGACCACCGATCGTGTGGAGCTTTCATTTGATATGCCCTTGGCCGAAATTGTATTTGACTTTTATGACCGGTTGAAAACTATCTCCAAAGGATATGCTTCGTTTGATTATCACCCCATTGGTTACCGCCAGTCGCACCTGGTGCGACTCGACATCCGTTTAAATGGCGAACCAGTGGATGCTTTGTCTGCGCTCATCCACCGCGATCACGCTTATACATTTGGAAAAAAGATTTGCGAAAAGTTAAAAGAACTGATCACCCGCCAACAGTTTGAAATAATTATTCAGGCAAGTATAGGCGCAAAAATTATTGCCCGCGAAACCGTGAAGGCATTGCGTAAAGACGTAACGGCCAAATGCTATGGTGGTGACATTTCCCGCAAGCGCAAACTTCTTGAAAAACAAAAGGCAGGTAAAAAACGCATGCGCCTAGTAGGCAATGTAGAGATTCCTCAGCAGGCGTTTTTGGCCGTGCTCAAATTAGATTAATCAATTGCCGGGTTTGTGAATCACTTTGGGCACTACAAAGTAGTTGCCTTCGCGCGCGGGTGCATTTCGGAAAAGGTCTTCGCGAGATAATTCGTCTTTCACTTCATCTTGTCGGGCCGTCACAATACCATCATGCATATACACCAAAGGTTCCACACCTTTGGTATCTATTTCTTCAATCTGTTTTACGAAATCGACCATGGATTCCAGATCGGCACGAATGGAATCACGCTGCGCTTCGTCAAATTCAAGTTGCGACAAGCGAGCAAGTTTTTCTATCAGCTGGTTATCTATTTTCATAGTAATTGTTCATGGCACTTTCTATTACAAGATAAGTCTTTTGTTTCAACGATTCTAAATCGGCCATGCTCATACCCTTAGTTTCGATAGGAGCGTGAACCCTAGCGTGGATAATGCCCGGCCCGCAGTGGAACAGAATGTGACGCGTAGCCGGAAGTATTTCGTGGCAATTGAAAAAGGTAACCGGCACAACGGGAATTTGTTTTTCGATGGCCAGTCGGAAGGGCCCGTTTTTAAATGGAGCCAGTTTGGGTGTGTGTTGTGGAATTTTCCCTTCAGGGAAAAAGGCGATGCTGATGTTTTTGTCTATATCGTATCCGGCACGTGTGTAGGCCTTGTGCCCTGAACGCACCGATTCACGGTCCACTGCTATGTTCATTTTGTTGAAAAACAACCGGAACAAGGGTTTGCGCGTGAGTTCCATTTTGCCCACGGTGTGAAAATATCCAGGCGTCACAATGTAAAGCATAATGATGTCGAGATAACTTGTGTGGTTGGGGCAAATGATTAGCGGGGTGTCATTGGGCAAAGGTTGTTCGTATGCTACGCGGTAACGGATCCCCACATTCCACAACAGCAGCCTGGCCCAAAATCGCATTAGTTTGAGGGCATAAGAAAACCACGCCTCTCGAGAGAGCAGAATGAAAAATAGTGGGTACAGTATAAGAAAAGTGATGGTGGCGTTGATAAAAAACAAAGCTCTCCAGGCAATTCGGAGAGGTCGCATAACAGCTTTCATAAAGCCAAAATTAGACTTTTTTTGTACTTTCGGCACCAATGCAAACAGTGGTAAGTGGTATACGGTCAACAGGCAATCTGCATCTGGGAAATTATTTCGGGGCAGTTCGCAATTTTATTAAGATGCAGGAAGACCACGACTGCTATTTTTTTATCGCAGATTATCATTCTCTCACCACGCATCCCACGCCTGAAAATTTGCACGCGAGTGTGCGGCAGGTAATGGCCGAATACCTGGCCTGTGGCATAGACCCAGCCAAGTCGACTGTGTATATTCAAAGTGATTTGCCCGAAACTGCAGAGCTTTATTTGCTGCTGAATATGAATGCCTATGTGGGTGAGTTGGAGCGGTGTACTTCGTTCAAAGACAAGATCCGCAAGCAACCTGATAACGTCAATGCAGGTTTGTTGACTTATCCTACTTTGATGGCTGCAGACATACTTATTCACAAAGCCGATAGGGTGCCTGTAGGCAAGGACCAGGAGCAGCATCTGGAAATGACGCGCAATTTTGCAGGCAGGTTCAACCGTCTTTATGATGTGCAATACTTTCCAGAGCCTGTGGCATTTAATTTTGGTACCGAATTAGTGAAGGTACCCGGTCTTGATGGCAGCGGAAAAATGGGCAAGTCGGAGGGCGAAGGCAATGCAATTTTTCTTTCCGATACCGAAGAGGTGATTAAGAAGAAAGTGATGCGTGCGGTTACAGACAGTGGACCAGCAGCGCCCGGACAGCCCATGAGCGAGGCGGTGGCAAATCTGTTTTCCTTATTAAAACTGGTAGCGAGTGACGACATTGTATCGCACTACCAAACAACCTATGATAATGCCACCATACGCTATGGCGATATGAAAAAGCAGTTGGTAGAAAGCATCAACATATTTGTAGAACCCATCCGAGCGCGCATCAGCGAAGTAATGGCCGATGATGAATTACTGAGACGTGTTGCACGGCAAGGTGCTGAAAAAGCACGTGAAACCGGTGGCCGCACGGTGAAAGAAGTGCGTGAGATCATCGGTTTCAAGCCGTTTTAATCCCAAAATTATTTTGTATATTATTCGTTATCAATGCCTTGAATAATATATGTATATACATTAAATGTATATACATATATTTGCAGTCTAATTAAAAAACTAAAAAGATGAAAAAATTCACTTCCTTATTTTTAATGCTTGTTTCAGTTGTATCGTTTTCTGTTGCGCAAACAACATGGAACTCTGACAAATCACATTCTAATGTTCAATTTACAGTTACCCACATGATGGTATCTGAAGTTACAGGTATGTTTAAAGATTTTGATGCTACCGTAACTACCAAAGGCGAAGATTTTGCAACGGCTAATGTTAACATGACAATCAAAACCGGAAGCATATTTACCGATAGCGAAAAGCGCGATGGCCATTTGGTATCAGATGATTTTTTTAATGCCGACAAGTATCCGGAGATGATTTTTAAAAGCACATCAATGAAATTGGTAGGCAAAGGCAAGTACGCTTTGACAGGTAACCTTACCATTCGAGATGTAACTAAGCCTATCACATTGGCCGTAATATATGTGGGGTCAATAAACGATCCTTATGGAAATAAAAGGGCAGGATTTAAAGTGACCGGAACAGTAAACAGGCTGGAGTATGGCCTCAAATGGAATCCAATTATGGAAGCAGGGGGAGCGATTGTGAGCGACAAAGTAGAAATCAATTGCAACATCCAATTCATCCAACAAAAAGATAAAGAATAAAAAAGCTTTTTAAAATCAAAGGGCTCTATTGAGCCCTTTGATTAATTTTTATCCTGGTAAATCGTTTCAACCAGTTTGCCATCTGCGTCCCACCTGTGCCAAGTGCCCACAGGCTTGCCCTCATCATAAAACTGTTCAACATAAGGTTTCCCATCAGGGAAGTACATTCGGAAGGTGCCATGCTCAAGCCCATCTTTCATTTCGAGTCTGCGTTCGGTTTGACCATTTTCGTAATACACATTTTGTAAAAATGCTTTGCCGTTTTTTACATTGAAAAAATATTCCACCTTGTTGTCGGGCCACGATTGTCGCACCACACCAGTGTAAGGTTTCTCTCCCAAATAAAATATTGGTATTCGCTTGTTAGATCTTTCGCGCACCACTTTCAATACATGATAACTCATGGTATCGGCCAAAGCCATATTGGCCATCACACCTTTTTGAGCGCTCACATCATTTGCCGACCCACAAGCCATGGTAACAGCCAGAAACATTATCACTACGTACTTCATATTCATATCAAGAAGCAAAATATTTTTCGATATAAGCGAGCGTCAGTAAAATCGTGTTTTCTATCCCATTGACGTGCGTGCGTTCTACACCGTGCGAAGCTGCTACTCCGGGCCCTATCAATGCCACCCTGAAGTCGTTGCCTGCGCGCAAGGCCGCAGAACCATCGCTGCCATAATATGGATACACATCTACACGGTGGTTTATTTTCTTTTTTCTTGCAAGGTCCACCAAATTCTTTCGCATGTCGTAATCATACGGGCCCGAGCTATCCTTCGCGCACACCGATACTGCAGTTTCTCTTCCTTGTATCTGATGCCCCAGCACACCCATGTCTATCACCAATAATTCCTCTATCGTTTTGGCATACCCACAAGTGCCACCATGCCCAACTTCTTCGTAGTTGCTAAAAAATAATTCAACAGGAACATTTTTCTTTTTGGCCTTGAGCCTGCGCGCCACCTCAAACAACACATAGCATCCCGCCTTGTTGTCCATGAACCGCGATTTGATATATCCGCTTTTTAATTGCCTGTAGCGTGGCTCAAAGCACACAATATCGCCAACATCCACGCCTAGCTTTTTTACATCTTTCTCATTCTCCACCTCTTCATCCAGCCGCACATGCATATTGGCTGCTGTGCGTTCCACTTTGCCCACGTTTTTATTGGCATGGCTCGATGGATTATCAAGCAACAGCGTGCCCGAAATTATTTTTTCATCGTGTGTGATGATACGCACGTATTCACCTTCAAAACTATTCCATGGCCACCCGCCCAATTGAGAAATGCGCAATGTTCCATTTGTTTCCACAGCACTTACAATGGCGCCCAGTGTGTCGGTGTGCGCGGCAATGGCTAGTCGCGGTGCTACGCCCATCGAGCATTTCACAGCCTGTTTGTTTGTAAACTCGGGCTTACAGCCATAGCCTTTCAACAACTTATGTATGTATTTGGTGGCGTTGGCTGTGTAGCCTGTGGGGGAGTCAATGCCCACCAATGTTTCGAGCGTAGTGAGATCGTTTATCATATTGTGCTGCGATATCGCAATCTTCTAAAAAGGAAGATCATTTGTCATTTCATCATCACCACCCTGATCCGCCATTATACCTTGTGGTGGTGGTGAATCAGCAGGCACACTGTTTCCGCTCATTACTTTCCACGCTTTTACTTCAGTGTACCAACGGTTGTTGTATTCGCGGCTTTCTACATCTATGTATGCTGTAACTGTTTCACCTGCTCTCAAAGGCATCTGGTCTATCTTATCGCCCCACACCGAAATGCAAACACTTTTTGGGTATTGGCCAGGCGTCTCAAGAATAAATTCTTGTTTTTTCCATGTTCCGTTTTTGCTTTCACCGGTTTGGAGCGGTAATATGTTGACTATTTTTCCACTTAGTTCCATTGTAATTAATTTAAAAGTTAATGTGATTTTACGAAGATAATATTATTCATTAAGCTGACAGCGCAAGGGAAACATATTACTGCATTACTTCTTCGAGCACAGCCTGCGAGCGGATGTTGTGAAACCCACTCAGGTGCAGATTATAAAAAACAAGCAGTTGGTCTAACAATTCCTTGCGTTGTGCGCGGGTGAGTTTGATCAAATAAAAATTTTCAATCGTGCTTTTTAGCAGCTGTTGTAATGTTGCCGCTAGTGTAGATTCCAGATATGGGCTGTTGAAGGGCATGCCTGAGGTAAACCATCCTGCATTCAAATCGAAATACGAATGCCCTTCATTAAATTCTCCCAGCGGAAAGAAACCCAGGTGGCGTGTAAGGTGGAGTAGAAAAAATAAATGAAAATTGGCAGTGGCTGTTTCCGAAATGTCAAAGTACTCCAGACTATTTGCAATGTAATCGAACATGTCCAGGTTCGATTCTTCTTCTTTGATGGCTTTGAAGAGCACCTCATTGAGGAACATGGCTGTGGTCGATTTTGAAATATTGTAGGGTATCTGTTGATAAGCAGGCGAGGGTTTTATTTCTGAAATGCGCTGAAGGCCCGGTCTGTCTTTGTTATACACCACCATCTCAACCAGCGAAAGCGGCTGAAAAATATTCTGTTTCACTTTTGCTTTTGGCCCGCGCACGCCATTGAGTAAATACCCTTTCATGCCAAACAACTCGGTATAAATTTTTACCACCAGGCTTGTGTCACCATAGTTGGTTTGCTGCATTACTATACCGCGCGTTTTGTGCAGCATGATCAGTTGATAAATAACAGTTTGGTAGCGCACGTATTGGTGCCGTCTGCATCTGTGCTGAAAACCAGATATACACCGGTTTGAACACGTTCTCCTGCAAAGTTGGTCCCGTTCCACATGGCTTGCCCGCCTGTGGCTGTGGTTTCAAAAACCAAGTTGCCACTCACATCGGTTATTTTCACATTGCCATTTCCAACCACACCTTTGATTGCAATTGCGCCTCGGTAACTATTCTTCACCGGATTGGGAAACGCATACACATCACTGCATTTTTCTTTCGCTTCTGTGGCAGTGCCTCTGTATGAAACGATTCCTTTGCTTGTGCCAAAATATATTTCACCAGTTTTGTCATCAATGGCGATACTTTGAATATCGTTTGATGGCAACGGACTGTTACTGAATGTAAAATGTTGGAGTTGTTGTGTGCCGTCAGGCGACATAAGAAATGCCCCGCCCGCCTGAGTGCCTATCCACTTTCTGTTGGCAGCATCTACCACAATGGTATTTACTTGTTCCGATTCCAGCAAGTATTGGTTAAAGCCATCCTGCTGAATAAGTATTTGCTGCGCATCAAAATTAGAGCCGCTGAAAACGGATCCAGGTGAATAGAATACCGCCACTCCTTTATCGGTGCCTACCCAAAGCTCGCCATCTTTGTCGTTTGTAATTACCAGCACTTGCTTGCTGGGCAACGCGCCTTTGCCCGGCTCGGTGTTTAGCAGTTTGGAACGGTCGTCAGATTTGTTGGATAGCGTGTTGTTATCATTGAACACCAATATGCCTCCTGACTGACCGAGTATGATCCATTTCTGTCCAAACTCATCTACCGTGATAGCGCCCATATTGGGAGAGGTGACTACACCAGGAAAGGAATATGTTTCCCATGTGTTGTCTTTTTTCTTCACCAGCAACGGTGTACTCGTGTATGCATTTGAAACCCAAAGGTTGCCATCGGTATCAAAAGTAGTACCACCCACAGGCACCCAGTAAAAACCAAGGTCAGCTATTTTCAGTGGGCTATTGTCGGGGGTATAAAATTTTTGGTTCACTCCGTTTTGTAACTCTACCACACCGCGCCCCCATGATCCCACAAATATGTGCTTGCTATCAGATGGATCTATGGCCACAGAAACAAGATCAAATACAGTATCCAATGCACCAACTTGATTTTTTGAATTGTATGAATACCATTGGTAATCGGAATAATTATAAACGCCTTCTACCCGGTACAGTGGGCCGGTGGAGCTGTTGCGGCCTCCCGTCACCACCCACAAATTATCGTTGGCAAATTGCATGTTGTACACAAGGTTTTTGTTTGGACCATTGGGTGTGATCGCTTCTGAAGTTTTGTTGGCATTCACGCGCACCAATCCTTTTACAGCATCCGCAATCCAGGTGGTACCCTCGTTGTCCATAACTGCTTGCCGCGGATTCGGATCGGTGTAGACGGTTCCATCAATATTGTCGGTGTTATTAAACGAAGTATCATAAGTGCGCACACTGAAATAATTAGTCACCACAAAACGATTTTGCTGCGCCTCTATCATATACGTAGTGCTGTTGCCACCGCCACTCAATTTGCTCCAATTGGTTCCGTCAAACACGTACATGGTGTCTGTGTTGGCTGCGGCATTGGATTGGTTCACCATAAGTTTGCCTTGAAAAGCCGCTACCGCATTGAATCGCGAGGCAGGCAATTGTGTAATGCGCGACCATGAAGCAAAGTTTGCCAAATTTGGATTGTTCAGTGCACCCTGATGAAGTCCGGTTTTAGTCGCAGCGTAAATATTGGTGCCATCACTGGCAACAGCAAGCACTTCCAACTCGGTGCCGTTTGCGCCTATGAGGTATGTATCCTTTACTTCGCGTTTATTTAAGTCGAGCACCACTATCCCAAATCCGCACGCGAGGTAGGCATATTGGTTGATGAACATGATGTTGTTTATCTTCTTATCTCCCAATATTCCTGATCTCTTGATGTCAGATATGTTGACCACCCCATCTGGCAAAACCATATCCAAATTGCCATTTGTGTAACCAATGAGCAGCGCGTTGGCCTGGCTGCTATAGCGTATGCGGCTTATGCCCACATCCGACAACCCCTGCACACGCGTGAGTCGTTCGATAGAATTATCAAGTTTATTGTAAGAAAATAACCCGTCACTGCTTGCACAATAAATCTTGCCTCCCCAATTGGTAACTGTAACGGCTTGCTTGTAAGGCGCGTGCGAACGCCATTGGCCAATGGGTATAGGTTGTGACCATGCCACCGCACTCATCAGCACCATGGGAACAATGAGTGATTTTAAAAATTTACTGACAAACATATTGATTGATAACTATGATAACTTTGAATTATTGTCAAAAAGTTAAAGTTACAAATAATAGACTGTCAAAGCCCTTTTGCTGTCGATGTTTGAATGTATACTTTTGAGGCGATTTGAACCATTTATTAGATTATGGAAGTTGAATTATTTTTTAAGAACTTGCTTGCCGAGGTAGAGGCCAACCCCTCATTGCAAGGCTATTACCGGTTTCTTGAATCCGATTCGCGATTTGAATTTAGGAAGGCATATTTCTGTCAGCGGTTACAATATATCAAGGACCGGGTACAAGCGGATATGCGTATTTGGGATTGTGGATGCGGATATGGAACCACCGGATTGTTCCTCGCTATGAATGGAATCAAATCTCACGGTACCACACTCGAATTTTATTACAAAGAAATTTCGGCACGGATGGAATATTGGCGCCAGTTTGGGAAAGCAGATTTATTCAGCGCCAGTTACGAGAATCTTTTTGACTCACCGCCCGACCATTCTTCATGCGATGCCATTATTATACAAGATACGTTGCACCATTTAGAACCATTGCAACAGGCGCTACAAATTTTAAAAAATGCAATGGCCAATGATGGTGTGATGATAGCGGTAGAGGAAAATGGAAGTAATGTGATTCAAAATGCAAAATTATTTTTACGCAGAGGTAACAAACGTATAATCGAAATATGGGATGAGCAGTTGCAAAAACATATCCTGCTGGGAAATGAGAATATAAAGAGTTTGCAAGAGTGGGACAGACAATTGCAGCACGCGGGCATGCGAATCGTCAAAACCGAGACGCAGTTTATTCGCGTGTTGCCGCCATCTTATTTTAACACGCACAACGTGGTGAAGCGAATTGAACAAGAGCAGCGAATTTGGAAAAAGTATCCGCTCCTGCGTGACCATTTTTTCTTTGGCATCAATTTTATTGCTGTAAAAAATTAATCAACCTCGCCATGAAAATAGGAGTGAACACACGGTTGTTGTTGCCAGGCCGGCTCGAAGGCATTGGTACGTTCACGCATGAAACACTTAAGCGGATCACCTTGGCGCATCCCCAACACGATTTTTATTTTTTCTTCGACAGGCCATTTGACGAGCAGTTTGTGTACGGTCCGAATGTACATCCTGTAGTGGTGGGACCGCAGGCGCGGCATCCGTTTTTATGGTATTTGTTTTTCGAGCACGGTATTGCCAGCACACTGCAAAAGCATCAGTGTGATTTGTTTTTATCGCCTGACGGATGGCTCTCGCTCTCCACACATGTGCCTTCTGTAAACGTGATTCACGATCTCAATTTTGTGCATCATCCTGAATACATCAAGTGGCTGGTGCGCAGCTATTACAAATATTTTTTCCCTCGGTTTGCACGTAAGGCCGCGCGCATAGCCACTGTAAGTGAATTTTCGCGCAGCGACATCGCAGCCAATTACGGTATTGATCCAAACAAAATTGATGTGGTATACAATGGGGCTGGCTCGCAATTTGTGCCTGTTGATGAAGCAGAAAAGCTTCGCGCGCGCACACGATACACATCTGGAGATCCTTACTTCTTGTTCGTTGGTCTGCTGCACGAACGAAAAAACATAGCCAACTTGCTGCGCGCTTTTGATGAATATAAAGGCCACCACCCATCACGCATTAAATTGCTGGTAGTAGGCGAACGCAAATGGTGGACGCATGAAATGCAATCAGCTTTTGATGCGATGGAGTATGGCACCGAAGTAGTGTTTACAGGTCGATTGCCAGAGAAAGAACTCCCGCATGTAATGGCAAGTGCGTTGGCCCTCATGTATGTGTCAGTGTTCGAAGGCTTTGGAATACCTATGCTGGAAGCCATGCACTGCGATGTGCCTGTGATTGCCTCTACCACCAGTTCGATGCCCGAAATTGCCGGCAATGCTGCGTTGCTAGCCAATCCTTTTAGCGTGAATGAAATTGCACACGCTATGACCACCATAGCATCAGATGAGACAATGCGTGCCACACTTATCGAAAATGGGCGTCAGCGAAGACAGTTTTTTGGATGGGATGCCACTGCCGAAAAATTATGGAACTGTATTGAGAAAGCCATGCCTGCTTAGGTCGCAGCGTTTCTGCTTTATTGTTTACTTTTGTTTGACTATTAAAAGTTTTTTAAAATGAATAGCAGAAAGGTTCTTGTAGTAGGTGCCGGAGGGCAAATAGGTACCGAACTAGTGATGGAATTGCGCGCAACGCTCGGTGCTGACAATGTAGTGGCAACCGATGTAAAAGATAAGCCCGGAGAGTTGAAAGAGACAGGTCCGTTTGAAATGATGGACATACTCGATGCCAATGCGTTGCACACAATCGTAAAAAAGTACGAGATCACGGAAGTGTACTTGCTGGCAGCATTGCTCAGCGCCACAGCTGAGCAAAAAATAAAGACAGCCTGGAAACTCAACATGGAAGGGCTTTTCAACGTGTTGGATATGGCGCGAGAAAAGGTGATTCAAAGAGTTTTTTGGCCAAGTTCCATCGCTGTGTTTGGCCCGGGCACCCCTGGTGACAACACCCCGCAGGATACAATTATGGATCCTTCAACCGTTTATGGTATCAGCAAACTGGCCGGTGAGCGTTGGTGCGAATATTACCATCAAAAATTTGGAGTTGATGTGCGAAGCTTGCGATACCCCGGTCTTATTGGATACAAATCAGAGCCTGGCGGAGGCACTACAGATTATGCAGTACACATTTTTCATGAAGCCTTGGAGAATGGAAAATTTGAATGCTTCTTGTCAACAGATACGGCCCTGCCCATGATGTATATGCCGGATGCATTGCGCGCCACCATCAGCCTTATGGATGCCAACGCAACTGATGTAAAGATACGCTCGGCTTACAACCTTGCGGGGATGAGTTTCTCTCCTGCCAACATTGCAGACGAAATCAAAAAACACATTCCTTCTTTTACCATTACTTATAAGCCAGATGAAAGGCAAGCAATTGCCGCTTCATGGCCACGCAGCATTGACGACAGTCGCGCGCAGTCCGACTGGGGCTGGAAACCTGAATATAATCTGGCAAGCATGACAACAGATATGCTCAAGCAAATTAGCCTGATGAAAGAGATGCATGCCGCTGGCAAAAATTGATAATCACTTCCTTTTTATGGATCACAAAATATACGTCACCAACACCCTCACGCGCAAGAAAGAATTATTTGAGCCGATCAATCCGCCTTTTGTGGGATTGTATGTGTGTGGCCCTACAGTGTATGGCGCCCCGCATCTTGGGCACGCGCGCCCCTACGTCACCTTTGATGTAGTGTGGCGATACCTCACACACGTGGGTTTTAAAGTACGGTATGTGAGAAACATTACAGATGTTGGGCACCTGGAAAATGATGCCGATGAAGGAGAAGATAAAATAGCCAAGCGCGCCCGGGTTGAGCAGTTGGAGCCAATGGAAATAGTGGAATTGTACACACAGCAATTTCATCATGCTATGAGGCAGCTCAATAATCTGCCTGTTAGCATTGAGCCTCGCGCATCAGGCCACATGATTGAGCAAATTGAAATGATCAACAAAATAATTGAGAATGGTTTTGCTTACGAATCAAATGACTCGGTATACTTTGATGTGATTAAATACAGCAAAGATCATGACTATGGCAAACTGAGTGGACGCATCATTGAAGACTTGATAGCAGGTGCCGGCAATGAGCGCAGGGAATTAGAAGGGCAGGCAGAGAAAAGAAATCCTGCTGACTTTGCCTTGTGGAAGAAAGCTTCTCCTGAGCACATCATGCGTTGGCCATCACCGTGGAGCGTGGGCTTTCCGGGTTGGCATATAGAATGCTCGGCCATGAGTACAAAATATTTAGGCGACACATTTGACATACATGGCGGAGGGATGGACTTGTTGTTTCCACATCACGAAAGTGAAATAGCACAGTCGAAAGGGAGCTGCGGCAAAGCGCCAGTTAAATACTGGATGCATAACAATATGATTACCATCAACGGACAAAAGATGGGGAAATCTTTGGGGAACTTTATCAATTTGGACGAGTTCTTTGCGGGCAGCCATGCCAAGCTCACCAAAGCTTACAGCCCAATGACAATACGATTTTTTATTCTGCAGGCGCACTATCGCGGCACTGTTGATTTTTCGAACGAGGCACTGGTGGCGGCAGAGCGCGGGCTCAAGAAATTGCTCACTGCTGCTAATCAATTAAGTGCGTTGAAAACAAGCACAGCCACAACCACTGCCATTGCACCTTTGGAGCAAGCATGTTATGAAGCCATGAATGATGACTTCAACACGCCTATTGTTATTGCCAATTTGTTCGAGGCAGTGCGAATTATAAACTCAGTGCATGCAGGGCATGAAACCATTACCAATGGTGACCTACAGAAACTCACTGCATTCTTCAACTTATTTGTGTTCGACATATTGGGCCTTAAACATGAACAGGATGGAGGATCGGATGTGGTGGACGGCCTCATGAATCTTATTGTGGAACTGCGTGCAGGCGCACGGGAGAATAAAGACTACTCAACATCTGATAAGATAAGGGATGGCCTTCAAAATTTAAAGATCAATATCAAAGATGACAAAGAAGGCACACGCTGGACTTACGATGGGTAATTTAAGATCCACTTTATTATTTGGTAGTGTGCTTTCGCTGATGGCATGCAATAGCGCCTGCAACCGCACCACCGACCCTCCTGCCAATGGTACTGAAGTACCTGCAGTGCCAGCCGTTGTCGTCCCTGCGTTTTCAGCAGACTCTGCCTATCGATTTGTGGAAGAGCAGGTGGCGTTTGGTCCGCGTGTTCCCAACACCGCAGCACATGAGAAATGTGCTCAGTATTTATCAGATAAATTTACTTCGTATGGTGCGGAGGTAATGGTGCAGCAGGCCAAAGTGCGGGCATACAACGGCACTTTGCTGAATATGAAAAACATTATTGCATCATACAACCCCGAGCAGTCATTCAGGGTTTTGTTGTGCGCGCACTGGGATTCACGGCATGTAGCAGACCAGGATGAGGAGCGAAAAAATGAGCCCATATTAGGAGCCAATGATGGGGGCAGTGGCGTGGCCGTGTTGCTTGAAATTGCCAGGCAGTTGCAGGCAGCTCCCATCGGCATTGGAGTTGACATTATCTTGTTCGACACCGAAGACTATGGACAACCCGAAGCCGACCGAAGCAACCCCGTAGAAGACAGTTGGTGCCTTGGGTCACAGTATTGGTCGGCCAATCCGCACAAGCTCGGCTACAGAGCAAACTATGGAATATTGCTCGATATGGTAGGAGCTGCCAATGCCACCTTTCTTCACGATGAAGTGTCTATGTACAATGCACCATTTGTGGTAGATAAAGTTTGGAAGCAAGCTGCTGCATCAGGATTTGGAAATTATTTTGTCAATGCGCGCGGAGGCTCTGTGATAGACGATCATTACTATGTGAATAAGATTGCACGGATTCCATGCATCGATATTATTCATTACGACCCGCAAACCCCCTCGCGCTTTTTCAAACACTGGCACACGCACAAAGACGACATGAGCAATATTGATCGGGCCACCCTCCGCGCAGTAGGCCAAACAGTACTTGAAGTAATTTATCGCGAAAAGCCTGCGCAGTAAGTTCACACAGGCCAACGCTTTTTGTATAAGTGCGTTATTCGAAATTTCAGTAATTTGATTAACCCTGATCAAAATCCACCATGACTAAATACACCAAAAAACTTTTTCTATTGGACGGCATGGCGCTCATTTACCGCGCCTATTTTGCTTTTAGCAAGAATCCACGCATCAACTCCAAAGGATTCAACACGTCTGCTGTGCTTGGTTTTACCAACACACTCGTTGATATATTGAAAAAAGAAAAACCTTCACACATAGCAGTTGCTTTTGATACCATGGCTCCCACCACACGGCACGATGATTTTACCGAGTACAAAGCCAATCGAGAAGCCATGCCCGAAGACCTTGCGGCATCTATTCCTTGGATCAGAAAAGTGATTGAAGGATTTAGAATACCGCTCATAGAATTGGACGGATACGAAGCCGATGATGTGATAGGAACTTTATCATGTAAGGCAGAGAAGGCGGGATTTACAACTTATATGATGACACCCGACAAAGACTTTGGACAGTTGGTTACCGAACACACACTTATTTATAAGCCACCTTTTATGGGCAACAAAGCTCAAGTGATGGGAATACAGCAAGTGCTCGAAAAATTTAAAGTCAAGCGCACCGATCAGGTAATCGATATACTGGGATTGTGGGGCGACTCGGTAGATAATATTCCCGGTATACCGGGTGTGGGAGAAAAGACCGCGCAACAATTAATCAGTGACTATGACAATGTGGAAAACATCATTGCCAATGCGGATAAACTAAAAGGTAAGCTGAAAGAGAAAGTGATAGCCTTTGCCGACCAGGCAATTTTAAGTAAAAAGCTTGCCACCATCATTTGCGATGTCCCCATCGAGTTTAAAGAACAAGAGCTGCTTGTAGAAGTGCCGGATGCAGAAATGTTGACACAGATATTTGCTGAGCTTGAGTTCAGAACGCTGGCCAAACGTGTACTTGGTGATGACCATGTGGTGTCTTCCAACACTCAGAGTTTGACCATGACTGACGATGGCAACATAGGCCGCGAGGCTGAAATAGTGAAAGCTGATGCCGAGCCTATGGAAACTATTCTCACCGTCAAACATTCCTATCACCTTGCAGATACACCTGAAAAAATAAAACAACTAATCGGCAAACTAAGTGCGGTGAAGAGTTTTTGTTTCGATACCGAGACTACCGGAATAGATGCTAACGAAGCGGAGCTTGTGGGAATGTCATTCAGTATCAGTAAGGGCGAAGCCTGGTACGTGCCTGTAGCAGATAATTATGCAGAGGCACACGAAACAGTTGCACAATTTAAACCGCTGTTGGAAAATGAAGCCATTCAGAAAGTGGGACAGAACATTAAGTATGATATGATCTTGTTGAAGTGGTATGACGTTGAAGTTAAAGGACCAATCTTTGACACAATGCTTGCACATTACTTGTTGGAGCCGGATATGCGGCACAATATGAATGTTCTTGCGGAAACTTATCTCAATTATTCTCCGGTGCACATCGAAGATTTGATAGGAGAGAAAAAGTCAACGCAGATAACGATGCGCGAAGTTGCAGTGGGCGAGGTAAAGGAATATGCTTCAGAAGATGCTGATGTGACCATGCAGCTAAAAGAAAAATTTGAGCCGCTGCTGGAAAAAAACAAACTCAGTAAACTATTCAACGAAGTAGAGACACCACTCATTCCTGTGTTGGTGAAAATGGAAACAGAAGGTGTGACAGTGGATAGTGAAGTGCTGGTAGCCATGTCGGGAGAATTGGAAAAGGATATTGCCGGAATAGAGAAAGAGATTTTTGATTCGAGCGGTACCGAATTTAATATTGCATCACCCAAACAACTGGGCGAAGTGTTGTTCGATCATTTGAAGATTGATGCAAAAGCTAAGAAAACAAAGACAGGGCAGTACGCAACGGGTGAAGATGTGCTTTCGAAAATTGCAGACAAGCACCCGGTGATTAACATGGTGCTCGATTATCGCGAGTTGCAAAAACTCAAAAGCACCTATGTAGACACTTTACCCAAAATGGTGAACCAGCGCACTGGCCGCATTCACACGCAATACAATCAAACTGTGGCTTCCACCGGTAGGTTGAGTTCCATCAATCCAAACCTGCAGAATATTCCCATCCGCACCGAAAAAGGGCGGGAGATAAGAAAAGCATTTGTGCCGCGTAGTAAAGAACACACGTTGTTGTCTGCCGACTACTCGCAAATTGAGTTGCGATTGGTAGCCTCGGTGAGTGGCGACAATGCCATGATCGAAGATTTTAATCAAGCGCTAGATATCCATACAGCCACAGCTTCAAAAGTGTATGATGTAACAATAGAGGAGGTGACAGCGGAGATGCGCAGAAATGCCAAAATGGTGAACTTCGGAATCATTTACGGCATATCGGCCTTTGGATTGTCTCAACGTCTCAACATTCCTCGCAAAGAAGCTGCCCACATTATTGAGCAGTATTTCAAGCAATATCCCGACATCAAAGCATATATGGACGGAAGCATTGCCTTTGCGCGCGACAATGGATATGTGGAAACTTTATTGGGCCGTAAAAGATATTTACGCGATATCAATTCGCGCAATGCCACGGTGCGAGGGTTTGCCGAGCGCAATGCCATCAATGCGCCCATTCAAGGGTCCGCTGCTGACATGATTAAAGTAGCCATGATCAATGTGCACAATGATATTCAAAAGGCGGGCATGCGTTCAGCCATGATTTTGCAGGTGCATGATGAACTTGTATTTGATGCCCTTATTTCCGAACTTGATGAATTGAAAGTAATTGTGAAGCAAAGAATGGAGTCTGCGCTCCCGCTCAAGGTACCTGTACTTGTAGAAATGGGAACCGGGTCCAATTGGTTGCAGGCGCATTAATTTTTTGCAGAACAAATTTTAAACGTGGCCGTATAAGGAGCATTATTTTTTATCCTTTACCACAATGAAGTACAGATTTATATTATTGTTTTTCGCGTTTATATACGGTTGTAGCAGCGTTTCAGCACAGTCATTCGCGTTTAGCGCCAAGGGAGGAATGAATTCCACATGGCTGATGAATAAGAACACCAAAGACGATATGGTATTTTCCATGGCACCCACTGGTGGTGTCAATTTCATATATTATATCGTGCCGCAGGATTTTTATTCCGATTTTATTTATGGTTTGAGTGTAGATGTTTTATTCTCGGGTCACAAACAAAAGTATGCCGGGGCGTTGGTGTATGGAGATACGATCACATTTAATTATAAGCGTGAAGTAAATATGTCGTACATAGATATTCCGTTGTTGTTCAGATTGGCACACGATGCCGGTGGCACATACATTGAAATTGGTCCGCAATTTTCTATGCTCCAATCTGCTACTGAGTCATTTAGCAACCAAGTGGTAGACGGATGGAATTACACCGATGAGGACATTAAATCTAACTTTAAGGGCGCTAGCACCTCGTTGGTGTTGGGCTTTGGACTTGATTTTCCTGTCAATGAGCAAATTTTTATTTCTTCAGGAGTGAAGGTTACGCACAGTTTATCTGATATCATGGCTTCGGGTGGGAGTGCAGTAGGTTACGAACCTACCAAACGTACTACAGGAGGCTTGATCCTAGCGTTTACTTACCGATTCAATAATTACCATTCAAGCAAGGCCAAGCTCAACAAGCGATAGGATTTTACTTATCCCAATCCTCCGGTAAAAAGTTCGTTCAGTGGATCGAACACATAAGTCTCCCATCCTTGTTTGTGGCTGGACGCTTCCTCCATATTCGGAAATCCGGAGTGTTTGATTATTAATTCAGTGCCTGCCTTGTGTTTGCTGAATGTATATTCTACAATAGAGGGTGTGGCTTTCTTTCCCCACGATTCTATTTTCCAGGTGTAGGTAAGTGATTTCCCTTTTTCAAAAGACATCACATTGCCGGTTGCCCAGCCATCAAACATTTCCACTTTGCCACCTTTTTTTAGGTCTACAAAGCTTTTGCCACCGCTCCAGCGGTTAAGTGTTTTGTTATTCGTCAATGCGTCAAACACTGCATCGGGCTTCGCATATATGAGCCACTTTGTTTCAAATTCTAGTTGTGCCATCGCACAAAATTAAATAAAAAAAGGCGCCCTTGCGAGCGCCTTTAGTAGTATAATTTTAGAGTGTTAATTAACAATAAGCTTTTGGGTTACACTTTCTGTACCTAGCTGTAGTCTTATCATATACACGCCAGCAGCTGGCAAGTTGTTCAGCTCTGCATAATGTTCTCCGGCAGGTAAAGTGCCTTCGCTAATTATACCCAGGTCGCGACCCAGCATATCGATCAGGTGAACAGTCACATGTTGTGTGCTCTGCAAGGTGAAGGCCACGCGGGTGGTTTCAGTGGCAGGATTAGGGTAGAGCGTAAGCCCCGCCTGGGCTGCTGCCGTCTCAGATATACCCACAAGTCCATCTATGTTGATGTCGTCAATGTAAATGTTATTGCCCGAATCGTGGGTGTATTCAAACTTGAATGACAAGTTGGGCTTGCCTGAAAAACTTGTGGATGCAAGGTTTACATATTCTTCGCGCCACTGCTGTGGGCCATTGGGAACAAAATCAGTGCTGTAAAGTCCTGCTGTGGAAAGCGAGGTACCCACTTTGCTCATGCGCTGTGTCCAAAACTGACCGCAGGTAGATGACACCAACAAACGCAATTGATCGGTACTGCTGGTAGAGCGTACTGCAAATGCCATCTTAAATGTCATTGAAGCTGCTGACACATTCGATAAATCATATGATTGTGTCACAAAAGCATCAATGGTTCCGCTGGCATTGCCGGTGAAATTATAAAGTCGGTAAGATGAACTTCCTGAGTATGCTGCCACATTGCTTTTCTGCCATGCATTGCCACCGCCATTTTCCACCACCCAACTGTTGTAGGGCAATGAGCCACTTTCAAATCCTTCGGAGAAAGGCACATTGTTGGTGGCTGCGGCAGACAACACTTGCACAGCATTGGTTACTGTTTTGGTATCCGATCCACTGGCGTTACTTACTGTAAGTGACACGTCATATGTGCCGGCTGTATTATATTGTATCGAAGGATTAGCCACAGATGATGAAGAAGGCGTGCCTCCGGGGAATGACCATGAGTAAGTAGCCGGAATGGCTTTCCAACTGAAATCCGTGTAATTGATTGTGGTGCCTTCGCAGATACTGGAAACAGATGATTTGAAATCGGCCTTAGGTAAACAAGGTGCGGCATTGTATCCATCGTTGGTACCGGTGGCAATAAGGTTGGCAGACGACCACAGGTTATTGCGGCTGGCTTGTGAAGAATTCAAGCAGGCATGCATGCGCACGACCTGACCCTGGGTAAACATTCGATCACAGAATGAATACTCCATAAAATTTTGAACGTTATCCAAAGATCCACATGAAACTGCATTTACATTGCACGAAGTATTACCAATTGTATTTGGCGTGTCGGTCACTAAATCATCATCGTTGCAGTTAGCAGTCAGGCCGGGGTTGTTAGTACCGCCCCATGTGTGTTTCAGATTTAAGTAATGCCCAATCTCGTGCGTGATAGAACGCGTGGCGGAAGCAGTTCCTATGGCTCCAAATTGTTGGTTGCGTATGACAATACCATCATTTGTTGGGCCGGCATTTGTGGGAAGGTAGGCGTAGCCTCCAGCACCACTTGCTATGTTATTCACCACCCATATGTTTAGATATTTGGTGTGATCCCACATCACGAGCGTCTTTACATTTTCTCCTGCACTTTGAGTAAATAGACTGTACGTGCGTGTAATACCATCGGTACAGTTGCCATTTGGATCCAGCTGAGCCAGGCGGAATTCAATCTGGCCGTCTCCGATGATGGACTTAAAGTCATTCACAACATTGGTTGTATCTGCATTCAATTTTTGAAAATCTTCATTGATCATGCGCATGGCGTCCATCACTTGTGCACGCGATATGTTGTCGGATCCGTAGCTATGAATAATATGGATCACAATAGGTATCACGTAGGTAGCTGTAGCAGATAATTTGTTTGTTGAGTAGTTGGCCGTATAATCTTGTGTAAATGTTTCGAGCTGATCGATGCGCTGTTTCAATTGCGGATTGTTTTGCAATTCCTGTTCATCAGGAAAGTGTGTGCCGCAATAGCGAAGTGTTTGTGCATTTACAAACGAAAAGACCAATAAAGCCATGGCCAGCATGGCTGATTTAATTTTAAACATTTTCAAGTATTGTTAATTGATTAATAACTACTGAACAACAAGTTTAGATGTAACTGCTTGCCCACCCACAAAAAGTTTTACCAGATAAACACCTTTTTCGTTTAACTCGGTTATGTCTTTTTGATATTCTCCGGGAGGCAAAGTTCCTTCGGCTAAAGTCTGCAACTCACGTCCGAGTAAATCATACAGCTTGACAGTTACTTTTTCGGTTTTGTCAAGTGTAAAGTTGATGGTAGTGTATGTGGTAGCAGGATTTGGGTACATAGTAACCGAAACACTTATAGCGTTGTTGTCGTTCAGACCTGTAAGTCCATCCAGATTAATGTCGTCAATAAACAGATTGTTGCCCGTATCCTGTGTGTATTCAAACTTGAATTTCACGTTCGGTTTTCCTGAGAAAGACAAAGAAGATAGGTTTACAGTTTCCTCGCGCCACTGCGACTGCGAAGAGGGGGCGTAGTTGCTGGTTACCAATCCGCTGGTGGCAAGCGTTGTGCCCGACTTGGTGTAGCGCTGTGTCCAGAATTGACCACATGTAGTGCTTACCAACACACGCAGCAAATCTGTGCTTGCAGTTGATCGCACGGCAAACGCCATTTTGAATTTGAGCATTGTCGAAGCCACGTTGGTCAAGTCAAAAGCAGGCGTGGTGAATGCGTCAATTGAATTGCTTGCATTACCGGAGAAATTGTTGAGGTAAACTGATTTTGTTCCGTTATATGCAGCCAGTGATGTGGATGCCCATGCATTTCCGCTTTCATTGATAATACTATAATCAGAGCCAGGGAATGTGATGTTTTCAAATCCTTCAGCAAAGGGCACATTGTTAGTGGCAGTCGCAGAACTCACAGTAATATGATTTGATTTTGTTTTGGTGGCTGAACCGGTGGCATTGCTCACCGTTAGTGTAACTGTGTATGTGCCGGCAGTAGAATAAGTTACAAGTGGATTAGGAGCGGTAGACGAAGAAGGTGTTCCACCAGGAAAACTCCAATTCCAATTGGCTACATCACCATTCCATGAACCGTCTGTGAAAGTTACGTTTGTGCCTTCGCATACTTCGGTGGCAGAAGAAGCAAAATCCGCAACCGGAACACACAATTGTGGGGTAGATCCATCAGTACCGGTGGCCACCAAATTGCCTGCTGACCATAAATTGTTGCGGCCTGATATGGAGCTATTCATTGCAGCATCTATGCGCGCGGCCTGGCCAATCGAAAACATATTTTGGCAACTGCCGGTGGTATAGTCCATGTAGTTGGTGAACATATCACCATTTGCGCCATTTCCCACACAATTGCTTGTTTTTGGAAAAGTTGGGCAATTGGATTGATTGGCTCCGGCATGTACAGGTGTATCCGAAACCAAGTCGTCACCGCAGGTGGCATCGCCCCATATGTGACGTAAGTTTAGCCAATGTCCTACTTCGTGGGTAGCTGTTCGGCCCTTGTTAGAAGGGCTAGCAGTACCGATTGTTCCTGTATAATCTGCCCGCAACACTACACCATCGGTAAGCGCACTGCCACCAGGAAACTGTGCAAAGCCAATTACAAAGCCGGCTCCGCCATTTACATTTTCAATAGTTTTTACAATCCAGATATTTAAGTATTTGTTGCTGGGCCAGTAGCTCAATGCCTTTACATTATTACGTGCATTATTAGTAAGTGTAGAAAACACACGCACTATTCCATCGGTGCAATTGCCATTGGGGTCTTTTGTGGCAACCTTGAATTCGATGTTAGTATCTCCTGCTAATGGCTTGAATGGGCCAGGGGTATTCACAGTGTCGGCATTTAGCCTGCGCATATCCATGTTAAGTTTTTCTATCTGATCCAACATTTGTGCTTTTGAAATGTTTTCAGCACCACCTTCATGTATCACGTGAAAAACAACAGGAATAATTTTGGGAACTCCTGTGGAGCGAAACTCAGGATTGTTGGCAAGATATGCGGCAGTTTCCACTTCCAGCAATTCGCGATTTCGCAATACGCTGATATCATTTTTAACAGCCTCCTGATACATGTGTTCAGTGAGACACCAGTCATTCTGGGCAATAGCCAAATTGGTGCTCAACATGATAGAAATGATGAGGAAAGAAATGCTTTGTAAAACTTTTTTCATGACAATAGTTAGGTTAAAACAGTAAAACTGCTTTGTTTAAGTTATTAACTAAAAAGGGTTTGTTTTTTATAACAGACTGACAGGTAAAAATAATCAAAAATTTACACGGGCACAATAAGAAAAGTACCAAAGGTCATTTTATTACCTGCATCCTATAAAAACTTATTGATTATTCAGGTAATATGCACTATATCAGCCTATTGATTGATTTCCGTAAACCGCTGAATGTCTTTAGCAAGACCAAAGACAAGTATTGTATCCGAATCATACAAGATGGTATCGGAATGAGGCACGCCTAAAATATGTTCCTCAATTATCTTTTCGCCTTTGCGCTCCACTTCAAATTCGCGCTTTAGCGTAATCAGGTTGAGGTTGTATTTATTTCGCAATCCAATATCTGCAATAGATCTGTTGGCTATAGCGCGCGGAGTTTTTATCTCTACTATTTCGTAATCATCCGGCAACATCAGTGAGTTTACTATGTTGGGATTGAGCAAACGCTCGGCCACCGCTGAGCCCACCTCTTCCTCTGGCGAAAGTATTTCGGCTACGCCTATTTTTTCAAGTATGGTTTTTTGTTGCAGGCCGTTGGCGCGCGATATCACTCGCTTCACATTCAAGTCCATCAGAAGTACGGTGCATAACAGCAACGCTTCAAAATCCTGCCCAATTGCCACCACTACGGCATCCATGTCTTGTATGTTTTGCGATCGCAGTGCTTTTATGTCAGTAGCATCCAGGGCCACCGCGTAGGCCACCTCATCTTTGATATCTTCTATGCGTTGAAGGTCATCATCAATGGCAAGTACTTCGGCTCCGCGCTTAGAGAGTGTGCGGGCTATCACGCTGCCAAACTGGCCCATGCCAATCACTGCAAATCTGTTTTGTGCCATACCCTTTTCTAATTATTGATTGAGAGCCTGTTTAAGATCTTCTAGTAAGTCGAACACATCTTCTATGCCCACACTCAGTCGCAGCAAGGATTCTACCACACCGGCTTTTTCGCGCTCGGCTAACGGCACAGAAGCATGTGTCATGCTAGCCGGGTGATTGATGAGTGACTCCACGCCACCCAATGATTCGGCAAGCGAAAACACTTTTGTAGCACGGGCTAATTTGAAAGCATCTTCTTGCGAATTGCCTTTGAGAGTGAATGACAACATACCGCCAAAATCTTTCATCTGCCTTTTGGCTATCACATGGTTTTTGTGATCTTCAAAACCAGGCCAATACACCTTGTCAACTTTTGGATGGATGCGTAAAAACTCAGCCACCGCACGCCCGTTTTCGCAATGTGCTTTCATGCGCACATGCAATGTTTTGATACCACGCAATACCAGAAAGCTATCCATAGGCCCGGGTGTGGCGCCACACGAATTGTGAATGAATGCAAGCCGCTCATGAAGTTTATCATCGTTGGTGCACAACGCACCCATGATTACGTCCGAATGTCCGCCCAGGTATTTTGTCACAGAGTGCATCACTATGTGTGCTCCCAGTTTAAGCGGATTTTGTAAGTAAGGTGAAGCAAACGTATTGTCGACCGCAAGCAGCAATTTGTGTTTGCCGGCAATAACCGCACATGCGGCTATGTCTACTATCTGCATAGTAGGATTGGTAGGCGTTTCCACCCACAGCAATTTTGTTTTCGCATTGATGTGTTGCTCTATGTTTCCGGCATCGGTAAGGTCGATAAAGTGAAACTTGATGCCGAATCGCTCATACACCTTAGTAAACATTCGATAAGTACCTCCATACAAATCATCGCCTGCTATCACCTCGTCACCGGGTTGCAATAATTTGATGATCGCATCTGTGGCACCCATTCCGCTGCTGAAACACAAACCGTGTTTGGCATCTTC
Source organism: Bacteroidia bacterium (assembly GCA_037968415.1). Classification (GTDB taxonomy): domain Bacteria; phylum Bacteroidota; class Bacteroidia; order AKYH767-A; family JBBKVM01; genus JBBKVM01. The sequence continues at coordinate 12,279 of JBBKVM010000045.1, read as the reverse complement.
GAGTGCTGCAATGTTTCGCTCCAAAGCCGCTCGTGTAGGATTTTTCCCACGTGCGTAGGCATACCCTTTGTTTACTCCTGGCGATTCCTGCACAAAGGTTGAGGTTTGGTAAATGGGAGTCATGATGGCGCCTGTTACCGGATCGGGTTCTTGTCCTGCGTGAATGGCTTTGGTACCGAATTTCATAATGTTTAGAGTTAAATAAGGAGATTAAAACGAGGCAATAAAGGTAAACTTTCCAAACAAACGCAACGCCAAAAGGAGGAGCATTAGCCTTGGGTGGGTTCTGACTTTGGTTCGTGATGCACTAAAAATTTTCTACGAATCCAACGAGGCAAAATAATGGCGCCAATGATAAGATACGGGTAATAGCTGATAAGTCGCCAGAGCAGGCTCATCACATCTTGCAGTCCGTTTGTAATAAATTCGGAGAGGAAAGTAGAGAACACTATTTCGGCCACGCCACTGCTGCCGGGCGTGGGGCTTATAAGCATGATGATCCACATAATGAGCTGGCGAGCATATATGAGTACTTGGTCACCCCCGGTATGAAATGCCAGTATCAAACAATTGACCACGGCAAATCTGCCCGCCCAGGAAAGCACCGTTGCGCCAAAAGATTTTGTCCAGAATGAAGCCGGTTGTTGTTTGAGTTCGCGCGAAGCCACCACCAGGTCGTTGCCGGCTTGCAATGCGCCCATCCGCCAGGTACGCAATAGAGGCAGTGCAAAAACTTTTACCATCAACCACTTGAGGCCACGTGGATTGAAAAACAACCCATAAGCCAACAAACTTGTGTAGGCAAATATGAGAACGTAACCAACCGAAAAAATATAAAACATTCCATTGCCGTGTGTGATTTCTTGGATGGCATTTTCGTTGATGTTCAAAAACAGTTTGTCGTGTCCTACTGAAAAGTAAATGACCGGTACCAGCAAAACGTAGAACAACTCATCGAGAAATGTGGATACTAAAACAATCGCGGTGCTGCGTCCCGCAGAAATGTTTTCTTTGTTGAGTAGAAGCAGCGCAAAGGCCGCCCCGCCTACAATTGAAGGCGTAATGGCAGACGCAAATTCCCACAGCATAATCACAACAAAACTGCGGTACCAATTCAATTTATATTCGGTGAGTACGCGGATGCGGTACATGTAAAAAAAATCACGTACCAGCATCATTAACACCGCCATCATCAGCCAGAAAAAAACTTTCCAACTCCACACGATGGAAGTAAATGCTTCTTTGTCAAAATCGTTGATGATGAGCGCTGCTGCCACCCCAAGCCCAATGATAATAGGCCACACAATTCGTTTAGGTTTAAACGAATTTAGTATTTCATGCGGTTTCAGCTGCATGTGGTTCGGATGTTTGCTTTGAGATCCAGAAATTATTAAAGCCTAGTCCCACCACTATATTGATGATACTTTCCTGTAACAGCTCGAGCAAAGCCAAAAAAGTAAATACCACCTGGTATTTGTCGCGGCAGTGTTGCAGCATGTCTTCGAATGATAATTTATCTTGTGTGTTGAGCCTGTTCAGCACAAATGATTTTTGATCCTCAATGGTGTAGGGATATTGAATCACGGTGTGCTTTGGCTTTTCGAGCGCCTGCTTGTAGCGGGCCATCACTTTTTCGAAAGTAGTGAGCAGTTTGAATAATGTGAGATGATTCAACTCCTCTGCATGGGTGGTGTTGCTACTAATTTTCAATAGCTCGCGGGTGATATTGCCACGCACTTCTTTTTTCATGCGCTCGTCTTCAAGTACTCTGAACTCTTCTGTGACGGCCTTAAACTGTTTGTATGCTAGCAGTTTTTGAATCAGGTCTTCGCGCGGATCTATTTCATTTCCAGCTTCATCTTTCTCCAATCGTGGCAGCAGCATTTTGGCTTTGATACGCATAAGCGTGGCTGCCACAAGTATAAATTCGCTGGCCAGTTCCATATTCAACAATTTCATTTGATGCATGTACTCCAAAAAATTGTTGGTGATGGTGGCGATAGGGATGTCGTGAATGTCGAGTTCGTCACGCTGAATGAAAAACAAAAGCAAGTCGAATGGTCCTTCGAAAAGGTCCAGTTTTATTTCGAAAACTTGGTCAGTTGCGTGTTGTGGCGCTTCATTCATGGGGCGCAAAGAAACGAATTTTCTGTCAATTGGCGCGGGCAAGATTGCATTTGTCTACATTTGGCAGCAGTCTAAAAATCAGGATTTTGATGAAAGTTTCGCGCCCGGCCCTTGCACATGTGGCCCTTTTGGTAGTGAATTTGATTTATGGCGCCAATTATACCATTGCCAAGGAGGTGATGCCCTTGTACATTGGTCCTTCGGGGTTTATTGTGTTGCGGGTTGTGGTGGCGTTGGCCTTGTTTCAGTTGGTGCGCCTGGTGGCGATTCGGGAAAAAGTTCAATTTAAAGACTGGCCGCTACTCATCATGTGCGGGTTGTGCGGGGTGGCCATCAATCAATTGATGTTTTTTCAAGGACTTGCCATTACCACACCTATTAATGCAGCCATTATCATGACCGTAAATCCGGTGCTGGTGCTGATCATTGCTTCCATACTATTGAAAGAACGCATCACCTGGCTGCGCATATTGGGCATAGTGACAGGGCTGGCAGGCGCGGCCATGCTCATTCTTTACAATCAGCAGCTGGCCATCAATGCAAGCACATGGCGTGGCGATTTGTTTATTTTCATAAATGCCCTATCGTATGGCGTATACCTTGTCATCGTAAAGCCTTTGATGGCCCGTTACCACCCGATAACTGTGATCAGTTTTGTATTTCTCACCGGAGCCGTGTTTGTACTGCCGTTTGGATATACTGAGTTTGTGGCTGTAGATTGGGCCGGTCTGCCGAGCGCGGCTTGGTATGCCATAGCTTTTGTAGTACTCGCCACCACTTTTACAGCTTATTTACTCAATACGGTAGCGCTTAAAACACTGAGCCCATCAGTAGTGAGCATATACATTTACCTTCAGCCCTTGTTTGCTACGGCCATTGCGCTGGCCACCGCGCGCGACCAACTCAATGCAATTCACGTGCTTTCAGCAGCGCTTATTTTTACCGGAGTATTCCTGGTGAGCTACAGACGCTATCCGACAGTATACGTGGATAATAAATAATAATTTACTTTTGTTCATCAATAAAAAACGAGATTATGGTGCAATCAATGACTGGCTACGGCAAAGCCTCCGGTGAATTCAACAACACAATTATCACAGTGGAGGTGAAGTCTCTCAACAGTAAATTTTTTGACCTTAATTTACGCTTACCTTCCAATCTCAAAGCCCGCGATCTCGAATTGCGTGGCGAACTTTCAAAACGCATCGGCCGCGGTAAAGTAGATGTAACCATCAACTGTGAGTCACAGCAGCCACAAACGCTTAAGATTAACAAAGACCTAATCACGGCTTATTACAACGAGTTTTCTTCGTTGGCCGAATCATTAAAAATGCCTCCGGCAGATTACATGCGACTGATAGCCGGGCTGCCCGATGTGATCAGCGATGTAGATACCGCGCCATCGGAAGATGAGTGGAAAGCGGTAAAGTCGGTACTTGACGAAGCGGTTGAAAAATTTGATGGCTTCAGATTACAAGAAGGAAAAACGCTTGAAACGGAGTTGGAAATGCGCATGAAAAATATTGGCAAACTGCTCAAGGAGATTGATAAATTCGAAACCGCCCGGCTTGATAATATTCGTGGTCGTATTTTGCGTAACATCAAGGAGTTTATGGCCGATGTGAATTTTGATCAAAATAGGTTGGAACAAGAAATGATCTATCATATTGAAAAGCTGGATATCACAGAAGAGAAAGTGCGGTTGAGTAGTCACATCGATTATTTTATCAAGACTTTTGACGAGGCCGAATCAAACGGCAAAAAGCTTCATTTTATATCTCAGGAATGCGGGCGGGAAATCAACACCATAGGCTCTAAAGCCAATGATGCGTCCATGCAAAAACTGGTGATAAACATGAAGGATGAATTGGAGCGTGTGAAAGAACAACTCTCAAATGTTTTATGAACCAAGGCGAAAATAAGCTGGTTATTTTTTGCGGGCCTTCGGGGTCGGGCAAAACAACAATCACGCGATATTTGCTAAGTGAGGTGCCAGGACTCGGATTTTCTGTGTCGGCTACTACACGCGAAAGGCGGCTCAATGAAGTAGAAGGCGAAGACTATTATTTTATTTCTCATGAAGAGTTTCAGAAGCATATCAGTGCAGGCGATTTTGTGGAGTGGGAGGAAGTATATGCAGGTACTTTTTACGGTACGCTGCGGTCGGAGATAGAAAGATTGTGGGCCGATGGCAAAGCAGTGCTTTTTGATATTGACGTAGAGGGTGGATTGAACATCAAGAATCATTACCCGGCTTGTTCGTTATCGGTATTTGTGCGCCCTCCCAGTATTGAGCATTTAAAACAAAGACTGGAAGCCCGATCGACTGATACACCTGAAAGTTTGAAAAAGAGGATAGACAAAGCAGCATCGGAATTGGAATACGAAAACAAGTTTGACGTAGTACTTATTAATAACGAGCGCGGGCAATGTCAAGAAGAAGCAAGAAAAATTGTGACTTCTTTTGTAACGAGTTAACCCACCGTGCAGGCATCATGAAAGTGAAGACCGGATTATTTTTCGGATCGTTTAACCCCATTCACATCGGCCATTTGGCCATTGCTAATTATATGGTTGAATTTACGGATCTCGATCAGGTGTGGTTCGTGGTGTCGCCTCAGAATCCGTTTAAGAAAAAGCAAACGCTGTTGGCCGATTACCACCGTTATGCACTTGCCGAGCGCGCTATTGACGATGATTATCCTAAATTAAAAGTTTCCAATATTGAATTTGGATTGCCGCAGCCAAGTTACACTGTGAACACCCTCGCACATTTGGAAGAAAAATTTCCCACGCACGAGTTTGTGCTCATCATGGGTGCCGATAATTTGAAGACTTTGCACAAATGGAAAAATGCGGAACACATTATCGAGCATTACCAAATAATGGTGTACCCGCGCAACGGCAGTGGGGGCGGTGATTTGGCTACGCATGCTTCTGTAACTGCAGTGGATGCCCCGCTGATGGAAATTTCTTCCACATTTATTAGGCAGGCAATTGCTGATAAAAAAGATGTCCGTTATATGTTACCCGCAAGTGTGCATGATTACATACGCGAAATGCACTTTTACGAAAGTTGAAATATTTTAAGCGTTTACCAGGCTGAGTATCGACTCAAACAAAATACGACCATCCGTATTGCCAAGTTCTTCATCGGCAGCACGCTCAGGATGCGGCATCATACCAAAAACATTTCTGCCTGCATTAGTTATACCAGCAATATTTTCAATGGCGCCATTGGGATTGGCCTCTGCTGTGATATCTCCTTGGGCATCGCAATATTTGAAAAGAATCTGATCATTGGTGCTGAGTTGCTTTAATGTTTGGGCATCGGCATAATACCGTCCTTCGCCATGCGCAATTGGTATCTTTAAAGCCTTGTCTGTGTGGGCAAGGGTCGTAAGCGTACTGTTATTGGTCATGGGTTTGATGTACACATTGTTGCAAATAAACTTGTGGCTCTCGTTGTGTAGCAGCGCACCAGGCAACAATCCCGCCTCACATAAAATTTGAAACCCGTTGCAAATCCCCATCAGAAAACCACCTTTGTTGGCATGTTCTATTACTTCCTGCATGATTGGTGAAAAGCGCGCAATGGCCCCGCTTCGCAAGTAGTCGCCATAAGAAAAACCACCTGGTAATATGATGAAATCGCAACCTTGTAAATCGTGGTCTTTGTGCCAAAGCGCCACCACTTTTTGTTTCATGATGTGCTCCAGCACATAGATCATATCATGGTCGCAATTGGATCCCGGAAATACAACAACACCGAATTTCATGATAATAATTTTGGAGCGATAAAGTTACGCTAAAGAATATTAAATCAAACCTACCGTATGTATCCGTATATGATTACTGACAGCAAAACAACAAACAAAGTTTCGTACAACCACGCTTTTTTTATGGTATTGAAATAGTTGGCAAGCAAGATGGAGAAAGGGATTGTGCAGAATCCCAGCAGCATTTCGAACGAGCGCGATAGCATGGTAAACACCACTAAAGTAACGAGCAAAAAGTAGAGAATAACCTTTTGGAACTCGCGTGTGCGGATTACATTTTTATAATATCCTGCTTGCAGTCTAAACAATGACAGCACCAAGAAAACGCCCATTGTAAAGGCAAACACCATGTTTTCGTTGATGAGATCGATGCTGATATTTGTGAACGTGCCAAACTGGGACGCGATCTGCGTAATGGTACTACGTAGAGAATCATTCCAAAAAAGCAAGACACCATAGAATAAGTACGGAAGTAAAAATCCAATGAATGCGGTGGTCCATTCGCGCCAGGCATAAGGCCGGAGCATGCCAATGGCTACTAATAACAGAACAAAATAATAGGCAGCGGGAAGAAAAATAAAAGAAGCAAGTGAGATAATAAATGCCGAATCGAAAATGGCCGGCAGGGCAGACGGACTCTTGTAAAGCGAAAATATTTTGCTCAGCATCCAAATGAGTAGAAGATTGCATATGAGGGCGGGGCTAAGCCATACGTTGTGTGGAAAGGCTACTGTAAGGAGTATATAAAACATGCCTACCAGATTGGTGGGCTTGTCTAATACTTCATTCTTGTCTACCAGATAATTGAGCCACATACCACCCGCACTCACCAACACTACAGCAAAAACGTATAGCACATAAGGACGCAGAGCCGAAAGGACATCATACAGAAACGCGTATATGGGCATACGAAATATGGCAAAACTATAAGGGACCTGCCAGAAATAAACTAACCACAGCAGCCCAGCCAATAATGGCATTATAAAAACTATTGCCGGCCGCTCGGCCTTAAATAACCCTATGAGCATGAATACATTCTAGCTTAATATATGGATGTAATGAGGATGTAAAAAAACACAACTTTTTTGTAAAAAGAATTTATAAATTTGTCTCACAATAAATCAACTGATTATGATGACAAGCTTTTTTATGGGACTGGCTGCATTCTTTGAAGCCACATTCAGCATTCTCGAGACATTTAAAAATCTGCCCAATGTGCTCATCATTATTGTCATTGCTATACTCCTTTGCTTCTGGATTTATTATCAGGTACGCGTAGAAGAGCACGATGACAGAAACTATCTGTCACGCAGATAAAGACTCAGCCAGTTTGATCACATCGAGCCCGATGTCTTTGCGGTAATTTATTCCTTCGTAATTCACGCTTTTTAATGCTGCATATGATAAGAGGAGTGCATCTTCCATCTTGTCGGCCCTTGACGTAACTGCCAATACTCTGCCTCCGGAAGTTACAATATTGCCTTCTTTCAATGTAGTGCCAGCATGAAAAACCACGGTATGTTTGTCATCGGCATTAATGCCGCTAATCTCTTTGCCTTTTTCATATTTGCCGGGATATCCACCGGATACAGCCACCACAGTAACTGCATGTCGTGGATCGGTATCTATTGTCATATTGTTGAGTGTGCCGCGGGCTGCATGCTCAAACAAGTCAATCAGGTCATTGTTGATGCGCGGTATCACCACCTCAGTTTCCGGGTCGCCCATGCGGCAGTTGTATTCAATCACATACGGCTCTCCATTTACTTTGATGAGCCCGAAAAATAAAAATCCGCAATAGTGAATGTTCTCGTTGATTAATCCCTGTACGGTGGGTTCGATGATGCGGGTGCGAACCTTCTCCATGAAAATATTGTCGGCAAAAATAACCGGAGACACCGCGCCCATGCCTCCGGTGTTCAATCCGGTGTCGCCTTCCCCTATGCGCTTGTAGTCTTTTGCTTCGGGTAGCAACACATAATTTCTCCCATCTGTCAATGCAAACACCGATACTTCAATGCCACTTAAAAACTCTTCGATTACTACTTTTTCGCCAGCCGCACCAAATTTCTCATCGCGCAACATAGACTTCAACTCATGCACCGCATCCTGATGGGAGAAACATATCACCACGCCTTTGCCTGCTGCAAGCCCATCGGCTTTCAGCACCACAGGCAGCTTGTGCGCCTGCACGTAGTCGATGGCTTCTGCCAATTGTGGTTTTTGAAACGTGCGATAGCGAGCGGTGGGTATCTTATGGCGCTGCATAAATTCTTTTGAAAAGTCCTTGCTGCCTTCCAACTGCGCACCGGCCATGCCAGGGCCTATCACCAATAGGTTATTCAAATCATTTTGCGACAATAGGTAGTCACTTATTCCTTTTACAAGCGGTTCTTCGGGACCTACCACGACCATGCCCACGCCATGCGCACGCACAAATTCGGCCACCGCACTAAAATTCAATACGTCCAATGCTATATTCTCTCCACACATGTCGGTGCCTGCATTGCCCGGAGCTATATACAATTTGTTGCAACGTGGACTGCGAATCAGTTTCCATGCCAATGCGTGTTCTCTCCCGCCCGATCCGATTAATAATATGTTCATGATTAATAAATTTTATACTCCAAAGTTACGGCATGTCAATATATATTGACGCACCAGTTTTTGTATCGAATATTATTTCTTCCATGATTCCACACATACACTTTTATTTGTGTGATATCGTTTGGTATCTCAGTGAGTGGAAATAAAAACTGAAGAGATGTCCATTGCCGCGCATTGTCGATATATTTTTCTAACTCGAAAGTTTTGTAATACACCTGATCATCTTGACGCGATGCTGATACCACTAGTTCAATACCATTTAATGTATCGGGACTTAAGAAGTCACCTTCAAAAACCAAAGTAGAAAGTGTTCCGGTTAATGAGGAGCGGTCTATTGTTAACGTGGCACTGTACTCGGTTTCAGCATTCATACTACCTTCAGTCATGGCGACTATATCACCAGACCAACTGCTGAGAGCCGCGCCAAAGCGCAGGCAATTATTGTAAATCGACCCACTTGGTAATCCTAAAAATGCGGACAGTATGCGCGATGGACTAGGATTCAATTTGAAAAGCGAAAGTTTTTCATTGCTGCTTACAAATTCTAACTGCTGCACTATCTGCGGATAGTTTCTCACTACGTCCGACAACATGTATTCGTTTTGCATTATCACATAATCAAATGGCCATCTCATGGATTGCAGAATGTTTTCGCGAGTGGTATTGAGTACTGTAAACCCTTTCCGGTTCATAAAAATTAGCGGTCCGTTGGTGGTATATGCATCTATTACCAATATGTGTGCATCGGCTGCTACGCCTGTGTTGTCTAGCCATTCAGCTGAGCCTTCAAAGTTGATGCGTGTTTGTTCGATGCGGTCCCATGGGCCGCTTTCGTTTCGCTTGTCAAGTGTGCCATGCCCCGAGCGCACTGCAAATACAAAAAACACGATGGCCAGCATAATGGTAGCGTAACGTGCCGGCTGGTTTTTGTAAGGAATCATTGCCAGGTTAGCTATCACGAGCATAAGGATGACCGGAAAGAATGTTTCCAGAAAATAATAATCATGGTCGGCAAACTGGCGGGCCATCAACACAGAATAGATAAGTGCGCCCAGAAAAGCAATGGCCGTTAATGTGAACATATTTTTGGGTGCTTCCGCTGCGAGCTTGCCATTGAGATTGCGCAACATAGTAGTGAGCATAAGCACTATCAAGGCGAAGTAGTGGTAATGAGTAAGGTAATGGTACATCCACCGGTGGCGTACTTCAGTAACCAATGCATAAAACTCATCCATACTGTGTGCCGGCATGGGATGACCGAGAAACGCAGTGTTGAAAACCGATTTGAGATAAAGATTGTAAATAAAATATCCACCCACAAAAACATATCCGGCCGCCAACGCCCACAGCTCTCTTCTGTTGGTGTGAGCATCGTTCATATATTGAAGCAGCCGGTGTAAGGTGACCGCAATTAGAAAAATAGCGAAAGGCGTGCGCGCGGCTGCCGCCAAGGCAAGGCAACATACGGCTATAATAAACTGGCTCGATTGCCTGTTGCGCAGGTAGTTGAAGTAGTAATATAATCCTACGATGAAAACAGAAAGCGAATTGAGGGCGGGTAAAAACCCCGATTGATAATAAATGTAAACCGGTGCCGTGGCGCAAAAGCCTGCAACAAACAAACCGGCAATCATGTGGCCAGCAACCATGCGCCCAAGTTTGTATAAGTAAACCAAACTTATGACAGAAAGTAACAGCGTGAACCAGCGGAACACAAATGGCGTGCGGTTGCCACTCAGTTTCATTACCATCGCAACGCAGTATTCATAGATGGGAAAATCTACAGCAGTAACAGGGGTGATGCGTGTAGAGGCAGGGTCAGGTTTCAGGTTATATGTTTCGGGATGCAACAGATCCATACCGTTGTCTACAAATCCAAGTGCCAGTGCATACCGGTCAGACTGGGTCCAGGCGTGGATGTGCTTTGGGAAACTGTGCATACCCGGAAGATGATGTAGATACACCAACCCCAGGAGCATGACCATCAATACCAATGCTGCGGACCAATTGTGGCGGTTCATAGAAACAGGTTGGATTATTTGTACAGCTTGTGAAATTAGTAAATAACAAGTTTGGAGTTGAAAGGATACCCACAACTAATAATTTGTACCATGTACATTCCTGGTTTTAGTCCTGTGGTGCTGAAGGTTGTGTTTGATGCTGCCACTTTGCTTTGCATTTTCACTTCGCCTGTGGCGTCAGTAAGTGTGAGGACATATTCGCTGCAATCAACATTCGAATGTTGGATGGTGAATTGACCGCGTGCCGGATTGGGGTATACCAGCACGGGGTGCGGAGAGCCAGGAATTTCCGCAACCGTGGTTCCGAGCGTAGTGTTGATGAAATACAAATTGTAAAGCAGCATGTAATCGAGTCCGTTGTAGTGTCCCGGAAATGAAGGGTTGGCCTGCCCGCGTCTCAAAGGGTGCACATGGCGTGAAGAAGACGACCATTCGTATGAAGGAAATGCTAGATTGCCATAATTGTAAGGGCCCGCAATAAGCGCTTCATCAAGTAAAAATTTGTAAAAAGCCGCAGGGTTGTTGTAAAACGGATGCGATGTAGGAACAGCAGACATTAGCTTGTTTGTGGTGTTGTACAACGACTGATGCCATAATGGAATATATTCATATGATTGAAACAAAGCGCGCGGACCTAGGCGTTGGGCGTTGTAGTTGAAATTGGAACTGTCTGGTTTCACCCCTGCCGGCCACACATTGCCAATGGCATTTAGCATCATTACTTTAAAATCTTGGTCGTTCGCAAGTAGTACATTGTCGTAAAATAGAAATGTGTTGAGGGCCTGCGTGCTGGCTAGGGTATCTGTAGTGAGAGAAGAAAGGTTTGTAATCCAATATTTGGCGGCTGTGAATCCTGCAGCGAGGGCTGTAGCATTGGGCCCGCGTGCCACCGCAATTCCCGTCACCGGATTCTTAATGATGAAGTCCCATGCACTACCGCTGATACCATTCAGATTTGGATCTGCAGGATTCAATGTTACAATTACGTTGCTACCTTCTTTGATATAATTAACCAGGCGCGTTGCAATATTTTTTGCTTCCTGCTTGATTGAAGTTTCAAAGTCCATAAATGCCTGAGCTTGTCCATTCGGTTTGTGTTTGAGGGTGTCAGGAATGTAACGCACCACAAGCGACAAGCCTGCAAGCAAATGAATTACTTGATCAAGACTTTCTTCTTTGAGTGTGGGATCAATGGCCATCAAATCAGATAACAAAATGTTCACTTGTCCGGTGGCAGTGGGCTGATTTAGGTGGGCAAGTACTGTGGTGATGTTGAGCGAATCGGTTGTGACATCATCACGTACAAAAAAGCCATTGAGACTGGGTGTCCCGCCAAAATATTTTTCAGCGTTGTAATCAAGACGATTGAATGCTTCTAATGCAAAGAATAAATCTTCAATGGTGGTTGTTTGGCTGAGCCCTTTTAGTTCATTTACCTTATATTCTGTTGCCAACATACCCATGTACATTCCTAAATCAATGGTAGCATCACCCCAAAGAATTTTTTGATTCACTGTATCTCTGATTGAAGCGGGCAAACTTAAACCAGCGGATGAACCTACGCCAATCATGAAATCATTATAGAGCCGGCTTCTGTACGAATAGTATTTGGCCTCATTTAGTTGAGGAGTTTGAGCAAACCCAAAATTGCCCGACAAGATTATAAAGAAAATTAGAAAGACTTGTTTCATTAACCTTGAATTGAAATTAAATTTAAAGATTCAAAAAACAAATCGGTAATGAAT
>JBBKVM010000044.1:0-5283 GCA_037968415.1 Bacteroidia bacterium | reverse complement strand
CGCGATAACTATTCTGAATTGAAAAGACAGGGATATGAAGTGCTTGGCGTAAGCAACGACTCGCTGAAATCGCACACCAAATTTATTTCCAAATACAAATTGCCTTATCGGTTGCTGGCCGATGTGGAAAAGAAGATGGTGAACGACTACGGAGTATATGGCGACAAAAAATTTATGGGTCGCACGTATCAGGGAATAATCCGCACCACATTTGTTATCGATGAGAAAGGGATGTTAGAACGCATCATCGACAAAGTAGACACTGAGAATCACACCGACCAAATATTGGAAGCAACCACGTGAGGGAGATGGACGAGTTATCGAAGAAAATATTTGCCATGCGCAAAGACTTTGTGACGCAAGGCCTCGCGCGCGCTGACATGCACACTGACCCCTTGGTGCAATTTGGATTGTGGATGAAGCAAGCAGTAGACTCCGGAATGGAAGAGCCTAACGCTTTTGTGCTCTCTACGCTGGGCGACCATGATAGAATTTCAAGTAGGGTGCTGCTGTTGCGCGGAGTAGATAATGGGGGGTTTAGTTTTTATACCAATTACAGAAGCGCCAAGGCAAAAGATATTCAGGCACGCCCTGGTGTATCAATAAACTTTTATTGGCTGCCGCTGTTTCGACAGATACGCATAGAAGGGGTGGCCACCCGCACCAGAACAGCCGATTCTGATGCCTACTTTGCAAGCCGCCCGCGCGAAAGCCAGGCCGGAGCGTGGGCCTCTGCGCAGAGTGCCGTGCTGCAAGACCGAGCGCAATTGGAAAAACAACTCACCGAAATAGAAAAGAAATACGAGGGTCAGCCCATCCCGCGGCCTCCGCACTGGGGCGGATTTGTGGTGAAACCACAATACATGGAATTCTGGCAGGGTCGCCAAAGCCGCCTGCACGACAGGTTTGCTTACGAACCCAAGCAGGGTGGAGGTTGGAAAATTTCACGTCTGGCCCCATAACTTAAATTTTTACTGACTATGATTTACCGGGCACTCATACTGGCCATTGTATTATTAATTATCGACTACTACGTTTTTCAAGCGGTGAAAGTGGTCACGGCAGGTAAGGCGCTGGCAGTGCAACGCACGGTGCAGTATGCGTTTTGGGCGATATCGCTGTTTAGCATTGCGTGCGTGGCGGCATCAGGATTTATTGATGTGCAACTGTGGCCCAAAACCTTTCGCACATTTGCATTTGCTTTCATCGTTATCTTGTATTTCGCCAAACTGTTTGTGGTGTTGTTCCTCATTATCGATGACCTTGCGCGCATGTTTCGTTGGTTGTTGTCGTATGTGATCACGGGCGACAATGCGGTGGCGGGTCGAAGCATATCGCGGAGTAAATTTCTTTCGGTGCTGGGTTTGATTGTAGCGGCCATTCCCTTCACCTCTTTATTGTATGGCATAGTGATGGGCCCTTACCGTTTTAAAGTGGTGCGCAAGAAACTAAAGTTTGCGCGCCTGCCCGCAGCGTTCGATGGCCTGCGCGTGTTGCAGATATCCGACATACACATTGGCAGTTGGAACCACACCGACCATGTGGATGAAGCCGCCAAAATGATAGCTGAATGTAAACCCGATGTGGTTTTTTTTACCGGTGACCTGGTGAACAATGTGGCTGATGAAACCAATGACTTTATGGAAGCATTGTCGGCCATCAAGGCGCCTATGGGTGTGTATTCCATTTTAGGCAACCACGACTATGGCGACTATGTGCAATGGCCCTCTGCACAGGCCAAGGCCGACAATCTGGCGAGACTCAAAGCGGTGCACGGCAAGTTGGGCTGGAACCTGCTGCTGAATCAACACGCCATGCTATCGCGCGATAATGAAATTATTGCGGTGATGGGCGTGGAGAACTGGAGCAACAAAGCGCGTTTCCCCAAATACGGTAAGTTGGATGAAGCCCATGCGGGCTTGTCCAAAGACCGGTTTAAAATACTGCTCTCGCACGACCCTTCGCACTGGGAAGCGGAAGTATTGCCAAAGTACGATGACATCGACCTCACCCTATCTGGCCACACGCATGGTTTTCAGTTTGGAGTTGATATTCCCGGATTTAAGTGGAGCCCCGTGCAGTATGTGTACAAGCAGTGGGCAGGTCTGTACCGTAATGCATCGCAGATGTTGTATGTAAACAGAGGTTTGGGATTTATTGGGTATCCAGGCAGGGTAGGCATTATGCCCGAACTCACTTTGTTTGAGCTTTCGCGCGAGGCTTAATTTTACAAAGACCCTTTTAACATTTCAGCCGCATCTCTGCCCACCAGGCTGCCGATGGCAATGCCTGTACCACTGAGGCGTGCAGCGCAAAACACGTTGGTGCTGATCTGTGTTTCGATTACAGTGCGTTTGCTGCCCATGCCCATGATGCCGCTCCAGCGATGGTCAATAGCGTACGGTGTGCCGGGTATGATCACCTCGCGCAGATAGTATTCCAGTTGCTGTTGTATTTGTTGAGTAATGCCCATTTCGCTGGTGGTTTCTCCGGCTATATCGAGGTTACGCCCACCGCCAAAGAGTATGCGGTTTCCCACATGGCGGAAATAGTAATAGCCTTCCTCAAAATGAAAAGCACCGTGTACTTTCAGATTGTCGATGGGTGCGGTAACCAGCAATTGGCCGCGCGCGGGCGACACGTCTATGTCAGGTACCAGCCGTGCGGTGAAACCGTTGGTGGTGATGAGCACCTTGCGGCAGCGAAGGTTCAGCGCAGGATCCGTGCGCAAAGTCACAGCTCCTTCATCATCTTCGATATCGGTTACATTCACATTGTTGAAAATGGACACACCAGCCTCACGCACTTTCTGTAATAGCGCGTGCATCATTTTACCGGAGTGTATCAGTCCCTCGTGTTTGCTGTGGATGAGGTGTGTGGCCTTGCCGAAACCATGCGCGCGAATGCGGTCATCGGCAAGTGAAAAGTTTTCTTTGAGTCCGGTGTAGGAATGGAGCAGTTTATTGACAGCTTCAAGCTGCGAGACAGCGGCATTGTAGGCCACATCATCAAAAAACAACTCGCCACTACCGGTCATTTCAAAGTCCATCACATCATCGCCAATTATTTTTCTTAGCAGTTGCAGTCCTTCATGACGTTTACGGACGTTTTCAAATGCTATTTGTGCGCCTTCGCTTTGTATGTCGCGCACCAGTTCGCTAAGTGTTCCAAAGCAGGCGAAACCTGCATTGCGTGTGCTGGCTCCGTAAGGATAGCTGCCGCGCTCCAGTATGATGACGCGCAATGCCGGGTTATTCGTCTTCAGGTTGAGGGCGGCATTGAGGCCCACGATGCCGCTGCCTATGATGGCTACATCAATGTCGCGTAACCAGGTGTCGTGTTCCCAAAAACTGATCTGTAGATTCTTTGTCATAGCGCGCAGGGTGGGGTATGAAAGTGTCCCCAAATATAATTTTTATAATTGCTCAAATATTGTGTTCTTTGCACTTCGTAAAAAAAACGGATGCTCCGGCATCAAAAACACACGTTCTATATCATATTATCAAGGGGGGATTAGCTCAGCTGGCTAGAGCGCTTGCATGGCATGCAAGAGGTCACCGGTTCGACTCCGGTATTCTCCACCAATTAAAGGCTGTCTGAAAAGACGGCCTTTTTTGTTTTGCTTTATCTCAATATTTGTTCCAGCAGGCCGCCTACGAAATAGGCCAGCACCGCAGCAATTCCGCCCAACATCAGAGTTTCTAAAATACCTTTCCAATGACTGGTTTGCGTGACGTATGTTTTTAACCATCCTATCATCACAAAAGCCAGGGCTGTGAGTATGGTAGAGTAAAGGAAAAGATTAAATTCGGCACCTGCCATGTAATCGTACACATAGAGCATGAGCGGTATAAAACCCACCACAATAAAAGAAACAAACGTAGCTAAACCCACACTGAACGGTGATTTGCTTTCTTTCATCATACCCAGTTCATCTTTCATCATTTCATTCACCCATCGGTCTTTGTCTTGTGTGATCACGTCTACAACCTGTGTCAAAAGGGGTTCTGCAAACCCTTTGGCACGGTAGATATCTTCAATTTCTTTGCGTTCGGAATCAGGTATATTTTCTATTTCCCAATATTCGGTGAGCCTGTGCTTGTGGTAATTATCATTGGCAGTTTTAGAAGATAAATATGCGCCTACTGACATGGAGAAACCATCGGCAATTAGGTTGGCGAACCCAAGTATAATGATGATGGAACTCGACAAGCCCGCTCCGGTGGCCCCTGCTACCACTGCAAAAGTGGTTACGCTGCCGTCAATGGCTCCATACACGAATTCGGAAAGATAATTTTGAATCGGATTGTTTCCGATAGTTTGATGAAGCGCATCTTCAGTTGGTTTCATACGTACTTGCTTTAATGCTGATAAATGCTAACAACTAACAACTCTTTGAGATATTCGTGTTGTCGGTTCGCGTCTGTGTGTTGAAGATAAACTGATTCTTTTTATTCTTCGTTCCGCATTAATCAGTTGAACTGCTTATTATCGATTATGAAGATTTATTTGGGCGGATTTCATGTGGAAATCAATACAGATTATCGAGTAATTACCGTTTACAAAAACATTTTATAAAAATAATTGACCTGATAATCAGCTGAATACGATTTAATATAGTACTATGTATTGCATAGTACTATATGATTACATATGTTTGCAGTGTTAATCAATAAAAACAAAGTGTCATGAAAACTATCAAAGTAATGTTATCAGTTCTGATCGGGATGGTCACCATACTATTGACCACCACAATGTGGGGAAACAATGTACAAAGCGCCATAGAAACTGACGCGACACCCACATATTATCAATCCAACAAACCGGTGGCCATCGTGCACCTGCCAGCGGTAGAAATCACCGGCTACCTGAATGACAAGCCAAACGTACATTAATCTTAAACTCGAAAAAACGTGAGCAATTTAGAAAACACACAAGCGCAGATGCGTAAAGGCGTACTCGAGTTTTGCATACTTTCGATTATCGCACGTGAAGAAATTTATCCTTCCGACATCATCGAAAAAATGAAAGATGCAAAGCTGATCATCGTAGAGGGTACCCTTTATCCACTGCTGACCCGGCTCAAAAATGCCGGCCTGCTGTCCTACCGTTGGGTGGAATCCACCTCCGGGCCACCGCGCAAATACTACACCCTGACACCCCTGGGCGAATCGTTTCTGAAAGGGCTAAACAACACTTGGGATGAATTGTTGATAGCCGTAAATCAAACAACAAAACAACTTTTAAAATGAACAAGACAATAACAGTCAACATAGGTGGGAT
>JBBKVM010000043.1:0-71031 GCA_037968415.1 Bacteroidia bacterium | reverse complement strand
CCCGCGTTGATGGTGAATACACCTGCAAGTGCAGGGCATACCGTCACCGGTGCAGTTACGTTGTTACCAGCCACTGCATCAGGTCCGCCATTTACAGATATTATAGTAGCGGTAAGTGTGTGTACACCTGATACTACAAAAGGAGTAGTAAAACTAAGATTCACATTGTTGCCGGCTGTAAGTCCCAGGGCAGTGAACACTTGGCTTACCGTAGTAGCACCATCAGAATACTGTAGCGTCACTGAGTTGATGGTGGCCGTTTGGGTATTGGCAATATTTACTATAATGGTTTGAGGGCCTGCGCTCACCGGATTCACCGGGCTTACCCAATTGATGGCTGCATCCAGTCCCACAATATCGAACTCAAATGCACCCGGATCGGGAAGCAAAGCATCGCGCGTGGCACCGTTGATGTCGGTAGTTACACCCACACCTACACCACTGTTGTTTAACAATGCGTTTTGTGGAGTGAAGTCGCCCGTCAATACATTGGTATAATTGGGGTCAGCACTGAAGTTGTTCAAGAAACTACTGGCTGTGTTAAAGTCACCGGCAGTGGTTTGGTTGCCTCCCCAATATCCAAAATAGTTGGATCCGGCAGGCGAACTCATATCTACCACATTGTTGTTCACAATATTGGTGGTGTTGAGCATATAAATACCGTGCTTGGTGCCTGCACCTCCACGCGCTATGGTGAATATGTTATTACGCACATCTACATTGGTATAGGAAGAAGAATTCTGGTAGAGTCCTCGTGTAACTGAAGTTGTAGTGGCTCCGGCAAAATCAAGTGACACCGTATTATGGTAAACCTTGATGTCGGAATTACTCATATACAAACCATAGATGATGCTGTTGTTGTTGATGTTGTACAATAAGTTGTTTTCAACTCTGGTTTCAAATCCGGCAGCTGCAGGTGTATTCACCCAAATACCATATACACTGTGTGAAGTATTTGAAAGATTGTCAGATGTATTGTGAATCTGGTTTTTTTCGATCACACAATTGTTGGCACTACCCCACAGGTACACACCATAAAAAGTGGATGATGTAGCCGTTCGGTTGGGCCTTCTGATGTCGTTGCCACGCACCACCAATCCATCCTGATAACCATTGTAAATACCGTAGATATAAAAATCCTGGATAATGTTGTTGATGAATTGATTGTTGAACGCAGGTGTGGCAGTGATTCCCAAATTGGTAATACCTGCATATCCACCATTGATGGTGTTGTTGCTGATGGTGTTGTTACTTCCATTGCTTCCTGAAGAAGTTCCTGAAGCAAGCGAACCGGTAATGGCAATACCACCATAGTTTGAACTTGTTTGGTTTTGCTCCGCGTTGATGATGCAATTGTTGATGGTATTGAAATCCGCATTATTGGTCAAAAACACGCCCCAGCCATAAAAATTAGGGCCGGTGGCATCTATCACCAAATTGTCAATGGTAATGTAGTCAGCTCCATCAAGTAATACCACCGCACGGTCGGCCGATACGGTAGAGCTGTAATTAAGCGTGCTACCACCACCATTAAAGGTAACTGTGTTTACAGCACTGGCGCCAGGTATTTCTGTAAGCACCAGGCGTTCGTTGTAAGGGCCGCCTGAGACATTAAAAGTAACCGCACTGCTGATACCACATTGGGCCAACAGGTTAGCAGCATCAGTAAAGTTATTGAAGTTGGTTCCTGCTGTAGCAGCCCCACTGTTGATGGTATATATACCACTGAGAGGTGCACAGAAAATAATGCCGGGGGCAAATGCAGAGTCATTAGAATTAGTTCCGTCCGTGCCTCCGTTAGGAGCCGAGGTCCATGCGGCAATGTCGTAGATGCCTGGCGTAAATGTATAGGTTCCGATGGTAGAAGGAGTAGAGGTGGCACCTTGTGCTACACTGCCTGTCCATGCAAACGGGGTTTGAAGCACGCCATTTACGCTCCAATTTATAGTTGCGCTGGTAAGGGTAGTAAGACCGTAGTTGTTTACAGTTACATCCACATTGTTCAATCCGGGTACACCGGGAGAAGTAGGGGCAACAATAGCGGCTACACCGGCATCATTGTTTGACACTTCATAAAAAATGATGTCGTCAATAGCCATATCAGAAGTAAAAGAAGTTCCAGTAAAACCACGGAACCTTATCTGAATGGTGGTTCCTACATATGCATTGAGGATCACCGTTTTTGTTTGCCATAAATCTATGTTGTCAGTAAAAGCAGGCTCCAGATTGGTCCAGGTAGCACCGGCATTGGTGGTTACATCTACCTGCATAGTACCCATAGTGGCGCCATACATGTGGTACCAAAAATCCATAGAAAGATTACTCACACCCGATATCACTATCGGAGGGCTGATAAGGTTCGCAAAGTTGCCATTACAACCCGAAGTCTCAGTGTAAACATATTTACCTGATGAGGTTCCGGGATTGTGGTCGGTAGATGGGCCTGTAGACGAGGAAGATGTTCCTCCAATATCCACAATCCAATCTTGGTCATCGGAAGCATCGTTGGTCCAGCCATTGGTCAATGAACAAACTGCAGTACACGAGGTAGAACATGTGCTTTGTGATTCCCAGTCCTCGGTATGAGGGAAGGTTGTGATTTGAGCATTTACGGTTCCTGCGGTGAGGGCCGTAAACATGAAAGCAACAAAAAACAAAAGAATGCGATTACTCTTTTGCTTCAGGTACTCCATGATGTTTGAATTTTCTGGATTGCGATACCAAATGTATCCCGACCCTGCATGGTAATGATTTTTCATGGGTTCTCCTTTTTTAATGGTTAATCTAAATATATAGTGACTTGTTCAATCCGTAGTTATGTGTTTCAGTTCTTTTGAAGAACAAGGTAGGTTAAGTCCTGTCAAGGGTATCCGGAATTAAAAATGAATTAATTTTTTAACGTTGGGATTAAATTCCAAAGGTTTGTCCGAAACATTCAAGGAACACGAAGATAAGTAAAAAATGTTCATAAACTCCAAATAGTTTGGTTAAACGGCATAAAATTAGGGTAGAATAGTGTATTTGGACTACCAATCACCAATATTGCTTTTTAATACTTGGTTAAATTTGGATTAATTTACGGTATCCGTAAGAATGAACTGCCAACAAAAAAAACCGCCCCCCAATAATTTGGGGGGCGGTAATATTTAATAGTAAGCGGGTTTTTAACCCTCTTAATTATTCAGACTTAATCACCTTGGCCGATTTAACCATCGCGCCTTGGTTCATTACATTGATAAAGTAGATGCCATTGTTAAGGCCAGCCAAATCAATGTCGGTGTGGATCTCGAGACCGCCTTGTACAAGCATCTCTTTCACTACACGTCCTTGCATATCCATTACGATAATTGCTTCGGCTTCGCTCCACTCGCTCACATAGTCGATGCGGAGGTATCCGTTGGTTGGGTTAGGATATACATTGAGTTCCGACTGCAAACCGACTGGCATTTCGGTAACCGTACGTGCAGGCAATGCGCAGTTTGGCTTACACTTACCCAAGTATGACTGGGGTGACCCGCCTTGCAATCCAGGCCATGCAGATGGAGAGATACACATTGTTTTACAAGCCGACTGATTGCCCGGTGGCACGTGACACACCTTTATCTTGGTAGTACCCGGAGTGCTGCAATCTACGTTTACATAGTTCACAGTTACCAATGCAGAAGCTGTACATCCGTTGGCATCAGTTACCACCACTTTGTAGGTAACCAATATATCAACAGTGTTTCCGACAGGGTTGCAAACCTGTTGTGCATTCGTAACAGATGGCAATGCTGAGGAAGCG
Source organism: Bacteroidia bacterium (assembly GCA_037968415.1). GTDB lineage: Bacteria > Bacteroidota > Bacteroidia > AKYH767-A > JBBKVM01 > JBBKVM01. Next base: position 67,247 of record JBBKVM010000043.1, on the reverse strand, counting down.
GTCACGTTGGTCCATACATAGGTGTTTGGTGCTGTGCCTCCTGCAGTTAAAGCATTCAAAGTTGTGCAACCGGTGTAACCACTGATGCCATAACCCACTAGCTGATTATCACCAAGCGTTACAGTAAGCGTGTTAGGCTGCGTGATGGTCACAGTAGCAGTAGCTGTACATCCGTTGGCATCCGTTACGGTTACCGTCCAGGTTCCGGCAGGCATTTCGTTGTTGGTAGGTGTCTGCTTAGGTATTGGCGTGTTCCAGGCATATGTCAATACACCTGTACCACCGCTGGCAGTAGCTGTAGCCGATCCATTTGACTGGCCAAAGCAGCTTACGTTGTTGTTCACAGCAGCTGATACAATTACCGGAGGTGGTTCCACAGTACCTTTTACCGAGGTGAAGGTACAGCCTGTGTATGTATCTGTGACCGTAAAGGTGTAGTTACCCTGACCAAGGCCTGTAAATATGGGGCTTGACTGGGGTGTTCCGCCATTCTTGGCATACATCAGTGGACCGGGGCTTGGCACCGGAGGTGTCACGATGAGCGAAGTAGGTGCAAGTGTGATGACACCATCAGTTGATCCATAGCATGAAATCTGAGAACCGTTGTAGTTAGATGTTACGGTGGCCACCGCGCTTAATACGTTACGCTTGAGCACAAATGGTGTAGAGTAACCCACACATCCGGCAACACCCGTGGTAACCACTACTGAGTAGTTACCCGGAGCAGATACAGAAATACTCGGCTGGTTGTTGAAATTAGACCATGCGTAAGAATAAGCAGGATTTGTGTATCCTGATACCAACGTAGCCGTTTGACCCAAACACAGTGGGTTGTTTCCAACAGTCTGTGTTACCACAGGAGTAGGTGTAGGCTCTACATTTATGGTGATACTCTCGGTACGCGAGCAACCTGTAACACTGTTGGTAACCGTAGCACTGTAAGTAGTCACTGCTGTAGGCGTGGCCACAGGGTTGGCTATACTATAAGAAGACAAACCTGTGCCACCGGTCCATGCATAACTCAATGCAGGGGTCAAACCAAACTGCATGTTGGGGCGCTGGTTTGACGTTGCGTTTATCAAGGTATTGGAACACACACCCGTTGCATCTGAGTTATAGTGGATGGTAGATGCATAAGAAGTGGCAGATTGATTAATTGAAACGTTGTACACATAAGACGAATTGTTAAAGCACGTCTCTATGATCAAGTTGCTAATGCCATCCCATACAAATGGTGTGCTGAAGTTGTGCACATTCCAACCGGTGTACCATGTACCACCGACAGGATAATCCACCGGTCCATATACAGTGGTCATGCCTGTTTGCCACGCAGTCATAGCAGTAAGTGAGGTTTGTTTCATTGAAATGGTAAAACCAAGGTGAACAGGTGCTCCATTGTCATTTGTTACATCAAATGCAAGGCTATTGATGGTGCCTGCAGTCAAGCCACCGGCCATCATATCTGCAGCAGTGATCAGCATTTGGTGACGCGCACCCCAATACCAGTTGCCATAAGGAGAAGGGTAAGATAGATTGGTGTTGGTAATTGTACCTGTACCCACAGTGTTATTACCGGCAGATACTGCTGAAGCATTGAGTTGCGCGTTGGCAGCATCACACCAGTTGGTTCCGCTGGTGGTGATGTTCACAATTGGCTTGGCTACCACATCGATAAATACCGATTTGATATCTACACAACCTGTGCTTGCATCAGTTGCTGTAACTACATACGTGGTAGGCAACGCAGGTGTAACTATAACAGTTTGAGTAGTAGATGCAGATGGGTTATTCCACAAATAGCTGTAACCTGTAGGATTGGTTGGGCTGCTTGCGTTCAACGTAACAGGGTCACCTTCGCAAGAAGTAGGGTTGCTTGAAGTAAGCACAACCGGAGGCGCAGGATTAGAAACTGCCAATACAGGAATGCGATTGCTGCTGCAACCTGTCACATAGTTTATTACACCATTGAACACACGAGGAGAATTACCAAGTGCGAAGTAACCACCACCGTGTCCTTCTTTAAATTGGATGTTAGCATCAGATGCATATACGTTGCCAACAGCAGTTCCATTGGTATAAGCTACACCTCCTGAGAAATGTACGTAAAAAGCGTAAGTAGATCCAGCTGGTATTGTAACCCCTACTGTGATAGGAATGGCAGTACCCGATCCATTGCCTGTAGAAGTTACGGAAGCAGAACCTGCTTGCGTCCAACCAGCGTTGCTGTTGGTAAAGCCTGCATAAGATCCGGGACGATACCATACTTCAGCAATACCAGTACCGGCATTGAAGTTACCTGCAAATGACATGATGGTCACCTGGTTGAGTGCAACGATGTCGAACATGTTGCCATCAAATCCGTTCCCGCCTGCAAAAGTGGTGGTCAATGAATTGGCTCCTGTGCCACCTACCGCGGCTTGTACCCAGTAGGTTTTATTGGCAGAGATGGTAGGCGTGATAGAAGGACCGGTTCCTACCAGCGTGCCGGCAGAAGGTGCATCATACCAGTTGATTTGCGAACCAGCAGTAGCAGAGGCAGTAAGTGTTACAGGTCCGATACCACAACGGGTGTCACCGGCAGAAGCAAGTATTTCAGGCGTAGGGCCCTGGCTGTTTACAGAGAATCCGGTTATGCTGTTGTTGGTAGCATCACCATCGGTGCTGAATGCCAATGAGGCAGTAAAGTTGTAAACACCCTGTGTACCAAGGTTGATAGTGCCCACAGCAATGTCCTGCGTGGCAAGCGGTGCGATTGAACCACTGTTTACAACCAAGGTCATTGTCTGAGTAGCACCACCCGTAACATTTACCGTCAAGGTAAGCGGAGTTACGGAGTAGTCAACCGGATCAGTTCCGAAGCTCTTCACGCGAAGTGTAACGGTCTCAGGCGTTACCGCTGAGAAGCAACCACCAGTGGTAGGCGTAACAAACGCAACCATAGAAAGGTCGAACGGAATAGGTGTGTACTCGTCAGCGCCTATGTCAGGTGTGGTGGCATTACGCGTTTGTCCATCAATGTCGGTAGTGATACCGGCAATAGGTGTAGCCTTGGCATTGAGTTGTGGGCCTGTTACGTGCAAGTCGTGCGGTGCATCGTACAATGGATTACCTACATATGAGTTCAGGTCATTGCCGGCCGGTGCGTTGGTAGCTTGCAGCGCAGCAAGGTCAGCTTTAATACCACCATAGTATACAAAATTGGTTGCGGTAGTGTAGTAGTTATTGTAGTTGCAAGCACTCATACTCGAAGTAGCAGAAATATACATGGCATATCCTCCGCCAGTGTGAGCGATAGAGTTGTTTCTCAAATCAATGTTAGTTGATGTCGCAGAAGAAACATATACACCGTAACCTGTACCGGCACCAAGGTTGATACTGTTATAATATACATCTACTTCTCGCGCAGTCACCATATAAATTCCATAAGGAGTGCCTGCATTGGCAGATATCATGTTGTTTACAATTCTGGGGCGACCTACCAAAGACGAGTTTGTGGTGCTGAGATAGATTCCGTAAGTACCAAAGTTTTTGAATTTGTTACCGGAAACAACAGAAGCTTTGTCCATGTAGAATGTATATAAACCGTAACCAACTCCCTGACGCAACGTCACATCATTGTTGATGACCATGGGTGCATCCTGGTAATACAAATACATTCCGTAGAAATAAGGATTCACAATGGTATTGCCCTGATATATGTTACCAACTGTATATGAAGTGGTGCCAGTACCGAGGTGCGTGAGGCCATAATAGCCACCGGTGATGGTGTTATTCAAAATGGTCACGTTATTGGCTGCATTACCGGTTGTTGTTGGCGAAGTAAGCGAACCTGAAATCACAATACCAGAATAGAAAGTAGAAGTAGAAATGGCATTGGTCGTAACCGTACAGCCTGAAATGGTGCAAAAGTCAGCACCATTGGTTAACTGTATTCCCCATCCGTAGGTACCTGCGCCTGTAGCGTCAACGATCAGATTGTTGAACGTGATATAATCACCACCATCAATCAGAATTACCGAACGCTTGTTGCCATCATTAGAGCTGAAGGCCATTGTATTTCCGTTTCCATTAAAAGTAATGGTGTTTATGCCACTTGTGCCTACTATTACAGGAATGGTGATTTGCTCATTGTAAGGTCCGCTGGCAGCAATCACGTTAAACGTTACCGGGCCCGCAATTCCGCAATTGGCCATAGCGGCTACCGCAGTAGTGAAGCTGGTAAAGTTAGTGGCACTTGCCGCACTGCCTGCGTTGATGGTATAAGCTCCCATTAAAGCAGGGCAAACTGTAATTGGAGAGGTAAAGTTATTACCGGCCACATCATCAGCAATACCGTTAACGGTATTGATGGTAGCCGATAATGAATGGATACCTGATATTACAAATGGTGTAGTGAATGATAAGTTGGTATTGGCTCCACCTGCAAGTCCCAATCCTGTAAAGGTTTGCTGAACCGGAGTAAGTCCATCTGTATAGGTGATAGTCACAGAATTGATCAATGTGGTTTGAGTATTGGCAATGTTTACAATTACCGTAGCAGGACCTGCGCCCACAGGGTTCACAGGAGCCACCCAGTTGATGCCCGCATCAAGACCGGCAACTGCAAATTCGATGGCACCAATATCGGGCTGTGTGGCGCTGCGTGCAGTGCCCAACAAGTCAAATGCCACGCCAGCAGGCGCACCCGCGTTGTTCAACACCGCGTTGAGCGGAAGCATGTTGCCAAGGTTGGCATTGGTAAACAATGGATCTGCAGAGTATGAGTTTGCATCCTGTCCACTGGCTGTTTGCCATGCAGCCAAAGTAGCACGGTCGGCACCCCAGTAACCAAAGTTAGCAGGAGCTGGTGCACTTATAAATATGTCGTTGTTATCAGAAATTACGTTACCCGCACCGGTTGATGAATTGTAGAAACCATGCTTGGCTCCTGTTCCGCCACGCTTGATGGTGACGATGTTATTCTTCACTTGTGTGTTGATGGCAGTGGTGGTAGAAATCCAGATACCACGGGTGGTTGTAACCGTACCAGTTGCCAGTGTGTTGTCAAGTGAAATTGAGTTGTGGAATATTCTCAAGTGACCTCCACTATTATGGTAAATTCCATAAAGGGTACCATTGTAGTTCTTGATGTCATAAATTGCATTGTTGGTAACGTAGTTTTCATTACCAGGTGTACCTCCGATTCCTACCCAAATACAATAGTAGGTACCTGTAAGAGTGGTTCCATTATCATTCGCATTGTGTATACGGTTTGCATCAATCGTACTTGCTGTTAAAGAACCCCACACATAAATACCATAGAAAGTGCTGGTAGTAGTTCTTACGGCTCGGCTGATGTCATTACCTTTTACCAACAAATTGTTTTGGTAAGCGATATAGTTTTGATACAAATATCCATCTCTGATGGTGTTGTTAATAATTGTATTGTTGGAACTTGGAGTAGTAAAATCACCCATCATACTGATTGGGTAATATCCACCGATAATGGTATTGTTGCTAATGGTATTATTGTTCATCACACCACCGGATGTTGTAGGGTTGGTGACTGAGTTCGTGAAGACAATTCCATTAAAGAATGTAGATGTAGATGTAATTGTGTTGGTGATTGTACAACCTGTGATTGTGTTGAAATGTGATCCATTATGCAAGGTCACACCGTTACCATAGGTACCCAGAGATGGTACAATGTTAAAGTTACTGAGTGTTACATAATCAGCGCCATTCAAAGTAATTACTGACCGCTGATTGGCGTTGGTGATGGAAGGATTTAAAGTAACACCTCCACCATTGAATGTGATGGTGTTAATTGCACTTGCTCCAAGTATATCAGGAATTAAAATTTGTTGTGCATATGGGCCACCCGAAACGTTGAAAGTGACAGGACCATTGATACCACATGCCATAAAGTTTACAGCATCAGCAAACGTTTGGAAGTTGGTACCTCCGGTTATCACTGCGCTGTTGATTGTATATGTACCAGAAACAAGCAGAGGTGAAGTCACGCCCACAGCTGTAGCTGTAGCAGATAACCCACTGTTGGTACAAGTGGTGATGCATCGGTAGAACGAAGTGGCTGTTTGTGATGTGTTCAGGAACGAGCTGGTAGCTCCTCCTATGTTGGTATAGGTTCCGCCAATAGTAGGAGATTTCTGCCATTGGTAGGTCATACCAGTGCCTAGGTTAGAGTTAGAAATATAAAGGTTAAATGGAACGTTAGGACAAACATTGGATGCAGTCGTAACAGCGTTGCCCGGAGCAGGCGTTCCTGCGCATGCAAAGGATGCTGCAAACCCTAGTTGAACCTGGGGACGAAGATTGGTCACACCATTAGAACCTGCAGATGTATTTGGTGGTACAATTACGGAGTTACCACCAAAAACACAACCGGCTTGTCCGTCAGCCCATGCATATTTGGTTACGTTACCACTTACTACTAAATCCTGATATACGTTGAAGTTGGAAGAAAATGATCCGTTGTCATAACACACATCAACTACCAAATTATCGGTACCGTTCCAGGTGAAGGGAATGGTGAAGTTGATGGTTTGAAAACCAGTTGCTGCAGGCTGATAAGTAGCCGCACTATACACCGTATTCAAAGGAGAAACAAATAAGTCTGCAGCTACAAACGCAGAAAGCGTAGTGTGACCCAACTTAATATTGAAGTTGTCCATAGTAGGCGAACCGAGTGACTGTACATTGAATGCCAGTGAGGTGATGTTACCTGCATATCCACCAACGCCAGTAATTTCGGCAGGAGTGAAAATGTACTGGTGTCTTCCATCATGATAAAAAGTACAGTACGGGGTTACGTTCTGCCCGGAACTAATACTGGAACCTGCACCTATGGTGATGGTAATCTGCGCATTGGCAGTTGAAAACGTCATTGCCGTCATGATGAGGGCAATAAAAAACAAAAGAACGGCATGGCCCTTTTGTTTCACATAACTTGTTGCTTCCTGCAACAAATTTTCTTTACCATAAGCTACTACAGCCGGATTTAAATAATTTCCGTTGTTGGTGCGGACGGCCAATTTTGTGTAAGTTTTTGACATGGTGGATTAATTTAGATTAATTAAATAACTGGTTTGAATAATGATTGGTTGGTACTATTATGATAGACTCTGCAGGCCACACAAAGTTGGTTTGCTTGCAGAAATACATCCGGTTTTGGAGACACCAAGGTCTCTGTTGCGCATTCATGGGGTAGCACAATTTGTAAGATGTTAACTAAGAAATAAAGGGGGTAGTCCTTGTCTGCTCGTGGATAGTGGTCCGTACTTTACTATCTGTTCTTTGTGTACTCCGATTAACTTCTGATTTAATTAAAAATAACTCGCTAATCCTTCTCTTCTATCCAATCGCAAATCGAATGTAGAAATAAATCTATTACAAAAAACAAAATAGTTGATAAAATTTATCTTTAGTTGGGTAAAAGGACCATTTTGATGGGTGAGCATATTTATAAAGGATCTCTAAAGTTGGGATTCTCATGTTTAGTTCTGCTTTGATTGGCAAGAAGCTACCCGGGATTCTCTAACAAAAAAACCGCACCACCCTGATTTGAATCAGGGTGGTGCGGTTGTATTAAATAGAATGGTATATGGCTTGTTTTCGTTATTCAGACTTTATCACCTTAGCCGATATTACCATCGCTCCTTTATTCATCACATTGATGAAATAAATTCCATTGTTGAGATGCGACAAGTCAAGTTCTGATTGGAATTCAAGTTCGCTTTCTGTTTGTATTTCCATCACCACTCTTCCTTGCAAGTCAATCACTACCACGCTTTGCGCTTCGCTCCACTGGCTGATGTACTCTATGCGCACACGACCTGTGGTTGGATTTGGATACACGTTCAGGTCTGTCTTAAGGCCTTCGGGCGCATCGCTGTTCATACGTACAGGTTGTGCACAATTAGGCTTACACTTTCCAAGATAAGAGAGTGGTGAACCGCCAAGTAATCCAGGCCATGAATCCGGTGCTACGCAGAGTGTTTTGCATCCACCCGGATTTCCGTTAGGCACGTGACAAATCTTGATCTTGGTGGTGCCTGGTGTGCTGCAATTTACGTTGGCAAACAAAACGATCACTGTAGCTGTAGCCGTACATCCATTGGCATCTGTTACCACCACCTGATAGGTTTGGGTAATGTCGACTGTATTGCCGGCCGGATTGCACACTTGCTGTGTGCCTGTAACAGAAGGCAAAGTAGTAGTAGAAGTTACATTGGTCCACACATAAGCGTAAGGCATGGTTCCTCCAAGTGTTGCCGCTACCAGATTCGTGCATCCGGTAAACCCATTTGTGCCATAGGCCACCAGTTGGTTATCACCTAATGATACAGTCAAGGTGTTGGGCTGGGTGATTGTTACCGAGGCAGTAGCGGTACATCCGTTAACATCAGTTACCGTTACCGTCCAGGTACCTGCCGGTATCTCATTGTTGGTTTGCACTTCTTTGGGTACAGGTGTATTCCATATGTAAGCATAGGGTCCTGTTCCTCCGGTAGGATTGGCAGTAGCTGATCCATTGGATTGGCCGTTGCAACCCACCATGTTGTTGATGACAGTGGAAACCGATAGTTGAGTTGGGCTGGTGATAATCCTCGTTCCGGTGAAAGAACATCCGGTAGTCAAATCATTTACAGTAAATGAATGTGTGCCTGCGGGCAGTCCGGTAAACGAATTTGAAGCCTGGAAAGGTCCGCCATTTACAGCGTATTGGAGTGGTCCCGGGCTGGGTACTGGGGGCGTTACAATCAACGACTGGGCGTTGATTACAAATGAACCATCAGAAGCGCCAAAGCATGATACTTGCGCTCCATTGTAATTAGAAGTGACCACACTGGTAGCACTCAGCACATTTCGCTTGAGGGCAAATGGAGCGGAAACTCCCACGCAACCGGCTTGAGAAGTGGTTACTGTTACCGAATAGTTACCCGGAGCCGATACCGTAATGTCGGGCTGATTATTGAAGTTAGACCATGTATAGGCGAATGAAGGATCACTGTAACCGGACGAAAGTGTAGCAGATGCTCCCAGACACAACGGGTTGGTTCCTGCTGTTTGGGTTACCACCGGTGTGGGTATGGCTTCCACCAACACATTAATGGCAGCAGATTCCACACAACCGGTTACATTATTAGTAACCGTATAAGTGTACACATTGCTACCCACAGGTGGGTTAAATGTTTGCACCAACGGCAATGCAGCAATGCCACCACCAGACCATGCACCTGACTCAAATGATTGGGTGAACATGATGTTGGGACGGATGGTTGTAACTGTAAGCGTAGTGGCTCCTGATTGCACCACTGAGCTGCTGGCATAACCTGTGATTCCTGTTGGTAAGCCAGAAGTATACTGCCAGTTAAATGCGCCACCTGTAAATGGTGAAACCAATGGTGCATTCATGGCAAACACTACTTGTACTTCAAGATCGCCACCTGTATATACAAAAGGAGTCACGCTGAATGGCACCCATCCAGCTACAGCCGGGAAGTTACTTGCATTCAATATGTGCGTAGCTACGAGTGTTGCGCCTGCGTTGTAAGTAGACCAAGGTGTGCTTGCCACGTAAGGTGCAACAACAGCGGAATTCTTGAGATAGATTTCCATGGTAGCAGTGTTCGCCCCCGCAAAAGTAAATGCCGTGATCTTATTCCATGACACTGTACTAATGGGTGCACCACTAACCACACCGGCAGCGGCCAATTCGGCAGCAGTGAATCGGTATGAATTTCTATTGTAGTGAACCGTGGTTGTTGCAGATGCCTTGGTAATAGGTCCGTAGGTAGATGTTGACACGGTACCTGTACCTATAGTGCTTTCAACCGGTGCGTTTACACCTGTAATGGTGATGGGTGAACCTGCACACAATACATTGTCAGTAGATGTGGCAATCGGCACCGGGGTATTCAGCACTGTCACCGTAACAGTGGCGATGTTCTGACAGTTGTTGGACGCGCCAGAAGATATCACCGTATAGGTAGTAGTTACCGCAGGGTTAGCAATCACAGATAGACCGCTGGTTGTATTCAGCCCATCGGCAGGAGACCAGTTAAAGGTTGTGTAGTCGCCCGAGCCGCTAAGTACATTTAGTGTTGCCGTTTGGTTGGTGCAAATAGATACAGCAGGTGAAATCGTCATCGCTGGAGGAGGTGTAACTGTTGCAATAACAGGCATACGCGGCCCTACGCAACCTACAGAATAAAGCAATTTCACAACTGCTATTCCGCTTGTGGTGGTGCAGTTAAACAAACCACTACCTCGATTCCCCGCAATAATGGAAGCATTTGCATTGGAGGCAACAACAGTTCCCAATGCCGTGGACCCATACTGGTGTGTGGTGCCGGCAGCTGGCGCAATATGAAATGAATAGGTAGCTCCGGCTGGAATTGTCAGATTCAATCCCAATGACATATACGTGTATTCGTTAGCACCTTGTGAAGGAACGTTGGTCACTGAAGAAAGTAAAATCCAACCTGCCCCTGAAGTATTGGCTCCGGGAATTAATTGATAGTTATCAGGTCGGTAATATATGTCCCATGCAGACAATGCACCTATGGTCATATTGCACTTGATAGCCATGCCTGACATGGTAAGTCCGGTTGGAGAATTTACTACAAACATATGGTAATATACCCCGGTGGTGGAACCTGTAGCCAGAGGTACCGCAACAGAGTCAGTGCCGCCAAGGCCAAGTACAGGCTCTGCATAAAATGTAGTGGTGTTATTAATGGCAGGCGTTGTAAAAGCATTACCTGTAAACAATGATGCGCCACCACTTGGTGCGTCATACCATTTGATGTTGGCACCCGCAGTAGCTGTTGCACTTAGGTCTACAGTACCATAACCACATCGTGTTGCTGCAATTGAGCTCACAATTTGTGGATCATTAATCACCACTACAACAGGAGTAGAAGTGGAGCTATTGCCACACTCAGTTACCACACGATAATGTGTAGTGGAGGTAATCACTCCTGTGTTGTAAGTTGCTGCATTCGCTGATGGGATGTTGGCAAATACATTTCCATCAGGTGACGACTGCCACTGTATATTTCCTGTGGAGCCTGACATTTGCAATGTGGTAGATCCGCTTTGGCAAAAATCATTGTCACCGGTTATGGTGGCAACTGGCTGCGCAGGCGTGGTGCTTACATTGTAGCTTACCGAAGCTGTATTGAAACACAAATTAGCCGGGTCAGTCACAGTCACTACAAACGTATTGTTACCCAATATGCTCGAAGTGGCAATTGGATTTGCAATGGTAGTAGATGACAGCAAACTTGCTTGATTCCAGGAGTAGTTAACCGGTCCACCTGTGAATCGGGTGTTGGGTCTGTTTACACTGGCTACGCCTGTAGCTACGCCACAGGGTCCGCCATTGCCAAACAAATAAGTGCTGGCCACTGTAGGTGTTACAAACACAAAATCGAATATGGAAGTGGTGGTGTTTGTAAAGCAAATATCTACCAACACGTTTGAGTTGCCATCCCAGGCAAAATTAGTGCTGAAATTATGTGTGTTCCATCCGGTTACTGAACTTACTGTTCCGTTGAATACCGTTGTCATCGAAGTGGTTGGATACGTAGCCGTAAGCGCGGTCAAAGCCGTAGCACCCATGTTGATTGTAAATCCATTGTAAGGGGCATTGCTACCTTTCAAAGCAACTTCGAAACCTATTTTAGAAATATCTGTAGGGCCAAACAAACCGGCTGCATTCAATTCCGCTTTGGTGTAAAGCATCATCGCTCTGCTCGATACGTTGGCACCATTGTATATGCCTATTTCAGTCAGGTTGAAATCGCGGGTATTGCCTATTTGCTTGAATGATCCTGAAGAGGCATTAGCATCAAGTTGAACTGGCGTGCCGGGGCATACCGGGTTGATGGCCACAGGCGAGATGTTCACCAATGGAAGTGGCTCAACTGTTACCGTGAAAGAGGCTGATGCAGCACATCCATTTACAGGATCTCCGTCATTGGCTATAACAGTATAGGTAGTCGTCTCCGAAACAGTGGCAGTCACCACATTGCCGGTAGTCGGGCTCAATCCTGCAGTTGGTGTCCAGCTATGATTTACATATGAAGTATTAGTAGCAGTAAGTTGTACCGAACCGCTGCCGCAGAAAGTAGCAGGTCCACCTGCAGTAATATTGAGCGCAGGTGGAGGCGTAACCGTACCGGTAACAGTTGCCACCGGACTGAAACAGCCTGTGCGCACGCTCCAGTTATAGAAGAAATACATGCGGTCGGGTCCAAAGTTGTTGCCAGTCCAAGATATTTGCCCCGGAATGGTATAAGGATATGCCGTAGAACCAATGGCGCGGTTTGCACCTGGATTGAGAGCAAAACGGATTCGGTAACCTGTACCGGCTGGCAACCATGTACCAATAGATACAGTTTGCGCCAACCCACCTGTTACAGTTGTCGTTCCGATAATGGTATCGAGCGGGAATCCGACATTGTTTTCAATCACAATAATGTATTGAGATCCCACAGCTCCGGTAAAGAACACATCCACAGCATCTAATATTATTCCATTGGCTGTGAGTACATTAAAATTCTCCCAGTTGCCGGTAAAGAAGGCGGCACTCGGTGTTCCAATCACGTTCGGATTTGCAGGACCAAAATTAGTAAGCGCACTACCCGGATCATCCACCACATAGAAATTGGTGGTGGTTGTAATGTTGGTGGTGTATGTGCTGCTGCCCACATTGTAAACCTGACCACCTGCATTTGATTTCACCCAACGAGGCGTGCCGGCAATGGTTGCACCCACTGTTACAGGGCCAAGTCCACAACGGCTGGCATTTTGAACTGCAGGTGCGGCCGGGGTTGGGTTAGCCACAATTGAAATCGATGTGCTGGTGTTGCAACCACTATTGGACACAACTACCGTGTATAAAGTAGTTCCGAATGGCGGTGTGGCTATGGGATTTGCAATGGCAACATTGTTGAGCGAACCAGTAGGTGACCACAAGTACGAAATGGAACCTGAACCTGCAGGCAGCGGAAATGCAATGTTTGAGATCACGACCTGTCCTGGTCCTACATCACCATCTAAGGTGAACATTTCCAGACCAAATGTTTGTCCAACCAGCACCGGGATAGAAGCAGTGCCGCTCTGGGTGCTCAAACCAATCGTAGAATAGCCGGGCATGATAGTAGAAACTCCGTTAATTGAATATTGGGGGTAATCAAACTCTGCACCATCAACTGTAGTATAGGACCAGTTAAACGTGATGATGCCATTGGCCAATACCGGATGTGAGAAGCGAGTGGTGCCGGCTACAAGTGCATCACCTGAAATGATAGTGATGGAAGCAGGAGCACCGGAAGTGTTTACCGAACCAAGCACTCCTGCAGGGATATTTGTTGTTGTCCAAGTTCCCGGACCAAATGCACCAGCAAAGCCGCTTTGTGAGGTTGGGAATCCAGGTAAGATGGCAGCAACATTAAGTTGTGTGGAATTTCCTTCGCAGAAATTGTTGAGCGAGGTGGTCACATTGTTGATGGTGGGTGTAACGCCTACACCTACTGTAGTGGTGGCAATATTCACGCAGCCACCATCTGTTGCTGTAACAGTATAAGTGGTCGTTGAAGCCGGTGTGACGGTAATTGATGAAGTCGTTTGGCCGCTGCTCCACTGGAATGAATAACCGGGATTGCCAGTGGTGATGGACAATGTTGAAGAAGCGGTAGATCCATCACAAATGGCAGGTAAAGAATTATTCAGCGTCATAGGAGGTGCTGGGGTGCTTACAGCTTCTAGGCTTGCACGTGGCCCTTCACACTGAACACCATCGTACTCTGTCGCATAGAACAACGTGTTTTGAGAAATGACAGGAGTCACAAATGAAGGTCCTGTTCCAAGAATGGAACCACCCATTGGTTGCCCATACCAGCGAATCACAGAACCAGGGTTGCCTGTACCGGTTGCAGATAGTATAACAGTTCCAAATCCGCATGTAGGAGTGCCGGCTGTGAGTGTAGGTGCGGGTGGAACAGGCAATACGTTTACAGTAACCGATGCGGTTGATGTACATCCGTTTAGTCCCGTGGCGGTGGCAGTATAAGTATGTGTGCCTACAGGAGGTGTTGCCAATGGATTGGTGATGTTTGGATTATTCAAGTAAAGACTTGGCGACCATGTTACATTGGTGTTAGGGTCACCAAAAGAATATGAAATACTTCCTGTGAAATTTCTTGGAGTGATTGAAGATGTCCAGGTGCCACCAAAACCTTCTTTCACATTAATGTTTGCATCAGAAGCGATGATAGGGCAACCGCCTAATCCATTAGTATACCTGACAGAAGCTCCCGAAAAACCAAAAGCATATGTCTGACCAGGAGGGACCGTGATATTCAAATCCAATGGAATCAAAGTCAAAGCAGGTGCGGCACCGGCCGAAACTGCAGACACTGTACCTAAATTGATCCAGGGCAGTGTTGAAGGGTTTGTTGGGAAAACACAATTCAGCGCTGTAGGCATATAATACACGGTGGTGTTTGCTATACCTCCCAATGCTGCGCTGCTAGTGTAAGAAATAAAATTTACAGTAATAGGCAAAGCTGAGGTGTTTGTCAGGTCAAATCCTACTGCTGCGGATCCGTTATTTGGAACAAGCGGAGTGGTAATGACACCGCTGGCAGAAATGGTGGCATTCAGTTGTGCCGAAGTACCCCCACAGATAGTGGTGGTAGTAGGAAATGTAAGCAATGGTGGTGCAGGGTCTATGACCGCATTCACACTATTTGATAAGTTCGGACATTGGGTTGGAGCTGCCTGGTCAGAGATTTCCACCGAATAGGAGCCTGAGAGGGCTGGCACATGGGTGGCCCCGGTAGCGCCAGTAATATCATTTCCGTTAAACTTCCACTGGTAGCTGGGGGTCACCGCGTTGGTGGATGCAGTGAGCGTAATCGTACCCTGACAACCGGCAAGTGGCCCTGCAGGCGTAACGGTTGCGGTGGGTGCTGCGAGTACATTCACTGCAACAGGAGAGCTTGTGCCGGTTTGACTGGTGATGGTACAAGTGATTTCCAGTTTGAAATAAGTAGTGATGTTAATTGGGTCCGTGGTGTAACCTGGCGTAATGGCATTTGCAATAGGTGTATATGGGCCTCCCATCG
The DNA here is from genome assembly GCA_037968415.1 of Bacteroidia bacterium. Lineage (GTDB taxonomy): Bacteria > Bacteroidota > Bacteroidia > AKYH767-A > JBBKVM01 > JBBKVM01. Next base: position 52,107 of record JBBKVM010000043.1, on the reverse strand, counting down.
AAGATGAGGAGGTCCATTGGTAGGAAAGTCCAGCTGCAATGGTCTGGCCGGTCACCGTCAGATTTACATCTTGTCCAGGGCAAATGAATGCTGAGGAAGTAACAGCAGAACCGCCTGACGGAGTTCCGGAGCAACCTTCCAGGTTGTAAGCTCCAATATCTGCAGGCAAATCTCTAAGTGCGCAATCCAGGTCGATAGTGATATATGCAGGATAGGTTGCAGCAGTGCCATTCAATGCTGCCAGATTGTTGGCATGCAGGTTGGCATTGGCCGGATTCACAAACTGTGGATCAGCTTCGATGTTGGCGGTTGCTAATGAGTTGGCATTCTGCCAGGCAGCAACACCATTGTAAGTAGTGGATACACCCACTGCAGTAAAACCGGTAACCCCGGCATCACTGCTAACAAAAATATCGTTGTTGCTCACATCGGTACCAGCGGTACCCAACACGGTAGCCGATGATGAATTGGCAAAACCATAATGAATCGAAACACATGTTTTTACAGATGTATAATTCGCAAAGATGTTGTTCTTAATTATATAAGCAGGCCCCGCAGTTGAAGTTGAATGCTCGTAGCAGGCATTCGAAATGCCCGGGAAAGCGCTATTATTTAGATGAATGTTATTGTTATAAATTTCATACACAATTGCATTGGTTCCACCGGTGCCGCTCACATGCATGCCTCGCAATCCTCTGGTGGCTGTGGCAAGGGTATAGGCAGATGTTATGTTAGAAATAGAATTATTGAAAACTCGCAAAGTGTGCGAGCCTGCCAGGGTGGAATGGGTGAATCGCATTCCGGTCACATTCACAGTTGAAGAACCTGATCTGTTCACTTCATTCACAATATTATTATTGAGTGAACATAGACCCTGAAATAACTCAATAAGGATTCCATCGGTGGCGGCTGTAGTAGCGCCAATATTGCTCACTTTGTTATTACTGATTGTAAATCCGCTTTGGTTAGATGCCCTGATACCAAATACCAGTGTTGTGGTAAGGTTGCCAAGGTCGTTAGGAACATTGGGGTCTCCAATTAGGTTGTATTGTCCACACGCTGCAGTAGACAGAACGGTGTTCAAATCAGGGTTGGTTGCATTACCTAGAAAGTACACTCCGGCATACACATTACTGATGTTGATATTCAAATACGTATTATTTGAATTGGCTCCTGTTGCTGCCGTTGGAGTTACCGCAACGTTTTGATAAATACCACGGGAATTTAAGTTTGTTCTATCCAATGAAATGGAACAGTTCTTTATAGTATTGTTCTGGGCTCCATCTGTAGCCGTGTTGTTGCGAACATAATAACCAAACTCTACAAGATTTCCTGAAGCAGCCTGAATGTCGATGCCATCGAAAGTGATATAATCACTTCCAAATATGGTGATGCCTGCATCCGTGGTTCCGGTGGTTCCGGTTGGTCGTATTACGGGATTGGCGCCAGCACCGGCACGCTGAAAAGTGATGGTATTTGATACATTACTATTTGTAATGAGGGGTGGAGTATCCTCAGAAAACGATTGTCCCGCTGAGACGTTAAATGTCACATGGCCTACAACACCACAATTGACTGCATTTATAGCTTCAGTAAACGTGTTAAAATTGTTACCCGCAGTAGCTGCAGTGTTGTTAATAGTATATAAACCTGATAGGGGTTGATTAACAGGGATAAACAATTGATTTGAAGTTGACACACCCGGAGCGCAGGTGACTACGCATTGATAATAAAGAGTGGACGTTGGATTGGTTGACAAAAAGGGTGTCAAGGTGAGCAAGGGACCAACATTATTAAAAGGCCCTGAAGGTGTTAATGAAGATTGCCATTGGTAAGTCTGACCAGTGCCATAACTCGCACCAACCAAATTTAACGAAACCGCGGTTCCTGAACAAACTGCACCCGTTGGTGCCACCGTTGCAGTACCTGCTGAGGGACTTGTATTGCAGGGTCCTGAAGGAATAATGTCAACTCCGAAATTCACTTGTTGAAGTCCAATCCCCACAACCGAAGTGCCCGCGTAATCGCCCCACTGACGACCGTTGCCCGGACCGGGAATATTTACTTGCTGTTGAACAGTGGGACCTCCCGTGGAAGGACTGTTATGTTCTACTTCAACAATCAACGGTTGACTTGGATCGTAATTAAACGGAGCCGTTAGCGTGAATGAAAACCACTGTCCTGATACGGTGGCAAGATTATAATTAATACCCGTGAATACATTCGTCAATCCTGGTTCAAAAGGTTGACCGACTATGCTTGTTAATCCTGTTCCTGAACCTTGTTTCATACTGATGTTGATCTGGGGATAAATCTTGGACGTAATAGTGGATCCGGCCTGAAAATACACAGTCGTAATATTTCCAGCAAAGGCTCCTGCCAGTGAATTCGGAGGAATAAACCATTGGACCTTTCTTGAGGTTGTGGCATTGTTAAATGGAAAAGAATTTGCACCGCCAGCAACGTTGGTGTTAAAATAGCTTGGCGTCTGAGCGATAACTGATACACTAGCCATCATTAACAGAATGAGGACAAGCGTTTTTCCAAGTAGTATAGAGGTAAGTAACTTTTTCATGGGTCTAATTTGTTGGGATAATCTGTTTATTTGTTGGAGAATGATGGTTATTGAAAATATTTTCGGGGATGATTAAGGAATCAATTTTATAATTTCACCAATTGGCACCATGGCAGAGTGGGTTCAATTTCATTGGCATCATCAGATGAGCCCAGATATATATATGGCGGATTAGAACTGAAGGTTTGTACTTCAATAAATAGATCCATCACAGTTGCACCATTGTTATCCGTATATATCTTGGAACGGCCGGTGTATGTTTGTGGCACGCCATTAGCCTCCTGATTGCTTTGAACCTGCGTGCCGGGTGCCAAGATACCCTGCATCGCGTTTTGGGTATAAAACCTTATGAGCTGCGGATCTCCATCTACGAATGATGCCGCCAGTGAAGAATGATAGCCCGGCAAACGATAGACAACAATTGCATTGTTTGCGAAAACTTGCACATTGTTGATCTTAAATACACAAGACCAATTTGGATTCAATGTAATCTCAATGGAATCGCCCGATTGGCTCAGCCCTTTCCAGTTACCGTGAAAGTCCTGGATGGTTTGTGCCTTCAGCGTGGCGGCACTCAATGCAAATGTTGCAATGGCAACTAGGATCAACGTAAGTTTTTTCATGTGGTTTAGTTGTTTGATGTTGATTGAATAAATGAATATGATGGGTAATTAAGATTTAGCATAAGGCAATAAAAAAACAAAAGAACGGCAGTGCCCTTTTGTTTCAAATACACGAACGGAAACCCGTCCACTTTATCAAATCGATATGTGGCCCCTGCCGGTCTGAGAAGATTGCCAGGGTTGGTGCGAATGGCAACTTGTATGTAAGCTTTTGACATGGAGTTATTTTCACTTTAATGCTAATACACTTAAACACACAAGATTTTTGATTGAATTAAACTGACTTCAATCTTTAATCTCGTTTTGCATCTAATGTCTTCAATTTTGGAGACACCGATGACATAATTGGAATGTTCAGAACATCACAATTAACAGTTCGAAAAGTTTTGAAATTATTGGGGTAGTCCTTGCCTGCTCGTGGATAGTTTTGAGGTTGTAAAACTATCTTCTACTGTTTACCTTGATTAACTTCTGATTAATATTTTAATGCTTTGTTAATCCATCGCACGCATCAACCGCAAATCGAATGTAGAAATTAATTCAATCGGTTTTACAAAAAAATGACAGATGTTCACTTTTGTATGGCAAAAGATTGATTTTCATGGGTAAACAATTTAAAAGAACAGGTAAGAATTAACGCGCGCAAAAGTTAAAGCGGGGTTAAAGCCCACTGATGTGGGAAAAGTACAACCGGTTAGAATGGAAAAAGAAAAATCCATTTCGGAAAGCAGGCTATTGTTACTTCAACATCAATTGAAATTCGGGACAGTCGGTAGAAGAAAGTCTGCAATAAATTTTAGCCAGCAAAATCACGTCCTGCCTGCAATACTCCGCAATGCGTTCAATGTTTTTGTCGCGCCAAAAAACACCATTCACCATGCTCCCGTCAATGTCTTCTTTGGAGGAAGGCAATTCAAAAATAGCGGCCAGCAACTTGAGTGATGTGTAGTGTTTGTAGTCGCCAAACTTCCACATCTCCATGGTATCGAGATGCGGTACATCCCAAGGTTTCATTCCTGCAATGTTGAGTAGCGAAGGTATCTTTAAACCATTCACCAGCATGCGCCTGCATAAATATGGGTAGTCAAACTCTTTGCCGTTGTGCGCACACAGCTTCATGCTTTTTTTGCTGATAGCATCCTGCGAAACAAATGCGGCAAATTGTTTCAACAGTTTTTTTTCATCCTCGCCTGCAAATGTTTTGATGATCAAAACTGACTCTTTGCCCTTCGTTTGAAATATGCCGCAGCATATGCACACCACCTTGCCAAACTCGGCATAGATGCCCGCGCGCTCATAAAACGCTTCGGCCGTGATGCCTTCTTTGCGTTGATACTGCGTCTTATCAGCCCACAGTTGCTGAATGTGTTCCGGCACTCCTTTATAAGAAGGGTATTGTCCGGCTGTTTCAATATCGAGAAACAGAATGTTTTGTAATCGGGTACCGGCCATAATTTAAAATGTTTATTACTGTATCATCACCCCGGGTTTTTCCAAAATCGGAATCGTGGTGAAGTGCTCTTCTTTTATACTCTCGGGTAAAAAAACATACTTCTTATCGTACATCAGTTTGTCGATAAAATAGCTCAACAGATACTCGTTGTTGAGGCCAAACAAATTATCGATGATGGACTCAATTTTTTTAGCTGAGTTGGCTTCCATATTGCCGAGGTAATGCCTGAGTGTGGTGGTCTTCACATCACGCCCTTCGTAATTGCCATAACCTTTGCTGCTCACCAGCACCCCTTCAATGCGCTCGTGGCGCATGTTCAGCAGATACACATTCCACACGGGCTCATCTTCTTCATTGAGCTCGCGCACAATGGCGATGGCAATGTTCTCTACTTTGGGATGCGGAATATCTTTGAGCATAGGTCAATCAATGTGATGCCAAAATAATGAAGATGAATGGCTCATGCAACTGCAGTTTCAAATTCGAAAAGTGCGGCCAGCTGATTTTTTAGTTTCACTTTTACTTCATTTATATCGGGCTTGTATCCCAACTCCAGGTGCATACTGGTTACTGCCTTGTCGGTGATGCCACAGGGCACGATGTTACCGAAATACGACAGGTCGGTGTTCACATTAAACGCAAAGCCGTGCATGGTAACCCACCGGCTGCAGCGCACGCCCAGCGCACAAATCTTACGTGCCTTCGCAGGCTCCTCCACATCGAGCCACACGCCCGTAAGCCCTTCTATGCGGCCACTCTCTATTCCATATTCCTTCAATGTAAGGATCACCCCTTCTTCCAAATACCGCAAGTACTTGTGTATGTCAGTAAAAAATTTGTCGAGGTCGAAAATCGGATAGCCCACTATTTGTCCCGGCCCGTGATAGGTAATATCGCCCCCGCGATTGATCTTATAATAGATAGCGTCTTTCTCCTGCAGCCCTTTTTCATCCAGCAACAAATGGTCTTCGCTACCGCTTTTGCCCAGCGTATATACGTGAGGATGCTCACAAAAAAGCAGGTAGTTCGGCTCATCGGCTACCGAGCCGGGCTCTTTTCGGTTGGCTATTTTGGCAGCTATCGTTTTGTCGAACAGGTCTTCCTGATAATCCCACGCCTGCTGGTAGTCTATAAGCCCGAGATCGCGGTATATTACCTGTTGCATGGTGTAAAAATTAATCGGCTTTGGCGAGCGAACTTTTCAGATAATCAATCACGTTCACTTCTATAGCATCAATGTTTTTGAGCGTGGCCAGTTCGTTCGAAATCCAGTCGCCCAAATGTATGTGATACAGCGCACGGGCCAGCGCGCTGTCGCCTTTGGCTGTTATCTCCACCACTGTTTCCACATACTTGCTCACTATTTCTTTCGAAATCTCCACGCGCTTTTGCGTGCGGGCGTAGTCTTCTTTGCTACGCAATATCACCACCGCCAGGTCAGGGTGTTTCTCGGTCCAGCCCACCAGCTCGTTGTGATTCATTTCGGGCAGCACGTGGTGCCAACAAAGCATTTTTGAATTTTCGTTGATCTGCTGCCGAAACCGTATGGCCACCCCTTCGCTGCCCGCTACCGAATATATCACCGGCAATTTGTCAACCAACAAACCGGCTATGCGCACAGCCTCCGCATGGATGTTTTTTTCTTCACTGTCTATCAGCGCTATTGCCTGCTGCAATTCGTTTTTAAAATCGACCGGAATGATGGCATGAAAATGCAGCACAAAAAATAACTGCGTCAGTGAATACGCCAGGCATGCGCGTGGTGGCATTCCCCCGGGTATGATGATGTGATCGATGCCTGCCGCGCGGGCTTTGTCAATCACTGCACCGCCTGACGATATGCACACAATTTTGCATCCTGCTGCCGCAGCCGCTTCAAAAGCGCTCAGTGTTTCTTCTGTATTGCCGCTGTATGACGAGACAATAACCAGTGTGTGCTGATTGGCAAACGCAGGCAGAAAATAATCTTTGTTCACCACAATCGGTGCGGTGGCGCGGGCCGATTCGAGTTCAGATACAATGGTACCGCCAATGCCAGAGCCGCCCAGCCCAGTGATGATGACATGTTGGAGCGGAGCCTTGTGGGTAGAAAGTGTGGCGGCATTACCAATGGTGATGGCTGCTTTCAGTTGCGCAGTAAAATCAGTGATCAGTTGCTTCATTCAAAAATTGTTGGAGTGCAAAATTAATCAAATGGTTGTATTTCGTCCTACTTGTAGTTTACAACAGCCACACACAGTTGTGAATGTGTGGTGTGCAGTAGCCGATTGCGCTCAGGTGTATTTGTTATCTTTGCGCAACTAAAAACAGCACCACATGAGCGTGACACTAAGCGAACAGGAACAGATACGAAGACAAGCACTCGAAGAAATCAGGGCGCTGGGCATAGACCCCTACCCTGCTGAAGCCTTTCCTGTAAACGTAACCGCGGCCGAGATACACCGTCATTACGAAACCGATAAACTCGCTTTCAAAAATGTAACCATGGCAGGCCGCATGATGTCAAGACGCATCATGGGAAACGCTTCTTTTGCCGAGCTACAAGACAGCACCGGCCGCATTCAGGTATATTTTAAGCGCGATGATATTTGCCCCGGTGAGGATAAAACTTTATACAACACCCTCTTCAAAAAACTACTCGACATAGGCGATATCATTGGCTTGAGCGGATATGTGTTCACTACGCAAGTGGGTGAAACTACCCTCCACGTAACTTCTATGAAACTGCTGTGCAAGTCGCTGCGACCGCTGCCCATCGTAAAAGAAAAAGAAGGCGAAGTATTTGATGCCTTCACCGACCCGGAGATGCGCTACCGACAGCGCTATGTGGATCTAATCGTAAACCCTGAAGTGCGTGAGACATTTGTACAACGCTCCAAGTTGGTGCAAACCATGCGCGACTTTCTGAATGACAAAGGATACCTGGAAGTAGAAACGCCTGTGTTGCAACCACTTTATGGAGGGGCTGCCGCGCGACCTTTCAAAACGCATCACAATACGCTCGACACCACATTGTATCTCCGCATTGCCAACGAGCTATACCTCAAAAGACTGATCGTAGGTGGGTTTGATGGCGTGTTTGAGTTTGCGAAAGACTTTCGCAACGAAGGCATGAGCCGCTTTCACAATCCGGAGTTTACACAGATGGAGCTGTATGTGGCCTATCAGGATTATAACTGGATGATGGAACTGGTGGAAGAGATGGTCGAAAAAATAGCCATGTCACTGCATGGCACCACCGAAGTGAAGGTGGGTGAAAACACCATCAACTTTCAGCGGCCATGGAAACGATTGAGTATGTACGATGCCATTAAAGAATACACCGGCCATGATATATCCGCCATGGATGAAACCGCGGTAGCCGAAGTGGCCCGCACGCTGAAAATACATGTGGACAGCAAAATGGGTCGTGGTAAAATGATAGATGAAATATTTGGTGAAATGGTAGAGCCCAAGTTGATTCAACCCACATTTATCACCGATTATCCCGTAGAAATGTCGCCTCTGGCCAAGAAGCACCGTAGCAAACCCGGGCTGGTAGAGCGGTTTGAAGCCATCTGCAACAGCAAAGAGATATGTAACGCTTTTACTGAGCTCAACGACCCAATCGATCAGCGTGCACGATTTGAAGAACAACTGGAACTGGGCAAGCGAGGTGATGAAGAGGCTATGGTGCTGGACGAAGATTTCCTGCGCGCCATAGAATATGGCATGCCCCCAACCACAGGGCTGGGCATAGGCATCGACAGGCTGGCCATGATAATGACCAATGCGCCATCCATACAAGACGTGTTGTTCTTTCCGCAGATGAGGCCCGAGCGCAAAAAAGCAACTGAGGAAGTAAAAGCACAATAAGCAGAGCGCCTGCCTGTGCAATAGGCGGCTGGTTACAAAACCAGCGCATTATGTACTTAAGAATAGTGTGTGTTGGCCAAAAAATATAGGTTTCCATTGTGCCAACCGGAATTTTTTTTAATATTTGATTCGGTGCAGAGCCCACGGGCGCGCGCTTATTTTTTTAGCATTCACAAAACATACTTGATTATGAAACGAATAACCCTTTTATCGGCAATCATTTTCGGATTGCTTTTCATGGCATTTCAGGCGCAGGCACAATCTGACAACGACCTCAAAGCCGCGCTCAAAAAACACATCGTCATACTGGCAGCCGATTCTTTGAAAGGGCGCGAGGCGGGCACACCTGAGGAATTGATGGCCGCACAATATGTGGCCGCTCAATTTAAAGATGCGGGTATCGCTCCTTACCTGGCCGGTGGCGGTTATCTGCAGAAATTTTATTTCAACGGACCAATGACCCTGGGCCGCAGCAACCTGCTGCTGATAGGAGATAAAAGTTATTCTCCCGGTGAAGAATACTATCCGCTACCACAATCGGAAGAGAATTCAGGCTTTGGTCCCATCGTGCATGTGGGCTATGGCATTTCGGCTCCCGACCTGGGTTACGATGACTATGAAAAACTCACCGAGTTGAAGGAAAAAGTTTTTGTAATTAAAATCGGCACGCCTGATGACAAGATGCATGGTTCGAAATATGCCGACCATGAAGATATTAGCAAGAAGATTGACTTTGCTGTAAAGAAAGGAGCCATCGCCATCATATTTATTAATACTTCAAAAAGTCTTCCCGACCCTTCGCGCAAGTTGTCATCAAAGGTTACCAAAACCAAAGTGCCTGTGGTGTTCGCTACTTCCAAAATAAGCAAACAACTGAAGGCCGGTGTGGAAACGCGCGTGGCATCAGAGTTTAGCAAACCCGAGTACCTGGCTTACAATGTTGTTGGCAACATCGACAACAAGGCAAAATATACCATTGTGGTAGGTGCGCACTTCGACCACCTGGGCATGGGCGATGAAGGATCTTTGCACCGCGGTGAGCCTGAAATACATAACGGTGCCGATGACAATGCAAGCGGAGTGGCCGGTATGATAGAGCTGGCGCGAATGATAAAGAAATCAAACCTCACCAAATACAACTATGTGTTTATCGCATTTTCGGGCGAAGAAAAAGGACTCTATGGCAGCAACTACTATTGCAAAAATCCGACTTTCGATTTGGCCACCGCCAACTGCATGATCAACTTCGATATGATAGGCCGGCTGGATACCTCCGATATGAAAATTGGCATCAACGGTGTGGGTACCTCGCCCGCATGGATGCCCATGCTCAACTCCATTGAGGTAGACGGATTGAAAATAAAAACAAGCGAATCGGGCGTGGGCCCAAGTGACCACACTTCATTTTATCTCAAAGACATACCGGTGTTGCACTTTTTTAGCGGCACTCACAACGACTATCACAAACCAAGTGACGATGAAGACAAAATAAATTACAACGGCACTGCCAGCATCATCAAATACAATTACCGACTGATCGAACTTATCAATAAGCAAGACAAACTTGCCTTTACCAAAACCAAAAATGACGACAATGAAGAGGCACCCCGATTTACGGTGACGCTTGGCGTGGTGCCCGATTACATGTTTGATGGTGAAGGCATGCGCATTGACGGAATTACGGATGACAAGCCTGCGTCTAAGGCAGAACTAAAGGTAGGCGATATAGTGGTTCAACTGGGCGATGTGAAAGTAACCGACATGATGAGTTATATGAAAGCACTTGGCAAATTTAACAAGGGCGATAACACTACAGTAAAAGTAAAACGTGGCAACGAAGTAGTGACGCGCAAAATTCAATTTTAGTTTTGGCCGAAAAAACAACTGAAAACATTTCCATCATCGGTGGTGGGAGCTGGGCTACGGCCCTCATCAAAATGTTGCTGCAGCGCGATGCCGCCATTACTTGGTATGTGCGCAAGCAGGAAACAGTTGATTACATACGCAAGTACGGTCACAACCCCAACTACCTTACCGATGTAACCCTCGACACAAACAAGCTCACCGTAACATGCAGCCTGCCTGAGGCACTTGCCAATTCAGATACTATTGTGCTTGCCGTGCCCTCTGCATTTTTGCTTTCCACAATAGGCGATATTGACAAAGCATCTTTCAATGACAAAATTGTATTCTCAGCCATCAAAGGAATTGTGCCGGAACACAATCTGATAGTGGGTGAATACCTGAACAAGATATTGGATGTGCCGTTAGGAAATATTGGTGTAATCACCGGTCCCTGTCATGCGGAAGAAGTAGCGCTCGAAAAACTTTCGTACCTCACCGTGGCGTGTCAGGATGTGGGCAAGGCTGAAGCATTTGCTGAAGAATTGCGTTGCCGCTTTATCAAAGTAACTGTGAGTGACGACATTTACGGCAGTGAATATTCAGCCGTGCTAAAAAACGTAGTGGCGGTAGCCAGCGGCATTTGTCATGGTCTGGGCTATGGCGACAACTTTCAGGCGGTGCTTATCAGCAACGCCATTCAAGAGATTAAGCGCTTTGTCGATGCCGTGCATCCCATCACACGCGACATCAATGACTCCGCTTACCTTGGCGATCTTTTGGTAACAGCTTACTCACAGTTTAGTCGCAACCGCACATTCGGAAATATGGTGGGCAAAGGCTATTCGGTAAAATCTGCGCAAGTGGAAATGAACATGGTGGCCGAAGGTTATTACGCTGTAAAGTGTATACACGAAATCAACAAAAAACATCAGGTGCACATGCCCATTTGCGAAGCGGTGCACAATATTTTGTATCAGAAAATATCTCCCCGCGTGGAGATAAAATTACTTACCGACAAGCTTAGTTAATTCAGCCGGCCTGTGTGGTGAGATAATTAGCCACCCGCGTTTCGTGCCAATATTCATCATCCCATAATTGCATAAACCCCACGTGGCCTCCGCGCTCGGTCACCTGTAGGGTGAGGTGTGCGTGGTGCTCGGCTTGCTGATAAGGGAAGCACGAAGGCGCAAGAAATGGATCGTCAGCTGCCTGCAACAATAGCGTGGGCACGCGGATGTGGTCCAGAAAACCCACGCTGCTGCATTGTGCCCAATAGTCTTCAGCATCCTTGAAACCATGCGCAGGAGCGGTGTAAAGGTTATCCACATCCAAAAAATTTCGCATCGCGCTGATCTGATGATTTGTAATTCCGTGTTCGGGAAATGCGTGTGCTTTCTGCCTGATTTTTTTCTGCAGGCGCCACAAAAATCTTTTCATGTACATATAGTTTCCGCGCTGGCCAAGCACGGCCGCGCTGGCCGCCAGATCGCATGGCACCGAAATGGCTGCCGCACACGTTACCAGATTGGTGGCCTCTTCAAACTCACCCAATAACTTAAGTGTGATATTGCCGCCCAGGCTGAACCCCACCAATGCGGCCTGCTCATATTTCTTTTCTCCTCGCAGCCACTGCAACACAAAAAGCGGGTCGGCCGTAGCGCCTGAGTGATATGACTGATACATTCTGTTAGGCTCACCACTGCAGCCGCGCATATTCAGTGCCACCACATCCCAGCCGCGCGCTATGAGGGCTCTGGTCATGCCGCGCACATAGGCGCTGTCAGTGCTGCCCTCAAGGCCGTGAAGCAGCAACGCCACCCTCTTGCTCCCGCTGCCCGCCATGTCAAGGTCAACAAAATCGCCATCGGGCAGTGTGAGGCGCTGACGCGTGTATGCCACCTCCACCTGACGAAACAATGCAGGTATCACCGTTTGCATATGGGCATTCCGCAGCAAGTGCGGAGGCATGTATGCGTTGGTGGCATTGTAAATCATATGTGTAAGTACCAAAATTTATCTCTAACTTTAACTTTCTAATATTAAAACCACAGTACCATGAAACGTCTTACACAACTTCTTACTTTCATATTTCTTCTCTTTGCTTCTTCTGCTTTTGCGCAGGAGGCTACAGACTTTTTACGCCTCGGACAACAGGCCAGTGATGTAAAAGAAATAATGGGCGAGCCCACGCGCGTGGAACCCCTCACCAAATCGACCGACAAAGTGCAGGCCGCCTTGTGGTGGTATGGCGACAACCAGTTTGTACACCTATACGATGCCAAGGTGATCAACGTGGTATTGGACGTGACCGCTTACAAAGTCAAAATAGAGCAAGCCAACCAGGCAAAAAAAGCCAACAACGAAACACGCTATCAGGAAATCATGCAGCAGTTGGAGGCCGACAAAGCACAGTTTAAAGACAAAGCTGAATAATCAAAAACAAACAGCACAAACACATAAACGAGCCGGCAGATATTGCCGGCTTTTTTTATTGATGCTGCTCACCCTGTTTTTGATTGTGGAGTTGATTCAAATTCGATTTTGCGCGGTTGTGCCATTACCAGTGAACGGGCTGTTTTATACTTTTCTATATCCTGCGGATCGCCAAATAAGAAAAACAATTTCATCTTCCACCCTTTTGCCTTTCGCATGTCGTTCCACATATCTACATACTCATGAAAGTTGATGTACACCGGATTGGATTTGTTCTTGAGCGGGTGTGTGACCCCATAATTAACCTGCTCTTCTTCGGGCTGAAATGTGCCAAACATTCGGTCCCAAAAAATAAATGTGGCACCAAAATTTTTATTGATGTATTTGGGCTGCGAGCCATGGTGCACGCGGTGATTAGAAGGTGTAGCAAAAACATATTCGATGGCCGGATGCAGCTTGCGAATGTATTCAGTGTGTACCCAAAACTGAAACAGCACCGCTATTTGATTGACGGTAAAAATAATGGCCGGATGAAAACCAATAAATGAAACCGGTAGAAAAAATATTAGCTTGAGGTGTTGCATCCAGCTTAGCCGGAAAGATACGGTGAGGTTATAATTCTCGCCTGTATGGTGCACCACGTGCGTAGCCCACCAAAAACGCTGGTGGTGCGATATGCGGTGCGCCCAATAGCTGCACAAATCAAACAAAACATAACAGGGTACAAAATACCACCATGAAAAATGAAACCGCCACGGCACCAGATTGTAAACCCAAATGAGAATGGCCAATAATCCGAGCTTGAGTATGGTTGCTATAATCACATTGCCGATGCCAACGAAAATTGAACCTATTGTCTCTTTCTTTTCATACAAGTGACGGTTTTGTCGGTATGAAATAAACCACTCAAGCAACACAAAAAAGAACATAATAGGTGCTGCCCAAATGATAATATCGGGAGCGTGTGATTCTATACCGCTAAACTCATAACTTAAAATTTTAGGAGCTCCAAAAACAGATATCTGAGGTAAAAAATTCATAAAGGAAAAATACGCCAGCGCAACAGTGAAACAGTACACATGTTTTGCTGACGAATATTCCCCAAATTACTAATAAAAGGTGGAATAAATATGAGATCGATACAATTGAGTCAAAGTCCTCAATCTTTCAAGTTGCGAACTCAACTTTTCAAAGTTCTGCCATGCGTTGACCCTTTGGAATAATATCAAGTATTAAACTGAAATACTTTGTAAAACAAACCGTGAATTTAAGCGAAATGAAAGCAAGCGTCTATACCAAATCGGTGGCGCTGTATACATGGCGTCTCACCATTTGGCGTGCAGGATACCATGATGCCACAAAACCTATACCCACAACAGTGGCAAACACATACACAAAATCCATGGCCTGCATCTGCACGGGGTACGCATTGACCACAAACGATCCGCTGCTTCCTATGTCTATCAGCCCCCATGTTTGCTGCGCAAAGCAAATCACAAAGCCCAGCAATAATCCCGACACCGCGCCCACCAGCGAGATCATCATACCCTCGGCCAGAAAAATATTTCGCAACAACCCTGCGTCAGCACCCATGCTCCACAATACGGTGATGTCTTTTTTCTTTTCAATAATCAGCATGGTAAGCGAACCAATGACATTGAACACTGCGATGAGCAGAATAAAAGAGAGAATTAGGTACACGGCAAGTTTTTCGGACCGTAATATTTTATAGAGGAAATCGTGCTGCTGTAACCGGTTTTTTACCACATAATTTTTGCCCACAGCCTGCATGATATTTTTCTGCAATTCATCTTCGTCCACTCCGGGTGCAAATTTTAACTCTATGGCACTCACTTCTTTTTCGTAGCTGAGCAATTCGCGGGCCTGGCGCAAAGGCAGCAATGTGTATTTGGTGTCAAAATCTTGTTGTATGGCAAACACGCCCGACACCATCACAGGCATTTGCACAAATGCGGCTTCGGGATTGAGCGAAGCCACAGCACCGCGCCTCGGTAAATAGATATTTACCGGGTTGAAGGCATCATTCACCTGAACACCCAGCGCGTAAGCAATTCCACTGCCCATCAGTGTGTAAGCGTCATCTTCATCGGCCAGCAGCGACTTTCCTTCAATAATCATACTGTCAAGATGATTGGCGGCTGCATACTGCGGGCCCACGCCTTTTACTGTGGCAATATATTGTCGCTCGCGGTAACGAAGCAGCACAGTTTCTTCCAATGTCTCGCCATACAAAACCACGCCCGACATGGTTTTTATTTTTTCAAAAGCAGGTCCTGGAATAAATGTTTTGCCTGTGGCAGGTGTGATGCGCAGGTCAGGATCAAAAGTGTTGTAAAGTGAAAGCACGAGCGCACCAAACCCATTGAACACGGATAGCACAATGATTAGCCCCATGGTGCCTATGCCCACACCCACCACCGAAATAAGTGAAATAATGTTGATGGCATTGTGCGACTTTTTTGAAACCAGGTAGCGGCCGGCAATATAAAGTGGGAAATTTTTCATTTCACCTCTGCAGTTTTATTTCCAGGCTTTCACAATCAGCCCCGTGCCCTCACTGTGTGTCATGGTGGTATCCATCCAGTTGAGTATGAAGCAAAGCGGGTAGGTAACAAGGTACCACACCGGCAGCACAAGGTAGAATAACTTGCTGGCGCCCAGCATCAGTATGGGATATTTCATGGACAGTCGCCACGAAATTTTTCCGGGAGTGCCGTAGGAATACAATGCCTCCGCGCGGCTGAATCCGGCACTGTGCAGCTTGTCGATAATCTCTTGCATATTGTAGCCATCGCGCACATGCTCTTCGATAAACGATTCTTCCGAATCGCCATGCACATCACTCCCGCCTTTGTCAGATGGCGTGCTGATGAGCAACATGCCACCCGCTTTCAATGATTTGCAAATGTTTTTGAATACCAACACATCTTCTTCAATATGCTCCATCACATCTACCGACAGGCAAAGATCATAGGTGTTCTCTTCTACAAATTGCGTGAGATCCGCTACTTCAAAATGAACTTTATCGGCTTGTATCTGTTCGAAAAAATGGTTGCAGTCGTGCACCTGTTCGTCTTTTACATCTACTGCCATAATGTGCAACTGCTTGTTGTGGCGGTGCATCCAATATGTGTGTTGACCAAACCCTGCCCCGGCATCCAGTATGTGGGTGGCATTGGGGTGGGCCTTCTTCCATAATCTTAGTTCGCGGTGCACGTGCCATGCGCGCAGCAACAACAAGTCGAGCAATCGATAAAATATAATGCGTAGCCACGGAGTACGATTAAAGATGTTGCCTAATCCGCGCTTAATCGGGTCGTACTTCATACAATGTAAATGGCTTGTTTGATGGGTTTGTTTATTCGCTATCGGGAGCGGGCGGTATGTCTATCTGGTCGAGAATACGGTTGATGTTTTCGGCATAATCAAGCGAGTCATCGATATAAAACACCAGCTCGGGAATGTGGCGAATCTGGCTTTTGATGCGGTTTCCCAGGTGGCCTCTGATCTCTCTGCTTCGGTGGTTAATTTGTTCAAGCAATTTGTCAGCATTTTTAGCTTTAAACAGGCTTAAATACACTTTCATCAAAGCCAAATCGGGGCTCACGCGTACTTGAGTGATGGTAACAAACGCATTGCCATAAAAGTCAGCGCCATTTTTTACAAATATCTCGCTGAGCTCTTTTTGGATAAGTTTTGCAAATTTTTGCTGCCGGGTAGAGTCCATTGGTGCAAAGTTAGAATTAAAATATCATTGACGAGGTGGATTTTTAGTTGATATATCGTGCCACACCACTATCTTTGAATACCAAACTCAGAAACCATATGAAACAAAATCTACTATTAAGCTTTTTTCTTGTAACAGCGCTGATGCCGGCAGCCGCACAAACCATCCCCAACCCGGGCATGGAGACCTGGACCAACCTTTTTCTGTACGAAGAGCCGCAAGGTTGGGGCACCCTCAATCAACTGGTGATATCGGGCGCACCGGCTACTGTTACAAAATCAACCGATAAGCGTACTGGCCTATTCGCTGCCCGGCTCGAAACCAAAGTGCTTACCACCAACCCATTGCCCGGCACATTGCCCGACACACTTCCGGGCACCCTGTTTACAGGCACAGTAAATCTTGCCAACCAGTCGTTCGTACTAGGCATTCCATTCAATCAAAAAGTGAACACTTTTAGTTTCTGGTACAAATATGCACCTGCTGCCAACGTGGATTCTGCAGGCTGTCTGGTTTCCATGTCTTACTACGATACCTTGTTGCAGGCGCGTGTGCCGATAGCCGATGGTGGAATTGTTTTCGGTGGTACCAATGCTGTCTATCAGCAAGCTACTGTTACACTTAATTATACTGCCTCCAATCAACCTGATACAATTCTTATTGTATTCGGTTCGAGCGCTGGTGACTCCGCGCGTGGTGGCAGCAATTTAAAAATTGATGATATGACGGTGACGCTGATCAGCGGCATCGAGCAGCCTTTTGAAATTGTTCCTGCTATTACGTTGTATCCCAATCCGGCAACTGATGTGATCAATGCATCATGGGATGATGTGAAATATCCACAACTCACCGCTCGTGTGTTTGATGTACAAGGCAAACAAGTGATGACGGCTGTCATCAATTCAGCAAATAAATCGGTACGTGTATCGGAACTTTCTAAAGGCCTGTACACGTTGCAGCTTTACGACCGCAACGACAAACCGGTGCATACCGCTCGTTTTGTGAGAGAATAAACTGAGCGTTAAAGATTATTCCCTGGCCCCTGCATCGCGGGGGCCTGGTGCGTTATGGGGGTATCGCTCAAAGTGCATTTCACGAACCATGTGTATCAACACCTCGCGCAGCTCGGTAAGATTTTCTTTGCGTGTGGCGGAAACAAAAACAGTTTGGCCATTTTCTTTTGCCATCCACGAATTTTTTAATTCGTCAAGACTGATGTTGCTGCTATCGGAAGGTGTAAGGTCATCGGCTTCTTTTTCAACAAATGAATATGCATCTATTTTATTGAAGACGGTGAGTGTGGGCTTATCGCCTGCGCCAAGCTCCGCCAGCGTTTCGTTCACTACATTAATGTGATCTTGAAAAGTGGGGTGAGAAATATCTACCACATGGATAAGGATATCAGCCTCGCGAACTTCGTCAAGGGTGCTCTTAAAAGACTCCACCAGGTCGTGCGGCAGCTTGCGGATAAACCCAACCGTGTCGCTCAGCAAAAAAGGAATACTGTCGAGCACTACTTTGCGCACCGTGGTTTCGAGTGTGGCAAACAATTTATTTTCGGCAAACACATCCGACTTGCTCAGCACATTCATCAGCGTGGACTTGCCCACGTTGGTGTATCCCACCAAAGCCACACGCACCATTTCGCCACGCTGCTTTCTTTGGGTTATGTTTTGCTTGTCGATCTCTTTTAGTTTTTCGCGCAGGCGTGATAGCTTGTCACGAATAACCCTTCGGTCAGTTTCTATCTCGCGCTCACCGGGGCCACGCATTCCGATTCCACCACGTTGTTTTTCGAGGTGTGTCCACATACGCGTAAGGCGCGGCAGCAAATATTTGTATTGAGCCAATTCCACTTGTGTGCGTGATTGGGCTGTGCGCGCGCGTTTGGCAAATATGTCGAGGATCAGATTGGTGCGGTCGAGCACGCGGCATTGGAGTACTGTTTCGATGTTACGAATTTGTGCGCCTGAGAGCTCATCGTCAAAAATGGCAATGTCAATCTTGTGTTCCTTAATGTAGTCTCGTATTTCGTTGAGCTTGCCCGAGCCTATGAAAGTGCGGCTGTCGGGTTTGTCGAGTCGCTGCCAAAACATACGCACCATTTTTGCGCCAGCCGTTTCGGCTAAAAAAGCGAGCTCATCGAGAAACTCGCGCATCTGCAATTCATCTTGCCCGCGGTGTATGATGCCGACAAGTATGGCCTTCTCCTGATTGTGTTTGAGTGCGGTGGGTAATTGTGGCATGTACGCTTACTCGTTTCGCATTTCTATTATATAAGTAGCTACAGCGTCTATCTGCACATCAGTAAGGCGTTTGCCAAAGGCAGGCATCATTCCTTTGCCTTCAATTATGCGCTCACTCACTTCTTCGGGTGAACTTTCTGAAAGTGACAAGTCTTTGGCACCGCTCAATCCTCCGCGACCATCAGCTCCGTGGCATGATGCGCACTCACCCATATAAATTTCTTTGCCCAACAAGGTGTTGTCCGTATCGGTATAAGCTGAAGCGATGTCGGCTTTCTTGAACACAGGGCTTTTGGTTTCTGAAATGCCGTAAGAATAGACGATTAGAAAAAACGATAATACCGCCAACGGCTTAATGCGTTTTTTAAACCCAATAATGGCGCTGGGAATAGCCACCGCCACGGCACCCAATTTTACGTAAAACCACGTGTCTACATTTCCGCTGTATTTCCAGAGATACAATCCGGTGAGTAAAAAAAGTACACTCACAATCATCTCGGGTACTTTGGTGCGTGCAGTGAAATTATCAAGCGTGGCCGGTGAGCCGGCAAACAACAGTAACGTTTTTACAAGGTACAGCACCAAAAAAACGGTGACTACCAAAACGTGTGTGTGCATTATTCCTGTAAACAAAATAGATGGGTTTTACTGCCTTTGCAGGCATGGTTATGTGTGCACAAATGTATGAAAAGGAGAGCGTATACCGACAATGAAAAACACATGCTGCGAATCATCAATATCTGCTGCCCAAAACAATCGGTGAATAATCTCACTATTGCTAATTCAAGCTGACCAATTCATCTTTGTAATTTATTTTTGGGTGATGTGCTTTTTGATTTTTTATGTAGAAATAAACATTTTTCAAGTTGCCTTCGCTCACAGAAAAAGCTGCATAACCTATTTGCCAAGCAAACATTTCCGGCAACAATTTTTGATCATTGATAAAATGTGATGAACTTCCTTTAACCTGCTTCACTATCTCCGCAATAGAACTCTGTCTGTTCAACAAAAACAAACAATGAATGTGGTCGGGCATGCTATTGACAATTCTTGCCGGCCATTTAATGATTCAAATTGTCGTGTGATGAAATCATAAATCTGCTTTTCTGCCTGAGGCAATATGAATGGTGCGCGATGTTTAGTTGCCCCAAGTAGCGTGCACCCATATATTGACAAATGAATGTGGCATATTGATTTGTTTTTTTCGCCAGCCCATGGTTTAAACCATGGGCTGGCGGTTTAATCCATGGGCTGGCGAATTAAATTTTGGGCTGGGATCAATTACATTTTTACAATTCGTTTCACAGCCTGTCCGCGTACTGAATTTATACGAACCTGATAAATGCCTTGCTCTAAATGTGTGAGTGGGAAAATGATCTTTTGTTTTGTGCCATCGCTTTGGTGTACCGATGAGTTAATTATTCTGCCGGCAAGATCGATCAGTTCAACAGTGATGACACCGTTGAGTTGCTCGCCCAGTATTATGTTGAGATCTTCTGTGGCTGGATTTGGATACACTTCTATTGAATTGGCGATGCCTGCTTCTGCCACACCACTCGATACATCAATGCTGAAATTGGTATTGGAAATATCGAAAAATATATTGCCTTCGCCACGCACCATCACACGCGCCTGAGTGGTCGCCAATGCGGGTACCGTTACCATGGCCGAGCCATTGTTAGGCACTGCGGTGGCAAGTGTTACCGGATAAGTGAAGCCGCCATCAAGCGAAAGCAGTATGTCCACATTGCCGGCACTGATAGGCGCTGCGGTGGTGCCTACCACATCCCATGTTACAGTTTCTTGTGTGCCCATAAGCCATACTACAGCAGTATTTGGCGAAGTAACAAGAAAGGGTGCGCCCGTGTTAATTACATATACCTTCACCGAAGTGTTATTATGATTCACACCTGCGCCACCTGCCACGTTATCGCGGGCGGTAACCTTGAAGTTGAGCGTGCGCGCATAAGATGGGAGTATTTCACCAATGGTTTGTGTATTGTTCACTATGTTTTGTAACCGAGGGAAATAGCGGGTTGGGCTAAGTGTGGGATTGAAAGAACGGAAAATAGGTGCATCACCTGTGGGTGTGTTGGGCGCGCCTGCCGGCCCCAAATCATATTGCTCCCAACAATAGGTAAGCGTATCGCCATCAATATCTGTAGCAGAGCCGGTGAGCATAAAAGGCGTGAGGTATGGAATGTAATAATCGGGCGTAGTGAGAACCACCGGGCCGGTATTGCCGGTAAGCGTGGTGACTGCGCACGTGTTGCCGGTGTTGACAGTGGAGTAGGTAACTATTTCATCAAAACTTTTGGTATGGAAATAGGGGTCGCTAAAATTTTGTGTGTTGTTAGCTCCGCAGATTCCGGCATACGCCATGATGGTGGTGCCACTGCCCGGCTCATAGGCCGCGGATGCAGATCGGTTTCCTGAGCAACTGCCGGAGCTGCCATTGAAGGTGTGATTGCCTCCCCACTGATGTCCCATTTCGTGCGCCACGTAATCTACATAAAACGGATCGCCAACAGGAGACGAAAGGCCTGTTACGCCTCGCGCTTTCTGCCCCGTGACACACGGCACGCGTAGGCCTGCCACACCGCCTCCGCCTGTGCTGAACACATGGCCGATATCATAATTGGCGCTACCAATAATGTTATCAAGTGTGGTTTGATTTTGGCCCAGCATAGTGCTTCCATTATTGTTGGTGTATGGGTCGGAGCCAGAACTGGTATACACCAGTGTGTCGTTGTTGGCGATCAGCACCATGCGTATGTCCACTTCGGCTTCGTAAATTCCATTTACCCTTGTCATGGCTACCACCATGGCTGCAAGCCCCGAGGCTTTGGTGCCACCATGGAAAGATGTGTACTCTCCTGTGCTGGCAAGTGCCATGCGATAGGTACGCAACTCGTGACCAATAGAAGTAGTTTGCAGCGTGTTGTCATTGCGAAGCGATTCTAAAATCTGTTGGCTTACTATTTCTTCTTCGGTTGTAGGCACAAACGTGCACTGCAATATTTCGGTAGACGGCATAGCATTGCTTTTTCTGAAAACAATGTAGTCGCTCGTAGTGGCGCTGTTCCATGGGTTGATAAGCATGGTGCCGGAAGCAGACAATATTTGCGCATGCAAACCAAACTGGGTAATGCTGAAACGCACAGTTGCCGTGCGATCATCAAGACCTTGACCTAAATATGTTTTGATATCAGGATACTTGGTGGCCAGGGTGGGGTGCATGATAGGAGCATCCACTACCCTGAAGCTTCCCAAACCACCATCGGGCAGTGGCAAGCTGATTACAAATTGTGATTGCCTCACAGCGACCAATTGTTCGGATGGCGCGGTAGCCAATAATGTTCGAAGTGAAGCAAGGTCGAGATGCATGGCACGATACACGCTCACGGCAACACCGGGTGTGCCCAGGCGCGCGGCCTCCGCTTCAGTCCACAATTGACGTGAGTCATTAGCAAATAAATTCGCGGAAATAAATGTGCAAGCACAAACAAGAACATACAAGCGCAAATTGCGCCATAGGGTAAAATTCATTTTCATGTTTTAGTAATTAGGGTTGAAGGGTAAGAGGTTTCCGTTGAGTAAAGATAACAAAGCCCAATTATTCCCGATCACCTTCCGGGCATTTTCTCATCATCACGACAAACAACCGCTCCACCATACATAGGCAATGCTTGCAAAGGCAATGGCATTGCTCCCGAAACCAAAAAGTTTCATCTGCCAAAGCGAATATTGCTTGTCGCGAAACAGAATAAATAAATCTACAAGTAACCACACCAGCCCTGCCAGCAACATGCCTCCAAAAATCCAGTCGTCAAATATCTGTGTGACGATGACTACCTCTATCACCACCAGTGCAATGATGATGAACTTGGTATTACGCGCACCAATCGTTGTAGCGGTGGTATACTTTTTCGTAGTTCGGTCGGGTACGATATCCATTACTTCGCCCATCAGGTGCGACTGCATGGCGAAGCACGACAAATAAATATATGCCCACAAAGAAAGGTGCGCTCCATCGTTGAGCAAGATGCTGAATGGCACCACCAACAAGTAACCCACCTGGCAGGTGAGCTCGAGCGGGGGCCTGCTTCGCCACCCACGTGTAGGATGATTATACAATGCCATCACACCCAGCTGGGCCAGCAACAATACAGCCATCGCCCATCCGCCAGCCCACAACAATACCGGATAAAAAATAAGCTGCGCTATGACGATAAACCTTGGCAGTAAGGTGAGTTGCTGATCGCTGCCACGCGCACCAAAAAGAAAGTTGCCTTTCCGAGGGTTCAGTCGGTCGGTGTCGCGGTCCACGATGTCGTTCCATCCATACACCAATAAGTTCAATGGCAGCATTACATACAACAGGCCTGCCCAAAAACTCCATGACGCAGCCAAATTTTCCATCTGCGCGGTGGGCAACATATACAACCAAATGGTAGAAAACCACAGGCCCGGACGCGAACTTTGGAGGACAAAACGGAGGGTGGATAAACGGCTCACTATAATTTCTGTTGGCTCAGTGCGCAATATACCGCATCGCTCACACTTGATTGTCCACGCCATGGGCGATGGCGGTTTTATTACTTTTACCGCGCATGCAAACGGCACATACATACCAATCACTGGCAAATGTCAGACAGCTGATGCGCGAAGGCTCGCTCACGCTGCCTCAACTGGTGCAACATTACATTGAAAGGGAACAAGCCCACCGCACACTCAATTCCTATATAGAAGTGTTTGCCGATGAGGCAATGCAGTCGGCCATTGAGATTGAGCAAAAAATGAAAGCCGGCACCGCGGGCAGACTTGCGGGTATGGTCATCGGCATCAAAGACAATATCTGTTACAAAGATCACAACGTATCAGCCGCTTCGGGCATGTTGCGCAATTACAATTCGGTGTTTTCATCTACTGCAGTAGAGCGACTAGTGGCCGAAGATGCCATCATATTGGGGCGACTCAACTGCGATGAGTTCGCCATGGGCGGCTCCAATGAGAATTCGGTCTATGGCCCTGTGCGCAATCCTTATAATCGGGAACGTGTGGCAGGAGGCTCATCGGGGGGATCGGCTGCGGCTGTGGCTGCGGGCCTGTGTCTGGCCGCGCTAGGCTCCGATACCGGAGGCTCCATAAGGCAGCCCGCCTCATTCTGCGGGGTAGTCGGCCTCAAGCCCACCTATGGGCGGGTGTCGCGGTGGGGGCTCATTGCCTATGCCTCTTCGTTCGACCAAATAGGGACGCTCACATTATGTGCCGATGATGCTGCGTTGCTGCTGGAGGTAATGGCCGGTGCGGATGGGCGCGATGCCACCGCATCTTCTTCGCTGGTTGATGACTACACCACTTTTGAAAAGTGCACCGAAAAATATAGCATCGCACACATAGATGAATGCCTCCATCATCCCGCCCTCAGTCCGGATGTGAAATCAAATTTTGAAACGCAGCTGGATACATTGCGTTCGGCAGGGCACGTTGTGCAGCGAGTTTCCTTTCCGCTCCTCAAACACATGGTGCCGGCATATTATATTCTCACCACAGCCGAAGCTTCATCCAATCTGTCGCGATACAACGGTGTGTTTTACGGGCATCGCAGTCCTTCTGCTTCGCATATTGTCGACTTGTACACCCAATCACGCAGCGAAGGGTTTGGGGCTGAGGTGAAGCGCAGGATCATGCTGGGCACATTTGTGCTGAGTGCCGGGTATCATGATGCATACTACACCCGTGCGCAAAAAGTACGCAGGCTCATCTATGATGCCACCGCTAGAATATTTGAAAAATTTGACCTTATCGTAGGTCCTACAACGCCACGGCCTGCATTTGGCATAGGAGAAATTGCCGATCCGGTAACTATGTATCTCGAAGATATTTTTACCGTCCACGCCAACCTGGCGGGATTACCTGCCATCTCCATACCCACAGGGCAAAGCAAGAATTTGCCTCTTGGCACCCAATTCATGGCACCTGTTTTTTGCGAAAAACGGCTTTTAGCCATCGCAAACCAATTAATGCGGCAATAGATATCACTACCAGGGCGTTGAAAGATTGGGCCTCTTATTTATCTTTAGGGCCGCTAATAAGTTTTATCTTTAAGGCGTGGAAAAGGTTCTGTGCAAGGGCACAGCGCCAAATCAATCAAAACTATTTACAATGAAGCAACTGAAATGGACTTCACTGGTTATCGGTTTGTGTGTTTGCATGCTATCAGCAACGGCACAACAAACACAGACGCCAACTTATGATCCCATAGCCGCCATGCTTGACAGCCTGGTGAGCCAAAATTGTCTCAACCGGTATTGTTTCCCCAACACCGCTGACTACAAACAATCGGATGCCAACATACCCACATTTGGTGAAGAGGTATATCGCAGCCGCATGGCGAAAATGAATTCGCCTATTCCGCTCACATACAATCAGCAAGTCCGCGACTACATCGATTTATATGCCTCGCGCAAACGCGGACTTACTTCACGTGCACTGGGGTTATCGCAGTTATACTTCCCAATGTTCGAAGAACAACTCGATCGTCATAACCTACCGCTCGAATTTAAATATCTGGCGGTAGTAGAATCGGCACTCAACCCTGTAGCCGTTTCACACATGGGCGCAACCGGTATCTGGCAGTTTATGTACAACACCGGCAAAATGTACAACCTGCAGGTTACTTCATATATAGATGAGCGCAGAGATCCTTACAAATCAACCGTTGCCGCCTGCAAATACTTTCAGGACATGCACAAAATTTATGGCGATTGGCTGCTGGTGATTGCCGCATACAACTGTGGCCCCGGTAACGTAAACCGCGCCATTGCCCGCGCTGGAGGAAGCAAAGATTTCTGGAAAATAAGTCCGTACCTGCCGGCCGAAACCCGTGGGTATGTTCCAGCATTCATTGCCGTATGCTATGTGATGAATCATAGCAAAGAGCACAACCTGGTAGCTGTTAAGCCTATGCTCACCTACTTTGAGGTGGATACTGTAAAGGTTGATAAGGCAGTTTCATTTACCACTATAGCCCAACACACAGGCATCAGCGAAGACCTGATTTCCTATCTCAATCCGGTGTACAAGAAGAATTATATTCCCGGTGGCACTGAAAAATATTCCATCCGGTTGCCAATGAATAAAATGAGTTCTTTCATTGCCGCCTCCGACAAAATATTTGCCCCTGAAGCGGTGGAAGAAACAGCGCAACTGGCACAAGCTGACGAAGTGATACTGAAAGAAATCAGAAAAATTTACACCGTACGCAAAGGAGAATCATTGTCCACCATCGCTGAAAAAAATAATGTTTCTGTTTCTGAAATTAAAAAATGGAACAAGTTGCGGTCTAGTCATATTGCATATGGTCAGAAGTTAACATTGTATGTGCAGGTTAAACAAGCCGTGCCCCTTACCGCAGCGCGCACGATACCTTCCAATGCGAAAACAGAAAAAACCGACAGCACACAGCCCAACGAGACAGCTAAAGCAAACACTGCTTCGGCCAAAAACACAGAGTCTGCAGTGGGCAAATACGTGTATTACACCGTGCAACCCGGTGACACATTATGGAACATCGCGCAGCGCTATGATGGCGTAACGGTTGACCAACTAAAGCAACTCAACCGCATCACCAATTCACGCGATCTTCGCCCTGGCACACGCATCAAAGTAGAAGTGAACGGCTGATCATGCCGCTAAAACCTCGCCTTTACCATCTAATATTCGCAGTTCTGATTACTGTGTGGAGCGGTTGCGCGCAAGGGCCACCCACGCGCCCGGAAGCATCAGGCCGGCCAGGAGAAATACTGCTTGTAGCCGATGATGATGTGTGGAATACAGTAGCGGGCAAAGCGCTAACCGACATCCTCACCGCAGAACAATATGGCTTGCCACAAGGCGAAGCTCAATTCCGATTTTCGCGATTGCCGCAGTCTAATTTTTCAGGCATATTAAAACTGCAAAAAAATATAGTGTACCTGGAATTGGCTGAAGAGCCGGTATCCATTTCTTATCGAAACGATGTGTGGTCGGCTCCTCAACTGGTGGTGCGAATTGCCGGTAGCAATATCGATTCTATCGCGGCCTATCTGCGCGAAAACTACGACTTGCTATTGCAAGCACTCAACGATGCTGAGCGCAATCGAATAGTGATAGGCTATCAAGCGTTACTTGATGCAATCCTTCAAAAAACAGTGAAAGATTCTTTTGGCGTAAGCCTGATAACACCTAAAGGATTTCAACTGGCTGTTTCTAAAAATAATTTTATGTGGCTGCGGAGAGAAACACAAGAGATGAGCCAGGGAATTATCATTTACGAAACGGCCTATACCGATACTTCCGATTTTGTTTCGCGCATCATTGTTTCAAGACGCGACAGCATTTGCCTGCAACACATTCCCGGCCCTTCAGAAGGTTCATACATGGCTACCGAAATGAGTTATCCTGTAAAGCGAAATGTGATGGAAGTGGATTCAAATTTTGCGGTGGAGCTGCGAGGACTCTGGCGCACCGAAGGCGATTTTATGGGTGGGCCGTTTGTAAGTTATTCCATACACAACCCATCGCGCGGTACCATCATCACTATTGAAGGTTTTGTGTTTGCTCCGCGATACAACAAGCGCGAATACCTCCGCCAAGTGGAAGCCATTGCGCGCTCAGCTACTTTCTAAAAAGCCCATCTTGTTTTTTTTGTTGATACGTACAATTTTGTTTGCGTAACCGCCACATCCTTATGTTGTTCGGACTGTCAATAAAACTGTTAGTAACTATAACGGCAAGTGGCCTGCATCTGCGATACATCCAACTATTTTTGAAAGGAACAACAAAACAGATATTATTCCTCACGCAGGGCTGGCATGATGTTGCCAAATCGTAGGCCTGGTAAGGGTGGTGTACCCATTGAAAATGAAAGAACAAAACGCGCTACAACATCAACGCGAAGGTATTTACCAGTCAATTATTGAATCTATTCGATCGTTGCCACCTGGTGATTATGTACAAACTTTCATCCTTCGGCAGTTTAGCGAAAGCAATTCTATTGTTCAGCAAGTCACCAAAAGAATATTTGAAGTAGTAAAAGATTCTGACAACGAACCCGATCTCGTCAACCTCTACGACAAAGAATTCAATTTCATAAAGCAAGAGAGTTTTAAAAAAATTCTGGCTGAAGTCAACGAAAGTCTTTTTGAAATCACCCATTCTGATGAGTATAAATACATGCTCATCGACAAGGCCAATTACATTACCATATTCGAGCGCTATCTCGCCATCAAAGACAAAACTGATCGTGGGTTGTATGCTGAGGTGGAAGCGGAGTCAACTCAGTTAATTGATGAACTAATGCAATTGGAAGAATATGATTTGCTGCTTTCGTTTTACAATTTACTAGTGCCGCACATCACTGCCGAAAAAGACATAAAGAAACGAGCGGCTATGTTAGAGCAATATAGTGCAGTGGCCGATCAGGCGCAGCTCACTCATGAACATGTAATTCTAAATATTCAGACTTTACAGACCACCGAGTTGGCTGCGAGTGGCAAAAGCATTCAGAGCAAACTCACACAACTGTATGACAACTTGTGTAAGCTGATGATAAAACATACTTCAGCAAAGTTGAAACACGAAACACTGATAAATATTTTAGAAGTGTGTCAGCATATGGAGCGCAGAACTCACTACATAGAGCCATATGTAGATTACCTCGCTAAAAATATTGAGGAGCTGCGCACTTTTATGCCCACGCGCGCGCATCAAATGTTTCATGCACTGGCATTGTTTAGTTATGGTAAAGACAAACACGTACGATTGGGTTATATCGACAACGCCATATCGTATGTAGCAGATGACGCAAGCCCGCACGAAGAAATGTATTATCATGTAGTGAAAGGTCAGATATATGCTGATTTTCTGGACACAGAAAACGCGTTGCGTGAGTTTGATATGGCGGATCATATTGGCGCCATCAACAAGCATCGCAAAGAAGACTTTCTGATTGCCACCACCCACTCCATGATTTCGCGCCTGGTGGTAATGTTGTACGAAAACTTCAATGACCGACAAACTGAAAGAGGTGAGTTCGATAATATGCTTCGATTGATTGAGGAGAATGCCACGCACCTCAAAGACCTAAATGCTATTTCTAACGAGCTGAATGGATTGGTGGCACTGTTATTTGACAAGCAATTGGAAGCACGCAAGCTGATTAAGAAATCTGTTCGCTACAGAGAAAAACATTCGCATCCTTTCTTTACCGATATCACGGTCAGCCTGCTGGAGTTAATGCGTAAAAATCCATCATGGGATTGGGCTGCAGGAAAAATCGAGGAGTTGCACGACCGCAACGAAACTTTTTACTCGAGCATGTGGTACGGTATCATGAAAAAAGTGTTAAGCCACTTGCAAGCTGCTAAGTAAGCATCACTGCAACACAATTTTGCCGGCCACCGATTCGCACTCCGAATCGAAACGCCACAAGTACAAGCCGGCTTTATAATCATTCTTCAAATCTATGTCCACAGGGTCAGCTCCAACCTCCCGACTTAGCAACAAACGACCGTGCAAATCGAACAAACTAAAACGTGCATTGCCACAACCATTGGCCGACTGCAGGTGCAGCGTAGACTGAGAATTCAAATACACTTGAATGAGACTGGCACCAATGGCATCGTTCACAGCAGTGGGCGCACACACAGCACATGATTGTATGGTAGCCACATCAAGGGAGTTGTTGGCATACGATTCAAAATCGACTCCAGCCATGCAATCGCCCTTCAGCACGTACTTCAACCAAGGCACCAATAACTGATTGATAATGGCGTGCTGTTGCGCGCGGCTTAGCACAGGAGATGGCGTGCATGTGAGCTCGCCCAACGCGCAATTAAAGTTGTAGTTGGCAAACTGACAGTGGCTGCCACCAAGTATGTTCACAAAAAACTTGCAGCTGCTTTGCAGGTCGCTGTAAATAGGAAGCTGATTGGAGGATGCCGGTGTAACACAATCTGTACTGGTAGCAATGATGAGCGCAGGCACATTTATTTGCGAGGCTGCAGCAATGGCCGAGGGGTTGGTTTCTGCGGCAGCTAGGTTGGCAAGTGCGGAGATAGATGAATTGTATTGCATGGCCAGCACACTGGCTCCTCCGCCCATGCTGTGGCCCATCACACATGAAGTAGAATCGATGCGGTTGTAAAAAAACGAGTTTACATTATTGCCTTCTGTCTGCATAGCTGTGGTGAGATAGGCCAGGTCTTTAGCAAACTCTGTGTGGCTGGGCGACAAGCCCGACTCGGTAGAAGGCATCACAATGATAAATCCGGCCGGCACCACACCATCAGCAATATTCTGGTAGGCTGATACACCCATCACAAATCCATGACCGAATGCGATGACCGGAAAGCGAATGCCCGCGCTGCCGGCCATGGGTGTGTTGGTGCCTGCGGTGGTTGCGGGGTAAAAAATCTCTACAGGAATAGACCGGTTGGCTCGCGATGCATCTACGAAGGTCAGCGATCGCTGACCCACCAAAAATGTTTGGCCGAATGTGGCATTGGCCATCAGCAATGCAGTGAAAAATATCGCAATACGCAAAAGCATACAACGAATGTAAAAAATAAAGAAGTGATTGTTTGATTCGGTAAGCTACCCGAAAGTTTTACTCTTTGTTGTCTTTCTTCTGGTCAACGGATTCTTCTTTGGTGGCGTCTTTAAATTCTTTGATGCCTTTGCCCAGGCCTTTGGCCAATTCGGGAATGCGCTTAGCGCCAAAAAGCAACAGAATCACAAAAATGATCAGGAATATTTCGGTTCCGCCCAGGCTCCAGAGAAGTGTATATGGTTGCATTGTATTCCGTTTGTAAATGTGTCGTCAAAGGTATGAAAAAAATGGCCTTAATTGCGCATAAACAACCATGCCGAAGGGTCAAGCTTGTTTATGTTCTGCCATATCTCCAAGTGTATTTCCGATTTTGATTCCTCGGCATTATAGTACACTACGCCCAGCGGTTGTTTTGTCGATACTTTTTCACCCATACGCACCATCACATCGGCCAGGTTGCTATACACGGTAAGGTATTCGCCATGTCTTATAATCACTGCTTTGTTGGCACCGGGTATCACTACCACCCCGGTTACTTCACCTTCAAAAAGCGATCTGGCCACTGCCCCTTTGTTGGTGTTGATGTCTATTCCGTTGTTTTTTGTTTTTATGCCTGCAAGCACAGGGTGTGGATGTTCGCCAAAAGTGCTGGTAATAACACCCTGCTCAACCGGCCATGGCAATTTGCCTTTGTTGCTGGCAAAGTCTGACGACAAACGGGCGGCTTCGGGTGTCATGGTAAGTGCATTGGCTGTGGTCACATTCTTTTTCCCAGCGGCCTCCGCGCGCTTTCGTGCAGCCTCTATCTCGCGCCTTACTATGTCTTCTATGGCTTTGTTCAGCTTGGCTTCCGCCTGCTGTTTGGCTTTCAAATCACTCTGTAGTTTCTTTTCCGTATTCTTCAGTGAGTTGAAAAGAGTGATTTGCTCATTTTGCTCATTGTCAAGCGATTTTCTTTCGTTTACCTCATTGCCAAGCAATCGTTTTTTATTGTTTTTCTCCTCTTCGAGTTGTTGTTTTTTCACTTCAAGTTCTTTGCGCTTTTCCACTATCAGTTCGGCCTGCTGTTGCCGGTAAGCACCATACTGCTGCATATATTTCAGGCGTTTATAAGCCTGATTGAAATCATCCGCTGCAAACACAAACATCATCCGCTGATATGCATTTTGATTTTTGTAAGCGAAATAAATCATCTTGGCGTACTCCTCCTTCAGCTCTTTGAGTTCGCGTTCTTTGTCGGCAATATTCGAAGTGGCGGATTCAATCAATTGATCGGTCAGACTTATTTCGCTGTTGATGGTACGAATGAGTTCGATGCGTGCCGCGATTTTTTTCTTCAATGCCTGCAATGAAATGAGGGAGGCTTTCTGACTCCGTGTGGTTTCTTCTAGCAGTTTGTTGGTTTCTGTAATTTCCTTACGCAGTTTGGCTTTACGGTTTTCCAGTTCCTGCTTCGATTGCGCATGCATAGCAACGGGTGCAAGCAGCAGCAGCAAGCACACCATATATTTAATGCATCGGTTCATAGTTGGCAGGTATTGAGAAGGGGAATTCCAACGGCCCTTCGGTGCTTAATTTCGACCAGCGCAAGTCTAGCTCCACATTATCTTCCGCATGTACTACAATTTGGTTCTGGTTGGCAAACGACTGACTGTTTATCGTAGAAAAGTCGCTATAGGTTGCAACAATTTTTTTCTTCGCAACCATGTCTTCCATCTCCATCAACACCGGGCGGTAGCTAAGTGCGTTTACATGCATCGATTTTCTCACTGACTTGCCCTGATTGTTTCCATTGGCGTTCACGTCTTTGCGGGAGGTCGATAGTACAAAATTTGCGGGCGTGGTTTCCATGGAGGCAAAAGCAATTTCCGGAAAAAAATCTACATGGTTTCCCATGAGTAACGCTTGTACATGTTGGAATTCAAGCGGAGCTTGCAACAAGTTACTGAGATATGCAAAGTTGCGCTGTACATAAGTTTTATCGAACCTGTTCACAAGTTTGATGGAGTCGGGGGTGAGAATCACCCTTGCCACCTCAATACCCAGGCCCGGAGTAATAGATGCCCAGATTACTTTGTCTTTTTGTATGCGAATATTTGCGGTAAACGAATTGCTGCTTTTCTTCTGTGTGAAAGTAACACCGGCTTTTCCCGAAAACCATTCAGGTTGAAAAGAAGCAGTGTGTACTTTGCCCATCAACTCTGAAACAGGTAACGCTTCGGGTGCTGGTTTTTCAAGCGCTTTCTTTTTGCTCTTGCATCCCGTCAGCGCCACGCTCCACACCAGGCACACTGCCACCATCAATGATATTTTGACAAACCTTGTGTTCATCAACCTATTCATACATTATTTTTTCAGCAAGTTTTTTTGCCAAAAACTCCGAGCCTTCGCCCGCAGCCTGCGCACGCTTCCAGTATTCTAATGCTTTTTCTTTTTCGCCCAGCTTAAACAATACATCGCCATAATGCTCCAGTATCACTGCGCTTTTGTCACCTCCGTTTTTCATTGCTTTTTCCAGCCATGTGCGTGCATCTGCATAGTTGCCGTTCTTGTAAAGTATCCAAGCGTAAGTGTCTTCATACGATGAGTTGGCGGGCTCCAGCGAGTTGCTGAGCTTGCTCATCTTTTCGGCTTTATCGAGTTTTTCGCCACGCACAGAAAGGTAATAGCTGTAATTATTCAATACCAATGCGTTGTTAGGATCAAGCGCCAGAGCCTCGTCATATGCGGCATCCGAATCCGCATACTTTTTCATCTGATTGTAAGTATCGCCAATGTTGGCATGCAATTGTATCTGCAAATTTTTGTTGTCCACCACCAACATCAGCGCGGTCTTGTAAGCATCAATGGCTTTATTATAATTTTTCTTTTGATAGTGAGCTACCCCGTTGAAATAAAATATCAGCGGTTGGCTCGGAAACAGTGTACTTGCCTCTTCGCTTCTCGAAAGCATGGTATCAAAGTCGCTCAGCTCACTATCAATGAGTAGCAGTTGCTGCCAAATCAAAAACTTAGTCTTATCTATTTTCAGCGCTTCGGAATATTGTGCTTTGGCTTCTTGTGGTTTTTCGGCTGCGGATAAAAAATCTCCGTAGATGGCATGTGCGCTGGAGCTTTCTGTATGCACGCGCGCAAGTTCCGCGGCCAGTTCCAAAGCCTGCCCCATCATTTCTGGATGTTGCTGCACAATGGTGTAATATGACGACAAGATGTTGATCTTGGTTTCCAACTCCAGTTTCGGGCTCGAAAATGCTTTCTTCAGCTCAGCAAACGATTTTTCTTTTTCGCCTTTGCCACGGTAATAATCAGCCAGCGAAAGATTTACAAACGGATTGCCGGGATCAATTGCTTCTATGCGTTTGTATAGCTCCATTGCCTTGTCGGGCATCTTGTTGGATTGATAAAGATCGGCCAGCATCCCCATGTACTGCGCTTCGGTAGGAAATGCGGCAATGAGTTTCTCCAACTCTTCAATGGCTTTGTCGGTGCGGTTCATTTTCAACCACATCTGCTCTTTTTGTATGCTCAACTCAGGACTCACACCCAGCTGCGATTCTATTTTATCAAACACTTTTAATGCTTCAGTAGTTTTACCTGCTGCTACCAGCGTGTTGGCATGTTCGAAAAGAAAATCAATTCGGTCGGGATATTTTTTTGACAAGCGGCCATATACCGCTGCGGCATCATCAAACCTTTTTGCTTTGCGCAATATTTCGGCCAGCATTAACTGGTACCACTCGTTATCGGGATTGAGGTTGACAGCCGAACGTGCAAAAAATGATGCATCGTTCAATTTGTTCTGTGTAGAAAGAATTCCTGCCAGTTCATACATAGCTGCATGGTTTCTTCCATCAATGCGAATGCACTGTGCAAAAAGTTCGGACGCGCGATCGAGATTGCCAAGCATTTTTTCTTTGGTGGCATTTACGTACGTGAAGGTGAGCTCCATGCGTTCGTTTTCGCTCAACTTGCTTTCCTGCTTGGCGTTGTTGCCACCTCCGGAAGAAGAGGCGGTTGTGCCTTGCGGGCTTTTGCATGCTGCCAGCGCCACCAAAATCACCAGCCAAAGAGAACCTATTTTATATGTACTTATCATTTGTTTGCTTTCAACTGTGTGTGCTGTAATCGCCAAGGCTTAACTGCTGCGGGTTACCTTCTACCACCACGTGGCTTCCCAGCATGGTGTTGTTTATCACAGCACCTTTTATTGTTGTTTTTTGTTGAATGATGGCATTGCTGATTATTGAATTGGTAACGATTGTTCCATCACCCAACGACACGTGCGGTCCAATCACCGAAGCGGTAATTTCCACATCATCGCCTATATAGCATGGCGGAATTATAATGGTATCAGTCAATTTTGCCTTGGCAGAAACTAGTTTTTCGTTTTTATTAAACTCCAGCACACGCTGATTAGTGTACACGGTGGCATCTTTGTTACCACAATCGAGCCACTCATCTACCTTGCCGGGCACAAATTTTTTGCCTTTGGCCTGCATGTTGTGCAGTGCATTGGTGAGTTGATATTCGCCTTTATCTTTTATGTCGTTGTCGATAAGATACTGCAATTCGCTGCGCAGATTATCTCCGTCATTGAAATAGTATATGCCTATGATGGCAAGGTCGGACACAAACTGCTGAGGCTTTTCAACAAAGTCGGTGATGAAATTATCCTTGTCCACTTTTACCACACCAAATGCGCGCGGGTCTTCAATGGCTTTCACCCAAATCACTCCATCAGCATTGGCTGGTGCGCTGGCCACGTTAAACTCGGCACGAAAAAGCGTGTCTGCAAATGCCACCACCACTTTGCCGCTTAATGCAGATTCGGCACACAGTATGGCGTGCGCGGTGCCAAGTGGTTCGCGCTGATAATGAATGGTGCCTTTGGCGCCCAACGCTGTGGCTATAGCCACCAGCTGATGCTCTACTTCTTTTCCAAAATCACCTATCACGTAGGCTATTTCTTCTACTTTCTCTCCGCACATGCTTGTAATGTCTTCGACCAATCGCTGTACGATGGGTTTGCCGGCTACGGGTATCAATGGTTTTGGAATGGTAAGTGTGTGAGGCCTCATTCGTTTGCCCATACCTGCCATTGGCACTATTATCTTCATTGTTGCTTGTTGAGTATTGTTAAAACCTGTGATGAAAAAGTAACTATTGGTTGCCGGTGTGTCCGAAACCACCTTCTCCCCGTAGGGTTTCCAAAAGTTTTTCGGCCTGCTGCCATTCTACGGAGGCGTGTGTGGCTACCACCATCTGTGCAATACGATCACCATTTTCTATGGTGACATCTTTATCGCTCAGGTTAATCAGCAGCACTTTTACTTCGCCACGGTAATCGGCATCAATGGTGCCAGGAGAATTTAATACCGTCACACCTTGCTTGTAAGCCATGCCGCTGCGTGGACGTATCTGTGCTTCGTAACCCACAGGTAGTTCAATGAACAATCCGGTGGAAACAAGTTCGCGCTGCAGAGGTGCAAGCACCACCGGCTCGATAAGGTTTGCTTTCAAATCCATTCCTGCGGCATGCGCGGTGGCGTAGGCGGGGTCAGGGTGTGCAGATGTGTTTATTATCTTCACTTTCATTGCTGTGGGAAGGGTGTTTTTATGGTCGCTCAAGGTACGTTTAATTTCGGTTTTTCAGAAACGAAACCCACTACTATGTAGGTAAGCAGCAGCGCAGTACCGATGCTTGCCGACAACATTAACGAGGCTTCAAGCATAGCAGAAAGGGCGCCATGAATCCATACCAGCGCAATGGCCAGACCCACATATGCCGCAGCTTTTGGCAGGCTGTATGGCACCGGGTAAAATTTTTGCCCGGCTATATAACTGACCACCATCATGGCGGCATAACATGCAAGCGTAGTCCAAGCGGAGCCCATATAGCCCATACGCGGAATAAGAATAATGTTGAGCACAATGGTAATACCAGCTCCCATGATGGCGATATACGCACCATACATTGTTTTACCGGTAATTTTGTACCACGCAGATAGGTTGTAATAAATACCAAGGCAAAGGTTTGCCATCAGCAGAATAGGCACTATTGCAACTCCTTCGTGATAATCGCTGCCCAGCAGATCCTTGATTATATCGAGATACACCATGACAGCGAGAAAAATGAGTGCCCCTGCAATAATGAAGTAATTCATGACCCGAGCGTAGGTTTGTTGGGCATCCTGTCGGTGAGCCTGTGAGAAGAAAAATGGCTCGGCCGCGTAGCGAAAGGTTTGTATGAACAATGTCATGAAAATGGCGAGTTTGTAATTGGCGCCATAAATACCAATATCGGCCAGTGTATTGCTGCCGGCCGGCAAAAAATATTTGAGCATGATACGATCCAACGCTTCGTTGATCATACCCGCAAAGCCTGCCACCAGCAGGGGTAGTGCGTATACAATCATTTCGCGCCACAGCGATTTGTCAAACTCCCAGCGTATGTCTTTGAATGTGGGGATGAGCAAAACCAAAGCCACCGCACTGGCCATCAGGTTAGAAAGAAACACATAGCCCACACCTATTGCCGGGTCATACCATGTTCCCAATGATCCATCAAGTCCCCGTGCTATCAGATATGGACACATTACCAGAAAAAATAAATTGCCCGCTATGTTCACCGCAATATTCACCAGTTTGATAAAGACAAATTTCAATGCCTTGTTTTCCTGGCGAAGTTTTGCAAATGGAATGGTGCTCAATGCATCCATACCCAATATCAAACCAAACCAACTGATGTACTCACTGTGATTGGGATAATCAATGAAGGTGGCGATGGGTTGAGAAAATAAAATCAACGATCCGGAAAGTAAAAACGAAGTACCCGCCAGCGACCACATGGCCGTACTGAACACCTTGAGGCTGTTGGTTTTGTTTTGCACAAACCTGAAGTAGGCGGTTTCGGTTCCGTAGGTGTAGATGATCAGAAAAAATGCCACATAGGTATACAACTCGGTGACCACGCCATACTCTTCGGGCACAAACACACGCGTGTAAAGTGGCACTAAAAAGTAATTGAGCAACCTGCCAACAATACTGCTCAATCCGTAGATGGCTGTTTGTCCTGCAAGTTTTTTGAGTTGTGTCAAGTGCGGTGAATTATATTTCTGTGCGTAGCGGCCAGTGGTTTAAATGTGCGTGATGGAAAACGTGTTCATATGTTTTACAATTATGCTATTCACTTTTACAGCCGCTACTTCCGACATGGGCGAACCTTCGTGGCACCATTCCACAAACGCAGCCACGTTGTGCTCATTGCCTGTGGCTTCAGCATATACCGACCCATCCGGTTGGTTGCGCACAAATCCGCGCAGTTCCAATTCGCGCGCTTTGTCTTGTGTGTACTTTCTAAAAAAAACTCCCTGCACCTTGCCGGTAACTGTCAAACTTATACTCGAGTCCATCTGTGATTAACTGCGTTCAAAAGCGGGTTTGCGCTTTTCGAGAAATGCTGCTGTGCCTTCCTTAAAATCGCCTGTGTCGAAACACTCGCCAAATGATTTTATTTCAAACTCAAATCCCGATCGGTGTGATTGATAGTATGCATTTACGCATTTGATAACACCCGCCACACCTGCTGGCGACTGCAATGCTATTTTCGCTAACAACTCGTTGCATTTACCAAGCAACTCATCGGGCGTGGTTACATAGTTTACCAAACCCAAATGCAGCGCTTCCTCCGCATCTATCATATCAGCCGTCATGAGCAATTCCAAAGCTTTACTTTTTCCTATTAACTGTGGAAGGCGCTGTGTACCGCCATACCCTGGTATAAGCCCCAACTTCACCTCGGGCTGCCCAAATCGTGCATTGTCTGCGGCCACGCGAAGGTGGCAAGCCATTGCCAACTCGCAGCCACCGCCCAGTGCAAATCCATTAACTGCCGCTATCACCGGCTTGGTGCATGCTTCGATAGAATCGAACACGCGGTGGCCGTGCGCGCTGAGCGCGGTGCCTTCTTCTGTAGTGTGACTTGAAAATTCGGAGATATCAGCTCCCGCTACAAATGCCTTGCGCCCCGCACCCGTGATGATCATACCATGCACTTGCTTGTCCTGCGCTCCTTGCTTTATCGCCACACCAATTTCTTCGATGGTTAGTTTGTTAAGCGCATTCAGCTTGTCTTCACGGTTAATGGTGATGGTAAGTATTCCATCCGTTGTGGTAGTAAGTATGTTCTTAAATTCCATGTGTGTGATTTTTCAAAACTGGCGGTTTGTTTTCACCCAGTCATTAATATATTCTACAATCACTTTGGTATCGGTGCCCGGAGCAAACAGTTGACCTACACCCATCTCGTTTAGTTTCGCCATGTCTTTGGAAGGAATAATTCCGCCACCTGTCAGCAACACATCGTTCATCTCTTTGGCTTTCATCAGCTCCATAATTTTCGGAAACACCGTCATGTGTGCTCCCGATAAAATGCTTACGCCAATGGCATCTACGTCTTCCTGCAACGCAGCATTTACCACCATTTCAGGTGTCTGTCGCAAGCCGGTGTATATTACCTCAAAGCCCGCATCGCGCAAAAAAGATGCGATGATTTTGGCTCCGCGGTCGTGGCCATCGAGACCCACCTTGGCTATGAGTACCCTTATAGGTCTTTTCATTGTGTGATCGGTTTAGCGCTTCAATATAGCGTTCCTAATATTGTTTGCTGTGTGCACAAAAATAAAATTAATTTGAGTTCCTTGCTTCATAGGTTTCGTGCAGTGGTAACATCACATGAAACACAGTACCTTTCTCGATATCGGATTCAAACCAAATATCGCCCCCGGCAGTTTCTATAATGCTCTTCACCATAGAAAGCCCCAAGCCCATGCCCCCGCTTTTGGTGGTGAAATTGGGTTGAAATATTTTGTCTCGCATCTCTTTCTCTATGCCAATACCGTTGTCGGTGACGGTGGTATGCACTTCACCATCGACACTGGTGGTCTTGACTGAAATCATTCCTTTGCGTTCTTCCGGTATTGCCTGTATCGCATTTTTGATTATGTTGGAAAACGCGCGTGCAAGCAACCCTTTGTCGGCCATCAAAGGCAGGGTGTGCGCGGGTGGGTGGTAAATTACTTCTGTGTTATCTTCTTGTCCATAAAGGTTTACCACCTGCTGTACAATTTCCACCAGGTCGCACTCGGCTTCTTGTGCGCGAGGCATTTTGGCAAAGTTTGAAAACTCGTTGGCGATGGTTGTCAGCGCATCTATCTGTTCAAGTATGGTGCGTGTGATGCGATCGAATTTGTTGTCACTTTCCCCCCCATCAGCAATCATTAGTCGTTGCAGATGTTGCACGCTAAGCTTCATAGGTGTGAGCGGATTTTTTATTTCGTGGGCCACCTGTTTGGCCATTTCGCGCCAGGCGCTTTCGCGCTCGCTGCGTGCCAGCAATTCAGCACTGCGCATCAGTTCCTCCACCATGCGGTTGTATTCATCCACCAGCTCACCTATCTCATCATGGGTGCGCCACACAATGGGTTCGTTCTTTTTGCCCAGTCGAATTTTACTCATGCGCTCGCGTATCACACCCAGCGGCTGCGTGAGCCTGTCGGCCACCAGCAGGGCCAGCGCCACGGCAATAATAAACAGCAACAGGTATACATTGATGAGCGCCACAAGGAAATTTGAAATTTCGTTTTTTAGCTCGCTCTCTTTGGCGAAGTAGGGCAAGCCCAGATAACCCTTTACCATATTTTCGTTATCACGAACAGGTACATAAGCCGCCAGATAACTAAGCTTGCCAATGCTTTCGTTGTGAATGAACCGGCTTTCGCGCGCGAGGGCCATGTGGTAAAACGCTTCAGGATCCATTTTGCGCGACACCAGTCCCTGATCAAATATTTTTGGTTGAGATGAAAACAACTGTGAGCCCGCGGTATCATACACAATAAACTCGGCCGACAAAGCGGAAGACAACCGACCCAGGCGTATGGCCATGTCTTCGTTAAAATTCGCTGGCGCAAAATCAATGCCCGCCATCTCGTTATCTACAGCAACCAACGTGGCGTTGGCCTTGTCGCTAAGCTGAAAAACTTTTTGTTTGTTGTAGGTATGAATGATGTAATATATAGTGCCCGAGCCAATAAGGCTGAGCGAAAGAAAAACCAGCGACAGCATGACCAACTGAATGCGGTTACGAAAAGTAAATCGTTGAAAATGGAAAAAGCGCAAAGGCACAAAACGCAGCAATGTAAACAGCAACAAATACAAATAGAAAATGGCGAAGAGATAAGAGAACAGCGTGAGGTAATCCAGTGGTTTGTCCAACTCCTTGCTCAGAACCACACGCGACATTTCGTTTCGCTTGAATATCAAATGGCTATAACCATCTGACTCTACAAAAGCCTGTTCGACAGGCATAGGGCCAAATGCAGTGGCCTTGAGAGGAAAGGGGAATGTTCCATGCTGGCTAATCAGTCGCTCGTTGTTGTACAATGCATATGAATATCCGGTAAGGTCGAGATTGGAAGATACGCGACCGCTCAACAACAATTCAGGAAAACCAATTTCTTCCTGTACCAATCGCGAACGTAGTTCAATGACAATGGTGCCGATGTCGCGGCCACTGTTGCTGCCAGCCACTTTCAAAAAACCTATGTAACCCGTGCGGCCGGTACTGTTCACCATAAAGAACAGGCGCTCATTTTCAGTGGGTGTACCAAACTCCAACACTTTTCTTTCAATGGTGTTGAATGAAATAGTGTCGTTGCCGGGGTTGTTATACAGCGTGGCAAGACTATCGAAAATGTAGATGTTGCGTTCGTATTTGTTCCAGTAGCCGGTAAGGTAAAGTTGGTTGATGCGCCTCTCTATGGTGGATGCATTTTGAAAAGGGTTACGCATCAGTCCTTGCAGCAACTTGTCTTCATTTACTTTTCGTTCTATGTCTTCATACAAATACTCTGCTGTGTGGTCCTGCTCTTTGTCAAGTCGCTGGGCCAGCAGCTTTCTGCTGTTCAACTCTTTTTCTTTTCCATACTTCACCACACCATAACCTCCGAATGCCGAAAACAAAATGATGACCGGGATGATAGAGATAAGTGAATATCGAAAATAGGGAGAGTTGTTGACCTGATAAATTGTGAGTAAAAAAACAATACTCCACATGTACTGCATCAAATCAAAATTGCTGAACAAACCTGATGTGCCAGCAATAATCCACGCACACACTATGATGATAAGTGCTATAAAAAAAGATCGGTAAAATGCTTTGTTGCCTAAGCGTAAGAACAAGCTAACTATGCTGTTTGCTAACACAAAAAGAGAAAACAGCATCATAGCAATCACGGTGTATCCTATTACGGTGTACCCATCTAAACCAAAAAGATTATTGACATTGAACGAAATGCTGGAGTTGACAATGAGCCCATGAAAGAGTCTTGTTACTTCGAGCGTGCCAAAAAAATATCCGACCAACAGCGTTATGCTCATTGCCATTTTCCCCGATTGGCTGGCATATTGAAGTTTATCTGAAATGACAATATACTTGTGCAGAAATGACAACGCATAAAAAACAAACAACACGTTGATAAACATTTCACCTAGCGAACTGAGCAAGGTCGAACTTGCATAGTGCACCGGATTAAATGCCTGAAACGAAAACAAAAATTCGGGTACTTCAAAAACGCTGCATGCAATGCGCACTAACAAAACGATAAGCAAATACAAAAGCGAAATCCACACATTGGGCGAATGTGCTACTACTGCCTTTCCCACAAAGTAAATGAGCATTAACAAACCCAACAAGGAGAGCACATAAAACCAAAACGCCTTGTCGGGGATAGTGCTGTTGGCCACTGGCGCCAGGCCCGCTTCCACGCCAAAAACAAATCGACCCTCGCTGTCGACCACTGCACGGGCACCCTCGCTTTCTGAAGTCAACACTTTAGCCCCGGGCCACAAGGGCAGCAGCGGGTTCATTTCATTTTGGATGTATTTGTTCTGGTAGTTGTAGTCCGATTGGATGAGGATGAGCCCAATCAACTGATGGTGTGCCAGGGAGTCGCGAACCACCGCGAACAAGCCATTGCGCGTGCGCAAAAGCCGGCTATTATCCGAAAATGATTCCTGAATATTTTGTAGTGCAATGCGCTTGTCACTCCAGTAAACAAGATTTTCGTTATCAAAAACCAGCAAATAAATTCCCTTTCGCTCTGATTC
The DNA here is from genome assembly GCA_037968415.1 of Bacteroidia bacterium. GTDB lineage: Bacteria > Bacteroidota > Bacteroidia > AKYH767-A > JBBKVM01 > JBBKVM01. The sequence continues at coordinate 9,568 of JBBKVM010000043.1, read as the reverse complement.
TATTTGATGCTGACGGGTGTTTTTAAAAATATTCTCGGAACCATTTTTCTGGATATCCGCTTTGATATCTGCCAGGTAATTGGATGCTTTTGACTCAAGACTTTGTAACTGCGACTGCACGTTGGCAACCTGTGTGTGATAATAATACTCGCTCTGGTAATACCACTCTAACAAGCGACCGGTGCCATAACCAATCAAGGTTACAGCAATACTTATATACACCCACTTCAAAAAATCTTTATTCACTTCACTAATCCGTTTGCCAACAAATGTATTGATTAAACAAAAAGCACAAATGTATATTGACTACAATGCATTCACGGTGAATTATTGAATGCAAAAAAGCCACCGCAAGCGGTGGCTTTTCTTTTGTGATGAATAAACTTTTAACCTTTGAGGGCTTCGGCTCCACCCACAATTTCGAGAATCTCGGTTGTGATGGCTGCCTGCCTTGCTTTGTTGTAAGATAATTTAAGTGCCTTGATAAGCTCACCAGCGTTGTCGGTGGCTTTGCTCATGGCTGTCATCCGTGCGCCATGCTCCGAAGCATGCGAATCGAGCACAGCTTTGTGAAACTGAATCTTTATCGACTTTGGAATCAGGTCTTTTATAATTTCTGGTTTTGAAGGCTCGAAAATATAGTCGGCCATCATTTTGCTTTCCTCTGTTTTTTCTTTCTCTGCTGGTGCCACTGGCAACAATTGCTCAGCCTTTATTTCTTGCGAAGCCGCGTTGCGGAAATGGTTGTACACAAGCACTACACGGTCGTAATTTCCTGTCACAAATTCTTCCATCAATTTTGTGGAGATGGCCGAAGTGTTTGCAAAAACTAACTCAGTAAAAATTCCGTTGTGATTGCCAATGTATGATTGCTTCTGATTCTTGGTAAAAAACTCAGCCGCCTTACGGCCTATCGCCAATATTTTCACATTGCCGTTGTTGTGTTGCACTGCATATTCTTGTGCCAGCATTCGGTTCACCGTGCGTATCACGTTAGAGTTAAATGCACCACACAAACCGCGGTTCGATGTAATAGGTACAATCAGCACATTGTTTACCGCGCGCTCTTGTGCGTATTCACCCCCGTCTGCGTTCTCCATGCTCGATGAAAGATTTTGCAAAACCTCTTTCAACTTTTCGGCATAGGGGCGCATTTGCGTAATGGCATCCTGCGCACGCTTAAGCTTGGCAGCCGACACCATTTTCATGGCTTTGGTTATCTGCTGCGTTGACGAAACAGATGCTATGCGTAAGCGTACTTCTTTTAAATTGGCCATGACCGGTTATTAAGCTGTTGTTGCAACATACTGGGCAGCCACATCGCGCGCTGCCTCATCAAGCACTTTTAAATCTTCATCATTCAGTTTGCCTGCTTTCAGGTTGTCCAGCACCTGCTTGTGGTGTGTCTCGAGCAAGTCGAGGTAGGTGCTTTCGAATTCACGCACCTTGTTTACGGGCACACTGCGAAGTAATCCTTTGGTACCTGCGTATATTATTGCCACTTGCTTCTCCACCGGCATGGGCGAGAACTGTCCTTGCTTAAGTATCTCCACGTTGCGGCTACCCTTATCGAGTACTGCCTTGGTGGCGGCATCCAGGTCGGAGCCGAATTTAGAGAATGCTTCTAATTCGCGGTACTGCGCTTGATCAAGCTTAAGCGTACCTGCAATTTTCTTCATCGATTTGATCTGTGCATTACCACCCACACGCGATACTGATATACCTACGTTGATGGCCGGGCGCACACCTGCGTTAAACAGGTTGGCCTCCAAAAATATCTGGCCATCGGTGATGGAGATCACGTTAGTTGGAATATATGCCGACACGTCACCCGCCTGTGTTTCGATAATAGGCAGTGCGGTAAGCGATCCGCCACCTTTCACCAATGGGCGAAGGGCTTCGGGAAGGTCGTTCATGTTCTGTACAATCTCATCCGAGTTCACGATTTTAGCAGCTCTTTCGAGGAGGCGTGAGTGCAGATAAAATACGTCACCAGGGTATGCCTCGCGACCGGGTGGACGTCTGAGCAGCAATGATACCTCACGATAAGCCACCGCTTGTTTAGAAAGATCATCATATACGATCAATGCTGGTCGGCCGGTGTCTCTGAAAAACTCACCGATAGAAGCTCCAGCCATAGGCGCGTAAAACTGCATAGGCGCTGGCTCAGAGGCTGGCGCTGCCACCACCGTAGTGTAAGGCATGGCTCCGTTCTCTTCAAGTACTTTTACGATGTTGGCAATTGTAGATCCTTTTTGACCTATCGCCACATAAATGCAATACACAGGCTCGCCTTTGTCGTAAAATTCTTTTTGGTTGATGATGGTATCGATGGCTACCGCTGTCTTACCAGTTTGGCGATCGCCAATGATAAGCTCACGCTGCCCGCGCCCGATAGGAATCATAGAGTCGATAGACTTGATACCTGTCTGCAGCGGCTCGTTTACCGGCTGGCGGAAAAGTACGCCCGGGGCTTTGCGCTCAAGTGGCATTTCATAAGTAACGCCTGTAATAGGACCTTTACCATCTATCGGATTACCTAGTGTATCAACTACACGGCCCAACACGCCTTCGCCTACTTGAATAGAAGCAATTTTGCCGGTTCGCTTTACTGTGTCGCCTTCTTTAATGTTAGAAGAGGGTCCTAACAATACTGCTCCCACGTTGTCTTCTTCAAGGTTGAGTACGATGCCACGCAAACCGTTTTCAAATTCGATCAGCTCGCCCGACTGTACTTGTGACAGTCCGTAAATGCGCGCAATACCGTCACCCACCTGGAGTACGGTCCCTATTTCCTGTAATTCTACTTCTGTTTTGAATCCCGAAAGCTGCTGGCGCAGAATCGCTGATACTTCATCAGGTCTTATTTCAACCATGGTTATTTATTTTTAATTTTTGCTACGTAAAGGTTCTTTGTGAAATTCATTTTCAACTCATTGAGATTTTTCGCCACCGTAGTGTCGTATTGTATATTGCCAATGCGCAACACAAATCCGCCTATCAATTCGGGGTTTATCTTCTCCGTCAATTCTACTTCATTGGTTCCGCTGTTGCGCACCAATTCTATCACTTGCTTGCGCATGTTATCATCAAGGCCGTGTGCCGCAGTGATCATGGCGGTCGTGATGCCTTTTATGATTTTGTATTCGTCAATAAAATCAACCGCGATGGCTTCGAGATACATCTCACGTTTCTTGCTCGTGAGCAACTCAAGAAACATGTTGGTGAGGTTATTCAGCTTTCCGCTAAATATCGCTTGTAAAATATTTTTTTTACGATCGGCATTCACCAGTGGGTTGCGCAACATCAAAGTAAAATCTTTGTTCGTGTTGCACAGTTTGTGTATAGCAACCATGTCATGATAGATTGCATCCATCAACCCCTTTTCCTGTGCTAGGTCAAGAAGCGATTTCGCGTACCGTCTGGAAACTTTTGTCTGCCTCATACGATTTTAGTTAGCGCTTATTTCATTTAGCAAGCTATTCATGAAAGCCTTCTGCTTGTCATCGTCTTTCAATTCGTTGCGCAAAATTTTCTCTGCAATTTCTATAGACATGGCCGCAACTGAATTTTGCAATTCGGTAATGGCTGCCATTTTTTGATTCTCTATTGCTTCTTTGGCAATTTCGATAAGCCGGTCGGCCTCCACGCTTGCCCTGGTACGTGCATCGGAGATGATGGTCTCTTTGGCTTCTCGCGCATCGCGCAATATTTTGTCGCGCTCTATCTTGGCATCATTGATTAGTTTCTGGTTGTCTACAGTGAGGTCTATGATTTCCTGACGCGCAAGTTCTGCCGCCTGTAGCGACTTCTCAATAAATTCTTCGCGCGACTTGAGTGCGCCCATAATGGGCCTCCAGGCAAACTTCAGCAAGAGGTATAAAACCACGCTGAAGGAAATGGTCATCCAGAAAACGAGTCCAAAGCCGGGTGTTATGAGTTCCATGTGATTGTATTTTAAAAAATAAAGTCAGTGTTCAATAATAAACCTGCACCTGTGACCAACCGTCACAGATGCAGGTTAGATCCTTTTACTTGAGGAATATCACAAGCAGGCAAACCACGATAGCGAAGAATGCGGCACCTTCAATAAGGGCTGCAGCTACGATCATGTTTGCTCGGATGTCACCAACTGCCTCGGGCTGGCGTGCGATGGATTCCAACGCACTACCACCAATCTTACCGATACCAATTCCTGCACCAAGTGCGGCTACGCCTGCGCCAAGTGCAGCAATACCGAAAGTTAGGTTTCCAATTCCGGCAGCTTGTAATAAAATGAGTAACAACATAATATATAGTATTTAAGGATTAACAGATTAATGTGCGTGTCCGGCAGCAGGTTCGTGATGATGGTGTTCCTCTACCGCCATACCAAAGTATATGGCCGACAACAGCGTGAACACATATGCCTGTAGAAACGCAACAAGCAATTCGAGGACATACATGAATATAGTAAATGCAAGCGTGAATAAAGATACGCCCGCGCCCAACCACTGGTTCATTTCACCAAATATGAAAATGAGTGAGAAGAAACCCAGCACAATGATATGACCTGCTGTGATGTTGGCGAACAAACGTACCATCAGTACAAACGGCTTGGAGATCATGCCCACAAATTCAACAAGGGGCATCAATGGAATCGGAAACTTAAGCCACCACGGAACACCCGGTGTGTTGAATATATGCACCCAATAATCTTTGGTGCCGTTGATGGTTGTGATAACAAAAGTAAACAGCGCCAATACCAACGTTACGGCAATGCTGCCTGTTACATTGGCTCCACCCGGAAAGAATGGCAACAAGCCCAGGATATTGTTAATCCAGATAAAGAAGAATACGGTAAGCAGGTAAGGCACAAACTTTTCGTACCTGGGGCCAATTGAAGGCTTGGCTATTTCGTCTTTTACAAAAAGGATAAGGGTTTCGAGCAAATTCTGCAATCCAGAAGGTGCTTTGCCGGGGTTGCGCTTGTATTTGTTGGCAACCGAAATAAATATGAAGCAGATGAGAAAACAGCTGATAAGCAATGATGCCACGTGCTTGGTGATGGACAGGTCATAAAAATTGGCTCCGCTCACTGATATCAGTTGACCGTGGTCAAGGCGAAAGCCATTGTGCGCTGTGTGCCCGTGATCGAATTTCGATGACATGAACATATCGAGACCCTGGCCGGGTGTATAAATAATGATGGGCAGCGGTATGCTGATGGGGTGACCGCCAATATCAGCAATGTGCCAGTCGTAGCCATCGGTGATGTGATGCATAATCATTTCACCGGCATTGAATTTTTCTTTGGCGTGGGAGTCGTCAGCGTTCGCATCCGCGGCATGGGCATCGGTGGTAGCTTCTAAAGCATCGTGGTCTTCAGATGCATAGGCAAAATTTGGGGTGGCCGTAACTGTAAACAACAGCATGGCAATTGCCCCGAAGTAATTGATAAATAAACGTTTATGTGCGCCCATGAATGTAATTTATCCCGTTTTTCAAAAGAGAGCGCAAAGTTAGAAATATATTCCTTACTAAAAAAGGTAAGCGCCCATTGTTCAAGCGTTTGACGATTATTTCTGCATCCCTTTTAGCATCATCACTACATCAAACACAGAAAAAACAAGGTAGCATACAAAAAAGGTGAGAATAAAACTGGCGGCCTCTATTCTGTGGGTGAGGGCAAAAGCCATGAGTACTATGACCAAAACGAACATTTTGAGTGTGGTAAGCCCCATGTAGTACGTAACAAATCGCTGTGGACGTTGACCAGCCAATTTATTGATCAACAAATGCAGCGAGCCGGTAAGAATTGCAAAAAACAAAATGATGTACCCCACCTTATCGCTCACATAGCGCAGTGGCAGGTGTGGTGCTGAAAATGCAAACAACGCGTAAAGCACCAATGACACGGTTGCAATCAACCACCAGTAGGCGTACTTATTAAAAATGGACATAAACTAATGCGGGTCTTTGGTGTCGCGCGAAACTTCTTTGATGATCACAAACATGGCCAATACCACACCTCCGATACTCAGCAACAATGTAAACAGTGGAAAGCCGAAGCTAAATTTTTTATCGAGGTAGATACCAACAAACACCCCGGCCAGAATAATAAAAAGCATTTGACCGGCTATCCCGGTATAGCGAACCGTGCTATTAGGCTGTTTTTTCTGATTCGCGGATTTCTTCGCGCTGATTTTGTGTTTCTCCATGTTTCAGGTCCTTTATCATGGGGCCCATATTGCACGAACCAGTAAAGCTTGCGCCTACTTCCACCACCAGTTTGCCTGTAATGATGTCACCATTTATTTTTGATGTGGCTTTTAAGACCAGCATTTCAGCCACTGTGGTTTTGCCTTTGATAGTGCCTTCTATGTCGGCATTCTGGCATACCACATCGCCCTGAACAATACCCGAAGTACCTATGATCACCTTGGCTTTGGAAGAAACCGAACCGATGATGGTCCCGTCTATCCTGATGTCTCCTTTCGGTTTTACCTCACCTTCTATGGTGGTGCCTGCGCCTATCAAATTGATAGATGTGCCGGCCTGGTCGTAACTGCGTTGCGGTCCCTTTGTTTGCTTTGAATCTGAAGAAAACATGTTCATGATTAAATGGATTTAGTGAAATGGGATGTGCAAATGTAATTATTTTACCAATCTAAAAAAAAGAATATCAAGACGTTGCGTATCAGGCACCTGATCAACGGTTGTATTTTTTTCTAAAATAATCGAGGTAGTGGGCGAGGTCTTTATCCTTATATAGCGTTTGCTGGTTGATAAGCGAGATGGCATACGGCTCGGCCACCATCAACACGGCCTCTTCAAAAACCTCGGTATTGCCATAAAAACTATCGTAATAATCGAGCGCGGTGGCGGCTTTGTCAAACCTGCTGATGATAATTACCTGCAAACTATCGCTCAAAAACATGCTGCTCACGGTATAGTTATTCAGGCTGTAGTACTTACTGTTATAGTTCGATATTTTGACTTTGAGGTCATTTTGATCCACCACTGACTTATTGGGAAATGCCACCTGAATATAGTGCTCCGCTTCGGGCTGGTACACATATTTCTCTATCTCAGGCAGTGCCGTTATTTGCTGCGTACCCCCACCGCGCAGTGTCTGCAGATAGTCAATCAGCTCTTGCGCTTTTACCTTCACCGAATCGGTGGGGTAGTTGATTATAATGCCTTGCAGCTGCGTTTCAAAGCTGTTCATGTCCTGCGTTTTGCCCACGGCCAACGCTTTTAGAAAATCAAACTTCGCACTCAGGTGATTGTGTGGGAAAAGCGAATCCGAAGCATCCTTGCGCGCTATTACCTCTGCAAATTGTCTGTCTTTATAAGCATTGTAGGTCTGCTCATAGTATTCGTTCAGCTTGGCAAACTTCTTCGACTTGTCACCTGCCGTTTCCGGATTCAATATGATGTTGGCGTATTCGCTGTCAGGATATTTGGTGAGAATAATGTTCTTGTATTCATTGGCCTTGGCATCATTGCCCAGCGCCAGGTAAGCCCTGTACAACTGAAACAACGCAGCCACTTTGTTTTCGTTTTCGGGATAGCGTTTCATCAGCAGTTCGAACCACATGATAGACTCTTGGTAGTCGAGCAGCTGCTCACGATAGATTGTACCCAATGAGTACATAGCCAGCATGATCTTAGCGTCTGATGCCTCTTTTTTTGCCACACTCACAGGCAATGCGCGAAGATAGCGGGCTTTGTTGTTGATAAAGCCTGCGTCATCACCTCCGGCTGTTGCGCTCAGCGAATCGCCTTCCGCGCCTTCGCCTTCTTCGTTCACAATGATTGATGCTTTATTGCTTCTGCGCCAGTGGTCTTCCAACTTGCGGTTGCCCCACTTTTTCAGAAACTCGGTGTACCCAAAACTAACAGCTGCGGTATTGTAAAAATACCACCCTGTGCCCACGCCCGGAGGCTGTATGCCACCCGGTTTGTTGTTGGGGTCATTTAAAAGTTGCTGGGTCAATTGCTCCTGCGCCTTGGCTGCCAGCGCCTCTTCCTGCTTTTTCTTAAACTCTTCCTGCTCACGTTTTACTATGTCGTCAATGGCTTTTTCGCGTTCCGCGGCAGGCAGCGCGGCCAGCACCTGCAGGCTATCTTGCAGCTCAATGGTGTTGAGGTTCTCCACCACACTGTTCAGGCTGTTGCGTGTGTTCAGTATCACCGTGTAGTCGGGGTGCTCCTTGCTGAGGAAGGTCACCGTGCTGTCGTAATAAATCTGTGCCTTGCGGTACTCGGGTTTGCCAAAATAAATCTTGGCCAGCTCCAGGTAACTGAGTGCTTTTTGGTTGGTGTTGCTTGTACTTGCCGCCACCGATTTGTTCAAGAAATCTATCGCTTCGGGTTCGTTGCTTTCCTTTTGCGACAGCCCTGCGAGTGCATAATAAATCTGGTCTAGGTACTCCGCGTTTTTATCGTCACGCAACATTTTGGTGAGCTGGTCGCGAATCTCTTTGCTATTTTTTCCTTCGGGGTCGAAAGAGCGGGCACGGTTAATCTTGGCGCTGAAAGCCATCTCGTAAGGTGGATTGAGCTTGATCACCCTTTCGTACAGCGCAAATGCGCGTGGGTAATCACCCTCGTGCTGGTACAATTGTGCTAAAATATAAGTATAGCGAGTGCGCTTGTCACGTTTTTTTTCTGAGGCCACAGCTTTGCCCAGGTATTCGATGGCCTGCGGGTAATTGCTCACCTGTAGCGCCATGCTGGCCGCAGTGGCGTAAAGCTCGCTGCGCAGGCGAGAAGGAAAATCTTTGTTGTTGCTAACGAAATCGTAAATGTTCTGCGCGTCATAATACCGGCCCAGTTCCAGGTCGGCTTTCATCTCCCACACCAATGCATCAAATCGTATGGCGTTATACTTATAGTTGGAAGCTACATATTGAAATGCTTCGAGGGCACTAAAAAAATCGTGTTTGTAAAAATACGCCTGACCTACCAGCAGGTAGCTGTCGTCAATCCATGCGTTGTACTCGCGTCCTTTTATTTCCATGCTGTGACGCTCTATCACCAGCGAAGCTTTTTTGATGGCCTCATCCATATCGGGATACACGGCTTTAGCCTTCTGCGGATCAGCAAAGCGGAACACCTTGAGTATGCGGTCATATTTATCCTCATGCGATTTGGCCAGCTGCGCGGCACCCTCCTGCACACGCAGACGGGCGTTGAAATAACCATTGTACTTGGTGGTTACGCCATGGTAGTTGCGGCTAAAAAAAGTATTCTTCTTAGTGGAGCATCCTGCTGTGAGCAGAAACAATACCGCAGTGGCTGTTATGACTTTGTGGAATGAGCGCAAGGATCGTGGGTTGACAGTTTTATATAACACAGTAATTGCAAAAATATTTTAATTTTTCGATTTATCACTTCCAGTGCCGCAGTTACTTTACAGCGCTGCCCACGCGGCATGTGCGCCAGCCTGTGCGCAAATGCACTCTCCCGTGCAATATTTTTCCGATATTTGCATTCCTTTTTACACCTTCCTTTTTTATCCGGCCATGGCCAAAGAACAGCCAAAGAAAAAAATCATACGCAAGCTGAAAAGTAAATTCAG
>JBBKVM010000042.1:0-22272 GCA_037968415.1 Bacteroidia bacterium | reverse complement strand
GAATAGTATTGCAAATGTAAAATATTTTAACTGAAAACCTAACTGCTTTCCGCTTTGCCCGAAAGCTTTCCCCGGCTTTATCTGAGTCTTTTACGGTGGCCCAATTTTCTAAGATTATGTAAAATGATAAATAGATCGTTAGCGGGGCGGTAATCTTTGATATATAATGAATTAAGTCTTGCCAGAAGTTTTTCGTCATTCACTTCACTTTTTACACCATCTGCCGGTGTCAACACGCAATTGCGCCCAGTGGTTGCAGGAACACCTACCCACGTTGCCTTTCCCCTCAGCACGTCCAGTAAGTTTAGTAGCCATCCTCCACGTTCACGCACTACCAGTATCATTACAGGACTCACAACCACCTGCGCCATGCATAGGCACACATCCATCAGTCTTTTCTTACGTCTGTTACCTGCCTTGCTTATGGCATTAATATCTACCATGTACAATTCACCAGGGTTGTCAACCGAATTGGAGCCAATGATATACAATGACTCCGGGGGCGCTATTTTGTACTCGATGTCACGGTGGTGATGGTTGGTCATGCGGTCGATGATGGCTTGAGAAGAGACATCAATTGCACAAAAAATGACTTCATCTATTTTGTACAAACTGATAATTTCATCCAATTGATCCTCACGCCCCAACAGAAATTCTTCCATGTCGCGCTCGTTTTCTGTTGGCTCCATCGAGGTTAAATACCCTAAAAACTGAGTTTGGGTATCGGCCAGTTTGAGCAGCGAAAGCACTCTGCGTGCCTCTACCGCACTGCCTACAATCACTGTTTTTTTCTTTGCAGCTCCCTCTGTGGCAAATACACGAGGCCAGGCCATGCTCAATATCAATCGCATCGAAAGCATACTGATGGTTGCCCATACTGCACCCAACAAAATGAGTGCACGCGAAAATCGGTAAGTCTCACTGAGCAAGCCATAAACAACTAATATGGCCAGTGTACCTGTGAATATGCCGCGCACTATTCGGGATAAACTGATGGGTTTGTCATATCCGCCACTCAGAAACACAGATGCAATCCACACCAGGATGTATGCCGGCACAACTAAGGCCATATATTCTGTTGGATAATGGCCGCCTTGAATGTATTTAATGTTGTACTCCCAATATTCTTTGAGCAAGAATATTCCACCATATATCATAAGCGCATCTGCAAGGGGGAGCGCAATGTGTTTCATAAACCGGATAGCCAGGGCCATGGCTGCTCGCACATATATGGCAATATTGATTAAAAACGAAAACAGATTAGCATGCTGTGCGCTGAAATGTTTGCGCGCAAATATTACCATGGCATTGTAAAACACAAATACATAGTTGATGCTGCTCTTCTTCGTGCTCTCTCCTTTGTAGTGAATGATGCGTGTGTCGGGGAAATAATAATTCTTGAAGCCACCCCGGGTGATGCGATAAGAGAGATCGATGTCTTCGCCATACATGAAAAAATCTTCGTCAAGCATTCCCACTTTGTCGAGTGTGGCTTTGCGCAACAGCATAAATGCACCTGCCAGCACGTCTACTTCATTTACTTCATCTTTGTCGAGGTAGCCCAAATGATAACGACCAAAAGTGCGCGACTTAGGAAATAACGCGGCCAGACCAAATATTTTGTAGAAAGCCACGGCAGGCGTGGGCAAGCCGCGTTTTGATTCCGGTAAAAAACGCCCCTTACCATCAATCATTTTAACACCCAGTCCACCCGCATCGGGGTGCGCATCCATGAACTCAATTACTTTGGTAAATGTATCTTCTTCTACTACTGTATCGGGATTGAGCAGCAACACATACTCCCCGCTGCTTTCGACTATGGCTTGGTTGTTGGCCTTTGCAAAACCGGTGTTTTGTGTGTTAGCAATCAATTTTACATCAGGAAATTTATCGTGAAGCATGTTGACCGAACCATCTACCGAATTGTTGTCTACCACCCACACTTCGCCATCGATGCCCGCCAACGCCTTGCGCACCGAAAGCAATGCCTGCTCCAGAAAAAATTTTACGTTATAGTTTACTATGATGACTGAAAGTTTCACCCTTTTAAATTGTAGTCAGTAAATAATAGGTTGGCTGGTAAAGGCATCCAAGATAACTCATTGATGTTAATGTCTTCCGCCATCATAAGGCACTCGGTTCACAATCGAACGTCCCAGTGTAATTTCGTCAGCATATTCCAACTCATCGCCAATAGCGATGCCGCGCGCAATGGTTGTAATGGCCACATCATGGTCTTTGAGTTTCTTGTATAGATAAAACACGGTGGTGTCTCCTTCCATGGTGGTGCGCAGGGCCATCACCAGCTCGCGGGTTTCGTTTTGTGCAACCCGGTCAAGTAGGGATTCAATATTGAGGTCGGCCGGGCCGATACCTTCCATCGGTGAAATTACACCCCCTAGCAAATGATACAAACCCCGGTATTGGCTGGTATTTTCTACAGCCAACACATCACGGATATCTTCCACCACACATATCACCCCACGGTCGCGCCTGCTGTCAGCACATATGTTGCAAATTTCACTTTCGCTAATGTTGTGGCATTGCTTACAGTAGTGAATTTCATTGCGCAGCCGCGTAAGGCTTCCCGCAAAGCGAGTTACATCCTCAGGTTTTTGCCTTAGAATGTGCAACACCAGCCGCAGCGCGGTTTTTCGGCCTATGCCCGGTAAGCGGGCAAACTCGTTTACCGCTTCCTCTAATAGTTTTGATGAATATGAATTCACTGTGATTGAAATATTGCGTTGCGCAAATGTACTCTCTTGACCCCGCATTTGAAAAACGGGGTATACTATTAAGAACGCAATGTTGAAATGTAAGCCGCAATAGCGCGCAGGCCGAGCGAATTATTCGTTTAATTTGTTGAAACCTTATATAACATGTCACCACAAGTTATTGTTGCCATCATCTTAGCCTATTTTTTGTTGCTCATCATCGTTTCCTATTTCACCGGAAGGGGTGCAGACAATGAATCATTCTTTCTTGCAAATAAAAATTCGCCCTGGTATGTAGTTGCGTTCGGAATGATTGGCGCTTCGCTATCAGGCGTTACTTTTATTTCGGTACCAGGATGGGTGGCCACCAGCCAGTTTTCATACATGCAAATGGTGTTGGGCTATCTGGCAGGATACACAGTGATTGCGCTCGTGTTGTTACCGCTGTACTATCGGCTCAACCTCACATCTATATATTCTTACCTCGAGCAACGATTTGGTTTTTGGTCTTATAAAACGGGTGCTGCTTTCTTTATGCTTTCACGCACACTTGGCTCTGCTTTTCGGCTTTACCTGGTGGCTGTTGTTCTTCAGCTTGCAGTGTTCGATCATTGGAACATTCCTTTCAGTGTGTCAGTAATCATCACCATCGCGTTGATATGGTTATATACTTTCCGTGGAGGTATCAAGACTATCATTTGGACCGATACCTTGCAAACTACTTTTATGTTGCTAGCGGTGGGAGTTACGGTGTATATCGTGGGCAGCGATCTCAATCTGGGTGTTAGCGAGCTTATTGACACCATTGACAAGTCGGAGTATTCGCGCATTTTTTTCTTTGACGACTGGAATGACAAACGCTATTTCTTCAAACAGTTTATTGCCGGTGCATTTATCGCCATTGTAATGACCGGGCTGGATCAGGATATGATGCAGAAGAATTTAAGTTGCCGCAATATTGGCGAAGCACAAAAGAATATGTTCACCTTCAGTATTGTGTTGGTGTTTGTCAATTTGTTGTTTCTGTCATTGGGTGCTATGCTTTACATCTATGCCAAGGCGAAAGGAATTGAATTGCCAGCCAATGGCGATAAGTTGTACCCTATGCTCGCTACGGGTGGATATATGCATGGCATTGTTGGGTTGTTATTTATCATTGGCCTGATTGCCGCAGCGTATAGCAGCGCTGATTCTGCACTCACCGCACTTACCACTTCTTTTTGTGTCGACTTTCTGAACATTCGAAAAATGACGAATGAGAAGAAGAAAACGCGTATCCGCAAAACAGTCCACATCGCTATTTCCATCATGATGATAGGTGTGATACTTATTTTCAAAGCCATCAATAATGATAGTGTAATAAGCGCGGTGTTTACCGTGGCTGGATATACGTATGGGCCACTGCTTGGCCTTTACGCTTTTGGCTTGTTCACAAAGCTGGGTGTGCGTGACAAATGGGTACCACTGGTGTGCATATTGTCACCTGTGTTGTGTTACTACATAAACCTCAATTCTATTGAATGGTTAAATGGCTACAAGTTTGGCTTCGAATTGTTGGTTCTCAATGGGCTGATTACTTTCGCAGGTCTGTTGATATTAAGCAAGGGCAAAGGCAATATCGTGGCTCCACAACCTATTTTATAACTACCCAGAAAAATTAGTGATACAACTAAACGGTTTAACTATTTAGCATTACAGGCATTACCAGCATGAGAATATCTTCTCCGCTGTTTTCGCTGTTGGAAGGCAATATCAAACCTGCTTTGTTGGGCGCTGACATAGCCAGCACAATTTCATCACAGTCGTTGTTGCTGAGCATATCCATCAAGAAGCGCGCATTAAACCCAATCTCCATGTCCTCACCTTCATAGTTGCACTTCAATCGCTCCTGTGCTTCGTTTGCAAAGTCAAGATCTTCGGCAGATACTTGCATTTCGCTGCCTGTAATTTTAAGACGAACCTGGTGTGTGGTTTTGCTGGAGAATATCGAAACACGTTTAATCGAATTCAGTATTTCCTGCCTGTCAATGGTGAGACGGTTGGGGTTTTCGCGAGGTATTACCGCTTCATAATTTGGATATCGTCCATCAATGAGGCGGCAGATAAGATTGAAGTTTTCGAAAGAAAAGAAAGCATTGCTTTCGTTGTATTCAAGTTTCACTTTTACATCATCTGCAGGCAACACATTTCTCAAGAGGTTGAGTGGCTTTTTAGGTATGATGAACGAAGCGGTCTCTTTTGATTTGGCATCGGTGCGTGTGTAGCGCACCAGTTTGTGGGCATCGGTAGCAACAAAAGTCACATTATCGGTTGACAGTTGAAAAAATACACCTGACATTACAGGACGTAGTTCATCGTTGCCTGTAGCGAATAGAGTTTTATTTATTGCTTCACTCAAAACTGAAGAAGGCAGCTCTGTAGTTGACAGGCCGGTAACTTCAGGTAGGCGAGGAAACTCGTCACCCGGTTGACCTGATATTTTATATTTACCAAAATCGGAGCTTATCTCTGCCGCATTGGTTTTTTCGTCAATGGTGAATGTGAGCGGCTGCTCTGGCAATGTTTTAAGAATATCTAAAAGTATGCGAGCAGGTATGGCCACTTTACCGTCTTTTTTCGACTCTACGGGCATGCTGGTGGTCATGGTGGTTTCAAGATCGGAAGCCGATATCACCAATTTACCCGGCATTACATTGAATAGGAAATTTTCAAGCATGGGTAAAGGGCTGTTGCTGGCCAGCACACCGCTGATGGCTTGTAACTGTTTCAAAAGGTTGGTACTGGAGACAATAAACTTCATACGAAAGGGTCGGTTTTGTTTAAAAAGGAGTACAAATATATAACATAAACCGACAATTCAGCCCTACCTCTTTCTTTTGGATGCACTGGGCTTTGGTGGTACAAAGTCTTTGCCTTCGCGCAACATTTCTTTGAATGCGTAGTATTGGAGGACCACCAATGTTTCATTGTTATCAATCATGCCGTACATACGGTCCACATCCCATGTAAGTGGATTGCCATCTTTATCTTCTTTTACAACCGCATTAGAAGTTACAGGCATTTTATACATACGTAGCAGTTTTTGACTGCCATCTACGCGCGTTATGCCGATTGCTCTGGTTGGTCCAAGACCCACAAGCGAATCACGCAAAGCCGGTCGCACACTGTAATCGTATGTTTCGAGCGACACATTCTCAAATTTCGACAAATAGTAAAGCAGCAACTGCTTATCTACACCCGCTACGGGAATACTATCGGCATCGAGCAACGTTATTTCTTCAGGACTTTCATAAATAATTCCGAATGATTGCTCGGGCTTTTCATAGTTTATCATGTACAAGGCAATGATTTCACCCTTGCCATATTGAAACAAGTCACGCGCACGCCACTCCGATTCTTTGGTAAAGTAACGTGTGCTCAGGTACCCATTAAATCCGGGGATGTACATCACAAAAGGCTTGGACGAATTTTCCAGAATCATAAATGTACCCAGCTGGCTCTGCGTAGGCCCGCCCACGTAGTAGACTTTGGTAGGCTTGCCTTTGTCGGCCAAATAGATTTCCACTTTGGTGCCTTTGCTGGCAAGCGATTTTATGACGTTGTCAACACCAGATTCTGAAACCGGACTATATACATCTAGTTTCATCATTGTGGTGAGCAATACATTAATTGCATCATTACGCGCTTTGAATTTTCCATTGATTGTCCAGTGGCCGGGGGCTTGCTTTTCGAGCAATGCTGCAGCGCCTGATTTTTCTGCAAGAAATATTTTTGAAATCGCTGTTGTATCTGCAACTGCAAAGTTTCGCAGTTCCTCCTTTATAGTCGAGACTTTGTTTTTGGCATAGTAGAGATAGGCGGCCAGCGCGGCCAACAACAAAGCGGAAATAATAATGGTCCTGTTCTTCATGGATAATAATCAGTTTCGTTATGATGCGTATCTGCGTTTGCGCACAAGCGCTTTCACAACCCCAAATAAGATAATAAATAGTATCGGCAGCACAGTGTTTATCACTTGCCAGGTGGTACGCTCTTCTTCAGTTTTTATCCGATCAAGCAATCGTAATTTAAACTCTTTGGTGCGCACTGTAAGCAACTCCGAGTCGCCACTCAAATAATCGATGCAATTGAGCAAAAAGTTTTTGTTGCCATATACTTGGTTCGTATAACGGTCGTATCCCAAAGGATAGTAACCTCCGGTCGATTTTCTGAATTTGTTTTCTATTATATCTCCGTCCGATACCACAATCATGGCGGTGGGTATACTCTTTACCCGAAAATTAATTTCGGGTGCCTCGGCCAACACCGGGGGCAATCGATTTTCGAATACCGAAGAAAATTCTCCTTCCATCAACACAGCTGCGATGCGATGCGGTTTATTATACTGCTTAAGATCTGGTTCATCGCGCACTATGTTTATACTCACTCGTACCGGTGACATTAGAGTGCGAGAAAGTTTGCTGGATGTAAGCAGCACTGTCTTTTTGATATTTCGGTTTCCTACTGTATCAATACTGCTGGTAAACTCTCCTTTTATTGCGTTTAGGTTTTTTACAATTGGATGATCAGAACCCGGCTCCAGCAATGGAAAATAATACCAGGGCAGCAAACTTTGAATAGGTTTATTAGCAGAGTATCCGGTGACAATGGGAATGGGTGCAGCTTTAAGGTCCAGAATCAAATCAGGGTTCACGCGCACGCCATATCTGAATAGTTGGTCATCCAGATTGTTTCCTATTGCCAAAGCCATGGTTTCAGCACTGGCTTGCAAACTATCCATGCTGGTCACCATGCCATCAAGCAACCACAGTACTTTGCCACCGCGCATCACATATTGGTCAATGATAAATTTATCTTTTTCATCAAACGAAGAATCAGGTTTTGCAATCACAATTACTTTGTAACCATCCAGGCTGTTCAGCTTCTGATCCATGCGCTTGCGTTCCACATTGTAAAAGCCGGCCAGCGAACGTGTGATGTCGAAGACTTTTCGTTCATCCAGTGTTCCGTAGTCTTCAATGAAAGCGATTTTGGTAGGAACCTTTTTGGTTAGCTTGCGAATGGTATTGGCTATTTCGTATTCAAGATTTTGAATCGAGTTGTTGATGGATTGTTCTGGCGAACTTGATGCAGTGTTTTTCAATAGCGACAATGGCTGCTCTTGCGCCAGGTAATTGACGATGGCCCCCGGAAAAACTATTTTGTTGCTGGTACCGGTGGTGCCCCGTTCCTGCAGGTCTGTGGGCTGCAAGCCTTTTTCTACCAGTTGACGGTAAATTTCATTTTGCTCTTTTGAATCGGTCGCTGTCGATGGGTTGATGAATTCATATTGAATATTCCCGTTGGCATACGCGCGCATTTCGTCAAGCATTTCGCGCGTACTGTTGCGCAATCGTTTGAAGGATGCCGGGAAATCGCCTTCGAGATAAACCTTGAAGTAGACAACATCATCGAGCTCACGCACCAGTTGCTTGGTAGCCGGAGAGAGAGAGTATCTTTTTTCAGTTGTGAGGTCGAAGCGGGTAAATAAGAATGAACTGATTATGTTCACCACCACCATAATAAATAAGAAGGCGAGCAGTGTGATGATGCTCTGGCGCTTGTTGCTGCTGCGCGCGGGTGATGTAGCGGCCGTATCTTTTACCATTTGCGGCTCTCCAATACAGTTTTGGTTAACAATAGAAATAGTCCGTTCAGGCTGAGAAAATATATCACATCGCGTGTATCAATAACACCACGGCTTAGTGAGGTATAATGGTAATTGATGCCCAATTGTTGGATGATGTTGTCTACACTGCCAAACAGTGCAAGTCCGCTGAGGGAATCAAATCCGGCATACACCACAAAGATGAGAAACAACGAAAGGATGAACGCCACAATTTGATTTTCGGTGACTGACGATGCAAATACGCCAATAGATACAAATGCACTGGCCAACAATAGCAAACCTATGTATGAGCCTGCCGCGCCACCACTGTCAATGTTGCCGGCTGGCGAACCCAGTTTGTAAATTGAAAAATAAAACAATAGAGTAGGGAGCAGAGCAAATAACACCAGCACGATTCCTGCCGTGTATTTGGCCAAAACGATTTGAAAATCGGTCAATGGTTTGGTGAGCAATATTTCGATAGTTCCTGATTTTTTTTCTTCGGCAAATGAACGCATGGTGATAGCTGGAATCAGAAACATAAATACCCATGGGGCCAATACAAACAAAGAGTCGATGGTGGCGTATCCATTGTCGAGCAAATTGAATTCGGTGTTGGGAAACACCCACATGAACAAACTTACTGTCAGCAAGAAAACAACAATCACGATGTACCCGATAAACGAGTTCAGAAACGCATTTACTTCTTTGTGTAAGAGTGAAAACATGAGTAGCGGAAGTCCTTATTTTAAAGGCATCAAAAATAGTCTTTTTTTAGCAACGCTTTCTGAGCGCAGGCCAGCGTATATCAGTCAGTTACTTCTTGGGTCGACCACGCCTGAGCTTTTGCTGCAAATAATACTTTGGTGCGGGCCCATGTGTTTTCAAATAAAGAGGAATTGCGATAGGCATTCAAACGTTCTTCATTTGTCCATTCGCTTATCGTAAACAATACACTGCTCTCGCTTGTGCCACGCACCAGTTTTACGCTTTGACAGCCGTCAAACGCGGCAATATGTTTACACACTTCGCGGTAGATTGTTAAAAAATCATCCACCGTTTCAGGGGCAAAAGTCATTTTAACTATTCGTGTCACCATTGAATTCTATTCGAATTGGATGATTTAAATCAATGCCTAGCAGTGTAGTCGCTTTGCCTTGCCTGATAGCGACTTCAAGGTAATCGCTTGAGTTAAACATGACGAGTTTTTCTCCCTCCGGTACTTCACTGTATGAATTGGAAAGCATATTGAAATGATAATTGTTGGAGGTATAAATTACGAACTGCCGGCCTTTGCCCACTTCATTAAATAAATCCCGGGTAATATTAGTGATGGCATTGAAATGTCCGTCTACGTAAATCACCGAGCCACGGATCATGTTCGCATCTATTACTGGATTCAATAATTTCTTCTCCACGAGCGTTTGCAATGTTACACCAAGCTCAGTAATACCTTTACCCGCTGCCAAATGACAAGCTGCACTTACAAATAAATCGCGCATCGGAAAAAGATTATGGCTTTCATCCAAATCTTTGAGCGCAATAATGTGCTCAGGTTTTTCATCAGATAACAAAGAAAACACACCATTATCTGTTCCAATAAAATAATGGCCATTCAACTGCACAGCAAGTCGTTCGTGGACCAATGGAAGTATACTGTTGATGCCAATTATATGCACTGAACCCTTGGGGAAATTTGCATAGCAATTACGTAATATGAATGCAGCCTCTACAAAATCATATTCTTTGATCTGATGAGAAATGTCCACTATGCTGGCCCCCGGCAGTTTAGACAATATGGTGCCTTTTACTGCCGCCAGATAATGATCCTTGATTCCCCAATCAGTAATAATGGTGATAACTGGCATAAATAACCGGCTGCGCAACACAACCTCAATCCGTTAAAGTGGTCGCCCTTCATTGGCGATGATTAAAGTTGACAAATTTAGCGATATTTGCTTTGTAAGGAAATCAACCCATATTAATAGACTGAATCTGTTTGAAAGAACACATTATTCCTATCGACTCCATTAACCCTGTCGAATTTTTCGGAGTCAATGACGCGAACCTGGAAGTGCTTCGCAAAAATTTCCCCAACCTTCACATCATAGGCCGAGGTAACGAGATAAAGGTGCTTGGCACCGAAGACCAGATCAATGATTTTGGACGCATTGTGCAGAAAGTAATCAGCCACTGCGAGCGCTATGGCTCCATCAGCGAACACAAAGTGGCCGACATCGTAAACGAACAACCGGTTGCTGCACCTGCCAATCACACTTCTAACCAGGATGTAATTGTTCATGGCCCCAATGGACTAACCGTTCGCGCACGTACAATAAACCAGCGCGCCATGGTTGATGCAGCTTATGCCAACAGCATCGTGTTTGCGATAGGCCCTGCTGGCACAGGCAAAACATACACGGCCGTTGCGCTGGCGGTAAACGCACTCAAGAACCGGGAGGTCAAACGCATCATCCTTACGCGACCAGCAGTGGAAGCAGGAGAGAATCTGGGGTTTTTACCGGGCGATCTCAAGGAAAAAATAGACCCTTATTTGCGGCCACTCTATGACGCGTTGTTCGACATGTTGCCTCCCGAAAAACTGAAAGTGTACATAGAATCAGGAATCATTGAAGTGGCCCCGCTCGCCTTTATGCGCGGACGCACCCTCGACAACGCATATGTTATACTCGATGAAGCACAAAACGCTACCGAAAGCCAGTTGAAGATGTTTCTTACCCGCATGGGCCCCAATGCCAAAGTGATAGTGACTGGAGATATCACACAAGTCGATTTGCCCAAACATCAACCTTCCGGACTTGTGCAGGCATCTCGTTTGCTCAGTGCTATTGCAGGCATCGCTTTTGTAAAACTCGACAGCTCCGATGTGGTGCGACACCGGTTGGTGAAAGACATAATAGAAGCATACGATAACAAAACAGCATCTGATGCTGAAAACAACAAGTAACATGAATAGCATTACCTCAACCGATTTTAAATTTGAAGGCCAGCGGAGTATTTACCACGGAAAGGTGCGCGATGTGTACAACATTGAAGACAAACTTTTGGTAATGGTAGCCACCGACCGCATATCTGCCTTTGATGTGGTGCTGCCTCGCGCCATTCCCTTCAAGGGGCAAGTATTGAATCAAGTTGCGGCCAAGTTTTTAAGGATGACCAAAGACATAGTGCCCAACTGGTTGATAGAAACACCTGACCCGAATGTGTCTATTGGATACAATTGCGAACCTTTCAAGGTGGAGATGGTAATCAGAGGGTATCTGGCTGGACATGCCTGGCGCGAATACAGCGCGGGCAAGCGGATGATTTGTGGTGTGGGCATGCCTGAAGGCTTGAAAGAAAATGACAAATTGCCCGAACCCATCATCACGCCCACCACCAAAGCAGCAGCAGGCCATGATTTAGACATATCGCGCGAAGAAATATTGAAGCAAGAGATAGTGAGCGAATCTGATTATGTGCAAATGGAAGATTATACCCGTAAGCTATTTCAGCGCGGCACAGAGTGGGCGGCCTCTATGAATTTAATTCTGGTGGACACCAAGTACGAATTTGGAATGCATGAGGGCACTGTTATATTGATAGACGAAATCCACACACCCGATTCATCTCGTTATTTCTATTTGGAAGGATATGCCGAGCGTCAGCAGAAGGGCGGCACGCAGCGTCAGCTAAGCAAGGAGTTTGTGAGACAGTGGCTCATTGCAAATGGATTTCAGGGCAAAGAGGGGCAGGCGGTTCCTGCTATGGAAGATGCATTTGTGAAAGAAATTTCTGAGCGATACATAGAGTTGTTTGAAAATATTTCCGGAGAAAAATTCATCAAAGCGCAAACGGAAAACATACTCGAGCGAGTAGAGAAAAATATTGCTGCGTGTCTGAGTGGGACACTGTATAAACAAAACTCGTAATTAGTCATTTGTAATAAGTGGAGCATAAAACAGGCTAATTTCATTGACAGTTAACTTTTTTGGAATGAGCCTAAACCACTACCAAAGGCTGGTTTGGCCTGAATATGATGCTTTTTTAAACCGACCCACCACCTCCTTAGTTTACATCATGTCAGTGTAATTTCGGTGTTTATATTCCGTCCCATCGGGCTGCCACCGAGGTTATGTTTGTATCAATAATTAATCACCCTTGATATAAACTAAGTTTACAAACCCTTTTTATGTGGAGAAGAAGAAAAACTATCCACCTGTACTATAAACGTTCAGGTTTTTACACCTTATTGCTTAAATATTCTGCGAAAATGATTATGGGTCTCACCATAGTGGTGGCACTGATTGTATGGTTGAAATCGGTGATCCCGGCAGACGTGATTGATAAAATAAATTTCTCTGAAGTTTCACCCGTGTTGATGATGTCGGTGTTTTTTGTTTCCGAATCTATTCTTGGTTTAATTCCGCCCGACTTCTTTATTATGTGGCTGCAACAGTTTGATACATTCTGGATGATGCTTTTGCTGCTTTCCATTCTTTCATATGCAGGGGGCTTGGTATCCTTCTGGATGGGTACACAATTGCGACACAATGAAGCAGTGAATAATTTTATTCAAACGAAATTCAAGAACATTACACCAATGGTAAGCAAGTGGGGAGGTACTTTCGTGATCTTGGCTGCTGTTACGCCACTTCCGTTTTCGCCTGTTTCATTGTTGGGCGGCACACTGAAGTTTTCGTTTAAGAGTTATGCTTTGTGTGCCACATCCCGCTTTGTGCGGTTTGCCATTTACGGTTACATTTTTGTGAATGTGATGTAATTATCTTGATTGATTCAAAAATCATCAAGCACTTTTATCACCAACAAAATTATCGTCTTTATTCTTGAAAAGAATATTGAAAGTGGTCAAACTGCCATAGATGCGAGTGATGTATTGTTGAAGATTTACTTTGTCTTCTTCTGTTAATTTATCATGTGCATTTATACGTTGTTCCATTACGCGCAGCCTGTCTCGTACCATCACGATCTTGTTAAAAAAAACATCAATGGGGATTTCCTTGCCTTTGGCTGTAGAATCAGCAGGTTGAATGATGATCTTTCCATGATGCCACTTATCGTGCATGGCCACCGTTTCCTGGATATCAGAAAATCTTCTGAGTATATCCACCAGCGAGCGCTCTATTTCAAACAAACTTACTCTGTCGCTTTCCATTTCGGCAGCATCTATCACCTCCAACGCACTGTCACGTACCGGTACTTCCAATATTCCTTTGGTCATAAATGTGATGGTATAATCATACGAAGTGGCTTGTATTACCACGCCTTCACCATGTTCCGCGTGTTTCACACGCGATCCTATTCCGAGTATTGCTATTTCTGACATGTTGATCTTGTTTTGTTTGGTATAAAATTTCTTTATGAGTTGACTTAATTGGTGTTGCTGAGAATTGTTTTTTTGGTCGCGCGTTTGATTATTTCTTCTCCCAGTTTGTGCATCATCATTTTGTTGCCTTCACAGTTGAGGTGTGCATCTGTAGGGCTCATGCGAAGTGTGTCATGCGGAAAGAAAAGGTTTATCTGGTCAAATCCCTCTGTCATATAAGATTGGTTCTGCTTGCGTTGTGCATTGCTCGTAAAGTATATAAGGTTATTCACTTTGTGGGCCACGGTATCATCATCAACTACGGTAACGTAATCGTCATAATTGAACAATACAAGTTTAGAATTATTGATGCGGCATGTAGAATCAATGGCACTAAGCAATGCACGGCTAAGGTCAAGGGCGTATTGGGTGCGTTCACTCACAGGCACAAGATCAACTGCATAATGAGTTTTTTCATTATCCAGATTTTCGAGATTAAGCTGTGGATTGATATTGGAGTTATCGTTAGGATCCCAGTCGGTGACCACTTGCCCATCGTAATTTACAGTAGGCTTGTAAGGTGGGGGCAGCATTTTTTCCCATTTCAAATCTGCGTTACGTTGTGGGTGGAAAGTGCGATTAATGAAAACACCCAGTTTGGTTTTAGCTGCTTGTTGCAATGTATCGCCCCAGATGTAATTAGGCCCGCGCAATTGCCCATAGCGCAGCCAATAGGTAGGTTTCAGCAAACCATCTTTGGGCCAGTGGGTAGGGAAGAGGTTGTTCCAGACATCGTTGCCAAAAGTTTGCCACAATATCACCATGTCTGCGCGATGTGTTCCAAAATACTCCTGCAGCGCAAGCATCTGTTGATCGAATCCATAACCACCTGATCCGATGGTGAACACCTTTATATTAGGATAATAAGCATTTAGTTTTTGCTGAAGGAATTGCTCTGGGAGTTCATTCGCATTACAACCATTGGCTTCCACCTGCGAGTCGCCAAGCAGCACAACTACAAAATCGGAATCGGAATACGCTATTTGCTGCCCGCGAAATCTAAATTCATTCAGCACTGTGTCATCACCTTGATAGCGCCAGCCCACCACAGCCGCTGGATCCCACTCGGGCTTGCCCACTATGCGAAAGCCTAATTCGAGCACTAAAATGGGCAGCATTATACCACTGACAATCAATAGCAGATTGATGAAAAATTGTTTCATAATTACTGAACTATAAAAAGGCCGAACACCATTGCATGGTTACGAATGCAAAGCAACGAATCATTTTGCGCAATTTAAAAAGCAAATAATTTTAAGCTTTTGCAGGTTCAATAGGGTGCGTGTTAGGGATGTCTTCGGCTACAATTTCAAACTGGTCTTCCTTCTCCTTATACTTCATGATCATCTCCAATGCATCCGGTATCACATCGCTGCAAATAGTGATGAACGATCCTTTCACAGCGTTGGTAATGGCGTGCGCAATGGCTTCCGCCTCGCTTGGTATAACCATTAGTTTTTTGTTCGGGTCGTGTTCACTGATGCCTTTCATCATAAGGTCAATGATATCTTGCTCACTGCGGCCGCGCAGGTTTTTATCCTGGCGGATGATAATTTCATCAAACATTTGGCTTGCCACCTGTCCCAGTGCAATGATGTCTTCATCGCGCCTGTCGCCTACACCCGCTATGATGCCCACTTTAGGTGATTGCTCCACTTTTTCCAAAAAGCGCGCAATGGCCTGAAAGCCTGCAGGGTTGTGTGCATAGTCGACCATCACCGTAAAGTTCTTGAACTGGAACATATTCATTCGTCCCGGTGTTTGTGCAGGTGATGGAATGAAAGTAGAAAGTGCCAGGCGGATGTCTTCCGTTTTGAAATTATTGATAAACGATGCCAACACTGTGGGCAATATATTTTGAATCATAAACAAGGCACGGCCCGAAAAGGTAAGTGGTATGTTTACGACTTTTTCAATACGTATTTTCCATGTCCCTTTCGAAATGGTGACATATCCATTTTCAACGATTGCGGCTAGTCCGCCTTTGTCGCAGTGTTTTTTGATGCGTGGATTATTTTCGTCCATGCTGAAAAGCGCGATGTTGCACTTTAGTGAATTGCGCATGTTGTACACCAGGTCGTCATCGGCATTCAATATGGCGTAGCCATCCGGCCGCACACTTTCGGGCACCACGGCTTTTACTTTTGCCATGTCTTCGAGGGTGTTGATGTCTTTCAGTCCCAGGTGATCGGCTGCAAGATTGGTAACAATGCCTATGTCGCAGCTGTGAAATCCGAGGCCTGCTTTCAATATGCCTCCGCGCGCGCACTCAAGTACGGCAAAGTTTACAGTGGGGTCTTTCAAAACAAACTCAGCACTGCGCGGGCCTGTGCAGTCGCCAGTTTCGAGCATTCTGTTCTGTATATAAATGCCATCGGTGGTTGTGAAGCCCACACTGTAGCCCATTGTTTTTACAATGTGCGCCATCAGCCGTGTGGTGGTGGTTTTACCATTGGTACCGGTTACCGCTATAATGGGTATGCGTGCGCTGCTGCCGGGAGGGTAAAGCATGTCTATCACAGGCTCTGCCACGTTGCGCGGAAGGCCTTCTGTGGGGTCTATATGCATGCGGAATCCGGGTGCAGCATTTACCTCTAAGACAGCTCCACCGGTGTCGGCTAATGGGGTACTTATGTCGGTGGTCATTAAATCAATACCGCAAATATCAAGTCCGATAATCCGGGCTATGCGCTCGGCCATAAACACATTATCTGGATGTACCATATCAGTAACATCAGTGGCAGTGCCGCCTGTGCTCAGGTTCGCTGTAGACTTAAGGTGTAAGGCTTCGCCTTTTTTCAATACGGTTTCGAGTGTGAAATTATGTTCGAGCAATATCCGCTCTGTCATCTCATCCACTTTTATAGCCGTGAGTACTTTCTCGTGCCCATAGCCTCTGCGCGGATCTTCATTGACCTTGTCTATCAATTGCTGGATGTTGTGTTTGCCGTCACCGGTTACCATAGCAGGTGTGCGCTTGGCGGCAGCCACAAATTTGTAATTGATTACCAGCAATCGGTAGTCAAATCCGGTGATGAAGCGTTCCACAATCACAGCCCTTGAAACACGCTTTGCCGCTACAAGTGCAGCATCTGCTTCTTCACGGGTGGTTACATTAATGGTGGCACCACGGCCGTGATTTCCGTTCACGGGTTTGATCACCACAGGAAATTCTATACGGTCAAGTGCGGCTTCCAAATCTTCTTCATCGTATACAATGCGGCCGCGTGGCACTGGTATGGCGGAGGCTTCCAGCAGGTTTTTGGTTTCTTCCTTGTCGCACGCCAGTTCCACACCTATGCTGCTGGTTTGGCTGCACACAGTGGCTTGTATCCTTTTTTGATTAATGCCATATCCTAGTTGTACCAATGAGTATCTGTTAAGTCGTATCCAGGGTATACCACGTGATTTGGCTTCGTCTACTATAGAGCCCGTGCTTGGTCCCAGCCGCTCATTTTCGCGCAGCTCGCGCATGTTTTGGAGATCTTCCGCCAAGTCGTATTCCGTGCCATCAATCAGAGCCTGTGATATGCGTATAGATGCCTTGGCTGCATAGATGCCCACGCGCTCTTCAAGATAGGAAAACACCACATTGTACACCCCATGTTCACCGGTACCACGGGTGCGGCCAAAGCCACATTCCATGCCGGCAAGCGATTGTATTTCCAGCGCTATATGTTCAGCCACATGGCCCATCCAGGTGCCTTCTTTGACACGCGAGAAAAAACCACCGGGTGCATTTTCTGAGCAGCGATGCTCGTACATAGTAGGAAACATTTTTTCAAGCCGTTCACCAAATCCATCTATTTTATTGGTCGGGAGTTCTTCCAGTTCCTCCAAATCCAGCTTCATTACTATCAACTTATGTCTCCAAATTGACCAGTAGTTTGGTCCACGCATGGCGCGTATATCAATGATCTTCATAAAGTGGTTGTTTTTCTCTTTTCAGAAATATATCCTTTCTCCGCTACATTTCAAAAAAAGAGTTTCAAATGATGGCTGGACATAATTAATTTGAATAAGAATTCTTGCAATATTTTAACTGTTTTTTATCAAATTAATTTGTTGAAAACTCATCTCCTATTGGCCTACAAAGCAGGTCACACTAATGCACATTTTTTATCTTTGCGCCTTACTCATTATTCATTCCATGGAAATACCTAAAGGCAAGCTGATTGCGATAGGCGGTAACGAAGACAAAGGAACCGAACACGAACCCAATCACGCCCAACTTAACAATCTGCACTTTTTTGAAATGCAGATTCTGAGCCGCATCATTCACGAAGCGGGAGGCAAAAACGCTCACATAGAAGTGATTACATCGGCATCATCCATTCCTGAAGAGGTTGGCGAAAATTATATGGATGCTTTTAATAAGCTAGGTTGTACCAATGTGCATCAGATGCACATTCATGACAGGGCCGAAGCGCAGCAACCAGAGAATATTGAGCGTATTCGAAAAGCAAATGGTGTGTTGTTTACTGGTGGTAATCAGTTGCGTTTAAGCGCAATTTTTGGTGGAACTGATTTTTTAAATCTGCTCTACCATAAATACATGGAAGAAGATTTTGTGATTGCGGGCACCAGCGCAGGCGCAATGGCCATGAGCAATACCATGATTTACCACGGAAGCAGTTCGGAAGCACTGATGAAAGGCGAAGTGAAAATCACCACAGGATTGGCTTTTATGAAAGATGTGATTATTGATTCACATTTTGTGAAGCGTGGGCGATTTGGCCGTCTCACACAAGCTGTGGCAGCCAATCCATCGTGCATGGGCATTGGCTTGGGCGAAGACACAGGAGTAATTGTGACGCATGGCAACCATCTTGAATCGATAGGCTCGGGTCTGATTATTATCGTTGACGGACATGACATCAAGCATTCCAACATAGCAGACCTGCGCGAAGGCACGCCAATATCTATCGAAAATTTAATTGTGCATGTAATGGCACGCGGAAATTGTTACGATTTGCAGAAGCGCAAGTTTATGGTTGAAATAGCTGTACCTGTTCAGGTTTAGGGCAGCCTATTTAATATTTACCACGGATTTTCAAGGTCCTCAGCAGTGTACACGTGATTGCGAGTGTGATACATGCTGGCGCGTGGTTTTTTCAGATCCAGCGTATCTTTGCGAAACAACCGGGCCAACATAGCCACAGGGAAAAGGATCACAAAAAATATAGCAGAAAGTAAAATGGTGGCATTGATGCGACCAAGTACCTCTGCTATTTTCATCCATACCAGCACAATCCAATTTTCTAGTGTGCTACTGATCAAGGATGCCAATGCCACCCCAATGGCTACGTAGAAAAATGCACGCACGTCAAATATCCAGTAAAGCAACAGAAAACCTGTGGCCATCACCAATATCGTTTTAGCATTGTTTTTTGAGGTGGGCGCTTGCATAGGTGTTTAAAACAAAGTATAGATAAATGGAGCAATGGCCGACCCGCCACCAATGACAATTATTACAGCCAGTAGTAATAGCACTACTACTACAGGGATGAGCCAGAATTTTTTACGGGCCATTAAAAATTTGAACAAGTCAGTAAGGAAATCCATTAAATGTGAATTGAAGTGCGCTGGCGAAATTAATCAATCTCACTCAAAAATAATCTATGGGTAATTCAGTTGGTATGTCGATATTTGTTTTAACCCTTTTAACTAATTAGTCCAAAATGCGAAATTTATTACTCTCAATCTTAATTGTATTTGTTTCGGGTGATGTGATAGCCAGCCACCACTTGGGAGGCGAAATAACAGCCAAGCAAATCAATGGTCTTGATTACAAAATAACTGCCACCATGTATCGACATACACTCGGCAGCTCTTTTCCGGGTGTGGTTTCGGTCTCTATTAAGGATGTGGCTTTGCAGTCTTCATATTCCATCACGCTTATTGTTGATTCGATAACTAATATTTACAATAATGTTGAGCAGCATGTGTACTCTGCACAAACCACATTTACATCCGGGGGTATCTATGAGATTAGTTACATAACCTGCTGCCGCAATAATTATTTGGTGAACATGACCAATCCCAGCAGCGAGCAAATATTCTTAAGCACATTGGTTTCTGTGTTGCCATCCGCAAATTCTACACCGGTGTTTCTCAACAACCCGGCTGTGCTTGCACAAAAAAACGCTCCAATGTATTACAATCCATTGCCTTTTGATGCCGATGGTGATTCGTTGGTGTGGTCACTGGATACTCCTCATACCAGTACGGGCGGAGGTATAGTGAATGGCTACTACTTGCCGGTGGGCGCGCCTGCTAATCCAATGACAATCAATTCAAGTACCGGTGAAATTACATGGACACCCGATTCAAGTTTTTGGTGGCAGAGTGCAGTGAAGGTGGTAGAGTATCGCAATGGAAGTTATATAGGCGAGATAAACCGAGACATGGTATTCATTATTGTGGATGATACCACAAACTTTAACCGCGCCATAATTAATACAAGCGGCTGGCCCACCAATGCCAATGGCGATTTTGTATTTAATGTACAAACAGGCGCACCTTTTAGTCTGTCGGTATCAGTGGCCGATGCTGATGGTGATAGTTTAGTGGTGATAGGCGCAGGGGCGGTGTTGAATCTGTCGGCCAACGCTGCGCAGTTTGCTAAGTCAGCGGGAGCAGGTAGTGTGACAGGCACATTTACATGGACGCCAACGCTGGCGCAAGCACGCACAAAGCCATACATTTTAGTCTTCAGAGTGATGGAGCAACATGCTAATTCCGTATTCGCCATTGACCGTACTGTACTTCTCAATGTGGCCAACTTCACATCCACCCAAACCGAGCAGGCCCGTGCGCCTAAAGTAAAAGTGTATCCGGTGCCCTCTACGTGGCAGGTATTTGTTGAATTCCAGGCGGACGATTTGGACAATGTTCAATTTCAAATATTAGACTTGAACGGCAATAAGATTAGCGGTACTCCAATAATTTCATTGAGAAAAAATGGGAAAAAGAATGAGTTGAACTTTGACTTATCAAATGGAGTGTATTTTCTGCAATCAACCTTTGATAACAATATGGTAGATTACCACAAGTTGATCATTGTTAAGTAATTGGGAACGTTAACCAACTTATTGTTGTTAGTATTAGTTTGCTAACACCCCTAATTAGCCCTGATTCAACGATTCTTTAATGTTTTTTTAACATTGCTTGCAAAACCCATTGATTTTCATTTATTTCGGTACTAGAATTTAACCCAAAACCAATATGAAAAAATTATTACTCGCCTTTACCGCCTTACTATTTATTGCACAATCACACGCCACCCATCTCATGGGCGGGCAGGTTACCGCGCGTCAGCTTTCAGGATTGACGTATGAACTTACACTTACCGTTTATCGTGATTCAGTTGGTATACCAATTGCCAACAGCATGATAATTAACATCACGGACTTGCTGACGAACACCATGGTTACCACAAACGTTGGTCACAATGGCGCAGTGAATTTTCTGAATGGAGTGGAGCAATACACATACATTGACACAGTAACTTTTGCAAGCACAGGTGCTTTCAAAATAGAGTGGACCAATTGCTGCCGCAATGGTGCCATCCTCAATATGGCAACGCCTTTGGCTGAGTCATTCAACCTGCGCAACATGCTTTTGGTTGATACGATTGCCGGCAATTCGAGCCCGGTGTTTCTAAACCCACCTGTCGTGTTGGCACAGAAAAACTCAGCGTTTGTTTACAACCCACTACCTTTTGATGCCGATGGCGATTCACTCGTTTGGTCTATTGACACACCTCTTACCTCACAAGGCAATTATGTAAATGGTTACACACTACCTTCTGCCGATCCATTGGGGCTGTTCTCTATGGACGCTGTTACAGGAGAAGTGACATGGACGCCTGATTCAAACGGACATTGGGAGTCTTCTTTTATTATCGAAGAATTCCGCAATGGGGCTAAAATAGGAGAGATTCGCAGAGACATGCAATATATAGTTGTAGACGATACAACCAACTGGCAGCGTGCTGCTTTTGTAACCAGCAATTGGCCTACCAACGCACAAGGCTATTTCAGCTTCAACGCTCAAAAGAATGTACCTACAGTAATCACCGTAATGGCAACGGATGCAGGTGGCGATCAACTTATGATTTCGGCCAATGGTGAACCCCTAAAGCTTGAGAATAATCCTGCACAGTTTACCACAACGTGGGGTAATGGTTCTGTGTCAAGTTTGTTTACATGGACGCCTACACCAGCCAATGTGAGGACTGCTCCTTACATCGTTTCATTCCGAGTGTTTGAATTCCACAATGGCTATGCTTTTGCGCGCGATCAGTCTATTCTCATCACCGTGAGCAACTCTACCGGTGTAACCGAATTGCCTGCACCTTATACAATTGGTAGCCTTTATCCATCGCCTTCTTCAGGTTCATTCTACATTCCTGTTACACTGAAGCAAGCTGCCAGCCTCAAGTTGGTGGTGACCAACGCATTGGGCCAGCAAGTTCAAATGCTTGACAAAGGCACATTGGTTGCCGGTCAGAACATTGTGTT
>JBBKVM010000041.1:0-21605 GCA_037968415.1 Bacteroidia bacterium | reverse complement strand
TTTAAAAATATATAATCAAAAGGAAACCAATTTTGACTCTAAAAAGATACCTGCTCAAAATTAAATATGAGAAAAGTATTTAAACGGATATTGATTATAGCTTTAGGACTTTTTGCAGTTTATATAATAAGCTTATACATCACTGGGGAAAGAGAAACTTTTTTAACACCTGAAGGATATGAGGGAGCATTAATAATTATTGCAAATCAGCCGGATGGAATAGAAATAAATCCGAATCATGCAATCTATGATTTTACAAAAAGCAATGTGATAAAAATTAAGGGAGACTTAATAACCGGTTTTTCACCCTGGGGTTACTTAAATTATTACGAAGTCAGTTCTGTTACAGGCGTGAGGAAAAAAACAAAAGTGGTGGACGAGGATAAAGAACATGCTACTGTAAACAGTAATCAAATATACATTTGGGATTATTATTTTCAATTAGGCGACTATGGAGTTAAAGGGCATCAAAATATAAATTATGAAGCCTTAATTATAGGCAAGGTTTCTTCTGTAGATTCTATAATACAAGAAAGAAATGCATTGCTAAATGAGTTTGCATTTAAAGCAAAGCCCCGACAGTAGGGGCTTTGTCATTTAGTAGCATAACGTTTACGGTTGGTTACTTCATGTACCCGTTCGCGCGGATTTGCAATCCGTGCGATTTCTATATAGCTGCTTACTAAGTATTTTTGTTTCCGATCCGGCACATCTCCCACTGTAAGTAGCCCCCAAAATCCTACAGTTTATAAATAGAATTTAGTCGTTACTTTCCAATGCTATCTTAGTGCGGTTTGGAACAACAAAATTAATTGGGATGCCCTGCATTACCTGTCTTTTATAACCATTTTGTTACGTCAAATTGGAACAACATCACAAAAAAAGGCGATCAATGATCGCCTTTTTTTGTTTTAGTTTTCTTCTTTTTTCTTGCGCGGTTTGGGCGCTTTGGTTACCGTCACTTTGAGTTTTATTTTCTCGTCATCAAGGTCCATTTCAATGGTATCTCCCTGGGCGAGATGCGACTGTATGATTTCTTCTGCAAGCGGATCTTCAATATATTTTTGAATGGCTCGCTTGAGCGGACGGGCACCGAATGCCACGTCATAACCTTTGTCAGCTATAAACTCTTTGGCCGGAATTGTGAGCTTAAGTTTGTAACCCAATTCCACAATTCGCTTGTACAAATGCCCCAATTCAATGTCGATGATCTGGAAGATATCTTCTTTTGAAAGAGAGTTAAAGATTACCACGTCATCAATACGGTTGAGGAACTCAGGAGCGAAGGTCTTCTTCAAAGCACCTTCAATAACTCCTTTAGCATGATCCTCAGTTTGTGATTGCTTGGCGTTAGTGCCAAAACCTACACCAGATCCAAAGTCTTTCAATTGGCGACTACCAATATTGGAAGTCATGATTACTATACAGTTCTTGAAATCAACCCTGCGACCCAGGCTATCGGTCATGATACCGTCATCGAGTAACTGGAGTAACAAGTTGAAAACATCCGGATGTGCTTTTTCAATTTCGTCAAGCAATACAACAGAGTAGGGCTTGCGTCTTATCTTTTCTGTAAGCTGTCCACCTTCTTCGTAACCCACATATCCGGGAGGCGCACCAATCAATCTTGATACCGCGAACTTCTCCATGTACTCACTCATGTCGATGCGAATTAATGCATCGTCATTATCAAATAAGTAGCGTGCTATTTCTTTCGCAAGTTCTGTTTTACCAACTCCGGTAGGACCCAGAAATACAAATGAACCAATAGGTTTGTTTGGGTCTTTTAAGCCTGCACGATTACGTTGTATGGCACGCACCACTTTGGTAATGGCTTCATCCTGGCCAATAACTTTTCCTTTTAATTCAGTGCCCATGTTAACAAGTCGCTGACTTTCTGCTTCAGCAATCCTATATACCGGCACACCCGACATCATTGCTACTACTTCGGCCACATTTTCTTCGTCAACGGTGAAACGCTGATGTTTGGTTTCTTCTTCCCAGGCATGCTTTGCAGTTTCAAGTTGCTCAAGTAATTGCTTCTCCTTGTCACGCAAGCGGGCAGCCTCTTCATACTTCTGGCTTTTTACCACTTTGCTTTTCTCCTGTTTGATATCAGCAACTTTCTCTTCGAGATCAATGATGTTTTTAGGCACGTGAATATTGGTGATGTGTACACGTGAACCGGCTTCATCCAATGCGTCAATAGCCTTGTCCGGAAGAAAACGATCGGTGATATAACGGTTGGTCAATTTTACACATGCTTGGATTGCAGCAGGCGTGTAGTTTACATTGTGATGATCTTCATACCGATCTTTGATATTGTTCAGAATTTCAACTGTTTCTTCGGGTGTGGTAGGATCTACAATCACCTTTTGGAAACGTCTGTCGAGGGCTCCGTCTTTTTCAATATACTGACGATACTCATCCAGGGTGGTGGCACCTATACATTGCACTTCGCCACGAGCCAGGGCAGGCTTAAACATATTGCTAGCATCAAGCGAACCTGAAGCTCCGCCTGCACCTATGATGGTATGAATCTCGTCAATGAATAATATTACATCAGGAGATTTTTCAAGTTCGTTCATCACTGCCTTCATACGTTCTTCAAACTGCCCGCGGTATTTTGTGCCGGCCACCAACGAGGCGAGATCAAGGGTAACGATCCGCTTGTTGAATAAAACACGCGAAACTTTTCTTTGTATGATGCGCAGTGCAAGGCCTTCAGCAATGGCTGATTTACCCACACCCGGTTCGCCAATCAAAATGGGATTATTCTTTTTTCTGCGACTTAATATTTGTGATACACGCTCAATTTCTTTTTCGCGGCCTACAATAGGGTCGAGTTTTCCGTCTTCGGCTGCTTTGGTAAGATCGCGACCAAAGTTATCGAGGACGGGCGTTTTGGAACGTGAGTCTCCTTTTTTTCCTGAACCTATGTTGCTGCCACCGTCATCATCTTTTGCATACGGATCATCGTCAGAAGGATTCTGAGAAGCCTCAGAGCGGAAGTTACCCCGCATCACATTCAGTTCTTCTTTAACCATCTCATACGTCACGCCATATTGATTGAGTATTTGCGTGGCAATATTGTCTTCGTCTTTTAAAATCGAAAGCAATAAATGTTCGGTGCCAATGATTTCGCTTTTGTAAAGTTTGGCTTCCAGGTAAGTTATCTTAAGTGCTTTCTCGGCTTGCTTAGTCAGCGGCACCTGTGCATGATTGTTGAGGTTGCCACCACTGCCTTTTACAGCATTCTCAATTGACTTACGCAATTCTGCAGTAGTGATGCCAAGTGATTTTAATAATTTGATGGCCATGCCTTCGCCTTCGCGAATAAGTCCCAGCAGCAAGTGCTCGGTGCCTATGTAGTCATGACTCAGCCTCAACGCTTCTTCGCGACTGAAGGCAATAACATCTTTTACTCTGGGTGAAAATTTAGCTTCCATGGTAGAATTATTTCGGTTTCGTTTCCCGGTATAACGTAATCAGTGCTGATTTGGTTAGCTTCCGGGATAAATAGTTGTTAACAGACTGTATGCAAAATAAGAATAATTTTACTTTTCGTGTGTCGCTTGGGGAACATTCAAACCTTTTATTCACAATGCTTTTGTTAATATTTTATACACCCCCTGAAACAAACAAAATCACTATCTTCGTTGGCACAAAAACCATACCTTATTAACAATTATCTGAGGGGAGTATATACACCGCGGATAGCGTAAAAAAGAAGAATAAATGCCTGAAGGAGAAAAAATTATTAAGATCAACATTGAAGAGGAAATGAAGAGCGCTTACATCGATTATTCGATGTCGGTGATAGTATCGCGTGCATTGCCTGATGTACGTGATGGACTCAAGCCGGTGCACCGCAGGGTGCTTTATGGCATGCTTGATTTAGGGGTGTACTCTAACAAGGCTTATAAGAAGTCGGCCAGGATAGTGGGAGAGGTGCTGGGTAAGTATCACCCACATGGCGATACATCCGTGTATGACGCTATGGTGCGTATGGCACAGCCATGGTCATTGCGTTATCCATTGGTTGACGGACAAGGTAACTTCGGCTCTGTAGACGGTGATTCTCCTGCAGCCATGCGATATACCGAAGCCCGATTGAAAAAAATAGCTGAGGAGATGTTGCTCGACATCGATAAAAAGACAGTTGATTTTCGACTAAACTTTGACGACTCGCTGGAAGAGCCAACCGTTTTGCCTGCTAAGATTCCTAATCTGCTGGTTAACGGAGCTTCGGGTATTGCAGTGGGAATGGCCACCAACATGCCACCCCACAACCTTACCGAAGTGATTGA
Organism: Bacteroidia bacterium; assembly: GCA_037968415.1. Taxonomy (GTDB): domain Bacteria; phylum Bacteroidota; class Bacteroidia; order AKYH767-A; family JBBKVM01; genus JBBKVM01. Next base: position 17,295 of record JBBKVM010000041.1, on the reverse strand, counting down.
GGCTATCAATGCATATATCGACAACAAAGAGATTGCCATAGAGGAGTTGATGAAGTATGTGAAGGCACCTGATTTCCCTACAGGAGGTATCATTTTTGGATACAGCGGTGTGAAAGATGCTTTTGAAACAGGCCGCGGCCGCGTGGTGATGCGTGCCAAAACTACTTTTGAAACGGATAAAGGGCGCGAACGAATTGTAGTTACCGAGATTCCCTTTATGGTGAATAAGGCCGAGATGATTAAGAAAACGGCTGACCTAGTAAATGACAAGAAAATAGAAGGTATTTCTGATATACGAGATGAGTCTGACCGCGATGGACTGCGCATTGTGTACGATATTAAACGCGATGCAATACCCAATGTGGTGCTGAACAATTTGTTCAAATACACCCAACTGCAAACTGCTTTCTCGGTAAACAATATTGCGCTGGTGCACGGCCGTCCTATGATGCTCAACCTTAAGGACATGATCATTCACTATGTGAACCACAGACACGAAGTGCTGGTGCGCAGAACTGAATTTGAGCTTTCGGAAGCAGAGAAGAGGGCACACATACTGGAAGGATTACTTAAAGCATTGGATCATCTGGATGCCATCATCAAAATGATTCGTGCCAGCCAAACACCGGAAGAAGCGCGCACTGGATTGATGGAGACCTTTGAGTTTTCGGAGCTACAGGCACGAGCCATTCTTGATCTGCGATTGCAGAAACTTACCGGACTGGAACGTGATAAAATCAAGGCCGAATACGCAGAACTAATGCGCCTGATAGCACATTACCAGGATATATTAGGCAATGAAAGTCTTCGCATGCAGATACTCAAAGATGAGTTTACTGAGATGAAAGAAAAATACGGTGACGAGCGCAGAACTGAGATAGTATATGCAGGCGATGATATCTCAATTGAAGATATGATTGCTGATGAAGCAGTGGTAATCACCATTTCGCACATGGGTTATATTAAGCGAACCATGCTTAGCGAATACAGGACTCAAGGGCGGGGTGGCAAAGGTGCCAAAGGCACGGAGACGCGCGATGAAGATTTTGTGGAACATTTGTTTACCGCCACCATGCACAATTACATGTTGTTGTTTACTGAAAAAGGTAAATGCTTCTGGTTGAAAGTGTATGAAATTCCTGAAGGAAGTAAGACCAGTAAGGGGCGGGCCATACAGAACCTTATTAATATTGAGAATGACGACAAAGTAACTGCTTACATCAATGTGAAAACGTTGAAAGATCAGGAATACATAGACAACAATTATATTGTGATGTGCACCCGCAAAGGCATCATCAAAAAGACTTCATTGGCCGCATACTCAAACCCACGTGTTACAGGTATCAATGCGGTGACAATACGCGAAGACGACCAATTATTGGAAGCAAAAATGACCAACGGAAGCAATCAAATCTTGTTGGCACTTTCATCAGGAAAAGCCATCCGGTTCGAAGAAAGTAAAGTTAGGCCAATGGGCAGAACTGCTACCGGGGTAAAGGGCATTTCGTTATCAAGCAAAACTGACCATGTGATTGGTATGGTTTGTGTACAACGTCCGGAAGAAACAGTATTGGTAGTTTCGGAGAAAGGTTATGGAAAACGTACCGAACTGGAAGACTATCGTGTTACCAACAGAGGCGGAAAAGGTGTAAAGACTTTGAACATCACTGATAAAACCGGGAAGTTAGTTGCCATCAAGGCAGTAACTGAGACCGATGACCTGATGATAATTAATAAGTCGGGCATCATAATTCGGATAGAAGTGGAAACGTTGAGATTAATGGGCCGGGCTACACAAGGTGTGAAGTTGATAAGGCTAAAAGAAGGTGACCAAATTGCATCAGTGACCAAAGTTGAAGTATCAGACGAGATAATAGAGGATATTGGTGTTGATAACGTGGAAGATATAGAGCAGAATGAGGATCAAGCACCAAACAACGAAAGTGATGGTTCAAATGATACTGAAGAAACAAGTGAGGATCAATAATTTATAGTTTAAAAATAACAACATTTTTATGAGAAAAATTGCAATCTTATTTACGTTGGTTTTGTTGGGGTCGGGCGTTGCTTCCGCGCAGAAAAACAAAGTACAATCGGCCTACAATTATTTGAAATATGATCAGCTTGACAAAGCGCAGGAAGCCATAGATGCTGCAAAAAGTCACGAACAAACCATGAATGATGACAAGACGTGGTACTATCGAGGTGTTATTTACCAAACTATGTATCAGCATGAAAAATATGGTACTTTATCAGCCGATCCGTTGTCAGAAGCCTACATTTCATTCAAGAAAGCATCTGAATTGGCACCCGATGGTGAATGGAAGGGTGATATAAAGACACGCATGCGTGCCTTGGGAACGAACTTCTTCAATCAGGGTGCGGCCCTTTATAATAAGAGCGAAAACCAGAAGGCAATAGCAGCATTTGACAAGACGTTGGCTATTAATAATGAACTCGGTGTGCCGGCCACGGATTCGCTCAATATGTTTTCGCATCTATATGCAGCATATGCCGCTGAAAAGGACAAGAACAGCGCTGTAGCAAAGAATCATTATCAGCAATTGATAAACATGCAATACAATGATGCCAAGATTTATTCATTTCTGGCAAACATTTACAAATCAGAAAGCGATACCTCGCAGGCTTTAAAGACAATTCAAGAAGGGCGTACAAAATTCCCAAATGACAATAACCTGGTAATTGAGGAATTAAATATTTATCTGAGTACAGGCAAGACCATCGAAGCCATGGACAGGCTCAAACTGGCCATCAGCAAGGAGCCTAAGAACGAAAATCTTCATTTTGCTTTAGGTACACTGTATGACAAATCTGGCGATCAAGTGAATGCTGCAGCTTCCTATAAGAAAGCAATTGAGTTGAAACCGGATTATTTTGATGCATTTTATAACCTGGGTGTAATGTACTTTAACCAAGGAGCAGAGTTGGCCAATAAAGCCAATGATATAGCACCCAGCAAAGTAAAGGAATACGATGAAGCGAAAAAGAAGTTTGAAGCAAAATTTCAAGAGGCAAAGCCATTTCTAGAGGAAGCTTTGAAGTTGAATCCCGAGGACAAGAATACCATGATCTCTTTACGACAGATTTATGCACGAACAGGAGAGAAGGAAAAATATGACAAGCTAAGTAAGTTGCTTGGCCAGTAATAGCTAACAGAAATTAACACTTTAGGGGAGTATGGATTCATATTCCCCTTTACTATTTAGCAATACCTACTTAACATAATATTAATTATAAGACATTTAATGCTTGTAATTTAGGCCATTTGGGGTATTTGTGGTTAATATGCCAAAATATCAACTACATACCTTTTTGTCACTGCCAACTCCTGCTCCAAAAAGAAAAAAGTAATGTTGCCCTGTGTTAGAATCTATTCAACGGATGATGGTCACACATGAATGCCTGTTTTGAATATTCAAATTAGTTCCGCATACTTACAAAAAGACATGCGTTTGCGTGTTTGTTTCCAATTCCAATTTGCCCGTTATTTTCAACTCTGATTTTGAAAAGTTCAATTTTGATAACCCTTACGTAAACTTCACTTTTTATGAGCACCATTCCTGACAAGTATCGCAATCCAATTTACCATTTTCGAGGACCTTCTTCTTTTCCCAGCCCTTATACTTTAACCGACCAAGCATTGGCTAATTATAAAGTAACGCGAGAATTGTTTGGCAGTACCACCATAAAAGTTACAATGCCAATACCCTTGGAATTCAATGTGAAAGACTACCAGTATGCTCTCGCTAAGGATGCCAATGGCGCTGTGACAGAAGTTGGAATGAATATCTTGCCGGTGAGTAACAGCAGCAGTGTGTTGGATCCAATGGGAAACTTGGTTCCGGGTTGCCAGCTGGTGGACGATCTGATTCGTTCTAAATCAGGTCTTGGACCCCAAGACTATATCTACGCTCTGATTTCATACATGCACCCCGAACTCAATTCAGGAACCATTGCAGAACTTTCAGTGACTGATAAAAATGTGCTTGGCTTTACCCACATGGGTGCATATCTGGGAAATGGAATTACTTCAAATTCACCGGTACAATATCACAACCACCGCTTTGGTTGCGATGGCCTGCCCGGCACAGACTTTGGATACCCTTGTAATGTGCATTTAATCAGCCTGACTGGCGAAGACCAGGCCACTTTCAATCGTAATTGTTATTTGGTGGATCTTATGGTGAGCCATGGACTTGAGTTTCCGGGTGATTATCAAAACTCGATGTTTCGACCTGTCTATGTAAACGCAGCACTGATGTACTATCGCGATTGGTTACTACAGGAAGATTACCTACGCAATGACTCGACATGGTATTTTTATTGTGCTGCCAACAAGTTGACCGTGCTCAATATTGCAGCCAACCTTCCGCACAATCCAGGATCATTTCAGGAGGTTTATGGTAAGGATGCCGGCACCAATTTGTGGAATGCGTTTTTATCACGCTACCGAAACGTGACTGGTTTTGAATTTTCCTATTACCCAGGGCTCGAAACCAACTTTGAGCCACTTTGGAAAAAAGAAAGCCTCACGCCCGCCCAAATCACCCCGTTCACATTAGCTGATTTTAATGCCTATGATAAGTTCCACCGTGATGGCACACCATACAATGGCCCGCAACCCACGCTGCCGCCAAAGGCTGTGGTAGTGAGTCCACAAACCACTGCTGACGTAGTATTTGAATTCGAGCAGCTATATGCCGATCTCTATGATGCCGGTGCACTGTCTGCCATTGGCGTGTTGTGGGGCTTTATGCCACTTGCCATGGCTAGGATGGGCATATCAGAGGAAGATTACCTTGAACATACCATTGCAATTTTTCAGGATCTTATTTATGCTGAGGCGCGCGAAAATGCTGCAGCCAAGTCAGCACCAACTTGGGACCAAAGCACGTGGTTTTGGACTAACTATGAAATACTTTATGCACTTTTTAACAGCAAACCCGCTTCCATAAACCAAAGCACAGAAGCTACTGCAATTCAATCCATTGTAACTAAGAACCCAACTGCAGCTGAAGCCGCCAAAATGGTGCTTGACAAAGTTGTTTCCCTGCCCACCTTGCTTGCCACCGCCACGTTGCTGAAAGTCATCGTGCAATGGCCCGCCATTATGAAAGCTGGAGTGATTTCAAAAGACGATGCATACATTGAGTTCATGGAGACCACACAAAAATACTTTGAAGAAGCACAAAAAATGGTAGTAAAGAATCCAACCAAAATTCAATACAACGTGTTGCCTGCTTTGTTTAATTTAGTTACGAATGGAATGTATGGAATGAATGAAAAATTTACATTGGAAACCATATGCACTGCCGTTGATATGAAAGAATTGGAGCTAAAAAAGAGCTGATTGTTTCATTCCCATTTAGGGGATACTTAGTATTACATCTTTCGATCCTTATTTATGAGCAATAATAAAAATTCTTTTCATGCGGGTTTGTTTTTCCTGTTAGCCATCATTACAGGATGTCAACAGCCGGAAGAGAATTTTTTGCGATTGGGCTCCGGGTGGGAGTTTGCGCATGCAGATTCGGCCACCACTTTTCATGATTTCGCTGCTCTTTTATATACGCCAGTCGATAAGATTTCGGAGCTAACCACGGTGCAACCCGAGGGTGGCTTTGTAATCCTCAGAAAGACATTTGATATAAATGCCGAATTGCGCGCCCAGCCTCTGGCGCTGATGTTGGGACGCATAGTCAAAGCCGATCAGGCCTATTTAAACAGTGTGTATCTGGGCGAAACCGGCAGTTTCCCACCCAATGTCACCAACCCATGGAACATCAACCGTATTTATTCGGTGCCTCCTGATTTAGTTAATCCTACCGGCAATGAGTTGATTGTGAGAATATATTTTGAGCCCGGGCGCGGGGGCATCTTTGATGAGCCTGCCATTGGCAAGCGTCACTACATGGAAGATTGGTCCAAGCTGCGCACATTCTACTATGTTGACACTTACAAGATTTCTTCTGTAGTGAGCGCACTGGGTGCACTGGTTTTCTTTCTCATTTTTTTAAAAAGACGCAAAGACCGCAAGTTCCTTTATCTCTCCATTGCCATTTTTTCATTTGCAGTTTGGAGTACCTACCACTTTATATGGTCGCTGCCTTTTCTTTCACAGGTGCCATTCTTCGACTCTCTTTTGTTTCAGAAAATTCTGTGGATTGCATTATTCTCATTCGCCTTTTTTAATTCAATTTTCCTGTATGAGTTTCTTGAACGTCAAAAGTATCATTGGCAACTGCAAATATTGAAATGGCTCATCTACCTTTCCATAGCGGGTTTCATCATTGCATGGTCACCTCAGTTTTTAGAATCGTTCAGACGCGTGGCATTGTTGGGCACTTTTGTGATGGCATTTTTTTCCATCTACTGGATGGTCACAGCAATTCGTGATAAGGTGCGATATGCAAGACGTACCTTCTCTATCTTTTCTGTGTTTATGGTGTTGGCCATTACTGATATATTGATCGACCTTTTAAATCTTTACCTCCCCTACTCTGCTCCTGTCGCAATCCCAATTTATCTTGTGGGATTGGGTTTGATAGTGATTAATCAATATGTGAATGCGAGCAATGAAGTAGAAAGAATTTCACTTGAGCTTGATCACAAAAATGTGGAGATAGAAAGCAAGAATGTGCAGTTGTCGAAACTCGACAAACTTAAAGATCAATTCCTGGCCAACACTTCGCACGAACTACGCACTCCTCTCAACGGCATAATCGGGATTGCGGAATCGCTGATGGATGGTGCTACCGGGGTGCTCAAGCAAAACACTGTTCGTAACCTGGGAATGATTGTGAGCAGTGGTAAAAGACTTACCGCATTGATAGGCGATATACTCGACTTTTCACAAATCAAGGGTGAAAAACTCAAATTGTACCAGAGCTCGGTGTACATGCACCAGTTGGTGGAGACAGTTATTGCACTATCAGAATCGCTTATTGTTGGTAAGCCAGTGAAACTGATTAATAGTGTCAAAGAAGATTTGCCCCCTGTTTTTGGTGATGACAAACGAATTGAACAAGTGATGTTTAATTTAATTGGCAACGCCATTAAGTTTACACACAAGGGCGAGATAACCATTGATGCCAAACTGAGCGGAGAAATGATTGAAATTTCTGTAACTGATACAGGCATTGGTATTCCCACCGAAAAGCTGGATGACATATTCAACAGCTTCGAACAGGTCGAAAGTTCTGCCAACGAAAGAGAGTATCAAGGCACTGGCTTGGGTCTTACCATCACCAAACAAATTGTGGAACTGCATGGTGGCAGCGTGCGCGCGCAGTCGGAATTAGGTAATGGGTCGGTCTTTACATTTACATTGCCTGTAGGAACCGATACTGCTCCGCACAAGTCGGATACGGAGCGGCTGCCACACAGATTGAAAGATGATATTGCTGACAATGGTAGCGAGGAAATAGTCCTGGATGTAAACCATGAGCAGTATTACATTCTGGTGGTTGATGATGAACCGATCAACCTGCAAGTACTGACCAATCATTTGGAGTTGAATAATTACTTAGTAAAAACAGCCTCTGGCGGTGAAGAAGCGCTGGCCATTTTGGAAAATGGAAGGGTTCCTGATTTGATGGTGTTGGATGTGATGATGCCACGCATATCGGGATTTGAAACATGTATTAAACTACGTGAACACATTCCGCTTAACAAGATGCCGGTAATATTGCTTACCGCCAAAGACCGTATCTCCGATTTGACTGAGGGTTTCAATGCCGGAGCCAACGATTATTTGATCAAACCTTTTTCGAAGCAGGAGTTACTGACTCGGATCAAGACGCACCTTTCGTTGTCGCAGATTAGTAATGCTTATAGCCGATTTGTGCCCAATGAGTTTATCAAATATCTGGATAAGGAAAGTATTTTGGATGTAAAATTAGGCGATCAGGTACAATATGAAATGACCGTGATGTTTTCAGACATACGTGATTTCACCAGCATATCGGAAACGATGACTCCAAAAGAGAATTTTGAATTCCTCAATGGCTATCTCGAGCGCATTGGCCCTATAATACGAAGCCACAATGGATTTATTGATAAGTATATTGGTGATGCAATTATGGCTTTGTTTCCTCATGCTCCCGATGATGCATTGAAAGCGGCCATTGGCATTCAGAAATATATGAAATCGTACAACGAAGAACGCACAAAAGCAGGCAAACCCGAGGTGAGAATTGGCACTGGTATTCACACCGGCACCATGATGCTGGGTACTATTGGTGAAACAGAGCGCATGGAGAGTACCGTTATTTCCGATTCGGTCAACTTGGCCTCGCGGCTCGAAGGTTTGACCAAGGTATATGGTTTGTCATTACTCATCACCAAGGCAACAGCCGACAAATTGAAATCTAATGCAGCGTTTCAAATGCGAAGCATCGACAATGTGCGGGTAAAAGGGAAACAGAATGTGGTGAATATCATCGAAGTATTTGATGGTGATCCAGCTGATAAATTGGCATTGAAAAAGAAAACCTGTCAAACATTTGAACAGGCGTTGGCAGAATTTTATAACCAGCATTTTACCGAAGCCAAAGGACTGTTTCAGTCCGTCTTGGCTGAATATCCCGCAGACATTCCTTCACAGATATACATAGACCGCTGTGAAAATTATGAAACTAATGGTGTGCCTTTGGAATGGGATATAGAAACCAAAACAAAAAAATAACTCACACTCCTATGAACAAGAAATCACTACTCTATTTTGACAAAGCAAATGCAAGGAATGAAGGTGTAAGATTTGAACTGGTACGACCCGCGCTCGAGCCCGATAACGGTGCCACATCATGGTATGCAGAAATTGGTTTGGGCACGCCACCACAGGCCCATCTTCGGTTTATGATAGACACCGGCACCAAAAACACTTGGATAACTTCTACCCTATGCACCACGCAAGCTTGCGCGCGGCACAATAAATTCAATCCCGAAGATTCATCCACTTATGAAAAGGCCGGCAGCTCACAAACCATCAGTTTTGGTGCTTGGGGTTCTATGGACATCACACCTAGTACAGATATGATTAGTCTGCCCGGGCTAGCTAACGAATTGCCAATTAACTTTGACCTGAGTACTAAATTTGACGGACCGCAATTCGAACAACTCATTTGCGATGGTGGCATTGGCATCCCACAGCAAATGCCGGCCGGAGAACATTCTACCGAGATTTTGAATGCCCTCAGTAGGAATGGTGCCATCGCTGCGCCCATCGTTTCTTTTTGGTACGACCGAGCCAACCTCAAAGGTACTGCTACCATGGGTGCCGTTAATTTTACAAAATTCAAACCAGAGACCATCAATACCATTCCCATGATCGACTTTCCTGCCGACACCGAATGTTGGCTCGTGAATCTTGAAACAATGAGTGGTTTGTTTGCAGATGGTAGTGAAAAAAATATGCTCACCAATGTGGCCTTTGCCCTTGACACAGGCTCCTCACGATTCAAAGGAGATGAAAAATTTATTGCGGCAGCAGTGAAAGTAATTACCAATGATGGTGCCTACCCACAGAAAATAAATTCAACACAGCGCATATCAGATTATCCCTACCCTACACTCAAACTGGTGATGAATGGTGTAACTTACTTGCTGCCACCGGAGAAGTATTTCATACAAGATACACCCGATCAGCGGGTGTTGGCGTTCCTTATGCTCGATGACATGGACAATGAATTTCTGGTGGGCACCACATTTTTAGAAAGTGTTTACAGCGTCTTCGATTTCGAAAATCGTTGCATCACTTTGGCAGAACCCGTGTTTTAAACTTTAATAGAAAGTTATCATTATTTAACACTACCAAAGATGGCAATCGCACAAAATTGGCACAACAGCTACGGTTCTTTATTGACGTTGGAATTAAATAATAAAACTGGCGCGCTTATCGGCACGTACGCATCTACCACCGGTGGCACAGGCACATATGATGTGGTGGGCTGGTGTGCACTGAACAGCGCCACCGAGGCAATTGGGCAGCCGTTGTGTATTTCAATTTTATGGCGATCGAATGATGGTGGCAAGTCTGACCCCAGCCACGAAGTGTCTATGATGGCGGGACAACTGTTTCTGATAGATGGTGCTGAAAGCCTTGTCCTCAATCATATGTTTATTGAAACCAAGGCGGCCACTACACCCGCACTCGGCAATTATCCCGACAAACTTGTTTTCTTTCCTTACCCTCAGGGTCCGACCACACAAATCAAGATTGCCGATATGCCCACAACACAGGCCAGCACACTGCCCGGATCTTGGAGTGGAACCATCCAGGATAAAAAGTTTACCCTCGAGTTACAAGCCACACCTGAATCAGCTACTGGGTTGTCAGGCACTATCTGTTTCGATAATGGACCGACTGAATATATCACCGGATTTACCGATGGGTTTGCCCAGACGGATGGATTTGCGAGACAAGGTGTCACGCTGAGTACATTCAGAAATGAAGGTGAAGAAAGAATTTTGGTGGCGATGGCGGGCTACCTGGATCTGAGAACCCAGAAACTGTATTTCAATCAATTTGAAACCCGTGCCACAAGCCCCGATAATAAGTGGTATCAGACCGTTATTGCTGGAGTTGAATTAATAAAAAAATGAGGGGAGCGTGATTTTTAAGCCTTAAACTGTTGCACTTTCACAGCATTCATTCCTTTGAGTCCGCGCTCCAATTCGAATGATACCTGATCGCCTTCGCCTATAGCCTCTAGCAATCCGTGCACGTGAACGAAGAATTTTTCTTGCGTTTCTGCTTCTTTGATAAAGCCATATCCTTTTGAGTCGTTGAAAAATTCAACCCTGCCTTTGCGCACCGGATCTACTTCTACGTCTTCTTTCTTGGGTATGCCCAGCTCAATACTGCTGGCTTCTACTTTGGTTTTTTTGGTGGGATCCGGTGGTGTATCGCTGATCATGCCGTTTTCATCTACGTAGGCAATCATATCATCGAGCCCACCTGGGGTCGATTTACGCTCTTCGCGTTTCTGCGCTTTATCCTGGCGTTTTTTTAATCTCTTTTTTTCTTTTTCTTTTTTGCTAAAAGTTTCTTGTGACCTTCCCATTCAGTTGTTTTGATTTGCTGTAAAGATAGCATTTCTCTATCGATTTTTCATGCATAATCTTACACTCAACCTAATCAGTACACTTTTAAAGTTTGATAGACCACACTTTGCTTTTCTTTATTTACATATTTTAGCAACATGTCTATCATCAAAGGATTTGGTATCGGCTTGGCTATGGTCATTTTTGTAGGGCCGGTATTTTTTACATTGCTCAAAACTTCTTTGCAGTACGGTAGACTGCCCGGTGTAATGCTGGCGCTAGGTATTGTGCTGAGCGATTTGGCGGTGGTGGTACTCTGTGGGTTGGGTATTTCAGCATTAGTTGCCAATCCTGCCAATCAGATATGGCTCTCCTTTGCCGGAGCGGTGATTCTTTTAGCGATTGGTATACGTTATCTTTTGCGGCCTACCGCGAAAATGGATTCCGAAAAAGTGGTCTATTCCAAAGCACATCTTTATGCCTTGCCTTTTGCCAAAGGTTTTTTGGTAAATTTTGTCAACCCGTTTGTGTTTGGCGTGTGGATTGCCATGCTGGCGCTGGGTGTAGATGCATATGGCCATTCTGTTGATTTATATTTGTTTGTGGGCGCGGCTTTGTGCGCTATTTTCCTAACAGATGTCGCCAAGGTTTTTTTGGCCGACAAAATTTCTCATTGGATAACTGCTACACGCCTTCAACTTATATATCGCATAGCTGGCGGGGTGTTATTGGTATTTGCGGTGAGGTTGCTGGTGTTTGGTTTCATGCATTTGAATTATTCTGCTTTTCAATGAAACAATATTAGGTTTTTGGGGTAATAGACAACTTTAGAAACCTAAAAAATTTATCTTACCACAACCTTAACTTTTAAAACCACATATCATGGACATGAATTTTATTGCAATCGGACTGGCCGCTTTGATTCCTTTGATCACCGGATTTATCTGGTACAACCCAAAAACATTTGGTAACATGTGGATGCAAGCTGCCGGCATGACAGCAGAAAGCATGAAAGGCGCCAACATGGGATTGATCTTTGCACTTACCCTTGTAATGGGCTTCTTTATCGCTTTTACCATGCAGTTTCTCGTCATTCACCAGCATCACATGCTTTCTATTCTTATGAATGAGCCCGGTATAGGCGAAGCAGGATCTGAAGTGCAAATGATGTACGATTCGTTCATAGCACAATACGGCTCTAATTTTCGCACCTTCAAACATGGCGCGTTTCATGGCGCGCTGGATGCCTTATTCCTGATTACTCCTATCATGGCTATCAACGCGATGTTTGAGCGCAAAAGCTTTAAATACATTGCGGTGAACGCAGGTTACTGGATTCTCACACTTGCCCTTATAGGTGGTGTGGTTTGCCAGTGGGCGTAACAACGATTTAGTTAAAATTGAAAGGCCCTGCACAATATGCAGGGCCTTTTTTTTAGATGCCTTTTAATCGTGTAAATATTTGTCGAATTATGGGACCGGCTTTATCAAGTGTACGGGGCTGCTCTGTGGCGATTACTTTATTGTCGTTGTGCGTGAGGGCATAGCTGTACACGAACCTGTCACCATCCAGCCCAAGCAATCCAAAACGTAGGTCGTTGAAATACAATGTGTCGTTGGTTTGCGAAATGGTGTATCGTTCGCCACTGAGTCTGATCAGCCGTTGCACCATAGGATCTGCGGCCAAAGGGCCGAGCAATTGATGGTTTTTGGAAAACGACATGAACGAAACATTCTCCTTTTTATCAAGCAATGAATGATATCCAATCAGAAATGAATCTTCGGTTTCAACATTGGCACTCCACAGTATGCTATTGAAAGGCGTGGGGCGTGTTTCCAACTCCTGATAAACAATGCCTTGGTTCTCCAGACTATTGGCGATTTGATAAAAACCGATTCCTTTGAGAATGATGGTAAGCACCATGTAACTGGTGCTGATGATGAGGCCTGTGTTGTTGAGCCGCGCGCGCTTTCGGCTGCCGCGCTTGGAGGCCAGCGCCATGATGGTAAACACCAGAAATGGGATGGTGTAAAGTGGATCGGCCACGAAAATATTATTGTACGCTACGCGATATGGATGTGGCCAAAATAGTTGCGTGCCCCAGGTGGTGTGTGCGTCAAGCAGCGGGTGGGTAAAGAGGCACATAAAAAACAACCAAGTCCACTCGCGTGGTGTGGCCAGTTTTTTCCTATCGAGTCTGCCTGCAATCGCGCCCAGTAAGGGAGCTGCCAACAAACTAAACAAAATTGAATGTGAAAAGCCGCGGTGCCATTCGTTGGCGGTCAGGCTGTCAACAAAAAAACGTGATACCACATCAAGGTCAGGAATGGTGCCGGCAATGGCTCCCCACAGCATGGCTTTGTTGCCCACCTTACGTCCCAACACAGCCTCGCCAACGGCCGCACCCAAAACAATCTGTGTAAGTGAATCCATAAGTTATGCTTTGGCTTGCGCGCGAAAAGGCTTGCGCAATTCGAAGGCTGAAGGTTTTATTTTTGAAACTACAGGAGATATCAGTTTGTTAGTGATGGCATTGCGGTGGCGGACATACAGTTTCATATTGACAGGCTTGGCCCCCACGCAACTCTTTATCTCTTCGGCCGTACGACCCAGGCGCAACTCGCGGCAGCCAGATGCGATAGCCAGGTCTACAAAATCATACAACATACGCTGGTAGATGGCATGCTTGTGGTTGTAATCGTAATCGAGTCCTACGAAATTGGCGTCCAACACTCCATTGAATAAAAACGCAGTGCTGAATCCCACCATCTTTTCTTCATGAAAATAACCGGTCATCACAAAATGTGTTTTCAACTTCTGCTTCAGCAACTGAAAAGCCACGCCTTTGAGCATGCCAAAATTAAAATCGGCTCGCTGCAACACTTCGTGATGCAGTTGTTCTATTTCTGCAGCGTACTTTTTTATATCTGCCAGCGTGAGTTTGCGCGACTCAATCACACTCGATTTCTTAAACACGCCTTTGGCTTTGGTGCGGAACTTTGAATTCATGGAGTCCAAATAATCTTCCATGCTCTTCCACGCCTTGTCTAACTCCAACACCATGTTCACATCAATCATGAAATCACGAAAACCGTGCTTCATCAACTTATCTCCTTCGTCAAATTTCTCTGGCCAAAATTCCTTTACCAACATGACCGAAACTTTTTTACCATCCTGTCCTGACAGTTTGATGTCTCTCAGCGCGGCAGAAAGATTGGCATACGCTTCATCAGCCGTGATGTCATCGGTAAAGAAAAATCCATTTTCGCCACATGAGAACAAATTGCCACACACCATCATATGCATGTCGTGAAAACGGGTAATCATTTTGCGCACTGTGTCACCTATTTTACACCACAAGTCGATACTTTGATTGCCATTGTCGACAAACGCCATGATCTGCACCGCGGCCACCGCCACAGGCTTGCTGTCATTGTTGTAAAACAATATGTACTTAAAAGTGGTATCGCTTTGCAGCGCATCTTCCATGGCTTGCAGATAAGGTAGCGACAAATAGATGTTGCTTCCATTGATCACCTGCTGCCAGTGTGCCTCGTTTACCAGCGTCACCGAATCACATATTGTCAACCGCAGCTTCTCTGCCGGAGCTACATGCGAAAGTTTCCAACTCATCTAATCAATTCTTAATTAAGCTGCGCAAAGATATCACTATTCGCAGAGTGCTTTTGTCGCCCATTGGCCAACACACATCATTCCTTTTATTTTGTTTTCATTATTATTGTATTGCCCTCACCTACGCTTTTTGATATGAAATATTTTTTCTCTGCAATTTTAGTTTTCACATTTTCGATAGCACAGTCAATAGCCCAGCCACAGGCCATCACCTCTGGTGAAATACGAATTGCCATAAAACACCTTTCAAACGCTGGCTCGGTTTTGTATGTGGCTGCACACCCCGATGACGAAAACACCCGGCTCCTCTCCTATTTCTCTAATGGACCATGCGTAAACACAGCTTACCTCTCCCTCACGCGCGGTGACGGAGGACAGAACCTGATTGGCACGGAGCAGGGTGATCTGCTAGGTATGATCCGCACGCAGGAGCTGATGGCCGCGCGCAAACTCGATCGTGCCCAACAATTTTTTTCCCGCGCACGCGATTTTGGTTACTCCAAAACACCTGAGGAAACTTTTGCAATTTGGAACCGCGACAGCATCCTTTCGGATGTGGTGTGGGTGGTACGCACCACACGCCCCGATGTAATCTTATGCCGCTTCCCTACCACGGGCGAAGGCGGCCATGGCCATCACACGGCATCGGCCATGCTTGCGCTTGAGGCCTTTGCCGCAGCCGCTGACCCCAAGCAATTTTCGTGGCAACTCAAACACACGCAGGTGTGGCAGGCCAAACGTATCTTGTGGAACGCCTTTATCCGCGACCCCAAGGCCGACCGCAGCGGCTATTACACACTCGACATAGGTGAATACAATCCCTACCTCGGCTTGTCCTATGGCGAGCTGGCTGGACGCAGCCGCAGTATGCACAAGAGCCAGGGCTTTGGTGCTTCGCAGACGCGCGGCACACAAATGGAATATTTCAAACACATGGCTGGCGACTCAGCCACAGAAAACAACATTCTGCAAGGTGTTGAATGGAATGTAAACCGACTGCCCGGTGCGGAGAAATACACAGCGTTGGTGCAACAGATTACCAAAGACTTTCGGGATGATGCGCCTCACCTATTGGTTCCACTGCTGGTGAAAGCGTATGATGCTGCTGCAGAGATAAAGGATGCACGATGGCGCGAAAGCAAGCAGGAAGCCTTGCAGGCGCTTATTCAGCAATGTTTAGGTTTGTATTTAGAAGCCACAGTAAAACAAAAGTACATCTCGCCAGGAAGTGCGGCAATAGCAAACGTATCGGTGCTCAACCGATCTGGAGCGGAAGTGAAACTCACGCGCGTGAATATTGTCAGTGCCAGCGCAAAGGCCGACATGCTGCTGGGCTTCAATGGAATTTGGAAAAACGATTTGAAACTAACGGTGGATCCTACGTCAGTATACAGTACCCCATTCTGGCTCACGCGCGCAGGCACCTATGGCCGCTTCGACATAGCCGATCGCACTACGGTGGCCAACCCTGAGAATAAACCCGCCATCATTGTGCAAGCCACAGTGTTGATAGAAAGTAGAACATTCACTTTTAGTCAGCCGGTTATTTACAAATGGGTGGACGACACCGAGGGTGAAAAAACACGCAACCTCGAAGTGGTGCCTCCGGTCACGGTCAATTTTGACGACATCAATTATTTATTTGCGCCTTCGGCCACACAGCAAATCTCACTCACTGTGCAGTCGTTCGATAGCATGGCCACCGCTGATGTGCGCCTGCAACTGCCCCCTGGTTGGAAAGTAGCGCCTGCTTCACAAAAATTATCTGCGATGGCCGGTGGGCAAAAGCACGCCATGCAATTTTCTGTTACCGCTCCTGCAACACCCGGCAACGCACAGGCCAAAGCTGTGGTGACTTTAAATGGGAAAGCATATTCCTACTCCTTCACAGAAATAATTTATCCGCACATTCCTCAAATGGTACGAATCGATGAAGCTTCTGCTGCTTTTGTGTGTGCCGATATTAAGATCACTGCACGCAAAATTGGTTACATCACCGGAGCTGGTGATGCCGTGCCTGCAGCCCTGCGCCAGTTGGGCGCATCGGTTGATGAACTCACCAACGAAGACCTCGGTAAAAAAGACCTCACTGTCTACGATGCTATCGTGGTTGGCATTCGTGCTTACAATACCAACGAAAAACTAAACGAGCATCAGCCCGCACTGATGCACTACGTAAAACAAGGCGGCACCATGGTGGTGCAATACAACACCAGCAATTTTCTCTCATCAGTAAAAACACAAATGGGCCCCTACCCTTTTGATGTGAGCCGCACACGTGTTACCGATGAACTTGCTACCATCACAATACTCGACAAGAATGCATCTCTGTTGAATGTGCCAAATAAGATTACCGACAAAGATTTTGATGGCTGGGTGCAGGAACGCGGATTGTATTTCCCAACAGGATGGGAAGAAAATTACAAGCCTCTCTTCAGTATGCACGATCCGGGAGAAGAACCATCAAGTAGTAGTACTATCTATTGCCCGTATGGCAAAGGTATCTATATCTACACCGGAATCTCTTTCTTCAGGCAGCTGCCCGCAGCCGTGCCGGGAGCCTATCGTTTGTTTGCCAATTTTATCAGCGCCAAACC
>JBBKVM010000040.1:0-4807 GCA_037968415.1 Bacteroidia bacterium | reverse complement strand
CTATAAATTCTTTCAACATTAAAAAAAAACTCCGCCCAACAGGCGGAGTTTTTTATTTTTAAAATCAGATTACTATACCGGTACATCCTTGTAGGTTTAGAGAGGTGGGCAAGAATTTGGTTGTGGTAGTTGGGTATCAAAACAATAAACTAATTGCACACCCAGGCGTAAGGCCAGCTCATTAGCGGGGATTAAAGATTGTGCTTCTTTTAGTCCCGCGTTGCGTCATTTTAATTTTTAATCTGACTTTTTTAAGAATGGGTTTGAAAATTCCGGATTTGAAATAAATGAACTGTCTGAAAGCGTTAGTAGAAAAGCGACTATTTTTCTTTTTTCTTCGCTTGTTAGTTTTACCCCTCCTTGATGGGCGTACCCCATTTTTGAATCAATGTTTACATTTTTTTGGACTCCTTCACTATAGAAATTAATCACTTCTTCTAAAGTCTTGAATCTCCCATCGTGCATATATGGTGCTGTAAACGCAACGTTTCTTAATGATGGTACAATAAATTTTCCGTTGTCGGTGATCTTGCCAGTTATCGCTCCTCTGCCTTTGTCTTTATAGTCATCTGGATTTGTAACTGCGTCAAGTCCGTTATTGCTGAATGCCAAAGTTGTTCCCAACGCATCGCCATCTGTACTATGACAATGAATGCAGTCGCCTTTTGTCTGGTCGTTGATTAAATTAAAGCCTTCATATTCGTCTTTCGTAAATAAGGTGTTGCCTTTTATTACTTGGTCATACTTTGATTGATAAGAAATCATAGTTCGCAAAAATTGTGCAATTGAGTGGGCAACTTGTACACTGTCAATTTTCTTGGTACCAAAGGCTTGCTTGAATTTAGTTTTGTAAAATTTATTTTTTTCAAGTCTTTCAGTAGCAGTTTTCCAATCTATATTCATTTCATTGTATTCTCTGACCGGATGAAAAATTTGTTCTTCGATGCTTTTTGCTCTACCATCCCAAAAGAAAGCAGGATACCAGGCAAGATTGAAAAGCGGCATTGTGTTTCTTTTCATTTTGGTGCCATATCGTCCTTGACTAAAAACATTTGGCGAGTCGCTGAATGCGGCCGCCTGATTGTGACAACTTGAACAAGACATGGTATTATCTGAGCTCAAAATAGGATCGTAAAACAAGTGTCTGCCCAAATCAACCCCCTCCACTGTGACTGGATTAAATGATGAAACAGGCATCTTTGGAAAAAACTTTAACTCAGGAAACTTATAGGGGGTAGTAGTGAATTTATTACTGTAACTCAATCCAATTAGCGAAAGCAATAAAAAGAGAAAAACCAGCTTACGCATAACATAATTAATGTTTGCTTATGATTAACGGGAATGTTTCGGTTTTCAAATTGGTTTTAATTTTTAAAAAGTATAGTCCGTCCGTGTATTTGCTTGTATCAAACCAATATTTTGTTGGCACATTAGTCCACTTGTCAACGACTCGTCCCAATGGGTCAACTAATTCCATTACCTCAATAATGTGAAAGTCCATTATTTTTTGTGCTTGAATATTAATGATATTGTTAGCAGGATTTGGATACACATTCAAATAATTTTCTTGCTCGGTTTCTTTGACGGTGTGAATGATGGTGATGTGCGCCAACATATTGTCAATCATCCAGCCTTCTTTGTTATTATTCACTGAATCTGAAAGTAAAGTGAAACGAAAATGAATTGTATCGTTTGGCTGAAACAGAGATAAGTCTAAACAAAGCCAAATGTCTCTCCAAGATGAATCTGTTCCGCTAAAGGCATATTCACCGCTCACCAAAGTGTCTTTGTTTGATAGCAGAAAGCCATAAAAATTATACACAAGAGGATTATTGAAAACATTTACCCACGTATTACCCTGGTCGGTGCTATATTCTATTAGGCCACCGTCATAACCTGCTGCTAGATCAAGTTTTTGTTTCCATTGCAAAGCAAACACACCCCAGTTCCAGAAATTCATGATAACCTTAGCGATGAATCTTGATGTGTTATTAGAAGGGTAGAAGTTAGTAGTGTCCGTAACAATTGCATAAGGTTGTGTGGCTGCACTGTCAAAGATTGCTTTTTGCGGAGTTCCAATTTGCCACACATTTTGACTTGAGGTGTCAATCTCTATTTGAATAGAGTTCCAAATAGCAGTGTCAGCACCGTCAAAATATTGTGTGAAATACTGTGCCGGTGAAAAATGCACAATGCACAAAACAAGAGCCGCAGTTAAATAGAGATGTTTCAAAACATTGAATTTTGATTATTATAAAGATAATGTTTATTCTATTTCGAAGCGTTTTATTTATTGATCGTAGTATAGCAGATATATTCTTGCAATTTACTGTAGCTCATGTTTGGCTAATCTGGGTTTTAATGTAGTTCAGTTTTTGTTGGGTGTATTTTTTTAGTCTAATATTAATCAATTATCAATACGGATTAATGCTAATGCGATAGAAGCCATATGATTCGGTCATAGGATACCACATAATGAAGTATTACTATTATGCCAAAAGCTAAGCTAACTTTAATCGAGCCCATATCGTAAAGAGACCATGTTGCAAAGGCAAAAAATCCTAACTCGATTGCTAAACGGATTAACCCGGGAGTAACAATTGGAGCATTACCTGAGCGGCTTGGGTCATCTGGAACGGCAAAAGTTCCCCAAATAGCTGCAAGAAAAACTGGTATCCCTATAGTTAGAACGAACCGCAGCCATCCGTCACTTTGTTTCCAGCCCCACATGCCTACTGATATAAGTGCAGTGATTTCAAGTAGAAATCTAATTATCAGATTTATTGGATGTGATCCCATGGAGTTCAATTCATAATTAAAGATTAAACCTTTGTGCCTTGAGCCGCTGTAAAGCAACAGCTGCGCATTCTGGTCATTCGGTCGCAGCCTTCAAAGCGCTTTTTTTGAAACTAGCGTGCGCTTAAATCGAAAATCCCGGCAAGCGAAGCGTATTGCTTGTCAACGTTCCTTAAATACTTGCAGGGCAGGAGTTAAACTATGATTTTCCTCCGCAGTATTGCATTTACAATTGCTGCTGTTCTTGCAGTAATATACCAAAGTTAGACTTGCGAGTATTGATGTTATGCGCAGTAGCCTTTAATATGTTAGCGTTAAGCCTAAACCGATTTCGCTGAGGGAAAATCTCAAATCACTTTTATTTCGAAATGAACTTGTTTGTAATCCTCCGTTATATGTATCAACAGCCTCTTTAGCTTGTTTGTTGAATTTTTGACTCATCGGAATAGAGAACACGATTAATCCAGCCCCAACTCCTGCCACTGCCCAATTGGGTTCTCCACCGCCAGCAGCCGTTCCTAATGGCCAACCTACCATAAATCCACCAGCAAATCCTAATATGGTAGCTAATGTATTGGTGGATTGAGCGGATTTAATCTGCTTGTGTGCTTTTTCATTTGGCTCCAGCATAATTACAAGTTGATTCAAGTTCAGTTTTTTCTCACCATGATAAAACTTATAACCACCGGCTACTTTTTTAATCGAAATCGAATCAGTAGCTGTTTGTCCATATGTGAAAGCACAAGTAACAGTTAGCAAGCAAATAATTATTGCAATTCTTTTCATATTTGTTGGAGGATTATGTGTTGAGTTATCCGGGGCTTAATAATTTCTAGTTCTCGAATTTACTAGAATAATTCAATTTGTTTTTCTTGATTATTATCAATTCGGATTTGGCCTGTGCTTTTTCTATAATGTTATTGTAAAATGTGTTTATGTGCATTTCTCGCACGGTTTTGTATCGCATTTCTATCATAAGTCAAAAATATAAGTGCCAATGGGGAATCTGGCAATTAGTCTGAATTCATGATTGCTAATAAGATCTTTAAAATGGTTTTTACTTAATGAAAAATTATAGCCATAACATAAAGTTAGAATCCCTCCAAGTCCCAAACCAAGGAAGGGTCGAATGTGTAGGCTCGATTGATCAAAATTCGTATAAACGGTTCCATTAATTCCTGTTTCAAAAAAAGCAAATCCTCTATAATACCCTAATGAGAATCCAGATAGGTTGTCATTGTTTTGTTTTAAATTATTCAAGAAAGAAAATTCATGACCAACGATCCCATGTCCAGATCCTGCAATCGTAAAACCTAATTCAAAGAGTGAGTTATTGAATCCTCTGTAACCAATAACTGGCCCGACACCAATTGGGCTTTTATTTATAACATTATAATTTGTGGAGTTGGTTGTGTCACTTTGCCCAACACAATAGGATATCAATCCAACCAAGATACTTATGAATAAAATTATTTTTGGCAGCATTACGGTTAGCGGGCTTTAAGTTGGCGGGCTTTTCTTCTCAAATGCGCATTCGGAGAACTGAACTTCCATATTGTCTCTTGTTATTTAGTTGAAGAGTGTATATAATAAGAAGACTTTTTTTGTATTGTGGCTCCAATAAACCCTCCCACAACCCCTCCACTAAAAGTGTATAAAACAACAAGTCCGGCAACGTTATTCTTTAATCTATACTTAGGGTCGCTCTCAACTTGCGCAATGGCCACAAGTGACATTGCCAACATTGTACCGGCTCCAATTAATGCACCCTCTTCAGCTTTTGAACGTTCTCTTATTCTGATATAATTGACTTCATCTAAATGAATTCTATTTATTTTACCATTTTGTTCGTATTGCAAACTGTCAGTCAAAATAGATAACTTGGTTATCTCTGATTTTTGAAAATTGGTTAGCCCAATTGTAGCTTTTTCATAGAATTTCTTTGCTGGAAGATTGTATTTATTCTGCGCAAAAAGAGTAATAGAACTAAATAACAATACCAATGTCAGTA
>JBBKVM010000039.1:0-2763 GCA_037968415.1 Bacteroidia bacterium | reverse complement strand
GTATCGCCCACCTGCCCACCGCTCTCGGCATAGAAGGGTGTGCGATTTAGCACCAGCTGATATTGTTCTTTGCCTTTGGCTTTTACTTTGCGGTACTTCATCACCTCCACTTCGGCCTCCAGCATTTCGTAACCTACAAACTGTGTTTCATCAGCCTCCGCCAATATCACCCAGTCATCGGTGTCTACGGTGGCAGCCTGGCGCGATCTTGCTTTTTGTTTTTCCATCTCGCGCTCAAAACCCTTCATGTCTACTTCTTTGCCGGCCTCGCGCGCAAGCAATTGCGTAAGGTCCACCGGGAACCCGAAAGTATCGTACAACTCGAATGTAAACTCACCCGAAATGGTTTTGTCGCTGTTTGCTTCGAAGCGCTGAATACCTGTTCCCAGTGTACGCAGAAAGGACGCCTCTTCTTCGCGTACTACTTTTTCAATAAAATCCTGCTGCGCGTGAAGTTCATCAAACACTCCCGTAAAACCCTCGGCCAACACCGGTACCAGCTTGTGCATAAACGGCTCGCGAAACGACAGGAAAGTGTAGCCATAGCGCACAGCCCTACGAAGTATTCGCCTTATCACATATCCAGCCTTGTTGTTAGATGGCAACTGTCCATCCGCAATGGCAAAGGCGATGGCCCTGATGTGATCGGCAATTACGCGCATGGCGATGTCAGTATTCTCAGCCGCACCATATTTAATATCGCACCACTCTCCTACTTTCTGTATCATTGGCTGAAACACATCGGTATCATAGTTTGATATTTTGCCTTGCAACGCCATAACCAACCGCTCAAATCCCATTCCTGTATCAACGTGTTGTGCCGGCAATTTTTCGAGTGTGCTGTCCGCTTTACGGTTGAACTCCATGAACACGTTGTTCCAAATTTCTATCACCTGCGGGTGGCTCTCGTTAACCAATGTTTTCCCATCCACTTTCTTACGCTCTTCTTCGCTGCGCAAATCGATGTGGATCTCGGAACAAGGGCCACATGGACCGGTATCGCCCATCTCCCAAAAATTATCTTTCTTATTGCCTTTCAAGATGCGGTCTTCGGCAATGTGGCGTTTCCAAAAATCATATGAGTCCTGATCAAAGGCCAGCTTCTCACTTTCATCGCCTTCAAATACAGTGACATAAAGTCTGTCTACCGGAAGCTTATAAACACCCGTCAGCAATTCCCAGGCCCACGCTATGGCATCGTCTTTAAAGTAATCACCAAAAGACCAGTTGCCCAGCATCTCGAACATAGTGTGATGGTAAGTATCGATACCTACTTCCTCCAGGTCGTTGTGCTTTCCCGACACACGGAGGCATTTCTGCGTGTCGGCCACGCGCTTGTACTTAGCTACGCTGTTGCCCAAAAAGTAATCCTTGAATTGATTCATGCCCGCATTGGTGAACATGAGTGTGGGGTCATTCTTTATCACCATGGGTGCAGAAGGCACAATGGCGTGTTGCTTGGATTTAAAATAATCGAGGAATGCCTGCCGTATTTCTTTCGAAGTCATGATATGCCTTTTTGTGGCGTGATATACAATTCACAACTGTCACACAGCTTCAAAATACACGCTGGCGGGGGGTTGTTGTTTAATGTATGTTTTTTATATTTGTTTTCCTGTTTAGGTCACCACATTCCTGTGGTGGTGCAAATTTAGATATTTATAGCAATCCGTAGATGCCGAAAGTCAAATACCACTTTAACACCCATTCACTGACCTACGAAAAGGTGGTGATTAGCGTGTGGAAGCGCATTTGGCGTGTGCTGGCCTTCCTGGGAGCAGCCGTTGTTTTTGGCGCGGTGATCATGCTTATTTCGTATAGTTATTTCGATTCACCGAAGGAGAAACAACTAAGGCGAGAGATTTCAGAACTCACACTGCAATACGACATCCTCAACCAGCGGCTCGATCAGGTATCAGATGTTATGAAAGACCTGGAGCAGCGCGATGATGATATTTACAGGGTGATTTTTGAAGCAGAGCCTATTTCGCCATCGGTGCGCGAGGCTGGCTTTGGTGGGGTTAACAGATACCGAGCTTTGGAAAATTATTCCAATGCCAAATTGATCACAGAGACCACCAAAAAGCTGGATAAGATTTCGAAACAGATGTATGTGCAGTCCAAATCTTTTGACGAATTGTTTCAGCTGGCAAAGAACAAAAATGAGATGTTGGCTTCCATTCCGGCCATTCAACCCATCTCCAACAAAGACCTTAAGCGCATGGCTTCCGGTTTTGGCTACCGTATTCACCCCATTTACAAAACACAAAAAATGCACACCGGTGTGGATTTCTCTGCCAACATTGGCACTGAAATATATGCTACCGGCAATGGCCGAGTGGCGGAAGTAGAGAAAGAAAGCCGGGGTTATGGCAACAATATAGTGATCAATCATGGGTATGGATACCAGTCGTTGTATGCACACCTAAGTAAAATAGTGGTGCGCCCGGGGCAAAAAGTAACACGTGGCGACCTGATAGGTTATGTGGGTAGCACAGGCACTTCTACCGCGCCACACCTGCATTACGAGGTGATAAAGAATGGTACAAAGGTGAATCCGGTTAACTTTTTCTTCAACGACTTGTCGCCACAAGAGTATGAGCAGATGCTGGAGATTTCTTCGCAGATCAACCAGTCGTTTGACTAATGAAAAACTTTTTTTTATTTGGTGTTTGCATTATTGAAAATAATATTGACATTTGAATACTGATCCATATCCCATATGCCTTATAAAGAAAGAGAAACAGTAAAGATGTACTACAC
>JBBKVM010000038.1:0-16065 GCA_037968415.1 Bacteroidia bacterium | reverse complement strand
AACGTACCTATTGGGGCCTGCCCAACAATCCTGATTATGAGCTGGGTCCGCTGGTGGCGCAACCCGCCAACGCAGGCAGTGGCGGCACAGTATGCCTTGGCGGCAGTGTAAAGCTTGGCGTAGCAGCCCACACATCGTGCACATACAGTTGGTACCCTGTCATTGGTTTAGACGATGAAACCCTCGCGCAACCTACCGCCACACTTACCCAAAGCATGTGGTACTACCTTACCGTCACAGACACTACCAAATCTGCCGGCTGCAACGAAACCCGCGACAGCGTGTGGGTGCAAGTAGTGGAGTGCGATACGGCATTGTTTATTCCCAACATCATCACACCCAACAACGACAATAAAAACGACCATTTTGTAATCCGCAACCTGCCACCCCATAGCGCCCTTTCTATATTCAACCGTTGGGGCCACCAGGTGTTCAGCTCCAGCTCCTACACCCACGACTGGCCTGTAGAGGAAGTAGACGCAGGCGTATATTTTTATGTGTTGCGTATTCCTGCTTCGCAGGCCACACATCGCGGTACGGTTACGGTAGTGCGGGAGTAGTTTTTTTATCGATTACAGAATACGCTAATTGTTATTTCTTAAACCTACTTTTTTCTTGATAAAAAAGTAGGCAAAAAATCAATACGATTTGAAGCCCTTCGTTTTTTGGTCGCAGCTGCCCTTCGCATGCTCAGTGCAGAGGCCTCACGCGTCAAGCCCAAAAAAACCCGCCTTCGGAATCGCTCTAATCCGCTCGCCAAATCGTCTGCCTAACGCACACATTTATTGAAGTAATTTCCTTCAAAGTTCTATTGCAGAAATTTTGCGGGAACTTTATTTGAAGGATGAATTTCTTGACCGGCATTGCAGAAATGGCGTGAAAAAAATTTGCGCACGCGCGTAGGCAGAAAAAGCAACAGGTGCGATACAGTTACAAGTATCGAGATTGTATGTACAGTTATTTATCCTGCCATACAGCGATATAGACTGTGACTTGTGGCTTTGAGGGGCAGAGCGAAAATTTTTAGCCGTTGCTGCATAGCCTTGACCTTTTTGTAACTTTTTGTGTCAAGACAAAAAGTTATAGAAACGATTTATCATAGGTAATAGTTTTTTTTAACCTACTTTTTTCTTGATAAAAAAGTAGGCAAAAAATCAAGAGGATTTGAAGCGCACGCTCTTTGTATCGCGCAGGCCGCGCTTCTCGCCCAAAGAGCATCTGAGTCGCTCAAATGCGGCCAGCAAATCCTCATCCCACCGCACGCTTTGGTTGAATAGTGATGCTCAATATTTCATTGCGGAAATCATGAATTAGTATAGTAGCAAATGAAATAAGGTAAATGATCGTCATTGCAGAAAAGGCGTGAAGAAAATTTTTAGAAAACTGAACTACCAATCCAATTATTGTATAATTTTAAGAGAATAAACAACAGCTATTGCAGCCGTTGCTTTATTCAACAATCATGACCCTAACAAAACACACAATTCTACTTGCTTTACTGATCCTCCTCCTTGGCAGCGCAGCCAATGCCCAAAACCGCAATTCGGTGTGGGCCTTTGGCGACAGTGCACTGGTAGACTTTTCAGATCCGGCTAACCCGGCATTGGGTACATCTGCTGTAAAAAGCAGAGGGTCTTGTGCATCTGTAAGCGACAGTAAGGGGAACTTGTTGTTTTATGCAAGCACATGGACCGGAGGCGGTGCAGGCAACAAAGGTTTGGTGTATAACCGCCTGCATCAGTTGATGGCCAATGGCAGCGGGTTGGTAGCTCAAAATTGGTATTCTGAAATGACTATAGTAAGCGACCCGGGTGATACCGGAAGGTTTTATATTTTTTCAGTAGGAGTTACCAATTCCAGTCAGAAGGGGGTTTATTATTCCGTAGTGAATATGCACCAGAACAATGGTCTGGGGGTGGTGGTTACTAAAAATGTACCCCTGGCAACAGTGCATATGGCCGATTGCATTTCAGCAATTAAACACGCTAACGGCAGGGATTGGTGGGTGTTGGCCCGGCCTTGGGATTCACCAAACCTGTCCCCGGTGAAAACTTTTTACAAATGGCTGGTAACCGACCAGGGGGTGTCAGGTATTTCTACTCAAGATATTGGAGTACCCACCATTTCTGGTTTTGTGCGGTTCAAATTCTCTCCCGATGGGAGCAAACTGGCAATGACACATGCATATGGTAGTCTTCAGTTGTTTGACTTCGACCGGTGTAGCGGCTTGTTAAGCAACCCGGTATTAATTGATCCTGATCTGATGTCAGTTTTTGTTTATTATTGGACGGCTTGTTTTTCGGCTTCAGGCCGTTTTCTGTATGCAGTTCATCTAAGCGAAAATCAAGCCGCTGACACGCTCATTAATATAATTTACCAGTTTGATTTGCAAGCACCTAACATCGCTGCCAGCCGTTACGTTGTTGCCCTTGAGAAGAAGGTCAAATTTGTCTTGGGTGAAACTCAATTTTATGGTGGTCTGGCCAGGGCACCTGACGATAAGATATACATGGCTTCGGGAGAGGATTGGGGTTCAAGTGATCCTTACCCAGACACCCTATACACCGCTCGCAACACCCACTTGAGCGTAATCAACAATCCCGAGGGTGCAGGGACTGCCTGCAACTATACCCCCTTTTCGTTTTACCTGGGAGGCAAACGCACCTACTGGGGCCTGCCCAACAACCCCGATTATGAACTTGGGCCGCTGGTGGCCCAGGTAGCCAATGCAGGTCCCGGAGGCACAATTTGCCGTGGAAACTCACTGAAACTGGGCATTGCCCAACACAACGCCTGCACCTACAGTTGGCAGCCGGCTACCGATTTGAGCGATGCAACAGAAGCCCAACCCACCGCCACACCCGGCCAAAGCCAGTGGTATTACCTTACCGTCACAGACACCACCAAGTCTGCCGGCTGCAACGAAACCCGCGACAGCGTGTGGGTGGAGGTCACCGAATGCGATACCGCTTTGTTTATCCCCAACATCATCACGCCCAACAACGACAACAAAAACGACCATTTTGTAATCCGCAACCTGCCAACCCATAGCGCCCTTACTATATTCAACCGCTGGGGCCACAGGGTGTTCAGCTCCAGCTCCTACACCCACGACTGGCCTATAGAGGAAGTAGATGCAGGCATATATTTTTATGTGTTGCGTATTCCTGCTTCGCAGGCCACACACCGCGGTACGGTTACAGTAGTGCGGGAGTAGTTTTTACTTAACCTACTTTTTTCTTGACAACGCTTCGACTACGCTCAGCGTGCAAAATATATTTTCGGATTATCGCTTGGCGATAGCTATCGGGACGCCCGCCAAATCGTCTACCCAACGCACACAGTTATTGAAGTTCTTTTCTTCAAAGTTCCATTGCAGAA
The DNA here is from genome assembly GCA_037968415.1 of Bacteroidia bacterium. GTDB lineage: Bacteria > Bacteroidota > Bacteroidia > AKYH767-A > JBBKVM01 > JBBKVM01. The sequence continues at coordinate 12,684 of JBBKVM010000038.1, read as the reverse complement.
ATTTTATGTGACCCTTATTTGAAAGATGAATTTCTTGACCGGCATTATAAAAATTGACGTTCAAAATCAAGGGACTTTATTTGGGGCGGGCTTGGAAAGAGAATATTGAGGATATCTTTTAGTACGCTGAGGTTCTCTTCTTGTACGCTGAGGTTCTCGAAGCGTACAGGAAAAGGCCGGACCCCTAACTTTTTGTGTCAAGACAAAAAGTTATAGAAATAGAATAGAGGGAGAAGTAGATTATTTTTCTTTACCCTACTTTTTGCTTTACACATAAATGCAGAAAAAAAAGTAAAACAAGATACTCAGTGCGGACTCAAGTGTGGACGATTTCAATCCACTTTGTGTAGCGCCCCTATTGCCACTCAAAGTGCTTGCGCACCCGCTCGGCTACTTGATTTTGCGTGATGTGATCGCAACTGTCGGAGCCGGTGATGGCAGGCATGTTTAACCTGATGGCTTTAATCTCCTTGGCCAAATCTTTGCGGGCCATGGCCGGGCCACATATATACAACTCATCATAGTCTTTAAAGTGATTGATCACTTCTGACAAGTACTGTTTTTTCTGGTGCCGCATCTTCTCTTCCATGTTTTTTTCTGCACTGAAATACTGATCCCCCATTCGTGTAAAATTTTTTCCTTCGCCATCTATCCGTGGGTGGTGCTCAATGGCTGATTCTATTTCCTCTCGTACCTCCTTGCCGCTTTCCAGTTTTACCACCACCGCTTTTTTGTAATCAATCCATACTCCGGCTAACTTTTTCATCTCATTATATTTTTTTAGTCATCATTTTTATCTAATGTTTCATGCGACCGGGTTACTGTATTATCAACGTCTCGTATCTCCTCATGTTTTATGAAACCTCCTAAATTAGCTGCGTACATTATCAACACTGAACACACAATGCTCAAAAGCAAAATGGCTCGCTTTAAAAACACCGGGATCATCCCTTTAAAAGTATCCAGTAACAAAGCAGCAATTGCAAAAACTCCCAAAATCATCATACTAATATTGGCGCGCTCTGCTGCTTCTTCGTGTGGCTCTACCCAGTCGTGATCAACCAATCCTGCATCCGTGAGTATGTGTTCGGCCCGCTCACCAGTTTGAGCCGCTACTATCGAACCCACAGCAGCTATTACAAATCCAGCCAATGCCGCATTTGTAAGATGGCGGCTTTTGGTCAACTCACCTGCTATCATTAACAGTACAGAGAAAATAACAGCGAATACAGGTAGGTGATTGGAGAGTAAATGAAGATGTACAAAATCCATAGTCGGGCTTTGGGGTTATTGGGTGATGATTATTTTTTGTGATTGCAACCTGCTGCCATCATTGAGTTGTAAATGAAACACACCCTGCGCCAGTGCGCGAGCGGGCAGTGTTACTTTGTTGTCATGCAGCTCCATAATTCCATAATCGGCCACCCGCGCACCTTTGCTATCGAGCAGTGTGACATGACAACGCTTGTTTTTCATATCGGGTGGCACCGCAAACGTGATGGTGCCATGTGTTGGGTTCGGGTAAACCAACCACGGAGTGCTCTGCTGCCACGAGCCAATGCCTGTGCCCGATGTAATGCTCACAGGTACTTTGTTCTCGCCCCAGTATTGTTGGTTGTACATGCTGTGATAATAAACTGTTATGCTGTCGATAGTGGTGGTTAGGGGTGTTATCATTACGCCATACCTTTCTCCGGGCGACATTTCTAATGTATCTGTTATAAATGGCGAAGGCAGCGGCCGCCCATCAGAATGAATTACTTCCGCCTGCAGTGCCGGAGGAAACACCACTTTGTTCATACCATAACCGAGTGTAGAAAGTGTGAGAAATATTTTCTGCGATAAGCCGGCCTGGATAGAAATGGAGGTGTCTGCAAACACTTGTTGTTTTGCTTTTCCGTTGATGAGAAAATAATTAGGATTATAATTAAAAAACTGCCCGAGCGCGGGTGGGTTTTGGTGCCATGCGCCATCGAATTCGGTCATGAACCAATAGTAAGCTTTGTCGTAAGCTGGCCCTCCTGTCCATGCAGTGGCCGTGGCGCCTGCCGGATGTATGCGGATAATTCCCACCATGCCCATTTGCTGATGCAGCGTGGTTTCAAAATGGCAGTGATAAAAATACTCACCTGCGTGTGTGGCTGTGACTGTGTAAGTGACCTGACCACCCATGGGGGTAATAAAAAACGAAGTGTGCGGTACTCCATCGTTTATCTGATCAGCATCCAGGCCGTGCGGATGCAACGTGTGAGGTTCCATGCTAAAGTTGCGCACGTTCATCACCAATGTGTCGCCTTCGTTGGCTTCGATAAGCGGAGCTGGAAATACAGCAGGTATGCTGCCGGGCGGATTGATACCCGTGCGGAATCCCCATATAGGTAACACGGTGCCATCCCACATGGTGGTGTTGCCCATCATAGAAGCCGAAAGATCATACACCCTGGTGGTTTGCGCGTGGGCCGCCAATGCAAGGTACATGGTGCAGCATAGTATCAATAATTTTTTCATGCTTGTTTTCATTGTATGTGCATCATCATCATCATGCCATTGGGGTAGCTGCCATTGCCCAGGTTGCTCATCAGGTTGTGGTCGTGCACAGGGTACATGCCGGGCTGGTGCGGCACCATTTCCACCATCATTGTATCGCCCGTTTTTACATAGAAAGAATCTTTTATCCAGCCTATGCGATTTGGCGTGGGGCGGCTGTCGTACAGTATTTTGATGTGAAAGCCATGGAAGTGCAAACTGTGATCCATCAATCCATTGTTTGCAATAAATATGCGAATGGTATCACCTACCATCGCCATCACAGTGGCCAGTGTATCATTGGTGCTTTGAATATAACTCAGACTATTTACGGTGTAATACAGTGGATTGAAAGTGGCGTAATTGGGCGATGCGCCAGAGGCGATGGTGTTGTTAAAATTTTGGTCGTGTGCGCGGATGTCCCAGTAGAAAGATTTGTAGTTGCCGGGCGTGTGCACAACCAACATTCCGCTGGCGCCAAAGTATGCGAAATCGGGATAGGTGGTGTCGTCATAATATCGGTACACACCCTGCTGTGTGAGGGGCAGCGTGAGGGTTACACTGCCTCCACCGGGAATGGTGATGGCTGTAAGTGTTAAGTTTTTTATATAAAACAAATGTGCGGTAGTAAAGGAATTGAACACCGTTAGCAAGAGGGTGTCGCCTGCAAATCCTTCAATTATTTTGCTTTGCATTTCATAGTTGGCCGAGCGGTTAAATGCCGCTGCAGGCATGGATACCGTGTCGATGGTTACAAACTGACCTTGATTAAGATACAGTGTATCGGCTTTGGTGGCGGCTTGTAGTGAACCATAGTTCAGCACACAGACGAAACCCAATAATATTTGATATTTAGTCATTTATAAAATGGAGTGTAATTGGGTATAATCAATGATGATGCGCATTGTGTTTCAATTCCAAAGCTATCAAACAAATAAATACTTTGAAATGACATTGGTCATGCCCATGCCATGGTGATGACCATGCGAACTGATTTGGCTGTATTTTATAGTTGATTGGTATGGGTATTTCTCCGTTTCTTTGCGTAACCAAATTTCATCTTTTGCCATGTGTTTTTTGCGTTATCCCATGTTCACCAAATTTGTCATGCTTGCAATGATATGCATGGTTGCATACGGCAATGTGCTGGGCCAATGCGCGGGGGCTATCAACACCTTTCCTCATGTGCAAGATTTTGAGGCGGGCAATGGCGGTTGGGTGGCCAGCGGCACAGGCAGCGACTGGGTGTGGGGCGCACCTTCAAAGCCGGTGATAGCAGGCGCGGCCGCGAGCAATAAATGTTGGATAACCGGAGGGCTCACCACATCTTTTTATAGCTATGGCCAACGCTCCATGGTCGAAAGTCCTTGTTATGATTTGAGTGCACTCACACTGCCTCACGTGGAGGTATCCGTTTTTTGGGAAACCGAAAAACAATACGATGGCGCCACGCTGCAATATTCAATTGATGGCGGCAGCAACTGGAGCAATGTAGGCGCCTTTGGCGATGCGGTAGATTGCCTCAACAGCAACTGGTACAATGCCGGTAACATAAGCGGACTTTCGGGTCTTACTAATATCAAACATGGCTGGGCGGGCAATATACAGCCCACAATAGGGTCGTGCCAGGGCGGCAGCGGCAGCGGTGCGTGGGTCATAGCCCGACACACTATGCCATATCTGGCAGGCAAAAACAATGTGCGATTTCGATTTATTTTTGGCGCAGGCACCGTGTGCAATGGCTTTGATGGGTTTGCATTCGACAACTTTACACTCAGCGATGCGCCAGCGCCCCTTACACTTTCTACCGCCATCACTGCAGAAACATGCGTTGGCAATGATGGCACCATCACCGGCAATATTACTGGCGGCACTGCGCCTTACACCTCCAACTGGAACCAGACTCCAGCGGCCGGCTTTAGCGCCACAGGCCTGTTAGCCGGCCCACATCCTGTTGTTGTTACCGACAGCAACGGGTGCACCAAAAACTTTACGGTTACTGTTCCGGCTTCGCCACTTCCCACCGTTACCTTATCAGAATCTGGTGATACGTGCGCGGGGGGCCTTGGCGTTATAGGCTCTGCGGTAACTAATGGCACAGCACCATATGCTTACCTGTGGTCAAATGGCCAGCAGTCCGCACAAGCCACACAACTCACCGCGGGCAACTATGATATAATAATAACAGATGCATCGGGTTGTACAGCTACTGCAGCTGCTATAGTTGGCAACGTAAATAATTTCTCTATCAGCCTGGGAAGCAACGTGCGCTTTTGCCCGGGGCAGCCCATAGGCCTAAGCCCGGGGCCCTACAATGATATATTGTGGAGCAATGGCAGCACACAAACAGTGCTGCAAATAAACGAAGCAGGCACCTATTGGGTGCAGGTTACAGACCCGCGCGGCTGCATCGCAACCGACAGTATTGAAGTGTGGGAAGATTGCCTGAGCCAGGTATTGTTGCCCAATGCTTTCACACCCAACAGCGATGGCATCAACGATTTTTTTGGTGGCCTGGGCGTGGCACCTTCGCATTATGTGTTGCGCATTTACAACAGATGGGGTGTGGCAGTGTTTGAAACCAACGACCTATTACTGCCCTGGAATGGAACCTACCAACAAGCAGATTGCCCGCAGGGATTGTATGCCTGGCGCATGGCCTACGCCATCAACCAGGAAGAAGCAGTAGAGTTGAAAGGAACCGTGATGCTGTTGCGATAATTAATTTGACGGCCACAGTGTAGGCTTGGCTGTGAGCATCACCCAAAACCACACAGGCGTGGCGTTTGCATCTCCGCCTTTTATCTCCGTCATCGTTTTTTCTGGCATCATCACCGAGGCGCCAGCTTTCACATTTACCATATCAGTACATTGATATGACCACATCAAATCTATTTCTGCTCCCAGGTTTTTGTCAGTTGATTGCAACGGATTGGTGAACGACTGCACCGCTTGTGCCAGCATGAAGTAATGCACATCCAACCCACATTCAGTTTTGTCAGTAAACTTATACTTTGTTCGCAATGAAGGATTCACAAGGCCGCCATTGCGTGTATCGGCAGGTATGTTGAGGAAGTAATCCATGTGCCCGTAAAACTTGTGATTTGTAGCATACAGTGTGTGAAAAGTGCGTAGCTTTTTATTGGTGGAATCGGAAAAATCGGTGCCCGATAAATAATCAATCACTACACCAGCCTTAAATTTTCCGAATTGCCGATGCAACGCACCGGCTATCATGTAGGCTTCAATATCAGAACCCGATGGCGTTTTGCCACCTTGAAAATATCCTGTTAATTCTGCGCTTGTTTTATCAGTTTTAAAATTTAACAACACACCGTTTGTCAATCTGAAATTCATTGCCTGCACACTGTCGTTTTTCTGAAATCCATCATTTACCGAAAGGAGTGCCAGCTGAATTTTGTCATTTAAAGGAAACGAACCGTAAGCAAAAAGCAACGCTTTATAATTGTTGGCGGGTGTGTACAGGGTATTAAAATTCGACTCTCCTGCTTGATTGAATGCACCTGCAAATTTCAAATTTGTTTTCTCTTTTTGGTAGGATAAAATAGCTGCATCATGGCTGCGTGCTTGCTGCACCCAGTCCACATTACCCATCAGGCGGTGGTCGTCAATTATTATTTCTTGTCTTCCTGTTTTTAAGTTCCACTTATCATTAAACTTCAGCTGTAGCCATGCTTCGTGTATAGCCGTAGAGGGGGCATCAGCCAGTTGGGCTTCATCACCCCACACACGCACATCCTGCAACATCAGACCGGTCGAATATTTTTCTGCTCCGTAGGTAAACGCAAGCCGAGTGCGCTGCGAGATAAAAAATGCCGGATCAGATTTTTCTGATGGCAACGTGCGGTAGCCATTGCGCAATTCAGCGCGCTGTCTCAGCTCGGCTTTTATGTTTAACTGCCCAATAGCGGGCATTACAAAAAAGCAAACCATCACCATACTTGCAAAACTTTTCATCGCTTTAGTTTTTAAGGAAACAGTTGTTGATTGATTCAAGTGCGCGCTCTGGATCTGTGCCCAGCCCTTGCTGCTGATATACGATCTCGCCTTTCTGATTGAGCACCGTGATGAGATTAGAGTGCGCGTAATCCACATCCGAAATCTTTTTATACTTCACACCCAGCAGCGCAGCCAACTCAAGCACGTCACCTTCGCTACCATTCAGCAACTTCCATCTGCTTTCATCAAGGCTGTTTTCTTCCGCATATTTTTTGAGACGAGCAGGGTCATCGCGCATGGGGTCTATAGACACCAACACAAAATTCACCTGTGCTTTTTGGTCGGGAAGTAGTTTGCTGTCGATGGTTTGCATGTCGGCCACCAAACGCGGACAAACAGACGGACAACTTGTATATACCATGGCCAGTACCTGCACTTTGCCACCCAACATAGGCAACATTACATGTTCGTTTTTCTGATCGGTCCAATGTGTTTCCAGATTATATACCGACTCATCACTGGGTGTGCCCATGTCCATGGTTTCGTGATTGTGATGTGAGTGATCATCATGGTCCACGTGATCGGCCTTGGTATCATTGGTTTTATTATTTCCACATGCTGCCAACACAATGGCGCACGCACACAGTAGCATTATCTTTTTCATTGTATGATTGATTTAGCGCATCTGAATCCGAGATTGGGAACCGTATAATCGGCCTTCAAACTGCCGCGGTATCCGTATCTCAGAAATGCTGAATAATTTTTAAAATCCGAAGAGCCAACCGCACCCCCACCACAGAAAAGGTTACGGTTGACCTCGGAATCTCCTCTTGATTCACCTGTTATCAATACGTTGTTAAAATCTTCAACCCATTCCCACACCAGCCCATGCATATCGTACACGCCATAAAAGTTTTTGAACGTGCTGCCCACCTTGGGCATTATTTTGGGCGTGGGTTTGCCGTACCAGTCGAGCAAGCGTTGGTTGTAGGCGGGTTCTGTACTTCCATCTTTAACCCTTTCTCCGGCAGCTGCCGCCATTTCCCATTCGGCTGCTGTGGGCAAACGCTTTCCTTCGTTGCGGCAATAGGCGCGCGCTGCAAACCACGACACATATATCACCGGACTCTTGGCCAGATAGGAAGAAAACATGGTGTCGCCAGTCCAGTGTGCGAGATAGGTCTCGTCTACAAAGACTTTTTTTACACCTGTTTTTTGCCAGCGTGGATTCGCCTTTACAAAATCCAGATAATCGCTGTTAGTGACTGGATACACATCCATCATAAATTCATCTACCCTAATCTCCATGGTGTCGGTGGCAGATTTGTACAATGGCTTATAAACCCCCGCGCTTACTCTGGCCATGTTTTGTTGCGCATGAGCAGATTGCATTATGACAAAGAACACAATAATGAGCGTCAGGCCTGTGGTGGTCCTGTGCATCATTTTCCTCTCGCTTTCTTAACTTCTTCAGGTGTAAATGTGCGGGCCTTGTTACCAAAGTTTGATGTCACATAAGTAAGCACTGCAGACACATCCGCATCACTTAGTTGCAACCCAGGCATCACACTATTGTATTTGGTGCCGTTTACGGTGAGCCCGCCATTGGAACCAATCAATATTTGTTTGATCATTCTATCATTGGTGTTGGCCGCTATCCAATCGCTTTTGGCAACCGGTGGGAATACAGCTGGTATGCCTTGTCCTTCAGCCTGGTGACAGCTTACACAACTATTCATGAATACTTTCTTACCGTGAGCAAGAAACTCTTCAGCAGACATGCTGCCAGCATCAAGCGTAGGGGCTCCATCAGATGGCATCGATTGAATGGCAGATCCTTCATGTAGGTACACAAATACTTTTTCTTTCTCCTCGTCACGTCCTCCATATATTTGTTTGTTCTCAGGACCCTCTACTTTCAACATACCCAATGATCCTTTGTTGAATGTTCGAAATATGGAGTGATCGACAAGGATAAATGTCCCAGGTACATCTACTTTAAATTCAACCATAGCTGACCCACCTGCAGGCACCAAAGTAGTTTGCGCGTTTTTCTGGTTGGCCTCAGTGCCCCCTTCAGTATAGACTAAATCAAATATTTCACCTATTACATGAAAAGAAGAAACCAAATTAGGCCCTCCATTACCAACAAATAATCTAACTTTTTCACCCACCTTGGCGGTAATGGCATTGTCGCCCACCATGCTACCAACAGAACCGTTGAAAACCACATAATCAGGAATCTCCATCAATGCTTTCTCCATATCAAATGGCTGCAGGCCAGGTTCGCCATGTTTCCCTTTGGTATAAAACTCACTTTGCATTACATAATATTCTTTATCCACTTTGGGTAAACCGGCTTTGGGTTCAACGAGTATGAGACCATACATTCCGTTGGCTATATGCATACCTACTGGGGCGGTTGCGCAATGGTAAACAAACAAACCAGGGTTGAGTGTTTTGAAAGTGAACACTGAAGTTTTACCTGGAGCGGTGAGCGATACCGCAGCTCCGCCTCCGGGGCCGGTTACAGCATGCAGGTCAATGTTGTGTGGGTTCTTGCTATCAGGTGCATTGTGCAATCTAAATTCTACTTGGTCGCCTTCGCGCACACGAATAAACTTGCCAGGTACCGAGCCGCCAAAAGTCCAGAAAGTGTAGTCAACACCATCAGCCAATTGTTTTACTAACTCTTTTACCTCTAAATCTACTATTACATTGGCCGGTTTGGTGCGCTTTATGGGTGGCGGCACATTAGGCGCATCAGTAAGTTCAGCATGAATGGTGCCTTCGGGCGCTACATTTCCATTTCCTGCTTCATCATTTTTGTCAGTGTTACACGACATTATAGCCATAGCGCCTATAATTAGCCATGCATTCAGTGTGGTGATTTTCATATTGTGTGGTTTTATTTTATTGAATGTTTCAAAACTATCAAGGTTACTCGCATCAAAATATGACATTCGTCATGCTTTGAAATTTTTTTAACGTTGTCTGAAAATGACCGATTCTTATTAAATTGCTGTGATGAATATTGAATCATTCCGGGAGCTTTGCCTGGCATTGCCACACACCACAGAAGACATCAAATGGGAACACCATTTATGCTTTTGCGTGGGCGAAAAAATGTACTGCATCACAGGACTGGACGAGAATCCGGTTACAGCTTCGTTCAAAGCCGATGAGGAAGACTTTGAAATTTTGACGAGGCGAGAAGGATTCAAGCCAGCACCTTACCTGGCGCGCTACAAGTGGGTATGGACAAGAGACATTGGATTGCTTAGTAATAAAGAATGGAGTTACTATTTATCCAAGGCACATACATTGACTTACAACAAACTACCAAAAAAAACACGCATTCAACTGGAGCCCTAAACACACCGAATCATGAAACCAAAAAATGTTTCTCCTCTATTCCTTAAATTAAACTTCACCGATCAAAAAGAAATATTGGTGTTGGAGGCGCCTTCTTCTATGGGGCCTGAACTGAGGGCCTTGCCAGCGAACATCGTCACCGTATTGGAAAAAGGAAAATCATTTTCGTTCATCATGATATTTGTAACCACACAAAAGAAATTAATCTCTTTGGCCACAAAATTAAATGGTGCGTTGGCTGGCGATGGGATGTTGTGGGTTTGCTATCCAAAAAAAACTTCGCCCAACTATCAAAGTGACATCACACGCGACAACGACTGGAGTGTGTATGGACAGCTTGGATTTGAAAGCGTGCGCATAGCGGCTATTGATGCCGACTGGTCTGGGTTGCGTTTGCGCAGGGCGGAATATATTCCGGTGATGAAACGTGATAGAAAAAGAGCGATTTCTAGTGAGGGTAAAATAAAAACGGCAGCCAAAAAGAAATAAATTTTTTGGCTGCCGTCTGTTTTTCGTGTAGTGATTACTTAGCTTCGTGCACAACTATTTTTTCAATCGTATCTTCTTCTCTAATCTCATCAATTACCTCAAGGCCTTTCACGACTTTGCCAAAGCACGTGTGCTTGCGATCGAGGTGGGCGGTATTGGCGCGTGAGTGGCAAATGAAGAATTGCGATCCTCCGGTGTCTTTGCCGGCATGCGCCATAGAGAGTACGCCCCTGTCGTGAAACTGATTTTCACCATCCAATTCACACTTGATGTTATATCCCGGACCACCGGCACCGGTACCATTGGGACATCCGCCCTGTACCACAAAATTGGGTATCACACGGTGAAAAGTAAGCCCATCATAATAGCCTGATTTGGCAAGCTTGCAAAAATTTTCTACCGTTCCCGGTGCATCCTTATCGAAAAACTCCACTTCCATGGTGCCTTTGTTCGTTTCTATTGTAGCAGTAGTCATGTTGAATTTTAATTTTTAATTTTACAGGCTGCAAATTTACATTTAATTTCTCTGTGGGTTTTTATGACTGGTCTGATTTTGTGTGAAATCAAATTTACAGAGGCCAACCAAATTGATTCGATGAACAAAATCCCAAACATACTTGTGCTATGCACGGGCAACAGCTGCCGCAGTCAGATGGCCGAAGGCTACTTACGCAAATTTGCGGGCCCGCGTGCAGTGGTCTATAGCGCAGGTGTGGAAAAACATGGCGTGAATCCACGCGCTGTATTAGCAATGGCTGCGGATGGTATTGATATTTCACAGCATACTTCCAACCATGTGGACGAGTATATCCACATACCATTTGACTTTGTGATTACCGTATGCGACAATGCAAATGAGCGCTGCCCGGTGTTCCCTACGCACGCCAAAAAATTTCATAGCAACTTTCCCGACCCTGCAAAAGCAAAGGGTACCGATGCAGAAATTTCAAAAAGTTTTGATGAGGCACGCGAATTAATCAAAACCTCTTGCAGGACTTTTGTTGCAGAAAATATCAAATAAATAATTCGTGTTTTTGTTTTTTACAACTGAAGCAAAGAGCTCGGATGTTTCCGTAATCAATTCACAGCTTGGTGTTTATTTTATAAAAAAAGTATATTTGTCAGTAATTAATCATATAACACCAATTACAATGAAAGAAGGTAAAGTAAAATTTTTTAACAACACTAAAGGTTTTGGATTTATTACAGACCAGGAGAATGGCACCGAGTATTTTGTTCACGTATCGGGGCTTATCGACAGGATTAAAGATGAAGACAATGTAACTTTCGAATTGCAGGAAGGCAAAAAAGGCCTCAACGCAATCAACGTGAAAGTAGCAGGCTGATATATCCTATTGCACCGCACACAGCCCCGATTTTTATCGGGGCTTTTTTATGTGCCAATAAGAACAACTTACCGAACCTTGTTCTTTCATAAGTTCTCCAAATGCAAGCAAAATAATTACATTGGGATTGTAAAAAATCACCATTTCAGTTTGCTAATCGGAAAAAAGAACGAAGGCAGTGTCAAAATCAAAATACGGTACCGAGTTAGTACATGATGTACTTCAATGGGACATTAGTGCGTGGACTTTTGCGCTTGAACTTTGGCAGAGTTTTTTGCCAGCGGGCGGCAGCCTGCGGTGTCTTGAACTGGGCTCCAACCGCGGTGGCCTTGCGCTGTGGCTTGCGCGCCAGGGGCATCACGTGGTGTGCAGCGACCTGGAATTTCCAGGAAAAGAAGCAGTCGACTTGCATAAAAAACATGATGTGGCGCATCTTGTTACATATCAGGCTATAGACGCCACCGGCATTCCCTTTCAGAATGAGTTTGATGTCATAATTTTCAAATCGATACTAGGGGGCATAGGACGCAATGATAACATTGGCCTGCAACAGCAAACCATGCTGCAAGCCTACAAAGCATTGAAAACCGGTGGGCGGTTACTCTTTGCCGAAAATATTGCTGCATCTACATTACACCAGTTTGCGCGAAAGCACTTTGTGCAGTGGGGTGCTCAGTGGCGGTATCCTTCCATTAGTGAAATAGAAAATTTTGTACAACCGTTTTCGAGTTTTGAAACAAAATGCAGCGGTTTTCTATCTGCTTTTGGTCGAACTGAATCGCAGCGAACGTGGCTCGCTCGTGCCGACAAGTTGTTGTTCAATCAACTGATATCTGACTCCGGAAAATATATTTTAGCAGGTGCTGCAGTTAAATAAATGGACTTGAAACACCCTACTGGCAACGATTTCAATAATTATTTTATAGATAGTGCCATTTTTAGCATGGTTTTTGTTAACTTATTGGTCATTAATTATTAACTAAAAAAT
>JBBKVM010000037.1:0-53082 GCA_037968415.1 Bacteroidia bacterium | reverse complement strand
ACACGTACTTGGACAGCTACTGATGCTTGCGGTAACTCTTCTACTGCTTCGCAGACCAACAACGTACAGGACCTCACCGCTCCGGTGATGACATGTGCAGCGAATGACACCATCAATTGTGGTGATCCATTGGTATTCATACCGCCAACTGTAGTTGATGCTTGTGATCCTAACCCAACTGTAGTTGTACTTTCAACAGTATCTACTCAGAATGGTGACGGTTCTACAACCCACGTGAGAACTTGGGAAGCAACTGATGCTTGTGGTAACTCTTCTACTTGCAGCCAGACTATCCACGAGCGTTCATGCAAGTTCTGCTCTTACACTCAGGGTTACTATGGTAATGCCGGTGGAACCGCTTGCAGCGGACAAACAACTGTACCATTCCTCACCTCATTGATGAGCCAAGGAAACATGGTATTGGGTGGTGGAGCCAACACGCTCACGCTCACACCTGCTGATGTAATGTGTATCATCCAACGTTTGCCTGGAGGTGGCCCAGCCAAAGCACTTAACGGTGCCGCAACTTGTGCTAACCCTGTTGGTATCCAATTGCAAGCTAACAGTGGTCGATTCAAAAACGTACTTCTTGCACAAACCATCACACTTGGTTTGAACATGAGGATACCCGGAAACCCACTTGGTGCATTGCAAATCACTGGTCAGTACTTTACTACCTACCAGTCTTCAACTCCTGGTTGTGCAACACAAGGTGCTCCAATGCCTGGAACAGGTCAGACATACTCAATACCACAATCGGTGTTGAACTATCTGGGAGCGAACAACACGGTTACCGATCTTTGGAACCTTGCAAACCTTGCTCTCTCTGGTGCTACAGGTATTCCAAGCCTGTCAGCAATCAACCAAGCAGTATCTGCATTCAACGAAGGATTTGATGAGTGCCGTGTACTTGGTGGATTCACTAACACTATGAACCCAATCAACTCTGAAGTTGGCGGCAATCAAATGCCAACCACCAAAGAGGCATTGACTAACGGTGTTACAATGAGTGCATATCCAAATCCATTCAGTGCGAAAACAACAATAGAGTTTGCATTGGAGAATGATGAGGCAGTAACAGTTGAAGTTTACACATTAAGTGGAACTAAAGTTGCCACATTGTTTAACGCAAACGTTGAAGGTGGAATGACTTACAAAGTTGAATTCTCAGCGGATCAAATGTCTGATGGAGTATATCTCTACAAGATTAACACTGCTAACCATTCTTACTTTGATAAGTTGATCATCATCAAGTAATAACCAACTAACAATAGAAAACCCCCGACAGAAATGCCGGGGGTTTTTTTTGATCTTATTTTTGCCTCGATAAAAATATGGCGATACCAATTACCAATGCGAATCCAAAAAGCATATTGTAGAAAATTGACAAATATTCATCAGTACTCAGTTCCCCTTGGGTTTTATACAGAAGCAAAGCAGATAGAGCCGTGCCTGCAAAAACGGAAATAGTTATGATGGTAATTCTGCGGGTATCAAGTTTTTTCATGTGCAATTATAACATTAATTGACTGCAACCTCTCACATCACTGTGATCAACGCGTCCGAGAATACTGAAAGACTTATTGTTTGTTGACAGCGCAAGGTCTTGAGTGGCTATAAAAGAGCATGTATCTATGTTGGCCAAATCGATAATATTCAAAGTGCCCGTGGTACCGGATTCAGCAAAGCTGAATGGGTCGGTTGGATCGACAATAAAAAATGAGGCCCAGGGGGGAAACGAGAATTCTCCATTGTCCAATGCCCAGGCCTGGGAAAACATCTCAGTCATTCCATACTCGCTAATCACCTTGTCTGCTTTTAAAAATGTTTTAATACCTGCGTGCAGTTCTTCACGCACAATTTCTTTCATCTGCCCTTTCATGCCTCCGGTTTCAACAACAATGTGCCCACTTAAATCTATAGCAAATTGTTCCCCAAATGACAACAACGAAAATGGAGTGCCTATTAAGAATATATTTTTCTTCGCCTGTTTACATTTTGTCAGCTTTTCTTTTAATGCATTAAAGTCATTGCCGCAAAAACCACCTAACGACTCAGAACTAACTTGCATCAAATGGTGCATCATATAAATCAAAGAAGATTCGGCATTTTCCAGATAAGAAGGCAGCAATGCTAGAATTACAAAATCCTGCGGGTTACCGAAAAAATTGTAAAAGCATTTTTCTATGGATCTTTCATAAACACTAACGTCATGCACATAGTGAATAGATCTTGTGTGGGCAGTGGTTCCACTTGACAGAAATCTCATTAGTGCTTCCACACTAAATGATTTTACTTCGAACTGCTTGTATAATTCAATAGGCAGGAAAGGCACATCGATCACCTCTTTTACATTATCCGGTGTTTTATTGAGGGCAGCTGCAAATTGATTATAAACACCGTTATGAGCAAACTGATAGCGAAATACCTCCAAAGCAAGAGCCTCGAAAGCTGGTTTGCTCTCAATCTCGAATATACTTTCAATCAAATCTTGCCTTTGTTCCATTATTCACATCAAAGGTAAAGCACCAATACATTTCGGGGTCAAAAGTACCAAAATGGAGAATCAAGCACAGAACACTAATTTTGATACTTTTACATACCTAAAACACTAACTAACAATGGGAATACTTGTTTTTGCCATGATTTTGGTCCTTTTGGTGGTCACGTTTGCATTGCAAAATTCAGAAATCATAAATGTGACTTTGTGGCTATGGGATTTTCAAAGTTCACTTGCTCTACTTTTAATAATCACCATGTGTGTGGGCGCACTAATTGCCGGTTCAGTTCTGATGCGGGTGGTAGTAAAAAAGAATTCAGAAATCCGTAAATTGAAAAAGTCTTTGGCAGCCCAAAAAACCACAACTGCTACTCCGGGCATCAATGTAGAAAGTACCATCACAAAAAAACAATCATGATAAGCGTTTATGGGGAGTCTACCCCAAACCCCGAATCCTTAAAATTTGTCACCAATAAATTGCTCTCGACTGAGCCGCGTGAATTTGTGAGTAAATCAGAGGCAGAGTTGCATTCGCCCTTGGCAAAGAGCATTTTAGAATTCCCATTTGTAAAATCTGTCTTCATTTCCTCAAACTTCATAACCGTTCTCAAAACACCGGCAGTTGACTGGTATGAAATAATGAATGAATTGAGAGAATTCATAATAGAATACCTCAAGGCTGATAAACCTGTATTTACTGATATACAAATACAATCATCAGAGGCACAAGCCAGTTTGAATGTTGAAGCAGGAAGCAATGTGAATGAGAACCTATCCGCTGAGGCAAGTGAAATGAATATCCGAATAGCAGATATTATTGATGAATACATCAGACCTGCAGTTGAAAGTGATGGTGGAGCTATCTTGTTCCAATCATTCAAAGAAGGGGTTGTCAGAGTAACACTGCAGGGTTCTTGCAGCGGCTGCCCTTCATCAGAAGTCACGTTGAAAAACGGCATTGAAACATTGCTCAAAAGCATGGTTCCTGAAGTAAAGGAAGTTTTGGCTGCTGCAGGTTGATACTTTTCATGACGGTATAAGAATCAACTTAAAAAATATATTAAAGAGTTGTATTTCAATAGATTAATAATTAAATTCAACATGTGCATTCAAGTGTTTAGCTACTGGGGCTCAATTGAATTGAATGAATTTTAAACACCTGGTGAATTAAAGTAAAATCAGAATCAAAAACTGATAGTTTTAATAAAGCAGTATTAAATTAACGGATGTATTATAAAGTAGCGTCCACGTTGGATGAAGTATTTGAAGCTTGGTGTATTGTGTACCGACAATACCTTGCTGCTGCTTTAATTGAATCTAATCCGTTTTCCATTTTTACATTTCCTGAATATATTAGTAGCAATGCAGCTGTCGTGGTAGGCAAAAGAATGGGCAAAACAGTATGTACTATTTCGGCTGTGCTCGACAGTGACGAGGGGCTTCCACTTGACAGATATTACAAGCCAGAGCTAGATATCCTGCGTGGTGAAAACAAAAACCTGATAGAAATAGGCTTATTAGCTGACGTACGAAAAATGAGTAGCCTAAGCACCATAATAGAATTGATGTCGGCCATAGCAAGGTTTGGGGTTTACAGCGATCACGTAGACTATGTAATTGGTGTGCACCCGCGAAGGGCTGCTTTTTTCAGTCGAATGTTTGGCCTTACGCCAATTGGAGATGTGAAGGAGTACAATACTTTAAACATAGCTCCAGTGGTTTTGATGTTTTGTAGTTACAAGGACATGGCTACAATCACCATGAAAGCTAATGAGGACATTAACACCAATCCCAAAGACTTCAAGTTCCATGAAAGATATAAATTTGATTCACCCAATTTCAGTAGCTCTATTCTTGAAAATTTCCTGAAGAAAATATGGAACAAATCAGCCTTCGGAAAGATCTGACAAAACTACTTGGTGAGAATCAAGTAATTTTTGAACAATCAATACTTGAACGTTATGGCGCAAGTTTCACTGGTGCTTTGGTACTTCCGGTGTGTATAGTCTATCCAACTAAACAAATTGAGATTAAAGCAATAATAAAAATAGCCAGCCATTATCAAGTAGCTATTCACACTATTTCCAGAGGAAAAAATTTTGGTTATGGCAGTGCGCAGGGAACTGCAGAAGGACAAATAATAATTGACCTCAGCCAGTTGAATTCAATCATTGAAGTAAATCAGGAGTTGTGCTATTGTGTGATAGAGCCTGGTGTTTCGCAAGATCAGATGTATCAACATTTGCAAAAGTTAAAGGGCAAAAAACTGCAGCTTGATGTGACAGGCGCAGGCCTTGAAGCCAGCATTGTTGGCAATGTATTGGAGCGCGGATTTGGCCATACAGATTATGGCGATCGCTACGCCCGAATTATTAATATGAAAGTGGTGTTGGCCAATGGAGCAGAAATCAATACCGGATTTGGATCTTATGGGGAGGCGAATGCTTTCAATACATTTCGATATGGCATAGGCCCACAATTAGATGGTTTGTTTACCCAATCGAATTTTGGCATTGTAACTCAAATGACGTTGGAGCTTATGCCCAAGCCTGAAAAAAGTTTGATGTTTGTGTTATCCACAAAAGAAGAAAATGATATTGGTCATATCGTAGATGCCATACGAGAATTGAAACTTAGTGGTGTGGTAAATAGTGCCGTTCACATTGCCAATAGAGCGCGCGCAGTAGGCCAGAAAAAAAACCATGCGATGATTGGTGCTTGGAATTTAAGTGGTTCCATATCAGGTCAATCGGAAATTGTGAGCGTAAAGAAAAAAATTATCCGAAAGGTATTTGCCAAACATCTTAAAAAATATACGCTTATGTTTATCGGTCTAAGGCTGATTGATAAACTGGGCTGGATTAATAAAAACTTGCGGGCAATTCCGTTGTATGGAACCTTGCAGGATGCATGGGATTTACAAACCGGAAAACCATCAGACCATCCATTAAAAATATTATTTGACAATCGCGAAATAGAATCTAAATCATTTTCACCGTCTACATTCGACAAAAATTTTAGGTGGATATGTGCGGTGAGCCGGGCAGATGCAAGTAGTGTAGTGGCTATGCTAGGGTTGCTTGAAAAACTGTTCACCCAACACAAATATGAGTACCGTGTAACCTTAACTGCCATTACACCTCGCTCCATGATACTAATTGGTAATGTAGTCTTTGATAGAGATGAGAAATCTGTGCGGGAGGCAAAAGAATTTTATAATACATGTACAAATGCGTTGTTGAAAGCAGGATATTTTCCATACAGAAGTGGTTCCGGAGGATTTGGAAGTATTCCTAAAGCTAATGACGATCTGAATAATTTTTTGAAAGTTTTAAAAACAGCCGTGGACCCACAACACATCTTGAGTCCGGGCAAATACAATATTTAATCAATAATTTTTTTTACTTTTTAGGATTAACTTCTAACAAACGATTTATATGAAACCATTGGACTACAAAGATCTTTCACCTGAAGAAAAATCGCCATTATTAGACGCTCCCGCCATTGTTTCCGTATTATCTGCTATTTCAAACGATGGAATAATAGATGCAAATGAAAAGGCAGATGCCATTAAGCTTGCTCACCTGCGGACTTTTACGGCTGCAGATATTTTAAAAGAATTTTATACCGAAGTAGATAAAAATTTCGAATCGTCTTTGAACAGGATCATAGACAATTTGCCGGCTGACGAACAAAAACGCGAAAAGCACCTCTCCTCGCAGCTAAGTAAATGCACCCCCGTGTTATCAAAACTCGATCGCGAGTTTTCGTTGACGTACATTGACAGTCTGAAAAGTTTTGCAAAACATGTATTTCACTCGAACGCACATTTTTTGGAATACTTCATTCTTCCTGTTTTTATGAATGAAATTGAAAAGGAAGTATTCAAAGATGTGAAGTAAGTTAAACGGAAGCATCAAATTTGTGTAAACACTTGTATTGTACACCTGACTCAGTAGAATCAGATTGCCACAATTCATGTGCTGTCACAGCAAGTTCTTTTACACTTGCTGGAATATCCGGGAGAATAAATTCATCTTTCGCATTACTCTTCCTGAGTCTTGCCACTGTGACATGTGGAATGGGATCCGAAAACTTTTTATCCAACTTTGTAATTGGCTCAAGAGCCTCATGCAAGGCATTGTGCAACGCGCTGAAAATCTTTTCTTGCCTGAACCTTAGCCAAATCATGGAAGGTTTCTTTCGCACGCCCTCCACGCTAAACTGGGCCGGATAGATACGGAACTTATCAGAATCACCTAACACTTTTTCCGACACATTAATTATTTCAGGAATAGAAGCCGGATAAACGTGCCCGATAAAATACTGTGTAATGTGATAATTTTGTGATGGAACCCATTTCACATTAGCCACCGAACGGTTGAGAATCTTTACAGACGCCACCACCTCAATCAAATCAGGCGGCAGCAGAATAGCGGTGAACAATTTTACTTTCTTCAACCTAGGTAATAGTGTTGAAAAGCAGGCCGAACGCCTGTTTTAAAGTTGTAGTAATTTTTTTAGTGGGTCTTTACCCTGATGCAACATCAAGATTGGATTCTCCAGCATTTCTTTCACTTTCACCAGAAAACTTACAGACTCACGTCCATCGATGATACGGTGATCATAAGAAAGAGCCACATACATCATAGGCTTTATTACCACCTGACCATCAACGGCCATTGGTCGCTCCACAATATTGTGCATGCCAAGTATGGCGCTCTGTGGTGGGTTTATGATGGGAGTTGACATCAGCGAACCGAAGACACCGCCATTGGTGATGGTAAAAGTTCCACCTTTCATATCTTCAAGTGTCAGTGCACCATCCCGCGCCTTACCTGCAAGCTGCCCAATGGCTGCCTCAATGCCGGCCAATGATAATGCTTCAGCATTTCTCATCACAGGCACCATCAATCCTTTTGGAGTGCTCACAGCAATACCTATATCGGCATACGAATGATACTGAACTTCTTCGCCATCAATCATTGCATTTACTGCCGGAAATAGTGCCAACGCTTCTGTAACCGCTTTGGTGAAAAATGACATAAATCCTAATCCCACACCGTGTTTCTCTTTGAAACTTTCTTTATGTTTTTTGCGGATTTCAATAATGGCGCTCATGTCTACCTCATTAAAAGTTGTGAGCATGGCAGTTTCGTTTTTTACTGCCACCAAACGCTGAGCAATTTTTTTTCTCAACATGGACATTTTCTCACGCTTAATTTCCCTGCTTCCTACCACCATTGCAGATCCTTCATTTGCTGACATCGCATTCATTGCATCTGCCTTGGTGATACGCCCGCCTTTCCCTGTTGCACTTACTTGTTCAGCGGTCAATTTATTTTCCGCCATTAATTTTTGCGCAGAAACAGAAGGCACTTTATCGGCATAGTTCTTTCCAGACTTGCTTTCACTTTTTGAGCTTCCATTGCTAGCTGCAGGAGCGACCGTTACTGGTGGTACAGCCTTTTTAGTTTTTATTGACTCCTCTTGTGGAGGTGTTTGTTTTGCAGGAGCCTTTGCATCGGTATCTATACTGCATATGGCTTTCCCAACCTCTACCGTATCTCCCTCCTTCACCAATATTTTCACTTTACCTGCCTGCTCAGCATTCACAGTGAGGGTGGCCTTGTCTGAATCTATCTCGCATAATTCTTCATCGCGTTCCACATAGTCTCCATCTTTTTTTAACCAACGTGCTATCTGTACTTCGGTTATAGATTCTCCGGGGCTGGGCACTTTTATTTCAACTATCATTTTAACTTTTCAATTTGAATTAAAAATATTTTGAGTACTACTTCCCAAACAAAGTTTTGATGAGAAGATCCTGCTGCTTGGCATGAGCCTTGGGCGAGCCGGTGGCGGGGCTTGCGCTCTCGTGCCTGCTCACCACTCTAATGGGAAACTTGTTGAACCTTCTATGTACAAACGACCATGCGCCCATGTTCTCAGGCTCTTCCTGTACCCAAACCCAATCTTTTATCTTATGGTATTTCTTCTTCAATGCTTCCAACTCTTTTTCTGGCAACGGGTATAGTTGCTCTATGCGCACAATGGCGGTGTCCTCAATTTTATTTTCCACTCGGTAATCATTCATGTCGTAATAAAGTTTGCCCGAACACAACGCAACTCTTTTTATTTTGCTGACTTTGGCTTTTTCATCATCTATGACTTTGCTGAAAGTACCTTTGGCAAATTCATCATATGACGAAACGCATTCCGGATGGCGCAACAAACTTTTGGGTGTAAATACAATCAGTGGTTTGCGAAATGGCCTGTGCAATTGCCTCCGCAAAGCATGGAAAAAATTGGCTGGGGTAGTGCAGTTTACTATTTGTAAATTATTCTCAGCACATAAATCGAGGAAGCGCTCTAACCGCGCGCTGGAGTGCTCGGCCCCTTGCCCTTCATAACCATGCGGCAGCAACATCACCAAACCATTCATCCGTTTCCATTTGTCTTCCGAACTGCTCAGATATTGGTCAATAATAATCTGTGCGCCATTGAAAAAATCTCCAAACTGCGCCTCCCAAATGGTAAGTGTATTAGGTGCGCCCCAAGCATAACCATACTCAAAACCAAGCACACCGTATTCTGACAAAGGTGAGTTGTAAACATAAAACGGAGCCTGTTTCTTACTGAGGTTATTGAGCGGAACATATTGCTCTTCACTGTCTTCAATTCTGATTACCGAATGTCGGTGCGAGAATGTGCCACGCTCAACGTCCTGCCCGCTAAGTCTTACAGGGTATCCTTCTTCCAGCAATGTGCCATACGCAAGCAACTCGCCCATGGCCCAATCCATGGCACCAGCACCGTCCAACATTTTGCTTCTATCAGCAAACAAGCGGGTTGTTTTGCTGAAGAAATTTTTGTCTTTTGGTAACTCAACAATTTTGGATGCAATGCGCTTCAAGTTTTTTAAATCAACTGAAGTTTTGGAAGTAGTGTGGTTATCTTTATCACTAGCCTGCCGCAAATCTTTCCAAGAACCTTCTAAGAAAGGAACCACTTTTACTTTCTTTTTTTGTTTGGCTTCAGCAAGGCGCTCCTGCAACATTTCTCTAAATTCATTCACGTTTCCTTTGGCCAAGGATGCTTCCATGTCGCCATGGTTGAGTAGTTTCTCAAGATAAATTTCGCGTGGGTTTGGATGTTCTGCAATTGCTTTATACAACAGCGGCTGAGTAAATCTGGGTTCATCGCCCTCGTTGTGTCCATACTTGCGGTAACAGAGCATATCGATGAATACATCGCGATGAAATTTCTGCCTGAATTCAATCGCTAGTTTGATGGTGTGAACCAATGCTTCGACATCATCGCCATTAACGTGAAACACTGGTGACAAAGTTACCTTGGCAACATCAGTACAATATGTACTTGAACGTGCATCAATATAATTGGTCGTAAAACCAATCTGATTGTTCACCACCACGTGAATAGTACCTCCTGTTTTGTAGCCTTTCACTTTCGACATCTGTAACAACTCATACACTATGCCTTGTGCGGCCACTGCAGCATCACCATGTATCAATATGGGTGCAATACGATTGTTATCACCTTCAAACTTACCGTCTACTTTGGCTCTCACGGTACCTTGTACCACCGGTCCCACGGCTTCAAGGTGCGATGGGTTGGGCGTGAGACTCAGGCGCACTTCCTTTCCTTTGGTTGTTTGTACTGTTGAGGAATAACCTAAATGATATTTCACATCTCCATCAAATCGGATGTCTTCAAATTCTTCACCCTGAAACTCGTTAAACACATCCTCATATGTTTTCTTCAATATGTTTGTAAGCACATTGAGGCGACCCCTATGGGCCATACCGATCATGAATTCTTCAATGCCCATCTCGCTACCTTGCTCAATGATGGAGTCGAGCGCGGGAATCAAAGATTCAGCTCCTTCGAGTGAAAACCTTTTTTGCCCTACAAACTTGACATGCAGAAAATTCTCAAACACAACAGCCTGACTCAACTTGTACAGTATTCTTCTTTTTTCTTCCACCGTGAGCACAGGTTTATTCCTTGAGCCCTCCATTTTTTTCTGCAGCCACTCCACAATTTCAGGATGGCGTATGTACATATACTCCGCACCAATAGATTGGCAATAGGTCTCATTAAGGTGTTCGATGATGGCCGATAGCTTGGCCGGCCCTAGGCCTATCTCAGAGCCTGCCTGAAAAACGGTATCGAGATCAGACTTTTCGAGCCCAAAATTTTCGATATCGAGTGTGGGCCAATACTTTCTGCGGTCGCGCACCGGATTGGTTTTGGTAAACAAATGTCCCCGTATACGGTAGGCATTGACAAGGTAAATGACTTTAAATTCTTTGTTTACTTGTTCAGGTATTTGCCCGTTGCTCTTATAGTTTTTGCGACCGAAATCAAAGCCTTCAAAAAAAGAGGCCCAGCCCGGTTCAACTGTTTCGGGATCGACCAAGTATTTGTTATACAATTCTTCAATTGAGTCGGGATTTGCCGCTGCCAAAAAAGAAAAACTATCCATTACAATGCTATTCAGTTTGATTGGAGTGTAAAACTAACAAATAATTCATTGAGGACTTCCTCTCTTTTCGAACAGTATATTATTGATTACCAAACTAATCTGATAGAAAAGCTGGCTTTCTTTGCGGTAAAAAAAGTTCTTTCTTCACAATTATTTGTTATTAATTTTGGGGCGGTGGTAAATTTTAATTTAATTGCTACCCTATATTGAGCCTTATAAGTTAAAACTAAATCTAACCTGGTATGAAATCAATCTCTAAGATTGGCAAATGGATGTCACTTTTTTTCGTCATCACTTTTGCAGGGTCGGCTGTTGCACAACAGTCTGTGACCATCAACGGTAAAATTACCGATGGTGAAAACAAAGAAACACTGGTAGGTGTCAATATTTACCAGAAAGACAAAATTATTGGAACCACTTCCGATGCACAAGGCAATTATTCACTAACCCTCACACTGCCCGAAAGCGGAAAAACAACTTTGGTATTCAAGTACATTGGATTTGGAACCATTGAAAAAGAAATTAACGCAGCCACTACCAATTTAGATGTGGGATTGGAACGTGTGCGGATTGAAGCCAGGGAAGCTGTGATATCAGCATCGCGTGTTTCTGAAAGCATACTGGAGTCACCGGTTTCTATCGAAAAAATGAACGCCATCGAAATCAAAAACACCCCCACTTTAAGTTTCTATGAGGGTTTGGCGAGCATGAAAGCAGTTGACATGACTACTTCCAGTTTGGGTTTTAAAACTGTGAACTCACGCGGTTTCAATTCGACAGGCAACGTAAAGTTTGTTCAGCGCATCGATGGTATGGATAACCAGGCACCGGGACTCAACTTTTCGGTTGGCAACATTATCGGAATTTCCGACCTCGATTTAGAAAGTGTTGAGTTGATTCCAGGTGCTGCATCTGCGCTATACGGGCCCAACGCATTCAACGGCATCATGAACATGACAAGCAAAAGCCCATTTAAATATCCGGGATTAAGCGTGCAACTAAAGTCAGGAATGAACCATGTGGACGGTACTGATACTGACCCAAGTCCGCTTTTTGAAACTATGCTTCGTTATGCAAAAGTGTTCAATAACAAAGCTGCTTTCAAAGTTAACTTCTCATATATGCGTGCCGAAGACTGGTATGCCAATGACACTACAGATGTGGATCTTCTTACTCCACTTGACAAACGAGGCGCCAATAACCCGGGGCGGGATGGGCTTAATATATATGGCGATGAAGTAGTAACCAATCTGCCAATCGGCCCTGGAGGAACCA
This sequence comes from Bacteroidia bacterium, assembly GCA_037968415.1. Classification (GTDB taxonomy): domain Bacteria; phylum Bacteroidota; class Bacteroidia; order AKYH767-A; family JBBKVM01; genus JBBKVM01. The sequence continues at coordinate 40,798 of JBBKVM010000037.1, read as the reverse complement.
GTGTGCGAGTGTCGCGCACCGGCTACCTGGAAAAAGATTTAGTTGACTATGGTGTAAAAAGTCTAAAACTTGATGGTGCATTCAACTATCGGGTGGCTAGTAATGCGGAGCTATCGCTTGTAAGTCGTTTTGGAGCTGGCACCACTGTATATCAGGGAGCCAACAGATATTCAATCAGCGATTTTACATTCCAACAACACAAAATTGAATTGACAGGCTCACAATATTTTTTACGGGCTTATGCTACCATCGAAAATTCAGGTGATTCATATGACAGTCGCTTTTTGGCCTGGAACATGAACAACCGCTTAACGGAAGACCGAAGGACGTCCAACGCAGAATGGTTTAATAATTATACCATGGCATACTTAGGAGCCATATCCGGAGTTACTCCCGGCAACCATGCCGCTGCGCGCGCATATGCCGACAAGGGCAGGTTGCTGCCGGGCACACCGGAGTTTGATGCAGTAAAAAGCGAAATAGCCGGAACTGATGATTTTACCAAAGGCGCAAAATTTAATGACCAATCTAAATTGTATGCGGGCGAAGGCCAGTATGATTTCTCAAGCAAAGTGAAAGTGGTTGATCTGCTGGTAGGCGGTAACTATAGAATGTTTGATTTAAATTCGAATGGAACCATCTTTCCTGATACAGCCGGAAACGACATCACCATTTATGAATACGGTGCATACACACAAATTGGTAAAAAATTCATGGAGGATAAGCTTCGTCTGACAGGATCAATCCGTTACGATAAAGCTGAACAGTTTGATGGCCAGTTCACACCACGTATTGCCGCTGTGTATAGCCCAATAAAAGACAACTTCATCCGCGCCAGTTATCAAACCGGATTCCGCATGCCTTCCACGCAAGAGCAATTTATTTTTCTTGACATTGGCGCCATCACGTTGGTGGGTGGTATCAAGGGCGTAGGCGCTTCTACTCTTGCTTATGAAAACTCTTATACACTCAGTTCTGTTCAGGCCTTTGCCGTGGCAGTGGGAGCCGATGTAGCTGCCGGAGTGGATGCTACACAAGCGGTAATCAATCGAAAAGGATTACTAAAACGATCAAATGTTGCTTACATAAAACCCGAGCAGGTTCAAAGTTTTGATATAGGCTACAAGACTATTTTGAAAAGCAGTCTTTACATAGACATCAATTATCATTACAACACATACACTGACTTGGTAGTTTTGCAGAGAGTAGTTCGTCCTGACAATTTGATTGATGGCCCCGATGGAAATGCTGCTCCATTTGACATTGCTCAAAATAAATTCAAGGCATTTCAATTATACACTAACCTTGATGGTACAGTAGCGTCACATGGAATTGCTTTTGGAGCCAATTATTATTTGCCAAAAAATTACCAGGTAGGTTTGAATTACACCTACTCTAAATTCCTTGATGAAGACAAAGAAGATAACAGCATCAATGGATTTAACACTCCCGAGCACAAAGTCAATTTACTCATAGGCAACAAGCGCATTACGCCTAAACTCGGATTCAATGTGGCCGTAAGATGGATTGACGAGTACAATTGGGAAGCATCATTTGGCGAAGGTGTAGTTCCCTCTTACACCACGGTGGATGCACAAATGAGCTACAAAATACCTGAATACAAAACCACATTGAAAGTGGGTGCTGCCAACTTGTTGAACAATCGCCACATAGATATATATGGCGGACCTACTGTTGGTGGATTGTATTTTGTTTCGCTATCGTTTGATGAATTGTTTAACTAGAAAATAACCTACTATAGATATGACAACTAAAATAAAAATAGCATGCCTTGCATCGGTGCTTGCACTGACCACAGCTTGCAGTTATGAGTTTCCAACTCAACCAGAACCGGCAGCCGCTTCGGCCGGCAATGCTAACTTTAGCAAGCATGTAGCGATTGGTGATTTTGCAGTGGCTGGATATGCCGATGGCGCGTTGTACGAAGAGTCGCAAAATACCAGCTTTCCCGCATTGATGTCGCAGAGCATGGCATCATTAAACGGTGGTGTGTATGTTTCTCCAATTCTACCAGGAGCCAATGGTTTCAATCCAACATTTTCGGTTCCGAGTTTGGGAATATTTGTAGGGCGCCTAAAGCTTGTTTTGCCCACATGTACCAAAAGCAGTATGACCGCCCGCCCACAATTGCCGGGTGTACCTCCAGGTCCTTACACGGGTGACTTGACCAAGCTCACGAACTTTGGTGTACCTGGAATGAAAATCACAGAATCATTGTTTCCTGGATATGGATCATTAAATGCTTTTTATGGTCGCTTTGCTTCTTCTGTTTCTTCATCCACTGCAGTAGGCGATGCGCGCAATGCAGGCGGAACTTTCTTTACCATGTGGCTGGGAAATCATGACATACTTGGTTATGCCACGGCAGGCGGAGCAGGTAACGCAGGTGGTGGTACCGGCCCAACTGATATGACTGACGGAGCCACTTTCGGGGTTGCCTTTACATCTGCATTGGACATTATGCTGAGCTCAACTTCTGGCACCAAAGGTGCTGTAGGAAACATTCCTGATGTAACCGACATGCCTTACTTCACAGCTGTAAATGCTTCTCTGCTAAGCAGCAAGAAAATTCCTTTTGCACTTGACTCTGCTACAGCCTCGCAACTCAATTTCTTATACACCTTGCAAGGGATGAACAATCCGAATTTTATTGCGGGCACTAGTAACATGTTCACCATTCAAACAGCTGCCGGTGTTCGTCAGATGAATCCATCAAATGATTTGCTTCTACTTAGCCTTCCTACCGATTCGCTGGGCACCGGACCTGTAGATCCTTGCAATCCCACCGGGCCACAGCGCGCTGGATGGGGTGTTACTAAGCCCATCGCCAACCAATATGTGCTCGATCAGGTTGAAGTAAGTGATGTATTGGCCCGCACGGCCGCCTTCAACGCTTCCATCAAGAGCGCAGTAGATACTAAAAATACAAGTGGGGTGCGAGTAGCATTGGTAGACATGAATACATTTATGAAGACATTGAAAACCACCGGAATTAAATATGGAACCACTACGCTCAAATTAGATGTTCCATTTGGCAATGTAATATCTCTTGATGGCATAAACCCAACGCCTAAAGGCTCTGCGGTGTATGCTAATAAATTTATTGATGTGATCAATGCATCATTTGGCGCAAATGTCTATAGGGTTGACCCCACTACCATCAGAGGTAACGAAATACCTTAAGCAGGTACAACTATTTATAAAAAAGGGAAGCAACATTGCTTCCCTTTTTTATTTGCTGTAAGTGTTTTTAAGCAAAACCTTCTGGGCTTCGCGCTGTAAAATGACAGAAGCCACCCGCTCTTCAAATGTTTCTTCCTGAGGTTCCGCCAACGTATCAATAACTTTTCGCTCTGACACGTCTATGCGATACATCAACGCTTTAATAAGTCCGGGGTTATTTTTGTTTGCCTCACGCACAGCCTCCTGTAACCGCACTAGGCAATCGGAAATACTAGTTGGCAAAGGTGGCAGATACACAATATCCAACCCTGCCATTTGAAAATCTTTGTTGATCTGTTCTAACAATTTATTGAATAGCAGGACTGATTCTGATATCGGTTGTAAAGAATTATTCTCCTTCATTTTTAGGTTGTTCATCGACAATCAAGCGAGTAACTGGAATGCCACCCACAATGTGCTTTTCAATTAGTTCATCCACATCATCAAGTGTTACACCACCATAGTAAATACCATCGGGATAAACTACCAGTGAAGGACCGGTTTCGCAGGCGTCCAGGCAACCTGCGCGCTGCGCACGCACTTCAGTTGTAAGTCCCTTTTCTTTTAGTTTGCTTTTGAATGCACGCACAAGTTCCATACCATTGTGCTCTCCACAGCATTTGCGCGCACCTTCGGGTCGCTGATTGGTGCATATAAAAATATGTTTGTTGAACTTCATAATTTTTGTGCAGTTTTGTTAAAGATACTACGTTTTGGCTTGGGCACTTGCCACACAAAGAATCTTACAACTGATGAAAAACATTTTGATAACCGGTGGCAGCGGACTGGTAGGGCGGCATCTGAAAAAGTTACTTACTGATAACGGTTTTAGTGTGGCCATCGTTTCGCGATCGCCCACGAACGCTTCGCAACATATTTACCACTGGGACATTCACAAAAACTATATAGATGACGCGGCTGTGGTGTGGGCAGATGCAATCGTACACCTGGCAGGTGCAGGTATTGCGGATAGACTGTGGACTGCCGCCCGCAAAAAAGAAATTGCAAAAAGTCGCATTCAGTCTGCAAACATTATTTACTCAGCTTGTGAACGCCTCAAAAAATGGCCAGCTTGTTTTATCTCATCGAGTGCGGTGGGCTACTATGGTGACACTGGTGATACGATGGTAAACGAGGATAGCGCTGCGGGTACCGATTTTCTTGGCACCACCTGCGTGCAGTGGGAAGCGGAGGCAAAGAAATTCGCAGATCACGGAGTGCGCGTAGCGATGATGCGCACTGGCATTGTGCTGGCGCGTGAGGGAGGCGCGTTGCCGTTGATGTCATTACCTATAAAATTTTATGTGGGCTCGCCTTTGGGTGATGGCCTACAATATATTTCATGGATACATATTGATGATTTGTGCCAAATGTATTTGGCAGTATTGCAAAACATTGAAATGGAAGGCCCTTACAATGCTGTGGCTTCAATGCCTGTAACCAATGAAACATTTACACAAGCAATGGCTACTATATTACAAAAGCCACTCTGGTTTCCGGCTATTCCTGCCTGGCTTCTAAAACTGTTGCTGGGTGAGCTTTCGGAAACGGTGTTAATGAGTTCCAGGGTGTCGAATGACAAAATAAAGGCAACCGGGTATGCATTCCGGCATGATGATTTGTTGCCCGCGCTGAGAGGGTTGCTGAAATAAAATCAATGTTCGCGGTTGAGAAGCAAGTCAGCGAGCTTGTGCATTTCTGCACGTGCCTTGTCATTGCAGTTGAGCCCGTTAAGCAGGCCCATGGCTTCAGAATAATATTTTTGCGTGGCTTCTTGAGCGCGATCCTTTACCATCAACTCATCAAATATCTGCGTTACCTTTTTAACTTTTAATTCGGGTGTTACTTCGGTATTGCCAATCATATCGTTGAGCGCTACTTGTTCTTTTGCACCCGCATTTTGGAAAGCAGTCAGCAACAAATAAGTTTTCTTATCAGCTAGTATATCTCCTCCCGATTGTTTGCCAAATTTTTCGGGATTGCCATACACATCAAGCAAATCGTCCTGCAATTGAAAAGCAATGCCAAGGTTTACACCAAAACTAAAAAGGCTGCGCGCATCTGCCTCGCTGCAGCCTGCTATCATTGCACCCGTGCACAATGAGCACCCAATCAATTCAGCAGTCTTTAATGCAATCATGTTAATGTATTCCTCCACACGCACATCTTTGCGTGTTTCAAAATCCATATCCATTTGCTGGCCTTCACACACCTTCATTGCTGATTCAAGAAACTGGGCCATCACAGCCTGGCGCGCTGCGATGGGACTTGCGGATACCAATTCTACTGCTTTCACGAACATGGCATCACCGGCAAGTATAGCTGTGCTGGTATTCCACTTGGTGTGCACGGTGGGCATGTACCTGCGCAATGGCGCCTGATCCATAATGTCATCGTGCAGCAAAGTAAAATTATGGAACAATTCTATGCCCAATGCGGGTTGGAGCGCGAGGGCCGCTTTGCCTTCAAACATCTCGCAACCCATTAGCGTGAGGACCGGACGCAGGCGTTTGCCGCCAAGTTTTAAAAAGTATCCAATAGGGGCTTGCAGAGTGGGCAATACAGAAACGTGTCCCATTTCAATAAGCGCATTCTCAACTTGCTGCTGATGGTGCAGATAACCATGCATAAGCTATATGGTAACGAAAGTCTGATTATTTATCACCCTGCCGATACCTTCGCGCAACGGCAACAGCTCTTTCTTTATCAGCGTTTTCATTTTTGTTGTATCCGGTTTCCTGCGCGTCATGTCTCCGTCCTTGAGCGGTGGCACATGCACTATGTGCGAAGATGAACCAGTCACTTCCACAATGATTTTAGCAAGCTCCAGAATGGTTGTCTCTTTGTCGCTGCCAATATTCACTACATCGTTTACAAATTTGTTTTCATAAAATGCAGCCACACATGCTTCAATGTTGTCTTCTATGAAACAAAAAGTTCGTGTTTGCAATCCGTCACCATATATCGTAATGTCTTTGTTTTTGAGGGCTGCAGCTAGAAATTTGCTCATCACAAAATCCGTGCTTTGGCGCGGACCGTAAGTGTTGAAGAATCTGAAAATAGTATAGTCGAGTTGAAATTCTTGTTTGTAAGCACGCAGATAAGCTTCGCCCACGTTTTTCACAATGGCGTAAGGCAGTCGGCTATTGAGCGGTGTGGTAAATTCATTTTGCGGAAACTCTACCGGTTCACCATAAACTTCGGAAGACGAAGAATAAAAAACTCGCTTCACTCCGGTGTTCTTGCTTAGGTTTAAAACATTTCTAATTCCAGTGATGTCATTAAGTACTTTGGCCGGGTTTGCAAGGGTTCTTTTTACACCCACCAGCGCAGCGTAATGAAACACGTAATCAAAACGAAAAGTGTGAAAAATACTTGCTATGTCATCAAAGTCATTCACATTGGCTTTGATGAATCGCATGTTCTTATTTTTCTCACCCGGCAATTTGGATAATGAACCTGTTGTAAGGTCGTCCACTATCACTAAGCTGTTTTCAGGATCTAGCAGCAATCGTTCGGCCAGGCAACTTCCTATAAATCCGGCTCCACCAGTTATGAGTATTTTATTCATTCTTCAATGGATTAATGAAAGTAAATATTCGCCATAACCACTTTTGAGAAGTGGCTGGGCAAGTTTGCGTAAAGTTTCTTTGTCAATAAAATTCATGCGGTATGCGATCTCTTCAATGCATCCGATTTTGAGTCCCTGGCGCTCTTCTATTACTTCTACAAACTGACTTGCCTGCATCAAAGAAGCAAACGTGCCTGTGTCGAGCCATGCAGTGCCTTTGTCCAGTATCCCTACTTTCAAGTTTCCTTGCTCAAGGTATTTTTTGTTTATATCCGTGATTTCATACTCTCCACGCACTCCTGGTTTTAGTTCAGCCGCAATTTGCACTACGCTATTGTCATAAAAATAAAGTCCGGGCACTGCGTAATTAGACTTTGGCTTTACCGGTTTCTCCTCAATGGAAATTACTTCGTTATGCTCGTTGAATTCAACTACCCCATAACGCTCGGGATCACGCACGTGATAAGCAAAAACAATTCCCCCATCAGGGTCAATATTTGCTTGCAAAAGTTGCTGCAATCCGGTGCCATAAAATATATTGTCGCCAAGTATCAGCGCTACTTTATCATTGCCGATAAACTCTTTGCCAATGACAAACGCTTGCGCTAGTCCGTTAGGAACTTCCTGAACTTCGTAGCTAAATTTACACCCCAAATCCGCTCCATCACCCAATAGTTTTTTAAAGTGAGGCATATCATGGGGTGTGGAAATAATCAACACATCTTTAATCCCCGCCATCATAAGAATAGAGAGCGGATAATAAATCATGGGCTTGTCATACACCGGCATCAGCTGTTTGCTCATGGCCAATGTGATGGGGTGAAGCCGCGTACCTGAACCTCCGGCAAGTATAATTCCCTTCATAGCTTTAAAAATTACGCTTTATTTCCAGATCCTCCAACTGAATGTCTTCCTCTTCATCATAAATATCAATAAGTGGTTCTTTCAGGGCTTTGGCTGTCATTGCTTTTTCGAGCGACATAAGTAAACTTGGTAGCAGCAACAAATTAGAAAGTAGTGCTACAAACAAAGTAATGCTTACAAGAAGGCCCAGCGCAATGGTGCCACCAAAATGCGAGGCAGTGAAAATAGAAAATCCAAAAAACAACACGATGGAAGTATAAATCATACTCACACCGGTTTCTTTAAGAGCCATCGTAACCGATTTACCTATGTTCCAATAATTACTCTTTAGTTCAAGCCGGTACTTCGCCAAAAAGTGAATCGTATTGTCGACCGATATTCCAAATGCAATACTGAAAATTAATATCGTTGATGGCTTAAGATTGATGTCAAAATATCCCATTATAGATGCTGTAAAAAGCAACGGAATGATATTAGGAATAAGAGAAATAACCACCATGCGAAAAGAATTGAACATAAGTGACATTAAAAGCGCAATGACAAAGACTGCAATAATAAGACTCACGATAAGATTCTGAACCAAGTATTTAGTCCCTTTCAAAAAAATAATGCTGGTACCGGTTATTTTCACATCGTATTTTTCAGGATTGAAAATACTATCGATGCGTGGTTTCAACACCGGCAACAGTTGTTCGATTTCAGCTGATCCGATGTCGGCCATCTGAACCGAAATGCGTGTTACCTGGCGGGTACTGTCGACAAGCGATTTTAACATATCGCTGCCACTGCGTGAACGAGGCACATAACTAAGTATAAAATTCTTCTCTTGATCATTGGGCAACCGAAACTGAGATTCGTTTCCGTTATAATATGCCTGCGTTGAAAACTTTACAATTTCAGCAATTGAAACTGGTTTGGAAAAATGAGGATACTCAGCAATTAGTTGTTGTAACTCATCCACCCTCCTCATGGTAGGCAAATTCATTATTCCATTTTTCTTATGTGTATCAATTGTGATTTCAAATGGCATCACGCCCTTAAAATTGTTTTCAAAAAATTTCAGATCCTGATAAATAGGATCCTTCTGAGGCAAGTCATCCACTATGTATCCTTCCGCTTTGATTCGTGTAACACCAATGATGGCCACTGCCACCACAATGAATGTCGACACGTAAATATATCTACGCTTATAATGCACCCACTCATCCAATTTCCCAACCACTTTTTTCATACGCTTGTTTTCGAGGTGTTTCGTGTGGCGTGTGGAAGGTTCGGGCAGATAACTGAAAATGATGGGGATGAGAATGAGCGCGAGCAAAAAGATGATTAGTATGTTGATTGAAGCTACTACACCAAATTCTCGCAAGATGGCACTCTTGGTAATTGCAAATGCCACAAAGCCCACTGCGGTAGTGGCGTTGGTCATTAGCGCAGCCTTACCAATGCGTTGGATTGTTCGTGTGAGGGCTTTTATTTTGTTGCCATGAATAGTAAACTCAGTATGATATTTATTGAGTAGAAAAATACAATTTGGCACTCCTATCACAATTATAAGCGGTGGTATAAGCCCGGTGAGGATTGTGATTTTATATCCCAAAATAACAATGGTAGCAATAGACCAAATAACACCTACGCCAACTGTCAGCATTGAAAATAATACTGCTGTAAATGACCGAAAGAACAGGAAGAGAATAAATGCTGTAACGACTCCGGCAAGGAACAAGAATAATTCGAGCTCTGCCGCAATCTTTTTTGAAATCATGGTGCGGATATACGGCAGTCCTGAATAATGAACAGGCACATTATACTTTTTGCTGAATGCATCCGCTCTCTCCTTCACGCTTTGAACCAGGGCCACCCTGTCTTTCGAAAAAAGTATTTTTTTATCGAGCGTGATGGCCATGAGCGTAGCTCCTGTCTCCTTGTTGTATAACAGATTATTATAAAAAGGGAGTGAATAAACAAGTTCGCTAAGGCTATCAAGCTCAGCCTGCGTGGTTGGTTTTGATGCAAATACGGGATTGAAATCAAACTTTCTTACCGTATCATTTTTACTTACGTTATAAATCCGGGCAATAGAGACAACTTCCCTAATCCCTTCCATCTCTCTTATTTCATTACCCAGATCATACCAATCATTGAATTGATCGAGTTGGAAAATATTTTTGTCCTCAATGCCCACAACCAGCACACTTCCATCTTCGCCAAACATTTCCTTGAACTTGATGTAATCCACAAAATCGGGATCGTCCATAGGTAATATCTGCGCAAATTCGTATGATAATTCTGCTTTCCGAGCGGTATATGCCATTACAGCGGTAAGCAACCCTAACACTATGAGTAGTGTAAAGCGTTTACGGATAATAAAACGGGAAATGGAAACCCACATGGCGATTTGTTAAGGGGCGTAAATTTAGCAAAATTGTGAGCACAAGAAAGTCCTTAAAAAAAAAGCAGGCCTTTGCCTGCTTTCAATCCTTTTCTATGTTTCTTTATTGGGACCTGAGTACACGCACAAATCCTGCATGCCGCTTCTTATCAGGCAATGTGAGTACATAGTAATAAGTATCGTCACTCACCCCATTTGCATCCCAATTGTTTTGATAATTGTCATCTTCAAAAATCATGATTCCCCATCGGTCGAAGATGACCAGTTTCGAACGTTCAGGTAAACCTTTGATTACAAAAAAGTCATTATAACCTGGTGTGTGTGGCAATGGCGTGATAATATTAGGAATAAAGAACTCAGAGAACTTCACTTCCATTGTATCCCGACATCCATTTACAGAGGCCAGTACAAGCAAAACTGAACCAGCAGTAATATCACCACTGCTTGGCATATAAGTAGCTGTAAGAATACCATTGGATGGGCTAAAAGCTCCGCTACCTAAAGTAGACCAGGTAACACCAACAGGATTGGTTGCTGTGCCTGCTAATTGTACACTTTGTCCCGGGGGCACTGTTTGATCCGGACCTGCATTCACATTTGCTGCCGGCAGTATGGTGATGACAAGCGTATCAGAAGCTGTGTTGCAAGCAGATGACGAAGTGAGAATAATATTTACACTGCCATTGGCTACATCTGTGGTGCCCGGAACATAAACTGCATTGATGGTGCTGTTGTTGGGAACAAATGTACCATTGCCGCTGGTTAACCATTGCAACCCTGTGGCATTGTTTATCACCCCACTCAAAGGCACACTCACACCAGAACATACCGTAACATCCGCCCCGGCATTTACACTCACAAATGGATTCACTGTGATGCGTATGCTGTCTTGCGATTGGCAGTTGAATGCATTTGTCACAAACACAGTATAGGTGGTTGAAGTAGTTGGCTTGGCAGTGATGGAAGCGGTAGTTTGCCCGCCCGGTGCCCACAAATACGAGCCTCCGCCTGTGGCCGTAATTACCGAGCTATCCCCCACGCAGATATTTGTTTTGGAGGCTGTCACATTGATAGTAGGAACAGGGTGTATAATCAACGTTACCGAATCTTTTGCTACCGGGCATGGAGGATTAAAAACCGTAAGTGAAAGCGTGACCGATCCCGTGTTTGTTCCTGGAAGATAACTTGGTGTGGCCGTATTGCCACCCACAAATGTGCCGGTGCCGCTGGTGGTCCAGGCTATTGCGCCCGGGCCCGCATTGGAATTAAGCGTGATGGCCTGCCCGAAACAAATGTTAGCAGGTGCCGATGTAATTTGCGCTACCGGAGGCGTGGTGATATTTACAGGCAATACTTGTGGAGCGCCCGCGCATCCCGCTGCCGATGTTTGTATAACGGTAATGGTTCCTGTACCGGGAGTACCCCAATTTATAGTAATACTATTGGTTCCTTGACCTCCAGCCACACTGCCACCATTCACTATCCAATTGAAGTTTGATCCTCCAGCTGCGGTTACAGAATAAGGCTGCCCCGCGGCACCTGCGCACACGATAGGTGGTCCACTTATAACTGATGTCACAGGCCCTGCATTGATAGTAACGCTGAGAGTTACAGGTGGGCCTGGGCAATTGCTTGCATTGGTGGCCACCAAAGTGACACTTCCGCTACCCGCGCTACCCCAGTTTACCGCCATGCTTGGAGTGCCTTGTCCCGAAGCGATAGCTCCACCACTCACCGACCACACATAGTTGAGACCAGCTGTTGGAGTGAATGAATAATTAACCCCTGTCTGGCCCGCGCACACTGCATTGTTTCCAGATATGGGTGGTGTAACGGGTGCCGGGTTGATGGTGATGTTAATTGTTTGCAATGGTGCTGAACATCCCGCAGCCGTTGTTTCCAACAAAGTGATTGTGCCTGCGCCTGCTGCTCCCCATGTTACACTAATGGCGGGTGATCCTTGTCCGCTCACTATACTTCCACCGATGATACCCCAGGCATATGTAATGCCCGCAGTGGGTGGGACACTGTAGTTGACCCCTGACTGGCCCGCACACACATTGGTGTTACCACTCACTACTGAGTTGGCCGGAATCGGGTTTATCTGCACCATGATATTAGCTGGCGTGGCTGCACAGCCAAAAGAATTTACATCTGTGACTGTAACTGAACCGGTGCCTGTAGCTCCCCAATTCACGGAAATATTGCTTGTACCCTGGCCACTCAGCAGTGTACCTCCAGCTACGGCCCATTGCGTTCCAGCAGTGACTGGGGTTTGCAACGTATACACTACACCGGCTGTGCCTTCGCATATAGATGCAGGTCCGGTTATCACAGGGTTAACGGGTGTAGGTTTTACATAAATATTGATCGTTGCCACTGCGTTGGCACAGGGAGGATTACTCACTGTCATGGTGAGGGTAACGTTGCCCGTACCGGTTGTGCCTGCACTATAAACTGGTGAAGGTGCATTTGGATTGCTAAAAGTTCCTGAACCATTTGTAGTCCAGGTAATGGTGCCATTCGCGAATGTGCCTGTAAGGTTTACACTTTGACCCTGACAAAGCGAATCGGCAGAGGCCGTTGCGCTGGCCGTGGGTGGCAGTACCACATTCACCGGCAAGTTTACAGGTGCGGCAATACATCCGGCAGCACTTACTTGTGTCACGCTCACATTGCCACCACCTGCGGTTGGCCAGTTGGTGCTTATCACGTTGGTTCCCTGACCGGAGGCCAGGTTTCCACCAGTTACCGTCCAGGTGTATACCGAACCTGCATTATTGATCACGCTATATATGGTGCCAGTTGCACCTTGACAATGATTGGCAGGACCGGTGATAGCAGAAGTAACAGGAATGGGAGAAACTGTGACATTAATCATTTGAGGTGCTCCGGGACAGCCGTTGGCACCTGTTTCCACTACCGTTAAAGTACCGCTGCCAGCCGTGTTCCATGTTACTGAAACCGTGTTGGTACTTTGGCCACTATTGATGGCGCCACCGCTTATAGTCCAGTTGTAGGTGCTGCCAGCCGTGGCGCTCACATTATACACTACCCCACTCACTCCTACACATGCTCCGGCTGGGCCGTTGATGGCAGAAGTGACCGGAAGTGAATTTACCGTAACATTGATGCTGGCAGGAGGGCCAGGGCATCCGCCTGCGTTGGTCTGTGTTACATTCACTGTACCGGCACCAGCAGTGGGCCAATTTACCGTAATGGATGAAGTACCTTGTCCTCCACTCAGCGAACCACCACTTACAGTCCATGCGTATGTGGATCCGGGTGTGTTGGGCACAGAATAAGCTGACCCAGTGGCTCCCGCACACAAGTTTGCAGGTCCGGTGATTGTAATTGGTGGGGGAATAGGATTAACTGTAATACTGATTGTTTTGGTATCGGCACAAGAACCTGATGAACCGGTAACGGTGAAAGTATAAGGTGTTGCGGAAGCAGCCAGTGGAGGGCTCACCACAATACTGGCGGTTGTTTGGCCACCGCTCCATGTGTAGTTAGAAGCCCCAGAAGCAGTAAGGGTCAGGTTGCTTCCCTGACAAATAGTAGTATCGGTCGAAACAGTGAGCACAACGCCTGCAGCAATTGGAATGGTAAGATTAAGCGTGTCAATGCAACCTGTGGATGCATTATTTACAACCACTGTAAACTGCAGATTACCTGCACCGCATGCAGCGAAATTAAATGATTGGCTAGCAGTGCTTGCTGTATTTGGATTGGCGCAGGCAGGTATCTGAATCCAGTTATAAGTAGATCCTCCACCCGCACCAGTTATTGTAATGGTACTCACCAATGAGGTATCAAGTGTGCAAAGGCTATTGGGGCTTGCGGCAATTGCTGGTGGCACGAAAGTGTTTACTGTCGCGGTGGCAGAGGAGTCGCATCCTGCCGAATCTGTAACGGAGAGTGTAAACACTGTACTAACCGAAATGGTGGCGCTGGCATTTAATGTGGTGGCATTTGTAATGGCCACGGGCGGAACCGCTGTCCATTGGTATGTGGTTCCAGTGGCCGTGTTGCTGCCGGTTCCTGTCAATGTGATTAGTGTGGGAGTGCCGGAACACAATTGTGAGGGTGAGGCCTGTGCAGCTGCGGCAGGCTTGGGTCTTTGAACCACTCCTTGCACGGCAGTATTCATACATCCTGTAATAGGATCTGTAACCGTGAGTGTAAATGTTTGGCCTGCGCAAGCCACCGCGGTAGTGACCAATGATGTTGGAGAACTAATAGTCCCCGCTCCTGAGGTCGTCCAGTTATATTGCATGCCTGGCGTGGATCCTGTGCCATCGAGGTTTACAGAGGCACAACCACAAATATTGGGGATGGCTGCGGCTATTGCCACTGGAATGGGATTGACTGTAACTCTAATGGTATCGTAAGCAAAACAAGTTCCATTGGTTGCTTGCACATAGAAAAAAGTGGTAGTAGTCGGATTCACAGTTTGGTTGGCAAGCGTTGGATCGGCAAAGATATACGCAGGGCTGGATGTCCAATTGTAGGCAGACCCACCACTTGCAGTGAGCGCGGCACTTTGTCCTTGACATATGGTGAATGGACCGTTGACAACCAAAGGAGGTGGAGGTGCTACAGTAAAGGTGGCTGATAATGTGTCCTTACAGCTTGTTACACCATCTGTCACAATGACCATGAATGTATATGTGGCAGGCGTGGCAGGAAATGTGGCCGTCACGGCAGAAGAATCACCATTGGCAGATGTAATCAACGAATAATTGGGTGACAAAGTCCAGCTGTATGATGAACCTGCACCGGCACCTGAAACATTAAATGTGTTTTGTAACGGAGGCGAAGCAGATGCACATACTGTAGTAGATGCAGAGTTTAATGTGGGAGGAGGAAATATTGTCAAATCCACACAATCCGGTGCCGACACACAACCTGCATTATCCGATACAGTTACGCAATAGGTTGCCGGAGCTGTGATGGTAGCGGAAGGGTTTTGAATATTTGAATTATTCAACCCGGTAGAAGGAGACCATGAATATGTGAAAGGGCCATTGCCAACAGAAACTGTTGGCGTCAACGTATAGGGCATCCATCTGCACACTTGGGCATCCATCCCCGCACTCACAATCGGTATTGGATTTACTGTTACTCTCACAGTGTCATATGCAACGCAAGATCCGTTAGTTGACTGCACATAAAAAAAAGTAGTTACGGTGGGACTTACAGCTTGGGAAGGCAGTGTGGGATCAGCCAATGCATAAGCAGGGCTGGATGTCCAATTGTATGTCCCGCTTCCACTTGCAGTGAGTGTGGCACTACCACCTATGCATATTGTAAACGGACCATTTACAGACAAAGTGGGTGGCGGGTCCACTGTAAACATTGCCGACAGAGTGTCTTTGCATCCGGTGACACCATCGGTAACAATGGATATAAATGCATAGCTGGCAGGTGTGGCTGGAAATGTAGCAGTCACTGATGAGGAGTCGCCATTGGCAGATGTGATCAGTGAGTAATTGGGAGACAGCGTCCAACTGTATGTGGAACCCGTACCTGCACCTGTTACGGTAAATGTGTTTTGCAAGGGAGGTGAAGCGGTGGCACAAATAGAAGTAGAAGCAGAGTTCAAGGTGGGTGGAGGAAAGATGGTGAGGTCAACACAGTCAGGGGCCGAAACGCATCCAGCATTATCGGTCACTGTGACGCAATAGGTAGCAGGGGCAATTACAGTGGCAGTAGGGTTTTGGATGTTGGAATTATTCAGTCCTGTTGACGGAGACCAAGCATAAGTGAACGGACCATTACCTAAAGTGACAGTTGGCGTGAGCGTATACGGAATCCATCTGCACACTTGTGCATCCATGCCAGCATTCACCACCGGAATAGGATTGACAGTCACCTGGGTGACACCTGTACCCACGCACCCATTGGCATCAACGATGCTCATCGTAAAATTATAGGGACCGCCTGGAGCCAAGCCTGATACGGATGTAGCCGGACATGTACTGCATGAGAATGTGCCCGGGCCTGTCCATTGATAGCTCATGATGGGCAGTGTGGCATTACTCACCGTAGCATTTAAATTTACAGGTGCTCCTGTACAAACTACTTGATTAGCTCCCGCATTTACGACCGGAGGTGGTAGCAGATTGACTAGTAATGTTGTACTATCAGGCCCGCAGGTGCCATCAATCACAAGTTTGACCGTGAAAGATGTTCCGGGTCCGACAAAAGTGTGAGTAGGGTTCTGTTGCGTAGATGTATTGTTCACTCCCGATGCGGGATCTCCAAAATTCCAAAACCACGAGGTTATAACAGGCACCACAAATGGAGGATCGGGTTGTATGCTGGCACTGCCCATAAAAGTAACAGGCGTGCCCAAACAAGTGACTACCGGGTTATATGAGATAGCAGGCACGAGATCTTGTACCACCACATCCTGTACAATAGTTTTACAACCACATTCATTGTTACACACCCTCAGCTCGACAGCGTGAATACCCATACCGGTGAGTGTAATTGTGGTATCTGCTCCGCTGCTTGGATAAGCCGTACCATCAATTCGCCATTGATATGTGATGTTTGTGCCACCATTTATCAATGTAGTATTTTGCAAAAACACGGTAAGTGGGTCGCAGCCACTACTCGGATTAGTGTTAAAGTTGGGATCAGGTTTTGCCAAAATATTATTGCCGGCAGAAGTGGCGAGAATATCAAATGCTTCTTGGTTTCCACCTGTGCCATCTACCATGATGTAATAATTTACACCTGCAGCCACCGGAAATGTAAGTGACATACTTGCATTAGGACCCACAGCTGATGTACATTGGCCAAGGGGTGTGAGCGCACCACACGAACCTGAAAATACGGCCATCTCCAAACCAGGTATATTATCAATCTTACTTATTGTTATAGAAGCCGAACCATTAGAAATACCCTGCACTAAAAACCAAACACTGTTGTTCACAATCATATCGCCACATGCAAGTGGCGGATCAGTTGGCGATGCTGTAGCTCCTGCAGTGGTGGCTGTGATCTTATTAGAATTGCATAAAGCCACTGCATTGGCGCACAAATCCTGCGCTTGCAGTTGCCCGCCCAACAACAACAAACCCAAAGTGAGAATGGCTAAAAAAAAGGATAGGTTTGGTAATGTTTTTCTAATACTCATGGGTTGAAAAAATTATTTTTGGACATCATGCAATACGTACTCATTATCAGCACAATGAATTCAAAAATACAATAAGAAGGTAAACCCATTTACAGGCTTAGTATTACCTTATCAACAAGTTGATTTTGATAATTTGGCCGCATATTTGCTAATGCTCTCATATGGATCAATAAATTAACTCCATGGAAAAGAAAATTATACTCTCGTTATTCTTTATTTCGCTCTTCAGCGCATCATGTCAGATGTCGAAGTATCATTTGAAACAAGGCCACTATGATGCAGCAGTTTCAAGTGCAGTTTCAAAACTGATGCGCAACAGCGAAAAGCACAAACAGATAGAAGTGTTGGAACGCGCTTACGCTCAGGCTCAGCAACGCGATTTGTCCAGGATTGAGTTTCTTAAAAAAGAAGGTCAACCCGAATCACTCGAACACATATTTAATCTGTATTCCAAAGTAAAGCAGCGGCAGGACCTAGTAAAAAGCGTCATGCCTCTTTACCACAAAAAAGACATGCGCGAAATTTCATTTGAGTTTATCAATTACGATGACGAATTGATTTCTGCCAAGCGCAAAGCTGCGGAGTTTTATTATACTCGTGGCTCCAACCGACTGCAAAGTAAAACGCGTAATGAAAGTCGCCAGGCATATGATGATTTTGCAAAAGTGCGATCTTATTTTCCTGGCTACCGTGATGTAGATAGCTTGATGAACACCGCATTGCGGCAAGGTACCGTGCACGTGCTTTTTGCTATCCAAAACACATCGGGCATCACATTGCCTCCACAAACAGAAAAAGAATTATTACGTATCTCCACTGCTGACATGAATAAAAAATGGGTTCAATATGTTACTGCAGACGGAACTGTCACTAATTTCGATTATCGCATCAATCTAAATCTTGGCTTCATTGATGTTACACCTGAGTCGGTGCGCGAAATCCATTACACCGAAACAAAAAAAGTTCAGG
Source organism: Bacteroidia bacterium (assembly GCA_037968415.1). Classification (GTDB taxonomy): domain Bacteria; phylum Bacteroidota; class Bacteroidia; order AKYH767-A; family JBBKVM01; genus JBBKVM01. Next base: position 22,612 of record JBBKVM010000037.1, on the reverse strand, counting down.
ATGGCTGGAACTACGTATTGGATTCAAAAGGAAACGTGACGAAAGATTCGTTGGGTAATGATATAAAGTCTCCCAAATACAAAACAATAAGCTGCAATATTATAGAGACTATTCAACACAAATCGGCAAGGGTGAGTGGCAAAATTGAGTACACAAATCTGGCGCGTAACGAGTTTATACGCGAAGAACCTGTTACCTCGGATGCATTGTTTGAGCACTGTTCGGTAATGGCAGTGGGCGACCTCAACGCGCTGAAACCTGAAACCAAAGCCAAGCTTGGCAGCAGTCCAATCCCGTTCCCAAACGACCTCGACATGTTGGACTTGGCTGGCAACACACTTAAGACTATGGTGCGTGACATTGTGGTGCGCAACCGGGACATCATTAATTAACCACAGGTTGTGTAATTTGCAACCCGCACCTAACTGCGCGCTGTTTGCTTACACACGCCATACTCTATGATCAAATTCGCTATCTGCGCTACCTCACGGTTCGCAAGGTTGCCAACGCAGTTCATGTACTCGCAGGGTACTTTTTGTCTAAGATTACTGGCAATGTCCACACCGGCCAATCGCCATTGAGTCTTTCCATAGAACCTACTACATCGTGCAACCTTCGATGCCCCGAATGCCCCAGTGGCCTACGCGCCTTTTCACGACCCACGGGCATGCTGAGTCCATCGCTTTATGAGAAACTCATCGACCAGGTAAAAGTCCACGTTACTTATCTCAATTTATATTTTCAAGGAGAGCCGTTCTTACATCCTGAGTTTTTACACTTAGTGAAATACGCTCATGCAAATAAAATTTATACGGCTACCTCTACAAACGCGCACTTCATCGACAGTGACTGTGCGCGGCAAATTGTGCAGTCGGGACTCGATCGACTCATTGTTTCAATTGATGGCACCACGCAGGAAACCTATAGCCAGTATAGGGTTGGCGGAAAACTCAAAAAAGTTTTGCAAGGCACACAAAATGTAATAGAGTGGAAACGAAAACTAAAATCCTCCACACCGCATGTCATATTTCAATACCTAGTTGTTGCACCCAACGAACATCAGATAGAAGAAGTACAACAACTGGCGCACACATTAGGAGTGGATGAGGTACGATTTAAAACAGCACAGGTGTACGATTACGAAAATGGTAATCCTTTGATACCTGCCGACACTAAATACTCCCGCTATGTGCGCAAACATGATGGTAGCTATAAAATAAAAAACACGTTGGAAAATCATTGCTGGCGATTGTGGAGCTCGGCCGTCATAACTTGGGATGGCAAGATGGTGCCTTGCTGTTTTGATAAGGATGCCAAATACACCATGGGCGATCTTTCACAAGATGCTTTTAGCCATGTGTGGAAGTCAGATGAGTACAATCATTTCAGGAAACAGGTATTGCAATCGCGCAGCAACATAGATATTTGCGCCAACTGTAGCGAAGGCACTCGCGTGTGGGCGTAGTGGTTAGATTTCTGTTGCAATCAAATCGCTCAGATGAAATTGCTCGGTAGCCATTTGTTGAATGGCGGTACCAATAGCCAAAGATGCGGTAGCAGCGGGCGAAGGCGCATTGAGAACATGCAATGCATTGCCGTGTCTTTCTATTTTGAAATCGTCAATCATTTCACCATCTGCACCCAATGCCATAGCGCGCACGCCAGCGCGGCCGGGCTTCAGGTCATCCATTTCCAGAGTTGGAATGAGCATACGAAGCCTGTTGAGAAATAGCCGCTTTGAAAATGCACGTTTGTATTCATCAAGGCCAAATCGCCAGTGCTTACGAAACAGATTCCAGGTGCCTTTAAAAGTGAGCGCATCCAGTGTGTCAGTGATGTTGAAGTCGGTTTTACCATAGCCTTCACGCTTGAATACAAACACCGCATTGGGCCCGCACTCCACGCCACCTTGAATCATGCGTGTAAAATGTACTCCTAAAAATGGAAACTTGGGGTTGGGCACCGGATAAATAAGGTTGCGCACTTTATGCATGCCTTTGTCTGTGAGGTCAAAATAGTCTCCCCTGAAACCCACAATGTGAGCTTCGCTGGTTGCGCCTTCCAATTTTGCAACCCTATCGCTTTGCAATCCTGCGCAAGTAATCACATGCCTAGATTCATATACGCCTTTGTTGGTATGCACCCAGGTAGAAACTCCTTCGCTCGAAAATCCATTCACCTCACAATTAGTGATCACCTTGCTTGATCCGTTCACTTGTGCAATCAGCTCTGCGTATTTCCGAGCCACTGCTGCAAAATCGATGATGCCGGTGCATGGCACCCATATTCCCTTTACACCGGTACAGTGGGGCTCAATTTCTTTGATATGTTCAGCTTCAATTTTCTCAATTCCCTCCACCCCGTTTTGCAAACCGTTGTCAAAAATTTTATCAAGAAACTCAAACTCACTTGGTAGTGTAGCCACCACTACTTTGCCACAAATATCATGGGGAATCTGATGCTCGCGCGCAAAGGCCACCAATTCCCTTCTTCCATCCACACAGTTTTTGGCTTTGTACGAGCCGGGTTTATAATAAAGGCCCGAGTGTATCACACCCGAGTTATGTCCCGTTTGATGCATGGCCACTTCCGGTTCTTTTTCGAGCACTGCAATGCGGAGGTGGCGATAGCGCAAGTTTAGTTTGTACGCAGCCGCAAGCCCTACAATGCCTCCACCCACTACTATGATATCAAAACGATTGTCCATTATCTTATAAAAGAATGCCGCTGCACAAAATAACTGTACCAGCGGCAATTAGGTTTGAAGATGCAGATATCACACCGTCATTATTTCTTCTTCTTTGCTGCTCAGGTGCTTGTCAACCTTGGTTATGTACTCATCGGTCATATGCTGTGTTTTACCTTCAGCATCTTTGGCCAAATCTTCTGACAAACCATCTTTGATTAATTTCTTAATCATTTCATTTGCGTCTCTGCGGGCGGCACGAATTCCTATCCGCGCATTTTCGCCTTCATGCCGTGCTTGCTTCACAAGGTCTTTTCGTCTCTCTTCGGTTAACGCGGGAACATTTATTCGTATCAAAGTACCATCATTCTGCGGGTTGAATCCCAAATTGGCCACAGTGATGCCTTTTTCAATAGCCGTTATCATTGACTTCTCAAACGGTTGAATCACCAGAGTGCGGGCATCAGTAGTATTGATGCTGGCAATTTGATACAATGGTGTGTTGGTGCCATAATAATCTGCATGCACCGAGTCGAGCATAGACGGTGTAGCCTTGCCTGCGCGCACTTTGGTAAGTTCTGCTTCAAGGTGGCTAATTGCTTTCTCCATGTGATCATGCGTTTCTTTCAATATCGCATTCAACTGTTCTGCACTCATTGTTTTTGTTTTTAAATTATTGTGGTGGTAAAAGTAGCCATGACAACAGAATTATCAAAGTAACATCACCTAAAATTAATATCCAATGGCTAAAAGTAATTTGACCTAAAACTCCACCAAGGTGCCAACTGCATCTCCTTCCATCACCTTCATCAGATTGCCTGGCTGGTTCATGTCAAATACGATGATTGGCAACTTGTTCTCATTACAAAGGGTAAACGCAGTCAGGTCCATCACATTCAATCCTTTTTCATACACCTCATTAAAGGTAACTGTCGTGTACTTCACCGCATCGCTATTTTTCTCAGGGTCGCTGCTATAAATTCCATCCACGCGGGTGCCTTTTAATATTACATCTGCTTCTATTTCAATAGCGCGCAATGATGCAGCTGTGTCTGTAGTAAAATATGGATTGCCGGTACCGGCACCAAAAATAACTACACGTCCTTTCTCTAGGTGCCTTACGGCTCTTCTTCGAATAAACGGTTCGCATATTTCTTCCATTTTTATGGCCGATTGCAGACGGGTGTTCACGCCTATAGTCTCCAATGCGCTTTGCAATGCCATACTATTAATCACAGTTGCCAACATGCCCATGTAGTCACCTTGCACACGATCGCCACCACTCTCTCCGGCTTCTATGCCACGGTATATGTTTCCACCTCCTATGACAACAGCTACTTCCACACCTTTGGCAGATACTTCTTTAATCTCACCGGCATATTGTTTCAATCTGCTCGGATCAATACCAAATTGCTTATCGCCCATCAGGGCTTCACCACTAAGTTTTAGAAGTATGCGTTTGTATTTCACAGCAGTAGGTTTAAATTATTTGACAAAAAAAAGTCCCGATAAATATCGGGACTTTAAATGAATGCTTTACTTTCCAATTTTGAGCCTTTTCATGGCTGTTACTTTCAACTCTTTATCAGTATCGGTAAGCAACTGCGAAATGGTTCGTTTGTCATCTTTAATAAATGACTGGCTTAACAAAGTACTTTCTTTAAAGAACTTGTTGAGTTTGCCCATGGCAATTTTCTCAAGCATTTCTGCTGGTTTGCCTTCTTGAGCAGCTTGCTCCTTGGCAATATCAAGTTCGCGTTTCAATGTTTCTGCATCTACACCATCCTTGTCTATAGCAACAGGTGCCATAGCAGCAACTTGCATTGCAATGTCACGTCCCACCTCAGCGGTGTTGCCGGCATTTTTATTGCTCATGCCAATCATAGAAGCCAATTTGTAGCCAGGGTGATTGTACACTACAACAAAAGGTGCTTCAACTAATTCGTATTCTGACAACTCCAGCTTTTCGCCTATTTTACCAATCTGGTCGGTAATAAGGTCGTTGATGCTGCGTCCATCTATTTGCATTTCTTTTAAAGCACCAATTGTTGCCGGTTTGTTAGCAAGTGCAGTGTTAAGAATGCTTTCGGTGAAGCCAATAAACTCTTGATTTTTTGCAACAAAATCTGTTTCACAGTTTAACGCAATGATTACGCCTGTTTTGTGATCAGGTGTCGTGTTGGCAATAACTATTCCTTCCAATGCGTCTTTGTCAGAGCGGTTAGCAGCTACTTTTTGTCCTTTTTTACGTAGGTAATCAATGGCTGCTTCAAAATCTCCGTTGGCTTCCTGCAGGGCTTTCTTGCAGTCCATCATGCCGGCACCGGTCTTTTGCCTTAAATCGTTTACTTCGGCAGCTGTAATGGTTACTGTACTCATGGGTATGCTTTCTTCTTTTTTTTTATTATTCTTCGATTTTCTTTCCTGTGGCTTTGCGGGGGCGCAGTTTTGCCACTTTCTTGGCTGCTTTTGGACTTGAATCGTCATCATCAGCACTTTCCACATCAGTTTGGCGCTTTTTCGCATCAGCTGCTTCCTCTTCTGCAGCTACTTCTTTCTCGCGCTCTACTTCTTTGTCCTGTTTGCGCTCGGCCAATCCATCTTGTATCGCTTTGGTCATTATCTCTACAATCAAGCCCACTGCTTTGGTTGCATCGTCATTTGCCGGAATTGGGAAATCAATAAGCGTTGGATCCGTATTGGTATCGCAGATAGCTATTGTTGGAATATTCAATTTCTGTGCTTCTTTGACAGAGATATGTTCCTTCATTATATCTACAATAAACAATGCCGCTGGCAAACGTGACAAATCTGTTACGCTACCGATAAGTTTCTCCATCTTCATTTTCTGACGGGTAAACTGCAGGCGCTCGCGCTTAGATATATTATCAAAAGTACCATCGGTGGCCATTTTGTCAATGCTTGACATTTTCTTTACCGACTTACGCAAAGTAGCGAAGTTAGTAAGCATACCACCGGGCCATCGCTCAGTGATATATGGCATTCCCACTGACTTAGCCGCTTCAGTAACAATCTCTTTCGCTTGTTTCTTAGTGGCTACGAAAAGGATCTTCTTGCCTGATTTGGCCACTTGCTTCATGGCGTTGGCAGCTTCTTCTATTTTGGCAGCACTCTTGTGCAAATCAATAATGTGTATGCCGTTGCGCTCCATGAATATATAAGGAGCCATTTTGGGATTCCATTTTCTTTTGAGGTGTCCAAAGTGAACACCTGCTTCGAGCAATTCTTCGTAAGTAACTCTTGACATTTATTAAGTGTTAGTCTGTATAGTAATCTTAAAATATTATCGTTTGCTGAACTGGAATTTCTTCCTTGCCTTCTTCTGACCAGGCTTCTTGCGCTCCACCATACGGGGATCACGTGTCATCAGGTCATGGGCTTTTAATTTTGGCTTGTTTTCAGGGTCAACCTTTACCAATGCTCTCGCAACTGCCAATCGGATGGCTTGCGCCTGTCCTGTGGTTCCACCACCGTGTACATTTGCTTTAATATCGAATTTGCCTAATAATTCGCACACCTCAAACGCCTGATTCACTACGTATTGCATTATTCCTGTTGGAAAATACTCTTTGTAGTCTCTGTCGTTAACAATAATGTTGCCTTTTCCGGGCTGCATGTAAATGCGTGCCACGGATGTTTTTCTTCTTCCTATTGTATGGGTAATTTCCATCGGTTATCTGTTGTGATCGTATTATTTAATAGTAAGTGTCTGAGGTTTTTGTGCTTCGTGCGGATGCTCAGTTCCTGCATAAACAAAAAGATTGCGAAAGAGTTCATCACCCAATTTGGTCTTTGGAAGCATGCCTCTAACAGCTTTTTCAACCATTGCAGTTGGCTTTTTCACCATCAATTTTTCAGGAGTGATTCTGCGCTGTCCACCAGGATATCCGGTGTGCGAAATGTATTCTTTGTCTGACCACTTTTTACCTGTTAGTTTCACCTTTTCGCTATTGATAACAATCACGTTATCACCACAATCGGCATGAGGAGTGTAGTTTGTTTTGTGCTTTCCTCTCAAACGATTTGCAATTTCGGTGCACATACGTCCAAGTATCTGACTGTCAGCATCTACGATGATCCATTCTTTGTTAGCGGTCTTTTTATTGGCCGAAACTGTTTTGTAGCTTAATGCGTCCACTGTTTTTAATTTTTGTCTTATAAATCAGGTTAATACAATACCTTTTAAGGGGATGCAAAATTAGGATTAATTTTCAATTCTACAAAGCATATCAACAATTTTATTAACCGCCACGGGCCTGAAAAAGAAGCGATTGCAAACGGTTGACAAAATAAGATTGGCAGGAAGGGCCTAAATGGGGTGCTTGCTATTTGAGTACACCCATGGTAGCGCCTACTTTTATAAAGGCTTCGATGGCTTTGTCGAGGTGATGGCGCTCATGCGCAGCGGATATCTGCACGCGTATTCGTGCCTGTCCTTTTGGCACTACAGGAAAGTAGAATCCAACGACATAAACTCCTTCTTCCAATAATTTTGAAGCAAAATCTTGAGCAAGTCGGGCTTCATACAGCATAATTGGCACTATTGGATGTTCTCCTTGCTTTATATCGAAACCGGCAGTGGTCATTTTCTCTCTGAAATATTGGGTGTTTTCCCAAAGTTTATTGCGCAAGTCGGTGGTTTTACTGAGCAAATCGAGCACCGCCAGGCTGGCACCCACAATAGATGGAGCCAACGAGTTGCTGAAAAGGTAAGGGCGTGAACGTTGTCTCAGCATTTCGATAATTTCTTTGCGGCCTGTCGTGAAACCGCCCAACGCACCACCCAGCGCCTTGCCCAAAGTGCCTGTAATAATGTCAATGCGACCCATCACCCCATGATGCTCATGTGTCCCTCTACCCGTAGGCCCCATAAACCCGGATGCATGGCACTCGTCCACCATCACCAACGCCTTGTACTTATCAGCCAGGTCGCAAATTTTGTTGAGTTGTGCGATGGTACCATCCATAGAGAAAACTCCATCGGTTACTATAATGCGGTTTCGTGCCCCCGCAGCGGCCTGTAACTGCACTTCCAGGTCGGCCATATCGTTATGTGCGTATCGGTAACGAGCGGCCTTGCACAATCGCACACCGTCAATGATGGATGCGTGGTTTAGGGCATCAGAAATAATGGCATCGCTGTCATTGAACAATGGTTCAAAAACACCACCGTTGGCATCGAAACATGCGGCATAAAGTATGGTGTCTTCTGTACCCATAAACTTTGCGATGGCAGACTCCAACTCTTTGTGAATACTTTGCGTACCGCAAATAAACCTTACGGAACTAAGCCCGTAGCCAAATTCATCAATGGCCACTTTGGCGGCTTTTATCACCTGTGGGTGACTACTCAGCCCCAGATAATTGTTAGCGCAAAAATTTATCACCTCCTTGCCATCGGCAACTTTTATATCGGCACCCTGTGGTGTGGTGATGATTCGTTCGCTCTTGTAGAGTCCTTGTTCTTTTATTTCGGCAAGCTCTTTTGTGAGTTGCGGTGCTAATGTGTCAAACATATCGGTTGGGTTCTGTTGTTACAAAATGGGATGAATTCAAAAGTAAAAAATTTTGTGGTGGCCTGTGCTTACAAACCCGCGCATGTTTCCAAAAGAAACAGCGCGCAATGTTCAGGTACGTGCATCGAAATTTCTTCCTGGCAATCGACCATGGCGAAATCGCCTCGATGAATTTCTTCGGAGCCCAATTGCATTGACCCCTCGAGTGCAAAGGCGAAACACGCTGAATTATTCTTGAGGATGAGTGAGAAACTACCGCTTTGGTATTGTAACAAACTGATGCATACACCAGGCGTGGCCAACTGCATAGGAGAACCATGGTAATGCAAGTGCTGAACTGTAAAATTTTTTTTGTGCTCGACAGGAAACATCTGAGACGAAAATATATTGCACTTGCTTTTAGGCTGCTTGTGACTAGCCTGTGCGTTGGGCTTTAAGAGCACCTGTAGCATTTCACTTTGGGGTTCAAAGAAAATGGGTAGGCTTTCGCCCGCAGCTAATAGAGTGTTGGCAATGTCGCCTCGTTGCAGCTTTTGATCTGGACTTGAATCACTGGTAAGTGACATCACTCCTTCCACCGCAAACGTAATTACCTCGAAGTCTTCCTGTGCTCGATATGAGAAATTACCTCCCCGCTCGCTCTTCAAAAAAACACAATCCTCAAAATTGGAAAAATAAGGACTTGTTTGGTTTGCTGCGCGGGTAATGATGGGTCTTACTTCTGTAATCTCTGAAGACAATGCACGTTTATGTTGGCGCTTCAGAGAAACTACATTAAACATAAACCCAAGATAGCCAATTAGCTGAAGAATGAGAAACTATTTTAATGAACAAAAATCATTACAGCCCTCCGGCCCGGGTTATGTATTCCTCTGCCTTAGCATGGTTTCCAAGGTTTCGGTATGTAAATCCAATATTCTTGAGCACCATCACATTGCCAGGATTGAGTTTCTCGACCCGTAAAAAATAATCCAATGCCTTGGCATAATCTTGCTTGGCCGCATAACAATTACCAAGGTTATTCAAGTTCTCTTCGGACGTAGGGCTAAGCTCCAGCGCCTTCTCAAAATGTACGATGGCTTGATCAAAATTTTGCAAACGCGCAAAGGCCAACCCCAGGTTATAATGCGCCTTGGCAAAATCCGGTTTGAGCGCAATCGCCTTCTGCAGTGGCGCAATGGCTTCCACGGGCTTGCCACTTTCAGTCATGTACATTCCCAGGTTCGACCAACCTTCAGGCAATGGATCTATGGCAACAGATTTTTGCATGGCCACGATGGCTTTGTCATATTGCTTTGCTGAAAAATACGCCAATGATGCATCGGAATAAAAAGCGGCATCACTGAAAGTTTTGATGCTTTGTGCTTTGTCAAAAGTGTAGGCGGCAGAGGTAGCATCTTCCAATTTCATATAGGCCTTACCCAACATGTTGTATGCATCGGCATACTCAGGCCATATTTCCACTGCTTTTTGTAAATGATTAATTCCTTTTTGCAACAACTGATCTCGCTTCTGCGGGCTGGGCTCATCCCATGCTCGCTCTACTACTGTGGCCGAACCATACGCGTATTGCTCGCGCGCACTATTGGGCGAATTTTTAACATCCGCTTCAAGCAGAGTGAGATTGTTTTTCCAATCGACATTTCGCGTCACAGTTTTAAATGCATACAAAGCGAACACAATGCCAACAACAGCAAAAAGTTTTGTGTTTTTATTTATCATATCACTCAAAGAAGCATACATCGTTTGATTTTTTTCAGCAAGAAAACTGACCAACAGAAATCCCGTAACCATTGCAAATCCTACCGAAGGCATGTATACAAATCGCTCGCCCATGGCCGACTCTATGAGAAACAACACGTTGGCCACTACCGAGAGTGTGATAAAAAAATACAACACCGAAAAAGAAAATACAGTTCGCTTCTTCAGCTGCATCAATGCAAAAATTGTCATTGCAGCCAATGTGGCCACAGACAACAACACGCCTACATTATCCCAACCCACTACGGGTATTTGATTGTAAGAATAATCACTTACTAGCGTGAGTGGCAACAGCAACAACATCATATACTTGCCAAGTACGCCCAGCGCGGTGGCCAGCCGCCCGCCAAAAGAATCTGCACCCACCAGTGAATTGTTGATGAGCATTACCTCATCATAGGCTCCCAGGTCTTTGAGTACAACAAAACGGCAACTGAAATAAACAGCTACCGGGATGAGAAATAATAGAGTGAGTGAAACAATTCGCTTTATCTTTTCGCTGCTGAAAAAATAAATTGCAAGCGGAATAACAGCCATAAATGTGACTGCATTTTCTTTCGAAAAAAGCGCCAACATATAACTAGAGAGTGCAAGCAGCATCCACCCCATTTTATTGCTTGCCAGATATTTGAACAAATTAAAAAGTGCTCCGAGGCAAAAGAACAAACTCAATAATTCATCGCGACTTTTGATATTGGCTACTACTTCGGTATGTATGGGATGCGCTATGAACAACACGGCACACACCAGCGCTATCAATGCATTGCCGGCAAATAGTTGCAACAGCAACAGGTAAAGCAACCAACCGGTGAGCCCATACACAAGCACATTCACCATGTGGCTGAGCGCGGGGCTGGCGGGTGCAATCTCATATTCAATGGCAAACATGACCATGGAGAGTGGCCGGTAAAGATTCTCTTTGCGTTGCCAATATCCAATACGGTAAGGTGTGGTAAGCAGTTCGGGAATAGCGCTCACCCCTTGCTGTGTAATTCGGTTTCCACTTATCACGGTGATGTCATCCACCGTGTAATCGTGATTGAATGTGTTTGAGTACAGCAATACACCAAGTAAAAAAACCAACCAGCCCAAAGCAGATTTGTTAAACACTTTTTGTAATGGCATCGCATCATCGGCAGCCGAAACTATTTCGGCATGCTCTTCGCGCTTCGATTTCTTATTTTGTTTGGGTGGTTTGATTTTTTTCTGCACAATTGAAAACGGGATTAAGTCAGTTGAAACATTTTGCCAGGCAGCGCTCGCACAATTCCTGCAAACTCAAGCGTAAGCAATGTGGAGGCCACCTTACTGCTGGGCCATTCGGCACGCGCGCAGATTACATCCATAGGTAATGCCTGTTCAGCGTTCATCAGATTAACCAGCGTTTGTTCATCCTCGGTAAGGTTGATGAGCAATTGTTTCTGTATGGATTTGCAGGTGGGTTTTGCCAGTGTTATATCCCAACTCATAGAGTATAAAACATCTTCGGCCGAGCGGATAAGTGCGGCTCTGTTGGTTCTGATAAAATGATTGCAACCTGCGGAATAAAGATCGTTGGTTCTTCCCGGTACGGCAAACACATCGCGATTGTAGCTGTTTGCAATTTCACCGGTGATAAGAGCGCCACCTGTGATGGCTGCTTCTACAACTATTGTAGCATCGGCCATGCCCGCAATAATTCTATTGCGAGATGGAAAATTTTCGGCATCGGGATTGGTCTCGCTCATGTACTCAGTGATGAGTCCTCCAAGTGAATACATGCTTTTTACTACAGGTTTATGAATGGCTGGGTACAATCTATCCAACCCGTGAGCCACCACGCCCCAAGTGGGCATATTATGTTTTACCGCAGTTTTGTGGGCGGTGATGTCGATGCCGTATGCCAATCCGCTTATCACCGTCACGCCAGCCACCGCGAGTCCTTCCACCAATTGCTCGCACATTTCGCGGCCATGGGTGGTGGCATTTCGTGTACCCACTACAGCCACCATTTTTTCAGCATTCAGGTTTCCTGCCCCACGTGTGTATAGCATCACCGGGCTATCAATGCAATGTCTTAATCGTTGCGGATAGTCCGTATCCAGAAAAAACACAGGCTTCACATCGTTTTCCTCAATAAATCTTAACTCTTGTTCTGCCCTGTCAAACTCTTTGAAACCTGCCACACAACCTGCCAATACAGTTCCTATGCCCGGCACTTTTTCCAGCATGCCGCGCTTCTCCTTGAACACTGCTTCCACACTGCCACAATAGCTCACAAGATTTTTGGCCAACACGCTGCCTATGTTGGGTATAAGCGTGAGCGCCATGCGGTAAATCAACTGTTGTTGCTTCTCTGTATGCGTTTCTGTATTCATTGTATATTGCATAAAAATAATCTAAAAACATTTATTGCGTGAACACGATCACCAAATTGCCGGTGTTAAATATCTTATTGCTCTGTTCCACGTTTGCCATTGCACAGCAAGCCACGCTTTCAGGCCTAGTAACCGACAGTGTGGGCAACTTTTCGTTGCCTGGTGTAAACATAACAGTTGACGCAAACACGGGAGTAGCAACTGATGCCAAAGGAAAATATGAGTTGACATTGGAACCAGGAGAATATAAAGTGCAATTCAGCATGATAGGTTATACCAAACAAACAAAACACATCACCTTGCGCTCAGGTGAACTAAAAAATTTGGATGTAAGACTCAAACCATCAGCTACAGAATTGAACACCATGGTGGTAAGTGCGGGCAGGTTCGAACAGCGGCTGGATGAAGTAACTGTATCTATGGAGGTGATAAAACCAAAGTTAATCGAAAACACCAATGCTACCAGTATGGAAACGGTGATAGAACAAGTGCCCGGCCTCACTGTAACTGACGGTCAGGCCAATGTGCGTGGTGGCAGCGGATATAGCTATGGCACGGGCAGCAGAGTGTTGCTGATGGTAGATGGGCTCCCGCTGCTGGCGGGCGATGCAGGAGATGTGAAATGGAGCTTTTTACCTGTTGAAAATATTGATCAGGTGGAAATAATCAAAGGTGCATCGTCAGCATTGTTTGGTTCATCAGCACTCAATGGAGTGATCAATGTGCGCACCGCCTACCCTACTGACAAGCCTCAAATGAAGATGACGGTGTTCCATGGATTTTACGATACTCCTGCACGCAAAGAGTTGCGCTGGTGGAAGGGAACACCACCGCTATTTAGCGGTAACACATTTAAGTATAGCGAAAAGTTCAATAATTTCGATTTGGTGATTGGCAGTGCCACGTTGTTTGATGATGGCTACCGTCAAAGCGAAGATGAAAACAGAGTGCGATTTAATGTAAACACCCGATATCGGTTTTCCACAATGCCCGGTCTTGCTATTGGGTTGAATGGCAATGTGCAACGCAACAAAGGCGCAAACTTTTTGATATGGGGAAACTCATCCGACAGCGCATACATTCCACTCAACGGCACCGTAAGTCACATCACTACCGATCGATACAACATTGATCCATACATAACCTACACTGCTGCCAATGGAAGCAACCACAAACTACGCGCACGCTATTTCAAAACCAACAATATGAACGACAGTGATCAGGCATCGGTGTCAGGAAATTTGACTGCGGAGTATGTTTACCAGCAGCAGCTATTGAAATACTTTACCGTAACAGGAGGTATGGCGCGGCAAGGCATCACTGTGAGTGGGGAGCTGTTTGGAAAACACAACAGCAGTAGCCATGCGCTGTTTGCGCAAGCGGATTTCAAGTATAAAAAATGGTCGGTGGCTGCAGGTGCGCGGCTCGAAACCAATGTGATAGATGACATCGAAGAAGACACACGACCTGTGTATCGTTCGGGAGTTAATTACAAGTTGGCTGAATTTACTTCGCTGCGTGCTTCTTATGGTGAAGGATATCGATTCCCTTCGGTGGCCGAAAAATTTATTAGGACCAATGTGGGTAGTTTTTACATTTACCCCAACGATTCGATTCAGCCAGAAACAGGATGGAGTGCTGAGTTTGGTGTGAAGCAAGGATGGAAGCTTGGCAAAGTGCACGGCTATGTGGACGTGGCGGCATTTTGGACCGAATACAAAGACATGATGGAGTTTACCTTCCGCCAATGGGGCAATCCGTTTGTAGATCCGTTTTTCGGACTGGGTTTCAAATCGATAAATATTGGGAACACCCGCATTACAGGATTAGACGCATCCATCACCGCTACCGGTGATGTTGCAGGTTGGCAAATAGATTGGCTTGCTGGATACACTTATATCGATCCCATTCAACTTGATTTTGATGCTGCAATAGACACACTTTCCAACTCTGCCAATTACAACATATTGAAGTATCGTTACAAACACATGGTAAAATCGGATGTGAATGTGGAGAAGAAAAAATTCTCGATGGGCTTTAGTTCTCGATACAATAGTTTTATGGAAAATGTGGATCTCGTGTTTTTAAACCCGTTGTTCTTAAAAGGTGTGGCAGATTATAGAAAAACGCACAACAAAGGCGATGTGGTGTTTGATGCGCGCGCAGGCTATCGGTTGCACCCCAACACTCGCCTGAGCCTGATTTCTAAAAATGTTTTAAATCGCGAATACATGGGACGGCCTGCCGACATGCAACCCATGCGCAGCTTTGTCGCACAACTTATGATTGATCTTTGATATTATGATACACATCACAGGCATCATTCCTGCTCGTTACGCATCCACACGCTTTCCCGGCAAACCGCTTGCCATGATTGGCGACCAAACAATGATACAACGGGTATATGGGCAAGCAACTAAGTGTAGCCAATTACAATGTGTGGTGGTAGCCACGGATGATGAGCGCATTTACGATCATGTAATTTCATTTGGCGGGCAATGTATGATGACTAAAGCCAGTCACCCTTCGGGAACAGACCGCTGTGCAGAGGCAGTTTTAAAATTGAAACAGGCTACAGATGTGGTAATTAACATACAGGGTGATGAGCCATTTATTGACCCCTCACAAATAGCTGCGCTCATAAAATGTTTTGATTCGGCCGATACACAGATCGCCACGCTCATCAAAAAAATTAACACTACAGAAGAGTTGGTGAATGCGAATATTCCCAAAGTGGTGGTTGACAAAGCAGGCAATGCACTTTACTTTAGCCGGACGCCCATTCCTTTTCTGCGCGGTGAAGCCCCTGCGCAATGGCTCACCAGGCATACTTTTTATAAGCACATAGGCATGTATGGTTATCGTGCCACTGTGTTATCTGCTTTGACGCAATTGCCTACCAGTGCCCTTGAAGAAGCTGAAGCGCTGGAACAATTACGTTGGCTCGAAAATGGCTTTGCCATACAAACCGCTATTACTGATACAGATACAATCTCGGTCGACACACCTGATGATCTGTTAAAAACAATTAAAAACTTATAACGGCAAGGCAAGGTGTAATTCACTATTTTAGCGCCACATTGAAAAGACCCTAGCCTTTAGTGAAAGTAGATAAACACATTAGTTCCCTTCTGTTTGACCACGATTGTGTCATCGTGCCTGAGTTCGGTGGCTTTGTGACCCGGTACAAACATGCGCAAGTGCACCCGGTTGAACACCAGCTGATTCCACCTTCAAAGCATGTGGCCTTCAATGCGCGCCTCAAAAATAATGACGGCTTGTTGGCTAATCAAATAGCCGATTCCGAAGCACTTACCTATGCGCAAGCCTTGGCTGCCATTACCACGTTTGTAAATGAGTGCAATAATTCACTACACAAAAACAGCAGGGTCACCATTGATGCTGTGGGCACATTGCGTTTTGACCCTGAACAAAATATTCAATTCGATCCTGACCAATCGGTCAATTACCTAACCAGCTCCTTTGGACTAACAATGGTGCAGTCGCCTCCAGTTAAGCGTGCTGAGCCTGCATCGGTAGCAGCGGCAGTGGTGCAGATGCGACAACCCTTGAAGCCCGTTTCTGAAAGCAAACCCAAACGAAAATTCCCGTGGGCTGCTGTTTTGCTTTTGCCTGCTGTGGGATTATTCATGTGGGTATCATATCAAACATTTAATATTTACAAGAACAAACTCGACTACGGCAATCTCAATCCATTTGCTGCTGATACTAATATCAAAGACCGCATTCGCACAGATGAAGCGGTAATGGTGGTGCCGGAAAATAATCCTGCACCTACCCAAGAAAATCTACCGGAGTCTGAAAAAATTACCAATTCTGAAACCGTTACGCCACTAGAAACAAAATTGCCAGTAGAGAAACCTGTGTTGGGTGCAAAGCCGGCAGATGAAAATGTAAAAGCAATAACTCCGGCAACTAATGCTCCCGCAGTATTGGCTGGTGAGACTGGCACGTATTTTATTATTGGCGGCTGTTTTGAAGTGGACCAAAATGCCACAAGGCTCGTGAAGAAACTTCACCAAAAAGGATTTACTAATGCTGCGGTGGTCGACACCAATCGTAACGGTTTATTGATGGTAGCCATCACCGGATTTAAATCACTTGAAGAAGCTCGCGCGCAACTGCCCAATTATCGCGCGCAGTTAGACACGGCACTGTGGGTGCACCGTAAATAAAAAATAACTTCACGTATTACAAAATAAAAAGTCCGGCATCTTATGATGCCGGACTTTTTATTTATACTAACCAGTTCAGAATTAGTTTACCACAAACTTGCCGCGGCTAAGGTTGCGGGTCTCAGATTTCAATTCGTACATGTAGAAACCTGTGCGTAGGCCTGTCATGTTTATTTTGATATCGTTGTTGTGTATATTTTTTACTTCTTTCACTATGTTGCCAATTGCATCATATACTTTCAATGAAAGTGTTCCATTGTATTGAGCTAATGTATTACGATCTATTCTGAAAGTAGCCACATCAGTTACCGGATTTGGAAACACATTAACTTTAGAAGCTGCTGCTGTTTCGTTTACTCCGCTAATTACGGTACCCACAACGAGAAAAGGCATGCCTTGTCCATTGTTGTTAGTTGCATCACCTACTATGTTCACCCAATCAGTAGTAGTTGGGCTGTACTGACGTGCATCTCCTGTAGTAGTTTGTCCGGCTATGGTTACTGGGGGTGCCCATGGACCTGAGGTCAAAGAACCACCTGTTTGCCAATCTACCCAATAGGTACCTGGGGAAAGACTCCAACCACCGGTTTCACAAGTGGTACGCATGATTGCACGCTGTTCGTTAGTTAAGTCAGTTGAAGAAGTTCTGTAAATACCTGACCAGTTAGACACAGCAACCAAATTTGTAGTGCTATCTCCAAAAACAACTGTGCTTATACCATTGCCTGGTATTCCATCCCATATTCTCACATTCACTTCTGTAATGCTAGATACATTAGTAAATGGTGCTGAAGGTTGAGTTTGGTAAGCAAAGAAAACAAGTGAGTCAATGTTCCAAGTTGTGTTTGCAGGTACAGTAAAATTGTCTGCCACTCTGAAACCAGAGCTCACCGCGTGTCCTACACCATAGGTACTGAGAGTAACTCCACCTACCGTTTGAAGGCTGCTTGCGTCTGCACCATTGAAACCCATCCCTGGATTGTTTACCAAAGGACCATTGTCATAAATAGTTTGTGCATTCATTCCGAAGGCTGAAATGATACTAAATACTGAGAGTAATAATTTTTTCATATTTAATTAATTAAAGTTGAGTTTAGTTATTCATCCGAAAGCTAAATAATTTTCCTTTCAATTCATAAATTTAATAAATAATGACGGAATTTTCATTGAATTCCTCAAATCAATTCATCAATAGCGGCTGCAAGGTGTCTGTCTTTGTCTGTCACGGTATCTCCTGCATCATGAGTATTAAGTGAAATATTCACCGTATTCCACACATTAGACCAATTAGGATGATGATTCTTGCTCTCCGCCAATAGAGCTACTCTTGTCATAAAGGCAAATGCTTCTGAAAAATTCTTGAACTTAAAAGTCTTATTGAGTGTATTGTTTTCTTCTTTCCACATAACAGGTTTTTTCTTTTCGGTAAATTAAAAATAACAAAAAAGGGGTTGGTGTGACCCAACCCCTTTCATTAATTTGAATAAATCAATTACTCGATGATCAGTTTTTGAGTAGTTGCATGATCAGCAGTACGAATACTTACCAGATAAATGCCTTTCTCAAAGTTGTTCACATCAATTGCACTTGTGTAACCTTCTTTCATGTTTTTCACATTTTCAATATACACTTGCTGACCAAGCATATTTGAAATTTCAAGTGTTACATCCGCACCTTGCAATCCGCTGATAGCTATGTTCAGCATATTGCTGGCAGGGTTCGGAGACAATGAAACAGAAGCACCGGGAATTTCTTCAATACCCACGCCTACGATAGTCACAGTTTGAGAAGATGTAGTGGTACCGCATGCATTGGTTGCGCTAAGCACAACAGTATACGTGCCATTTGCTATGTATGTGTGCGATGGACTAGTTGCAGTAGATGTATTACTGTCACCAAAATTCCATGAGTAACTTATGGCATTAGTAGAAGTGTTTGTAAACGTTACCGCTCCAAGGTTGGCCGAATAAGTATATGCCGGAGTTGGCAATGGGTTTACAGTCACAACAATCGTATCAGTTGCATAACAATTGCCCGGATCTGAACTTACATAATAAGTAAACGTACCCGCAGTTGCATTGTTAAGTGTAATACTATTAGTAGTTGCACCTGTTGACCATGTCACGTTATTAAGTCCTGCATTCAATGTTGAAGCTGTACCCTGACAAACAGTGATATCAGCACCCAGATCGATAACCGGAGGCGTTACAGAGAAGAAAATTGAATCCCATGACGGGTTTGGCAGTGGAGGAGCTCCGCCATAGGCGAAAGCACCTGAACCTGAAACGAGTGTTTGACCACAAGGCCCATAAACTGCATAGGTTCCCGTGTTGGTTCCATCAAACAAGCCATCACCCCAAGAGTCATTGATCTGGAATTCAAATACAGTACCCGATGGTACACAAAGAGTAACAGTTTGTGTAGCGTTGGCAACATTATAAGGTTGGATGTCAGTATATGGTCCACCGGAAGCAAGCACATTACCGGTTAAACTATCAGTAAGTGTCCAAGTGGTCTCTGTTCCAAATATGTCAGTAATAATCTGAACTGTGAGTTCATCACCATTACAAATTTGCTCTATACGAACATCATCTATAGCGATACCGTCAGCCCAAATGCCTGCGTCATCATGATGAAATGCGAACATTACCGACTGGCTGCCCACGAAAGAAGTAAGATCAACCATTACAGTCTGCCACAATGCATCAGGTGCGAGCGTGTCAATATTTGTCCAGGTAGCTCCGCTATCCAAAGAGGCTTTTACAAATCCCATTGAACCATAAGATGAATCATAAAATGCTTCAAAGGTCATTGTTACATTTGCAAGCGGGCTTATGGAAGAGAAATCAAACATAGGTGTGATGAGGAAATCAAGACTCATATCACAGTTACAGGCATCGTCATTAGATGCAATCATGTTGGTTGCGTTGGTTCCTGGTATGGCCCAGTAGGTAGAAGATAATGTAGCAGCATCACCCATTTGCCAGCCTGTGGAACTCACATCCTGCGTGCGTGACCAGTTACAAGGGAAACCATTTTCGAAATCTTCGAAGAAAGGCAATGTGTTATTGGCAGGAGAATAATCTGCTGTAGCAAGCACCTGAGGTCCAAAACACATGGGAGTAACAACCCAATCATATAAATAATAGTATCGTGTCTGGCCGGTAAAATCTGTACCTGTAATAGATACCACATTAGGTACCGTGTATGGGAATACTGCGCCAGAAGTGGATCGATATAATACTCCGGTACCAGTAAAATTGCCCAATCCAATAAAATAGTTGCCAGGTGTAAAATTTAAGCCAACATATACTTGGATAGTATCAGCAGTTGGGATTGAGAAAGGCGCACTTGAAATTAGGTTTCCACCTGCTGTATCTCTCACTTGAATAAATCCATCAACAGGGCCATTAGTGTACAACAGCACAGAATCAAGACGGAAAGACGATAAAGCTGTGAAGAACAATCCATTTGAGAAATTACCTGTAGGATATGCATTGGTGCCGATACTGATTGTTGGGCCTACATGTGATGCAGAACCTGTAGTATCGGCATCTGCCGCAAAGTATTGTGTGGTTGCATTTACAGGAGGTGTAATAAATGAGTTACCTGATCCAACGATTTTGGTAGCTGAAGGATCGAGCCATACAACATAGTTAGCAGGATCGCCAGGTGTAGCAGAAAGCGTAACCGGGCCTACACCACAAGTGCTTCCATCAACAGTTGTTGGAGAAGTTGTGATAGGACAAACAGCCAATGGGCCGGTAACGGTGATTTGATCGATTCCGATATAGTCACTGTTGGTGCCGGTTGGGCCACCGTTTACCACTGCATAACGTATGGCAAAACGAGCGGTTGAACCCGGAGCAGGAGCAGCAAAAGCTTTGTATTCCCATGCAGTGCCGATGCCAACTTTAAAACGACCCAGTTCCGACCATGTAGCGGCTTCTGGAGTAGAATCGCCTACAGAAGAATACATTACTCTGATTGAATCAGGATAAGTGGAGTTTGGAAATGATCTTGCCCAAAACGACATAGTGTCATTTACAGCAATATCAAGAGCCGGTAATACCAACCAATTGTCAATGTTATTGGTTCCTGTAACCGAATTAAAATTGGAGGCCACGTACCCGGTTGGCGGACCATTGTAGGAAGGAAACGGAGGGGTGCCAGATGGGGTAAACCAAGCGGCAGTAGATCCTTGCGGGCCAGAACCACGGTAATACACTTTGTAACCACGCGCTTTGAGAGCAGTAGTATCATTGGCGCTGTCCATGTTGTCACTGAATTTAATCACAGTGGAAGAGGACATCACCATAGGTGTTTGTGTAAATGTTTGTGTTTTGAAGTTTGCGGGCATGTTGCGCGCATCTTTAGGGTCGGTACCATTGCCTGGCGCAAATCCTGATAATACCCATACCATTGCCAAAAGCAATACATGAGGTGTTAAGCGTGTAATTTTCATTCTCATAATTTTGAAATTAATTTTAAAATCGGGTGTATTGCTACAAAGATAGCAATCAAAATATTGACGAAAGGCGCAATAAAAGCACTTTTCTCGTTCCTCAAATGTACTAAACCTTCATTTATAACGGAAACCAATATTTGCGCAAAAAAGCGGGCCGATTAAACCGGCCCGCTGTGCAATCTTCTTTTATCGCTAAAGTCTGATTATTCAACCACAATTTTTCTGAATAATTTTTTCTGATCTGAGCTTATTTGTAGTAAATAAATTCCTTTCTCAAATCCACTCATATCAATGGTTTCGACCAATGTGCCGTTTTGAACTTGCTTGCTCATGCTGAACAAAGACTGCCCAAGCACATTTACCAATTCAATATGTGCGCTGCCCGCATTCCAGTTATTCACATTCACATTCAGCTTGTCTTTCACCGGATTGGGAGACACATTTAAAATTGCCCCTTCCGCTTCGGCCACTGAAACGCCCATGATGGTGATTGTTTGAGTGATGTTTTTAGGGCCACAACCATTGGTCGCTGTAAGCGTAACCGGATAAAATCCGTTGGCGGTATATGTGTGCGTTGGATTTTGCGCGGTAGATGTGTTTCCATCACCAAAATTCCATGAGTAGGAAATTGCGTTCACAGATGAGTTGGTAAAAGTAACTGTGCCCAATGTGGCGTTGTATGTAAATGCAACAGTGGGATATGGCAACACAGTAACTGTGATGGTGTCCGTAGCGAAACAAGCACCTGCAGGCGAACTCACATAATAAGTGAATGTTCCCACGGTGTTGTTGGTCAAAGCCAAATTCTGAGTTGTGTCTCCAGTTGACCAAATGACACCTGCTAAGTTGGCTTTCAAAGTCATGGGTGCGGCTTGGCAAACTGTTGTATCAGCACCTAGGTTGATAACCGGTGGCGTGATGGTAAACACTGTTGAATCATAGACAGAAGGTGTCACCCCATTGAATGCAAATGCACCTCCTCCACTCACAAGCACTTGCCCGCAAGGCCCTATCACAGTGTATGTACCGGTGTTGTTTCCATCAAACAAACCATTTCCATTTGAATCATTAATCTGAAATTCAAATGTATCGTTTGGCGAAACGCACACTGATTGAATATGTGTGGCATTGTTAGGGTTGTATGGAAATACATTGTTGTATGGGCCTCCCGAAGTCAATGTATCGCCATTGGCCACGTTGGTAAGTGCCCAAGTTATCTGCGATCCAAAAATATCCGTCACTATTTTCACGGTAAGGTTATCGCCTGAGCAAGCGGTTGATAATTTTACGTCATCTATTGCGAAGCCATCGGCCCACGCACCTCCATCATTGTGATGAAAAGCCAGTTGTACCGCAGGGTTGCCGATATATGAAGTTAAATCGACAGTGACCAGTTGCCATGCAGGATCCGGGCTCAGTGTATCAATGTCCGTCCATGTGGCACCACTATCCAATGATATTTTGACATAAGCCTGTGAGTTATATATACTATCGTAGTATGCCTCAAATGTCAGTGTCAGATTTTGCGAACTATTGACCATTGTAAAATCGAAGATGGGTGAGATAAGAAAATCGGCACTCATATCGCAGTTGCACGCATCGTCATT
>JBBKVM010000036.1:0-2972 GCA_037968415.1 Bacteroidia bacterium | reverse complement strand
TTTGCTCAGTGCGGGTCGGAGTTTGAACAGTGCGGGTTGGAGTTTGAACAGTGCGTGTCGGAGTTTGAACAGTGCGGGTTGGAGTTTGAACAGTGCGTGTCGGAGTTTGAACGGTGCGGGTCGGAGTTTGAACAGTGCGGGTCGGAGTTTGAACGGTGCGAGTCGGAGTTTGAACAGTGCGGGTCGTCTTAAAATGCCCTATAACGTTTTTGGGGTTTGCGATAGCGGGGTGTTTTAGCACTAAACTTCATTCGGAGAACTGAACTTCCACCTTGCACAAATGTGTCTGCGAAGCACGGAACCCCCGCTATCGCAAACCCCTTGTTATAGGCAGCCAAATTCTCACTCAAAAGTCGCCCGCTGAAACTATTATCCATTTTATCCACTCGTTATTTTCTTTTTTGTAAAAGCTCGTCTCCGTCTGTCCGCAATCACCACCACACATTGCACCAAATGCTATTAAACAAACCGTATTGTCGCGAATGTAAATTGGTTTTGCAAAAGTGAATACGTATGGGTAGTCGTATCTCAGATTTTTAATTGTCACGCTGTCCTTTTGCAATGCAGCTTGATTAAGTGATAATACACGTTGTGCATTTATTTGTCTCAAGTGAGTCCACATACTGTCTGAATGAATGCGTTTGCTGTTGGGAAATAGATTATCAGACCAAACAGTCTGTTGTCCGAGTTGTGAAAGCAAATAGTCCTGTTCGTTTTTTGTCAAAGTTATAGAGTTACCTTGTCTTTTGTCGGTTACCGTGCCTTTTTGCAATCTTTCTTTAAGTCGCTCTGGAACGGAACTGTTTGCATTAACAGTGTCAACATACACGATTTGCCGTTGCGATGTAACTTGTCTAAATGCTTTAAGCAAAATGGTCGTATCGTCTTGGCTGACTTGTCCATAAGTCGCACCAACACAAAAGAGCTGAACTGAAGTCAGCCAAATTAGAATTACAAATGGTCGTGTTAGTATTGTCGTCATTGGTTGCCTATAACGGTTTGGGGTATGAAACGTAGGGCACTACGAAGCTCATCACTGTCCGCCCGAAGCCAAGTTTGCTAAGTGCCGAAAACTTGCGGCAACCACTGTCCGCCCTATGTTTTATACCCAATGTGTGCGCCTCGAATGGCAAATATAATTCTTTGATAAAAGAATAACCAGAGAATGAAAGTTTCTCAACGCGGGGGTAACGCCCCGAAGTTTAGCAAGTCGCAAGGTGGTTTATCGTGAGGTATGCACTGAAGTAAGCGAGACTGCGAATGTTTGCACTGACGAACAGAAACTGGATAAGAGGCATAGCTGAATGGATAAGGTAGCACATCATACTAAAGTCCGAAGAATACAAAAGTTCAGTTATGTAGATTCAGCAGGAGTAAACAGAAGGGTATTTGTCTTACCGAGGGAGGTCTTGGAATAGATTCGGTTTCTATGAGCCAAGAAGTCAGCAGAGGTCATAGTAGTTACGCAAACGAGCCTGCATAGAGAGCAGGAGGTCTCAGCAAACAACGAAGGACCGAACATTGAGTTGTTCCAAATGCTATGAGGATTGCAGGCAACTGCATAGCCTTATGATAAGCGGAACAGAGTAAAATTGAGTAGTTGACAAGATGATTGAAAAAGTATTAAACAGAGCCAATATGCTGCAAGCATACAATCGGGTACTATCGAACAAAGGTTCGGCAGGAGTAGATGGTATGGGAGTAAGTGGATTGTTGCAACACCTGAAATTAAACAGGGATGCGATAGTACATGCGGTTGGCAATGGACAATATTTGCCTCAATCTATCTTGGGGGTAGAAATACCCAAAAGCAACGGGAAGACCCGATTATTAGGTATTCCCACAGTAACCGACCGCTTGTTACAACAGGCGGTACATCAGGTAATAATGCCATTGTTCGAGGTAGAGTTCAGAGCCAATAGTTATGGCTTCCGCCCCAACCGCAATGCACAACAGGCAGTACAACAAGCACAACGGAACATCAATGAAGGGTATCAGCACATTGTTGATATAGATTTGAAAAACTTCTTTGATGAAGTCGACCATTGCATTTTGTTGCAACTATTGTACAGCAAGGTAAAATGCCTGAACACACTACGCTTAATCCGCAAATGGTTGAGAGTACCGATTCTTGTAAAAGGAAAATTAATCAAACGCAGAAAGGGCGTACCACAGGGCAGTCCTTTAAGTCCTTTGCTATCCAACATTATACTGAATGAATTAGATAAAGTGTTAGAGAAGCAGGGATTACGCTATGTGCGCTATGCAGATGATTTTAGTATTTATACTAAAACCAAAGCTACAGCCCGAAAAGCAGGAAATAGTATTTTTTTGTTTTTACAAAACAAATTGAAACTACCTATTAACAGGGAAAAGAGTGGCATCCGCAAACCCGTACAGTTTGAAGTGTTGGGATACATGTTTGTACCCACTTACATCAAAGGTGAGAAAGGAAAATACCAGTTGATAATTAGCGAAAACGGCTGGAAAAACTTGAAACAAAAGGTGAAGAACCTTACCCGAAAAACTTCAGAACTCTCGTTTGACGAGCGTATCACCAAACTAAAAGAAGTACAACGAGGATGGCTTAATTACTTCCGTATGGCAAGTATAACGGGCAAACTCGGAGCTTTGGACAGGTGGGTACGCAACCGATTGAGATATTGTATCTGGAAAGACTGGAAGAAACCCGAACGGAAAAGGAAAAACCTTATACGCTTAGGAATTGATCAGGAACACGCATACAGTTGGAGCAGAACAAGAATGGGAGGATGGGCGGTAGCTCAAAGTCCTATAATGGGGCAAACTATTACCTTAAAACGTCTTGCAAAAAGAGGTTACGAATCATTGCTTGAACATTACCAGAAAGTAGCTCCACAACTTAATGAACCGCTGTATGCGAGACCCGCACGTACAGTGGTGTGAGAGGCGCACCTCACCACCTCCGGGTGGTGAGGCCGTCTACTCGATTA
>JBBKVM010000035.1:0-4777 GCA_037968415.1 Bacteroidia bacterium | reverse complement strand
GCTAATGTGACCTGTTACATATAAATGGCCCAGACCATCTAGCGCAATTCCATAACCCTCATCACGGCCGGTGCCTCCGGCAGTTCTTACCCATACGGGATTGCCCAGACAATCAAACTTGCCAATGAAAACATCGTATGTGCCATAGGTGATCAACGGTGTTCCATTAAGTGAGGATGGTGATGCAATTTTCCCAATCACATATGTGTTGCCAAGGTTATCAGTTGCTATGCCTTCAACGGATTCATCAGGAGGATTACCGCCTGGATCTGACCATGGTCCACCTATCCTTGACAGCCACTGCCAGTTTTGGGCTTGGGCCGGGATAGCTATGAGAATAGAAAAAAATATTAAAAGCAATGCCATATAGGTATGAGCAATTGCTTTGCTTTGGGTAGGTGAGATTTTTTTCATGCGTGTGAGATTATTATTCCACCACCAGCAATTTGGAGGTAAGTTGGGTGTGTGCGTTGGCAAACCTCACCAGGTACATGCCTGGCGGGCAGTGTGGCAGCAGCAGGTGGGCAGTTGGGTTGCCGGTGACTACCTGCTGCGCAAGCATTACATTGCCCAGCATATTGTAAACGGTGAGCGTGCCACCCTGGCTTAGGGCGCTGTGGGCTATGGCTATGGTGGCTGTGCCGGCTGCTGCCTGTGTGGGGTTGGGGTACACGAGCAGGCCGCCAGCGGCTGTGGCACCCCAGGGCTGTGCGGGCAGGGCGGTGGGGCATACAATACCCCATTTAGCCACAAATGCATCCGTGAGGCCTCCCAATGAATTTGAAGTATTGCCATTGATCATAAAAGTACCATCTATCCCACCGCCCACATAGATATTGCCCTGGTTATCGATGGCCATGCATTCTGGTTCTTCGCGGGTACCCGTGCTTGAAATATTGGATGCATATATCCAATTGCCGCTTGAATCAACAGCTGCAACAAACATATCTCGCTGTGTATTGCTTGTGAATGTGTGAGTTCCAAATGAGCATGTACCAATCATCCATCCACTTATATAAGAATTTCCATTTGGAAGAGTGACTACACCTCCGGATGATCGTCCTGGTAACGAAGCACTTGGACTGGCTGTCCATTTAACTATTCCGTCAGATGACATTCGGGCAACAAAAGGAAAATCTGATCCAATTCCCTGTGGATTTGTAAAAAAGATTGAATCTCCACTAACTCCATCGATAAGTACTTGAAGAGCTCTTCCATTCAAAACTACATCATTTCCGATAAAGTCAATTCCTTTAGCATACCCATAGGTAGGATAGCCGGGAACTCCCCATTGCTTCACCCATTGAAATATTCCAGACGAGTCAAACTTAGCAAAAAGCATATCATAGTTTGAACTCATTCGTTGCAATGTTAAGTTTCCGATGGATAAAGAATCCCCTCCTAAAGATCCGCAAACATACATTTCATCGTTTGGTCCTAACCTAAAATCATAAATGGCATAAGTTAATTCCTGACTGAAATTAAAGAGCCGGTTGATAATTCCAGACGTGTCAAACCTTGCAACGTAAAATGGCGGTTTCACCGGATATCCCTGGAAAAAGTCACCCGAAATATTGGATGCAGTTCCTGAAACGTTTATCATCCCTTTTGAATCAATTTGGATTTTGCGGCCAAATGTAACGAGGGTATTGGTGGGAGGCCCTGCCACTTTAAGCCAAATGAGTTGACCGCTTGTGTCAAGCTTGGCAAGAAAAAAATCAGCCTTCTGCGTGATGATTTGTGCGCCTAAAAAATTGCAAGTATTACTTGAACTAGCGCTAATGTGACCTGTTACATATAAATGGCCCAGACCATCCAGCGCAATTCCGTAACCCTCGTCACGACCTGTTCCTCCGGCTGTTCTTACCCATATGGGATTGCCCAGACAATCAAACTTGCCAATAAAAACATCATAAGTGCCATAGGTGACCAACGGTATTCCATTCAATGATGCCGGAGTCCTGATTTTCCCAATCACATAAATGTTGCCTAGTGTATCCGTTGCTATGCCTTCAATGGATTCATCAGGAGGATTACCACCCGGGTCTGCAGAAGGTCCCCCGATTCTTGTCAGCCATTGCCAGTTTTGGGCTTGGGTGTGTGTATAAAACATCAACACTAAAAGAGCGGCAAGTGCGTGGCGGAGGAGCATAGGAATAAAAAATTAAATGACATTGAATTCTAAAAACCAAACCAACACTTAAAAATATACAATAAATTGTACAGTGACACCCGTGGTTGAAAAAAAAACTCCGCCTCTTTGGGTAA
Source organism: Bacteroidia bacterium (assembly GCA_037968415.1). Taxonomy (GTDB): domain Bacteria; phylum Bacteroidota; class Bacteroidia; order AKYH767-A; family JBBKVM01; genus JBBKVM01. Next base: position 2,509 of record JBBKVM010000035.1, on the reverse strand, counting down.
AGAAGCGGAGCAGATATATGTGTTGGTAGATGCGAAATGCGCGTTAACGCAGGTCTACTACTTCGATGCCGGGGTAGCGTGCTTTGTTGAAAACAAACACATCGTCACTGGCCACACCGTTGGGAATAAATTTAAGTATAGAGTAGGTGTAGCGGTTGCCGTTGCGGTCGAATAGCTTTACACTGTCTATCACCTTGTCGGTTTTGTTGATGGTGAGGTGCACCTTAAAAAAACTCTTCTTACTGTCTTCGGGTATTAGTTCCAGCATTTGCATGGGCACGCCCTTTACGTTTTTCTCTTCTGTAAATTTCGATTTAAAACCTTTTTCGTAGGCTGTAAATATGTTGGTGGGGGTAATGGCATCTTTGTCGGCCACGGCTTCGGTTATCTGCACTTCGTTTGCATCTTTCAGATAGGTCCACACGCTTTTGCCATCGCTCACTATTTCTTGTCCGGCTATTTCTATTCGGTATTTGTTGCCTTTCAGGTACACCACACCTTTCTGTGTGTCTTTAATTTTTTCGGAGGGGTTGTCGAGCGTGAGGGCAAAGTCGGCTTTCACCGAGGTGAAAGATTTGTATTTGGTGCTTACGCCATTTAATATTTCCTGTGCTTTTTTGTCGGTTTGCGCTTGCACCGAAAACACAGAGGTGAACAACACAGCAGCGGCAATTATTATTTTACTTTTCATCTTTATTTAGATTGATTGTTTGAGGTCATTCAAAAACTGTTCCAAAGCTGCTTCGTCCTTATAAAGTACTTCGCGGGCTTTGCTTCCTTCGAATGGACCTATGATGCCGGCAGCCTCCAGTTGATCGACAATTCGGCCTGCACGGTTGTACCCGAGTTTAAGTCTGCGTTGCAGCATAGAGGCCGATCCCTGCTGTGTGCGCACCACCACGCGCGCGGCATCTTCAAAGAGTTCATCGCGGTCGCTTAGGTTCACATCACCGGGGTGTGCGCTGGCAGGGTCTACGTATTCGGGTAGCAGGAAGGCATCGCTGTAGCCACGCTGGTTGCCTATGTACTCGGTTATTTTGTCTACTTCGGGTGTGTCTACAAAAGCGCACTGCAGGCGTATGAGTTCGGCTCCGGTGCTTAGCAGCATGTCACCACGTCCTATTAGCTGGTCGGCACCACCGGCATCGAGTATGGTGCGCGAGTCTATCTTGCTGGTTACACGGAAGGCGATACGCGCAGGGAAGTTGGCTTTGATGGTGCCGGTAATGATATTGACCGAGGGTCGCTGCGTGGCAATGATCAAATGGATGCCTATGGCACGGGCCAACTGGGCAAGCCGCGCGATGGGTGTCTCTACCTCTTTGCCGGCTGTCATAATAAGGTCGGCAAACTCATCTACCACCAGCACAATGAATGGCAGGAAACGGTGGCCGTTGTTGGGGTTGAGCTTGCGTGCCACAAACTTGGCGTTGTACTCGCGTATGTTGCGCACCTGAGCATCTTTCAGCAGGTCGTAGCGTTCGTCCATCTCTATGCACAACGAGTTGAGCGTGGCTACTACTTTGCGTGTGTCGGTGATGATGGCATCTTCTTCGCCCGGCAGTTTGGCCAGGAAGTGGCGTTCTATTTTGCGGAAGAGGGTTAACTCTACTTTTTTGGGATCTACCAAAACAAACTTCACCTGCGAAGGGTGTTTTTTGTAGAGCAGCGAAACCAGCACTGCATTGAGTCCTACTGATTTTCCCTGGCCTGTGGCACCGGCCATAAGCAGGTGTGGCATTTTGGCAAGGTCGGCCACAAACACTTCGTTGCTGATGGTTTTGCCGAGGCCTATAGGCAGGTCCATTTCGCAGTTTTGGAATTTCTCTGACGCCAATATCGAGCGCATAGAAACGATCTCCGGTTTTTGGTTGGGCACTTCTATACCGATGGTGCCTTTGCCCGGTATGGGCGCGATAATGCGTATGCCCAGCGCGGCAAGGCTCAGCGCGATGTCGTCTTCCAGGTTTTTGATTTTGGAGATGCGTATGCCTGCAGTGGGTACTATCTCGAAAAGCGTAACGGTAGGCCCGATGGTAGCCTTTATTTTTTCGATGCCTATGTTATAGTGGCCCAGGGTTTCAACGATACGGTTTTTGTTGTCTTCCAGTTCGGCTTTTATCTCTTCTTTGCTTAGCTGGCCTTTGGCGGCAGCGTAGGTGTCGAGCAGGTCGAGGGTAGGAAATTTATACGATGACAGGTCGAGAGTAGGGTCGTATTCGCCTTCGGGCATTTTCTGTATGCTTTCGGTGTTGTCTTCATCGCCTTCGTCACTCACTGTTTCTTCCACGTCCAGTTCCAGGTCGCCAGTACTGTCGGTAGCTACTATTTCGGGTACTTCTAATTCTTCGCCTTCTTCTTCGCTTTCATCCTCGTCTGCATCTTCTTCCTCTTCTTCGTCCGCTTCGTCTTCTACTTCATCTTCCGTTTCGCCTTCCTCGCCTTCTTCTTCCTCAGCTTCTTCATCTTCCGCTTCTGTCAGTTCTGTTTCCAATGCGGGGTCTTCATT
>JBBKVM010000034.1:0-57682 GCA_037968415.1 Bacteroidia bacterium | reverse complement strand
CTTATTGTCATTAATTATTAACTAAAATTTTACAAAAAATGTTTGAAATTTATCAAGACGCTAAAAAAGAATTTCGTTTTCGCCTCAAAGCTTCCAACGGCCAAATTATATTGTCGAGCGAAGGCTACACTTCAAAAACTGCATGCAACAATGGCGTGGAGTCAGTGAAGAAAAATGCTGAAGAAGAAAAGCGATTTGAAAAACTGACTGCTAAAAATGGCAAGTTTCACTTTAACCTTAAAGCCTCCAACGGGCAAGTTATCGGCTCAAGCCAGATGTATGAAAACGAGTCCGGCATGTTAAATGGCATCAAATCTGTAATGACAAACGGTGTAAAAAGCCAAATAAAAGATTTGAGCGAAGAAAAATAAATTTGACACCCAAACCATCAAGAACATATCATTTGTTCATATATACAAAGGAAACATTAAACACGTTTCCTTTCTTTTTTACCTATAATCTTGTAATTCAAGTTTATTTGATTATATTTGTTTAATGATTTAAATTTTATGCTAAACAATATTCAATCAGAATTCACCATCAACGACCTCGAAAACCTCTCGGGTATCAAGGCGCACACTATCAGAATATGGGAGAAGCGTTTCAATCTGCTTGCGCCCAAACGAACGGATACAAACATTAGACGTTACGACATCGACAACCTGCGGAAGTTGCTCAACGTGGCCTTGCTTTATAATAATGGGCACAAAATTTCTACGCTTGCGGAATTAACCGACTCACAATTATTAGTTGATGTGAACGAGCTATTGCTAGCCGCGCCCGATAAGTCAGCACACATCAGTTCTTTTAAGCTGGCCATGCTCAACTTCAATACGCATCTGTTTGAAGAAACTTATCAGTTGCTGTTGTCCGACAAATCGTTCAGTGATGTTTTTGTTGATGTGTTTATCCCATTGCTCAATGAAATTGGATTGCTATGGCAAACCAATAGCATTAATCCTGCGCACGAACATTTTATTTCCAACCTGATCAGACAAAAATTGTTTCTCAACATAGAGAAGCTTTCATTCAAACAAAATACCGACAGCCGCACCTTTATCTTGTTTTTACCATTGGGTGAGATGCACGAATTAGGACTGCTGTTTGTCCACTACAAATTATTGCTGCTCGGCAAGCGCTCCATTTATCTGGGCGCGGGTGTACCCGCCACCGGGCTTGACTCCATCAGGCAATCAATAAGTGGTAGCCACACTTACATCACATACCTCACCACCACACCCGGTGACAATGAAGCGAAAGAATTTGCAAATCAATTAATTCCTGTAAAACATGGCGCTAAAGATAAGTTGTGGATCACCGGTCCAAAAGCCACATTAATGAAGCCTTCAAATAACATCTCACGGGTTAGCATATTCAATCATCCGGTTGAAATGTTTGAGAATTTATAAATTAAAAAATAGAAATGAAAAAAGTATCTATCATAGGTTCTGGATTTTCCTCACTATCAGCAGCATGTTATCTCGCGCGCGATGGTTATGATGTTACGGTATATGAAAAAAATGCTATGCCGGGCGGCAGGGCTTCTATATGGAAAGAAGGTGGATACACATTTGATATGGGGCCGACCTGGTACTGGATGCCAGATGTGTTTGAAAAATTTTTTGTCGATTTCGATTTGAAACCGGAATCATTCTATGAACTTACTCGGCTGGACCCTGCATACCGTGTTTACTTTGGCGAAAATCAAAAGTTTGATGTGCCGGCTGATTTGGATGCTTTGTATGCAACCTTTGAATCGACAGAAAAAGGAAGTGCGGAAAAACTGAAATCGTTCTTATCCACGGCTGAGAAAACTTACCGCACTGCTGTACAAGGCATGGTATACAAGCCAGGCAAGTCGCCACTCGAACTTATCACACCAGAGACCATAAAGCATGCGGGACTGTTTGTACAAAGTATTCGCCAGCTGGTTCGTAAAAATTTTAAGCATCCACATCTTGTTAGTTTGCTCGAATTTCCAGTGCTTTTTCTTGGCGCTAAACCAGGAAACATTCCAGCTTTTTACAATTTTATGAACTATGCCGACATGGTGTTGGGTACATGGTATCCACGTGGAGGCATGTATAGTGTGGTGCAGGCCATGACTAAAATGGCTGAACTGCTGGGCGTAAAAATCAAAACCAATAGTAATGTGGAATCATTGCTTACCAACACAGGTGCAATCACCGGCCTTAAAATTAATGGCACCATCCAACCGTGCGACATAGTGGTAAGCGGAGCTGATTATAGTCATACAGAATCGCTATTGCCCACACACCTGCGCGGATACACTCCCGCTTATTGGAACAACCGCGTGTTGGCTCCATCTGCATTGTTATTCTATCTGGGTGTGAATAAAAAACTAAAGGGAATCATGCACCACACTTTGTTTTTTGATGCCCCATTCGATCCGCATGCAGAGTCTATCTATGATAGTGCACAGTGGCCCGATGAGCCTTTGTTCTATGCAAGTTTTCCATCGCAAACCGATGCTGACTGTGCGCCCGAAGGTTGCGAAAACGTTACCCTGCTTATACCCATCGCGCCTGGAATAGAAGACAACAAAACTATCCGCGACATATATTATCACAAAATAATGGACCGGCTGGAAAAACTGACCGGGCAAAATGTACGCGATCATGTGACAGTGAAAAGATCATATTGCATCAATGACTTTGTGCATGACTACAATTCTTATAAAGGTAACGCATATGGGCTGGCCAACACGCTTTGGCAAACAGCATTCCTGCGCCCTTCAATAGTGAGTAAAAAAGTTAAAAACCTATACTTCACCGGACAACTTACCGTACCCGGCCCAGGTGTGCCGCCCGCGATCATTTCGGGAAAAATTGCTGCCGCGGAAGTACTCAAACAAAACCCCGTATATCATGAATCAGTTTAACTTGTTTCAAACATCGGCCGCGGGCTGCAGCAAGTATGTAACACGTACTTACAGCACATCGTTTTCGCTTGCCATCAATTTGCTTGCTCCACAAATCAGAGGTGCTATATACGCCATCTACGGTTTTGTGCGGCTGGCCGATGAGATAGTGGACACTTTTCATGACTATGATAAAAAACAATTGCTGGAAAAATTCGAAGCCGACACCCACGAGGCCATCCAACTGGGCATCAGTCTCAATCCAATATTGCAGAGTTTCCAGGAAACGGCACGCAAATACAATATTGGAGATGATTTGATAAGTGCATTTCTCGAAAGCATGAAAATGGATCTGCATAAAACCCATTATGATTCCGAAAAATATAACGGCTATATATTTGGGTCGGCCGATGTAGTGGGCCTTATGTGCCTGAAAGTATTTGTGAATGGCAACGAATTAGAATACAATAAACTTAAACAATCAGCCATGCGGCTGGGTTCTGCTTTTCAAAAAGTAAATTTTCTTCGCGATATAAAAAATGACTTTGAAGAACTTGATCGTTCTTATTTTCCGGGAGTAGACTTGAATAATTTCACCTCAGCCGATAAAACGAGAATCATTGCAGAGATAGAAAACGATTTTGAAGAGGCTTACAAGGGCATCAGAGAACTCCCACGACAAGCACGATTGGGCGTGTTTACCGCATACATGTATTACAAAAAACTACTTGGTAAACTAAAATCAACACCTGCTCATGAAATAATGCATCGCAGAATACGCGTGCCTAATTTCAGCAAACTTGCTTTGGTTGTATATTCATATTTTTATTGCAATACACGATTTGCATAAATGATTAAGAAACGATTTTTACTTCTATTGTTGACAAGTGCATTGGGGTATTGCGCAACAGCACAACCCGCTTGCACCGCATCACTGCGAAATAACTTTATCACTGTGCTACAAAATCGCACACTCATATTGACCCACATTGAAAAGCTAAAAACCGATACACATCCCACTTGCATGGCCTATCGCGGGCTATTGCGCGCTCAAATGTCCAAAGAGGTAAATTGGCCCCCCGATAAATATTCTTATTTCGAAAAATCTAAACTTGACATTGATAGTGCGATAAAGGCAGACCCGGCCAATGCTGAAGCAAGGCTGATGCGCCTGCTCGTGCAGGCCAATGCGCCAAAATTTCTGGGCTATCACAACAACATTGATGAAGACACTAATAAATTGATGAGTCATTTGCGCGAAGGCACTTCGTCAAACAAAGACATTATGCTTTTCATCATCAACCGTTTATTAGAAACCAATTCGGTGACGCAAACTCACGGAAAGGAACTCCAAAAATTAAAACAAAAATTCTCATGACCGAACCTCAGCTAATACTTGTTGATGAACTTAACCAAGCCATCGGCATTGCTTCTAAAACCGAAGTGCATCAAGCGGGCACGCTGCACCGGGCGTTTTCGGTCTTTCTTTTCACGGCCGATGGACGTTGGCTCATGCAGCAACGCGCATTACACAAATATCATTCAGGAGGCTTGTGGACCAACGCGTGCTGCAGTCACCCCCAACCCAATGAAGAATCCTTGGACGCGGCCGCACGAAGGCTTCGCATAGAAATGGGTTTACTTTGCCCTCTCCAACACGCGTTCGATTTTACTTACAAAGCACACTTCGCCAATGGGCTCATTGAACACGAATATGATCAGGTATATATAGGAACCACTGATATACAACCAGTGATTAACAAAGAAGAAGTAAACAACTGGAAATACATTACTTTTGAGGAACTGCATGAAGAAGTTACCAGCCATCCCGAAAATTTTACGGAGTGGTTTCGCATCATTTACATCCGAATGAATAAGCATTATCAATCAATTATCAACTCATGATCGGATTTGGATTGCTCATCATTGTAGCCACCTTTTTCTTTATGGAATTTGTGGCTTGGTTCACACACAAATACGTGATGCACGGATTATTGTGGAAGCTTCACCGCGACCACCATGTGAAAGAAAACGAGCATCATGTATTTGAAAAAAACGACAGCTTCTTTCTCATTTTTGCAATACCGGCCATGGCTTTGTTTGCTGCCTGGGGACTGGCAAATGTGTGGTGGGCGATATACCCCGCGCTGGGCATCACTTTGTATGGAGCTGCTTATTTTTTCGTGCACGACTTGTTTATTCATCAGCGTGCCCGGGTGTTGAGGCATACCGATAACAGTTATTTAAAGGCAATTCGCAAAGCGCACAAAGTCCATCACAAACACCTCACCAAAGAAGATGGAGAATGTTTTGGAATGCTATGGGTGCCCTTAAAATTTTTCCGCGAATACTTCAGTAAATAGATTAAAATGTCGCTTTACCTTCTTATTAATCTGGCGGCTGTTTCCATTCCTTTTATATTCAGCTTTCATCCTCGTTTGACCTTTTTCAAATCATGGCCATATTTCTTCCCAGCCATGGCAATTACTGCTACGTTTTTTATTTCGTGGGATATTGCCTTTACACACATGGGTGTGTGGGGATTCAACGCTACTTTTTTATTAGGAATTTATTTGGCGGGGTTACCTGTAGAAGAGTGGTTGTTTTTTCTTTGTATTCCATATGCATGTGTTTTCACCTATGAGGCGTTAGGCAAGCTGAATCCAAACTTTAGCATGCCACGTTCACTGGAATTAATCATCACCATTGCGCTGGTCGCTGCGCTTTTGCTTACCTCCGTGCTAAATCTGGACAAGTGGTACACTTCCACAGCGATGGGCCTTGCGGGCATTTCGCTGGTGCTCGTTTATTCTTTTCTTAGGGAGATATTGAGTCGCTTTTACCTCTCTTACCTTGTTTTGCTGATACCATTCTTTATTGTCAATGGTATTCTTACCGGCAGTTTCATTCACCAGGAAGTAGTGTGGTACAATGATCTAGAAAACCTGAGTATCCGATTATTCACGGTGCCTGTTGAAGACATATTCTATGGCATGGCACTTATACTTTGGAACGTAGCACTGACTACGCTTTTCAGACGGGCGTCCTGATTAGAAACTCCATTTGCCGCGAGTGAATATGGCAGTACTCCTGTTTTGATAATCGCCTGCCACCGCACTAAAAAAAGTTTGCGCCACCAGCGTGAGGTCCAAATTGTTGGCGGCAGAATAAGTCAACGAAGGACTAAAAAACGCGGAACCATGCACTGGCTCAGTGATGATGACCATGGATAAATTCAGCAAAGGAGAAGCGGCACCACCGGCTTGAAAAAAAACATTGGATCGAAACGGGCTCAGGCTGCGGGCCGACACACCAAAAGCTGCCAGATCATTTATCACCACATCGTTAGCTCCGCTGCTATTGTACAACATGCCCACTTGCGAATACACACCATTGTCAAATGAATAATCTATCGATGCGGTGATGGCCAACGCGCTGTTGTCATACACAGCATATTCGAGTGGCTGAAAAAATGTGGCCTCTCCTTTGAACCCCGTATTGCCCACATTGCCGGCCCACCCAAACCCCGCTACCAACTCGTTACGCGCAAAAGCTGCCAGCCACTGCCAATCATAGTTATGCTTATTAGTGCGATACAACGCAGCCACCACACGGTCATCGCTATGGGCCGCAAAATTTGCAGCCACCTCCACCCGCGATAGCGATCCCAAATAGTGCTGTACTCGCAGTGCATCACTTCCTGGTCGCTCTTCGTAATCGAAATCGAAAAACGAAAATGTGTTGAACAAATCCATAGGATTCCATACTGTGCTGATGCCCCAGTTGATTCGCTGTCGCCCCACGCGCACTTCAGTTTTCTTGTGTGTGAATTCTACTGCCAGGCGGTCAAGTTCGGTAAGCATCACCACGTTGGGTTGGTCTACCACAAGCCACGAAAGATTCAGCCGGTCATTTCCATCATCGACAAGTTGCCCATAGAGTGGTGTGGCTGTTACCACATCGCCATAAAATATACGTGTGCGTAAATCTGCCGACAGGGTCCATTGGCTGCCATAGCTGAATGTATTATTTATTCTGTTGTGCAATAAATTATCGGCTACCATGTCGCCACTTGTAGGGTCAATAAAAAAGGTGCGCAAATCTTTGAAGTAACCTTGTGTCTGCCATTGTATGGGCTTACGCACAGTGTCTTGCTGTGAAAACACACTGATGCATCCCGCCCAAAAAAATAAAACAAATGCGACACAAATCTTTCTACACATATCAATCCTGATGTTGCAACACATCTGAAACAATCTTTCCATCTTCAAGTGTGATCACCCTCCGCGCGCGGTCTATCACCCGCTGATCATGCGTAGAAAAAATAAAAGTCATCTGTTCGTGTTTATTGAGCGCGGCCATCAGGTCGAGCAGTTTGCCGGCTGAAACAGAGTCGAGATTGGCAGTGGGTTCATCTGCCAATATGTATTTGGGTTTGGTGGCAAGTGCGCGCGCTATGGCCACGCGCTGTTGCTGCCCACCTGATAATTCGGACGGACGCTGATCAATCTTGTCTTCCAGCCCTACTTCATGCAGCAGTTGCAAGGTGCGCTGCGTGCGGGTTTTCTCATCCCAATTTTGCAGCAGCATAATGAACTCCACATTTTCTTTAGCGGTCAGCACTGGTATAAGGTTGAACGATTGAAAAACAAAACCAATATTGTGCAGTCGGAAATCAATCAACTGGTTGTCGCGCAACTTGCTGATGTCTTGCCCACCAACTGTAATCGTTCCTTCGGTAGGATGGTCCAGCCCGCCAATAATATTAAGCAGCGTAGTTTTACCTGAGCCCGAAGGACCCTTGATGGCTACAAACTCGCCCTGTGATACGGAAAGGTCAACACCACGAAGCGCGCGCACAGGCACTTTGGTCTCGGTGTATGTCTTTATTAAGTTGGTTGCTTTGATTACTTCCATAGTTCAAGATTCAAATTTTACGGATGGCCTGCACAGGGTTCAGCTCCAAGGCCTTGAGCGCGGGGTACAATGCAGATAAAACTGAAAACACAAACACCATAACAGCAAGAATAAAATAATAGCGGGGTTCTAGCGCGGGATACAATACCGTGCCTATACCAAACTCTGCCAGACCTTTCTGAAGAAACGACAAGTCGATGCCGTGGCGTGAAAAGTATACGATAGAAAAGTGTGCAAATCCTATACCGGCAACTGCTCCGGTAATGGCCATAAACATTGTCTCCAACACAATCATAAAAAACAATCGCACCTTTGTCATACCAATGGCCATAAGCATGCCCAGCTCGCGCACCCGCTCCAGGACTGCCATCAGCATGGTATTGACCAATCCAAAGGCGAGCGCAAGCAACACCACGCCCACAAAAATGTAAAGGAAATAATCCATCATCTCATCCATGTAACGCAACTCGGGCGATAGGTCTTTCCATGTTTCTACTTTTAGCGCAGGCATGGCGGCTACCAATCTTGCCTTGGTCAATTCAAGTTGTTCGTCATCTTTCAACAGCATGGCAAATTCATGTACAAGTCCATCGGTGCCGGTCAGTATGTTGATGTCGGTGCTGCGCAGGTAAATATTTGCTTCGTCATATTTAGTTGATACCGTTTCGTAAATGCCGCTGATGCGGAATGCGCCAGACACAAGATTACCCGCAGTGTCTTGCAACGTGAGCACCATTTTAGAATTCAATTTGAGATTGAGTTTTTTGGCCAGCGCGCGGCCAACTACTGCACGATTCTTCTTATCCTCTGCAAAAAAACCTCCCTCTACCACGTCTTTGTACACATCGGTCACCTGTGGTTCGGTAACCGGATCAATCCCGTGTATCATCACCCCCGTGCCTGTAATTGGTGATGAGGCCATTCCGGTAACAATAGTGCGCGCGGTGAAGGATTGTATGTTTGGGTCTTTGGCCAGCACGGCTGCTATCTTTTGTGCGTCAGGAATGTATTCACTCACTTCGTAGTTGCTGCGAAAGTTAGGCGTGTGAATTTGAATGTGCGATAGCTGTGAGTGGATCACTTCCTGCTTGCGCGCTACCGACACACCGGTAGAAATGGAGATCATAAACACGCTGCCCCACAAGCCCAGCGCGATGGCACTTACTATTACCAGGCTGCGCGTTTTATTGCGCCACACATTTCTCCACGCTATTTTATTCAGCATTTCTTTCTAACTTTTTTCAACTGCGCATAGCAGCTACAGCATTTAATATTCCAATACGCCACAGTGGCAACAAGAACACAAGCGCCACTATGCCTAATATTATCAGCGCCTGATCAGCAAATATCATGGGGTCAGTAGAGAACACATAGTAAGGTTCAAATCCATAAACCTCCATCACCTCCGCCAGATTTTCTCCCAGGTAAATAGGATGCTTGCTGAAGTATGCGACCAATGGAATGGCCAGCACACTTCCAGCCAATATTCCCATTGCGGCAATCAACACCGATTCGGCAAATAACATCAATGTCATTGGCAACCTTTTCATGCCTATGGCCAACAGCACGCCAAACTCATGCTCGCGCTCCACAGTCATCATCAACACGGTGCTGAAAATTCCAAACCCTATCACCATGTAAATAATGAAAAACATGATGTAGCCACCACTCTTATCGGCCTTCATTGCTTGCACTAACTCCGGCATCAGTTCTTGCCAGTCCATCACTTCGTATGAATCGCCCAGTGATTTCTGCAGATTACGCATCACACTCTTCAATTTATCAGGTTGGTCGACATCCGTAACCAGCGTGGTAACCATGCCCTCGGCAGCGAACAGCCATTGCGCTTCGGTCAGCGGCATTACTATCAAGTTGTTGTTTATATCTGGAGCGCCATATCGCACTAATCCCTTCACCGCATATTTTCCTACAGCACTTGCACCGTGGTATCCTTGACCCAATAGTACCAATGTATCACCCACAGTAATGTGCAGATACTTTGCCAGCCCCTCGGCCACCAATACCGATCGGTCAGCAGATTCAAGGTATGATCCTGAGGTCAATCGGTTGCGCACCTGCGTGAGACGATCTTCGCTTTCGGGATCAATGCCGGTAATGATTGCGCCTTTGGTGTGATTGCCGGCACTGGCCAGCGCAAAAGATTCGAGGCGCGGCACCAGCGCGCGTAGGTGCGGTGTGGTGGTAACAAGTGAGTCGGCATTGCTGTAAGGAAAAACTTTGTCAATCGATTGTTCAGCCCAGTAACCTTGTGTGTGCACTTGCCCGTATCCGGTGTAAAATCCCACCACACTATTTATCATGTGATCCCAAGATCCGTCTTGTAACGATTTCATGCCGGTGGCTAAAAACACGGCAAAAACAATGGAAGCCATTGTGATGTATGTTCTGCGTTTGTTACGCCACAGGTTTCGCCATGCCAGTTTCCAATACATGACTTACTTAACTTTTTTCATGTTTTGTAGAGAGAAAAAATCATCACCTAGCATTACATCGAACTCCAGATTCTTATATTCCATGATTGTTTTTTGACCGGGCTTATCTGCCGGAATTATTTCTAATCGCGAGGGTAACATGCGGCCTCCAAGCGATCGCACCTGTGTTCCTTTGAGGGTGTTGATGAGTATGCCTTCTTCGTCATAAAACTCCGATTTTAACTGCATGAATTCCGTCTTGTCAATCCACGAAATTACTTTGCCCCACACCACAGCCGCACCGGGCTTGGGTGTTAACTCTATACGATAACATTTTCGTCCTTCTATTATCTCATCAACCGTCAACAGATGGGTGTAATCTTTCACGGCAGATGATTGCTCTACGAGATCATCATTTGTAAAATCGCTACCCATCCACGACTGGCTCATCATGGAGGGAGGTAGTTTTATAACCCGCTCAATGCTGGGTTGCCAATTCCATATTTCGCGACCGCGTTTCAAAAAAGTTGTGCCTTTGTCGCGCGCAGGTGCATTGATGAGAATGAGCGAATATTCATCGCCCTTAGACCATGCGCGCATGGCAATTTCGCGACTCCAACCCGGGCGCACTATTTTCATGGTAAGGTCTGCAATGCTTGTGCTGCCTCTCAATTTGTCTTCGCTCTTTTTTATCACTTCGATGGCGGTCATTTGAGCCCGGGCAGATGCCACTAATATGAGCATCATTGCCACCGTGATTGTCAAAATTCTGTTCATCGCATCAATTTAACGATTGTATATGAATTTCTATAAACCCTTTTCAAAATGTAAATTTTAAAACATTGCAAATAGCTACAATTCTTACAAATGTGATTGTTTCCTACAATGAAGCAATATTTCCTATTCAGCACATACTATATTAGTTACAAACTGGTAAGTAAAAGATACCTAAAAACCACAACCTCATTAAAGCCTTTTTTAACACAAATAATGAAACATGATGTAATTGCTTATAATTCAAATTTCTTAATCAAGAATTTGTTCTTCTTGTTGGGAATATTCTTTAGTACTTCCCAGTTAAGCGCACAATGTACTGGTGTGTATCAACTAGACTGGAGTAATCCGGCTACATACACCGTAAGTTGTGGCACTGTAAATCCCGCTGGCTGGACTGTAAAAAACGATTCTTGTAATTACTGGAGTCCCAATATTTTTGTTGGAGGCTTGCCTGGTGGACCCAACAAAATAGTGAATCTTTCTATCAGAATAAATCAAAGCGGCAATCTCACTGCAAATGATTTTGCTTACATTATTTATTCAGTGAATGGGGTTTTTAGGCGCATGGTAACTATTCGCGGAGATACTATTTCTGCCGCAGTTGCATCTCGATCGGATACTGTTTCGGTACCTGCTGCTGGTTACATGAATGTTAGGATTGCTCTCAAAACAACAGCAAATAACAGATTCTTCGAAATCAAAAACGGAGATGTATCGGGTTGTGTACAACTAACACCGCTACCCGTGGAACTCACTTTTTTTAGAGCGACTGCCCAGCCGGGGCATGTAAAAGTAGAATGGGAAACAGCCTCTGAACTTAATAGTCATTGTTTTAAACTATTTAGATCGACAAATGCTAGCGATTATGAAGCATGCGGAGTTTTAAAGGCTGCAGGAACTTCAAACTTCAATATACATTACTCTCTTATCGACAGAAACCAATTTGACAGTATAGTTTACTATATGCTGGAACAACACGATTTTGATGGTAAAATATCTAAATATGGACCGGTAACGGTTTCAAAATCAATAACAGTGCAGACTATACAGGCATTTCCGAATCCTTGGAATGGAACAGATTTGAATGTGGCAATTGGCAATGCAACCAATAGCAATGTGCAAATTGGCATATACGATAAGACAGGCCGAGAAAAAGTTAAATACAATGCACACCCGGATCCACAAGGTGTAATTACAATACCAGCAGACTTTCTGAATGAAATAGGTGCGGGAATATATGTGCTGCAAGTTTCTGATCACGAAACCAATTTTACAACAAGGGTATTTGTTGAGTAACAGCTAAATTCTTTCCCGAATTTTTCCTCAAAAAGAGTTTAGGCTTTCTTTTTTTATTTTATGTACACATTTGGGTTTGTTTCATAATGAATTGAAACATTAGTCTGTGAAAATGTGATTTTCTGCTATTATCTATATTCAAGAGCCTTTTCAGCATATCAATCAGAAAAAGACAAGTCGTTTTCAATCGCTTACAAACCTTTTCTATCGACAGTAAGTGCTTTTTAACCGAATAATGTTTGGTGCCCGATGTTCCTTTGCATCATCAGTTCACAACGAACCGAAAAACAAAACAAAATTATTTAAACATTAAAAAATTAAGATTATGAAAAACATGCGTAACAAAGTACAATTGATCGGCAACCTGGGTAAGGATCCTGAAGTGCGCACACTTGACAGTGGCAAAAAAATGGCTCGCTTTACACTCGCCACTAACGAGAATTACAAAAATGCAAAAGGTGAAAAAGTTACCGAAACACAATGGCACCAGTTGGTGGCCTGGGGCAAAACTGCCGAGGTAATCGAACAATACGTTCAGAAGGGTCAGGAAATAGCCGTTGATGGCAAACTGATAACCCGTGAGTGGAACGACAAAGAAGGTATCAAGCGTTACACTACCGAAATTGTGGTAAGCGATATGCTGATGCTCGCAAAGCGTGCATAGTACTTTCTCTCCATCATAAAAAAAGGCACCTCACGGGGTGCCTTTTTTTGTGTTTAATAATGGTGCCGTTACTTTTTCAATACCACCTTGCGTGTTACATTGAGATCGACAGATGTGACTTTCACGAGATACACACCATCAGCAAAGTTTTTCATATTCAGTACCACTCCATCATTATTGTATGAAGGAATCACCTGTGTGTGCATTTGCCTTCCCAATATGTTGTAGACCGAAATTTTTAAATCCTGTTTCTTTCCTACATGAATATCGCATATGAGTGTGCCGGCATTGGGGTTCGGATATAACTGTACTTTATTCTGCGATTCGTCATTGTCATCTATCGAAACAATGTTGGCCGGATCAACCAATAGATTGTATGAGACCTCGCTGCCAAAATCAGAATTGAATGACTTGGTAATACTGCCCGCCAAATTTTCGAACCGGATATATCCTGAGCCTTGTGCGGCATTGGCCCACCAGGTAAGCCCGTCATTTCCGGAATCGCTGAAAGTGAATCGATAGCAGCCCGGAGCAAGATGCAACGTGTCGCGATAAGTGGAGTTGGCGGCAAGCGAACTGCCTATCACTTGTTTTACCACCACATTGCTGTGATCATACATCACGTAGGCCGATTGCGAAGGAATGTTATTTGTTTTATACACGAACACAATCACTGTATCAAAAACCTGTGGTATCAAAGTTTGGGTGTACACTGTATCATCATGTGGGTAGGCATCGGCCACACCATTCACTGACTCGAGATACACCTTAAATTTTTGCATGCCCGCCACCGGCAACACATAATCAGGAAGCGTAACTGTTTCTGACGCATGCGACAACAAATTGCCCGACCACTGAAAACTTGAGAATAGTTGGCCCACAATACCATACTTGATTACACAATTAGTGAGTGGTGAGGTACCATTGTTGCGAAGCTGAATTTTGGCATTGTCGCAAATGGCATTATCGCGCGAATATTCAAATATATTGTTGGGGCTGTAGACTTCTTCTATCGATGCATCATTCGCATGCAGTGGAGATTTAAATTCTATGGCTTGTGTGCCAAACACATAATTGGCCGATGGTGAAGAAGATCCATACGAAGGCATGTCCACATCGAGCGAGTGCGTGGCGCCCCCGCTCACATTTATGTTGTAGATATCAGGGTCTACAATTGCGCCCGGACACCAGCCTCCACGGTTGTAAACCCATGTGCCTGCCTGCGGGTACAGTGGATTGGCACCACAAGTGCGCCATATGTTTTTGATGTCAAAAATGATTCCGTCTACCAAAAAAGTGCGCGCTTTAGAACAAAACTCTGCACAGTTGGTATTATCGGATCCATGTCCAGATTGCACAATGCGCATTCGCAGCATATTGGTAGCATTGTCCATGGTAAGCCACGTGGGGGTAAGGTAATTCTCAATAGAATTAGTAATGTTGCCGTAGGGAAATGAGCCGGTCCACATGTTGGTAATGGCTACTGTTTCCATCACAGGCGTGCCTTCTATAAACTCAAAATCGAGCGTGAGCAACCAGCCCTTGCCCACATTAGTTTCGTATCCAGTATGATTGTATTCTATCTCAACTGAGTCATGAAGCAAAAACTGATAATCGGTAATATCCAGATGGAATTCTGCGTGCCAAGTGCTATTAAAACTATTGCCATATGGCGTGATGAAGCGGGCTATCTCCATATTTTTGGAAAGTGAATCCACACCACCTTTTCTGCGAATGAAGACATAGTCGAGATAATCCCACTCTCCGCAAGCCTGACCGGGCGGGCATTTGTAGCTGAAATTCAAAATTACTTTGCGGTATTTCACGGACGCATCGGGAAACACGGCCCACACCGGATATTTATTAGCACCGGCAGATGGATTGGTAACAACTGTCACCTGGTTGTGTGTGGTGACGTGAAGTGTATCGCCAATGGCAGCATCCAACTTGGGGGCGATAAAAATGATGCATGCACTTGCGAGCAAGAGGTGTAATGTTTTTTTCATAATAGATGTGTTGATTGTTAAATATACTACAAAATACCATCTCACTTTATGTTCATGGAATGTTGGTTTTTACATTGGATTTTGAATATATAAATCTTTATCGTAATATTGCAATCAATACATTTAATATGGGCGCCACTAAAACCGAACATTTTACCGACAAACAAAACGCAATTGCCACCCTGGCCAAAGCGCTGGGACATCCAGCACGCGTGGCAATTTTGGAGTATCTGATGCGGGTGAATAGCTGTATTTGCGGAGACATTGTAAACGAACTCCCCTTGGCCCAACCCACAGTATCGCAGCATTTGAAAGAACTAAAAAATGCGGGCCTCATCAAAGGAACCATTGAAGGAAATAGTATCTGTTATTGCATTGACGAAAAAGCAATGGGTAAACTTCAAAATTATTTTACTTCCGTCTCCATCAAACTAGAAAAGAAAAAAAGCAACTGTTGTTAAAAACATAATACAATGAATACAACCAACGAATCAATCAAAGAAAGTGTGAAAGAGATTTATGCGCGCATAGCCACGCAAACCAAGCAAGACAATGCTGCATCGTGTTGCGGTGCAGGTGGATGCAGCACAGAGGTGTACAACATAATGAGTGACGATTATAGTACGCTGGAAGGCTACAACCCGGAGGCCGACCTGGGCCTGGGCTGCGGACTGCCCACGCAATATGCTAAAATGAATCCCGGTGACACGGTGGTAGACCTGGGAAGCGGTGCGGGAAACGATTGTTTTGTGGCGAGGGCTGTGGTGGGTGAGCAAGGAAAAGTAATCGGTATTGACATGACCGAAACCATGATTGACCTGGCGCGTGGCAATGCAGAAAAACTTGCTTTCAGCAATGTGGAGTTCCGCATGGGTGAAATAGAAAAAATTCCGGTGGGCGGTGGCCGCGCTGATGTGGTAGTAAGCAACTGTGTGCTGAACCTGGTACCTGACAAGAAAAAAGCATTTTGTGAAATATTCAGGATCTTAAAACCTGGAGGGCATTTCAGTATTTCGGATGTAGTGCTCGAAGGCGATTTGCCTGAGAAAATACTGTCAGCCAGCGAAATGTACGCGGGTTGTGTGTCGGGTGCTATTCAAAGAGATACCTACTTAGAATTGATTAAGTCAACTGGATTTGAAAACATCACCGTACAAAAAGAAAAGCCCATCGTAATACCCGATGATATTTTGCTGAACTATTTATCTCTCGAAGAAATAGCGCAATACAAAAACAGTAGCGCTGGTATTTATAGTATAACTGTATATGCTGACAAAGCGGTGGCCAATAATTGCACACCCGGGGGCAACTGCTGTTAGTGTGTGGTTTGTAAATTGCCCTTTACATACTTCATACTATTTTAGTGTCTTGAAGTAGAGAGCAATGTAATGAGGTAATAATTTTCGTTTACGGCAATTTGTTGCTGTAAGCGGGCAAGCATGATCATTGCAAGTTCCGTGTTCAGTTTTTCAAAAACATCTACCTCTTTCAACTCGATGGGTTGAAGCTCGGGCAAGCCCAACACTTGCAGTTCCTTGTTGTAACTGATTACCCTTTTTTTGAGGACAGAAAAACCCTGGTTTGCATTCGCGGTTGAGTTTTTTTCCTCAACTATTGAGGAGATGAGCTCTATGTCCTGGTTTAGCTGTTGTGATAAATGATGTAAATTGATTCCTTCGCCAGCTGCGGATTCCATCAGATACAATCTTTCATTGGAGGAAATAATTCTATTGGCATTTTCATGCAAGTAAATATGGTCGGCTTTCATTTGCTTCTTAAATTCATGACTATAACTAAGGTCGAAGAGTGAATAAAAAATACCCCCACATGCCATCATCAATACTGAATTCACAATCGTATTAAACCTTATCGCAGGACGCTTGACCCTAGAGAAAAAATAAACGGGTACATAAAGAAATGTAAACACAATGGTGGTGTATTTCAATAGAAATGTCGCATAAGGCCAGTGCATGAGTTTAAAGATCATGCCCATGGAAAGCAATATGGCTAACACCAACCCCACACTGATTACCACTTTGTCGACTTTAGATTCTTCGTCTTTAAATTTAATGGCAATCAACAACGGCAGAAAAACCAACGAAAAAAGAAATCCGCCTAAAAATATGGTAATGCCTGCGCCTGGCAAATGCATGGTTTTGAGCACCGCACCAAGTGTCGTAAAAATTACTGTTGCCAGTCCTGATAAATGCATTGTCTTTTTCATCTGATAATAGTTTTTATATCGTAATAAATTGACTGTTTCTATTTGTATTTCTTTTAATTCTTCTCTAAAAAATCTGGGCAATGCCGCTCGATAAAATGTTTCGAAATCTTCTCCTTGTTTCATTTCATTTTCCACAATGCAACAAATGTGATCTATCAAATTGTCATGCAGGTCTTGTATTTCTATTCCACGCGATTTAATATCCGCACGCATAAAACTTAACTGCTCATCGGTGATGTTATGCATTGCCGATTTTTGGTTCAGGGTCGAGCAAGTATTTCATGGTGTCAATAAATGCTGAGAGCTCATTTACTTTCTGTTTGGTGGTTTCTAAGCCTTGCGGAGTAAGTGTATAATACTTGCGCACTCTTTTGCCCACAAATTCTTTTTGCGTTTCCAACTCACCATTTTTCTCTAACGCATGTAAAGTGGGGTAAAGCGCTCCTTCGGTAATCTGAATTTTCCCCTGAGTTAACACTTTCACTCTTTGCGTAATTTCATAGCCATACATTTTCCCTTGCTCCTTGAGTAAGTTCAGCACGATGGTCTTTAAAGTTCCTTTTATTAGTTCTGATGAATACATAAGGCAAATATACATAGGTTTCTTATGTATATGCAAATGTTTTCTGAAAATTACTTGTCATTCATCCCAGATTTCGTGTCAACGCATTGATTATTAACCATATATTTTTTATTGTTGTAAGTCTTTTCACTCATATGTTTGGTGCCAACGCTTACGCTTTACTTCAGATAAGTGCCAAAAATGCATCAGAAAAACACACGTGCCGTTCATTTGTACTATATTGAATTATTCATAAACTAAGCAAACATGACAAAAGAACTATGGATTAATTTACCGGTGAGCGATCTCGAAAAATCTAAAGCCTTCTTCACGCAAATGGGGTTTTCTTTTTCTGATGGCCGGGGTAACAGTGAAGTTTCGGCACCCATGATGATAGGGTCTAAAAAAATTGTGGTGATGTTGTTTGAGGCATCTGTTTTTAAAAAATTTACCTCCCATCCACTGCCCGACACTTCAAAAACTTGCCAGGTTTTGTTTTCGTTTGATGCAGATAGCTCCCAGGAAGTGGATGCGCTTGCAGCAAAAGTGGAGCCCGCGGGAGGCTTGCTTTTTAGCCCGCCATCATTGACAGACGGATGGATGTATGGTTGCGGATTTGCCGACCCTGATGGCCACCGGTGGAACATGATTTACATGGACATGTCAAAACTGCCGGGCCACAATTAATACTGCCATACTCGCCAATCCAACACCTATGAAACAAGAAATAGTAAACCAGCTCTATACTTTAGTTAACGAGCGCATCGATACAGCTTCTCAGGCCATTGCACAGGCCAAAGAATCGCGTGACAGCGATCCCAAAAGCAGTGCAGGCGACAAACACGAAACCGGTAGAGCCATGATGCAAATAGAAATGGAAAACAACGAAGTGCAATTACAAAAAGCACTTGCGCTTAAATCAGAACTCGACAAGCTAATTACAACCAAACCAAAAAATCAAATAGGTTTTGGCAGCCTGGTGCAAACTAATGAAGGCACTTATTTTATTTCTGTGGGAGTCGGTAAACTAAATATGGATGGCAAAACTGTGTATGCTATTTCCCTGGCATCTCCACTGGGAACAGAACTAAAGGATAAAACAGTAGGTGAGAAAATCGAGTTTCAGGGAAGGCCTATAATTATCGAAGTACTCGATTAAGTTTAAACATCAAATGCACCCTACTTGGTAATTAGAAGAAAACAACAACACACAATTTATCATGTCAAACGGCTTGCTCATCAATAATTTTTACAATGCCTTCGCCAGCCTTGAATCCGATGGTATGAATAATTGTTACCACCCGCAAGCTGTGTTTACTGATCCTGCATTTGGCGAGTTGCATGATGAACAGTTGTTTGCAATGTGGCGAATGCTTATAGCGCGCAGCGATGGTAACCTTATTGTGACCCATGCCAACGTTATAGCCGAAGGTAACCATGGCAGTGCTGAATGGACGGCCCGCTATAATTTCAAACAAACAGGACGAACAATAGTGAACCGCGTAACGGCAAGCTTTGAATTTGAAAATGGAAAAATAATCAGACACACCGACCAATTTGATTTGTGGCACTGGGCGCGCCAGGCCCTGGGGTGGAAAGGCTGGGCGCTGGGCTGGACACCCTTTTTTAAATCACAATTGCGAAACCAAACGCAAGCCATGTTGGCTTCATACATGGAAAAACAAGCAAAGTGAATAAATGCTCAGGTAATGAGTGGTGTTGCACAGAAAGATGTTTTCTTTAAAAGTTATCAACTTTTATTCAATCGGGGATTTTTTTCCGAACAGAAATAATTATTTTACCGCTAAATTATTTCAATTCTATTTTCCCATGCCTTTGTATTTACATCTCGCCAATCTTATCATTGACAAACAAACTATCATAAAAAAATATGATGGTGGCATTGAGCAGTTCAGGCTCGATTATATTCATGAAAAAGAATCATTCAATCAGGAGGATGATGAGTTGTTTAGTATAACAAGGATGAATGAAGATGAATTCGATTATGCCTCGTTGGCTTCAAAAGGATTGCAGTATGATGAGGCGAAAAACTGTTCTGATGATTTTGTAGTGTATGTGAGATACTCCGGCATGTTGTGGCCGGTTGATTGGCTCGAAGAAAACAAAGTATTCGCATGGCATCGCAGCTGCCACCCCGCTTTAATCAGAAAGGCAAAATACGTTGGCGAAAACGTAACAATGGATGAAGTGGTAGCCGCTTTTGATCGTGGCGAAAACCCCTACCGCACCATCAGGATGCACAAATAATATTTTTTTACTGCGTGCCTTAAATATTCTCAAACATCCGCTCCATGTCAGAGTACGTAGACTACGGTTATACTTCAGATGCATACGATCATGTGCATGCTTATCTGCTCCCTCCCATATTAAAAATACTGGCACAACGCGCAGACCGAACTATACTGGATGTTGGTTGTGGCAATGGTTGGCTAGTCAATCATTTGATTTCGCTGGGCTTCAATGCCTACGGCACAGATGCCTCAATAACTGGAATAGAAATAGCAAACAGAAAAAATAAAGAACGCTTTTTCGTGCAGAACCTCTCGCAGGATAATTTGCCCGCATCTTTGCAGTCGCACAGGTTTAACACCATTATTTCTTCTGAAGTTATCGAACATCTTTATTCACCCAAACACTATTTTAATTTTTGTCACCAGGTGCTGCAACATGCAGGTGGTGGTGAGTTAATAGTGAGCACGCCTTATCATGGTTATCTAAAAAACCTGGCGCTGGCTTTGTCTGGCAAAATGGACAAACACTTTTCAGCCGGGTGGGAAGGCGGACACATCAAATTTTGGTCGAAACAATCGCTTTCGCGCGCATTGGCCGGGCACGGCTTTAAGGTCACACAATTTGTGGGCTGCGGACGTATGCCCTATCTGTGGAAATCGATGATTATGTGTGCCGATTTATAAAAAATTCTTCACTCACAGAGTGTTCATCTAAATTAAAACTACCTTTCGACATGTCAAAACTCACTATACAGTTTTTGGGTGCAGCAGGCACCGTAACCGGTAGTAAATACTTACTCACAGTAGGCGATAAAAAATTATTAATTGATTGCGGTTTGTTTCAAGGACTCAAAGAATTGCGTCTGCGCAACCGCGAGCCATTTGCCATTCCTCCGCGCGAAATTGATGCCGTCATTCTTACTCACGCGCACCTCGACCACACCGGCTATTTGCCCCGGCTGGTAAAAGAGGATTTTGCAGGACCTGTGTATTGCACCGAGCCCACGCTTGACCTCACTGCCATCATACTCCGCGACAGTGCAAAAATACAGGAAGAAGAAGCCGAACGTGCCAATCGGAGAGGCTACTCCAAGCACCACCCTGCCACTGCGCTTTATACTTTAGAAGATGCCGAAGAAGCGCTGGCCATGCTGCGCACCGTGCACATCAATGAATGGACAGAGCCGTGTGAAGGCGTGCGCTTCCGCTACCTCACCAATGGCCACGTGCTGGGGTCGGCATACATTGAATTGGAAGCTGCAGGAAAACGAATCATATTCTCGGGCGACATAGGTGCAGATGATGATCCGTTACTCCCGGATGCCAACAAACCGGGCCCTGCTGACTATGTCTTACTGGAAAGCACTTACGGCAATCGTCTCCATCCCAACAATGACACATCAGCACAACTTGCAGATGTTGTCAACAGTACTATGCAAAACAAAGGCATCCTCATCATTCCCAGTTTTGCCCTTGAACGTTCTCAGCTTGTTACTTATATGTTGTGGCAACTGCGTCAGAAAAATGCCATTCCCGATGTACCCATTTATATGGACAGCCCCATGGGTAGTGACATCACAAAATTATTTCACAAGTATGTGGACTGGTTGCGTATAAGTCGGGAGGAATGCTCGGCCATGTGCGACATGTTACAAATAGTAAAGACTGTGGAACAAAGCAAACAAGTGGTAGCCAGCAACAAACCCAAAATTGTAATTGCGGGCAGCGGCATGATTACAGGAGGGCGGGTTTTGCACTATCTCGATCATCATATCGGCAAACCATCTACTACCGTTTTACTGGTGGGTTATCAGGCAGAAGGCACGCGCGGCAGGCAATTGAAGGAAGGTGCTAAAGAAATAAAAATGTTTGGTCGATTTATTCCTGTCAATGCGCGGGTGGAAGACATTGAGGGTTTTTCTGCACACGCAGATCAACGCGGACTCATTGAGTGGGCAAGTGGAATCACAAGCAAACCAAAAAAAGCTTTCTTGGTGCATGGCGAAAAAAATGCAGCCGATGCCTTGCGTGTCAAATTAAATACCGAGAAGGGTTGGCATTGTGAAATACCTCATCACCGACAAACATTCGAGTTAGATTGAGTTAATTTTAGCTTAAGGTCATCACTTTTTTATCGGGCAGGGCTAACAAGGGAACCTGTGTGTTGAATGCCATATCCTCGGTACTGCTTGCTCCGAAAATTCTCTCCAGAAATGTGTGCTGGTGCGGTACCATCACTACCATGTCACTATGATATTTATCCACATGGGCATTGATTCCTTCTACCACATTATCGTGCTCTTCAAAGTGTACAACAGTTTCCACATCGTGAAGGTGTTCACCGAGTTTTATTCTTGTGTGGTCTTTGGATACCAGCGGCTTTACTTTATAGTTGTTGAAACTGAGTACTGACACACGTGCGTGGTGTGCTGTGGCTAATTGTTCAAGTAGCGGCATACCTCCGATGGTTTCAAAATCAGTGGTGTCTGCTGCCAGCACAATTTTTTTAATCTGTTTGTAAGAGGCACCCAATGGAATAACCAGCAATGGCAACTTCATCATACGCATGTATGATGTTGTAGTGCTTCCAACAAAAATTCTAGACAACTTTCCTGCGCCACGCATTCCCATCACTACCATTGCAGGTTTTGTTTGCGCCACAAGTTTTATCAACTCATTCACTGCATCGCCTTGTTTTATTACTTTTTCAAATATTATGTCAGGGTAATCTGCAGCAAAGGCATCCATCTTTGTATGCAATTCCGGCTCGATAATCTCGGGTGAAAGCACAGGGGCGGGAACTTCAACTGGAGGCATCGGAATTTCGTAAGCGCGCAGCAACACAATGTGATAATTGAATTCGCGCGCCAACCCTGCAGCGTAGGCCAAGGCATTATTGGCACCTGGAGAGAAGTCAGTGGGAACAATGATTTTTTTCATTTCTAAAAATATTATGTGGTTAATTGAATCAAATTTACAAATCACTCCACACATCAGTTATGACATATATCATGTTTAAATTAATCTGGTTTTTTGTTTGTGTTCGCATTTTTCGCCCATGATATAAAGCAGTTTGTCAAAAATATAATCAAACATGTATATACGAGCGATTCGTTCAGTAAATTTGAGTATCGAACATTTATTTTACTTCTGTATGCCATGAAAAAAATTTACCCCCTCCAACTTCGGATTAATAATTTCAGTTTGCTTGTTATTCGTTTAATAATTGGATTGACCGTATTCTGCTCGGTGATACCACAAGCCCGCGCACAATGCGGTATGACTATCGTAGTAAGGGAAATATCGATGCACTGCCCTCCGTATTCTCCCGGCACCTTTGATGCTTTGGTATCAGGCGGCACAGGCCCCTACACATTTAAATGGTATGGCGATGGAGGTTTCGGCTGGACCTACCTTGGCGCTGGTCAATCCATAACAATTCCTATTGGCACATTGTACAGCATGCTGAGAGTTGATGTCACTGATGGCACAAACTGTTTGAAATCTCAGCTTTTCTCAGGATTTATTCACGATTATTTGGTGGCCAACATAACGACTACAAGCGCTTCATGCGGAACCTCAAGTGGCTCAATTCTTATCTCCAATATTGCCAACGGCATAGGTGGCTTTTGCAGCGGAGGATATCATATTAATGTTTCAGGTGTTGGCAATTTTTTTACCCCTAACAACTCATATACACTCGTAGGCCTCTCCGCAGGTAGTTATGCTGTGGTCATTTTACCTGCTTCTTGTCCCAATGTGTGTAATTATTACAACCCTTCCGTAGTTGTAGGTGGCTCTTCTTCGCTTTCGGCAAGCATCACCGCTTCCGGACCCACCACTTTTTGTGCCGGAGGATCTGTCACACTCACTGCCTCACCAGCAGGAACTTATCTATGGTCGACAGGTGCTACTTCTGCAGCCATTACTGCAACAGCAACCGGAACCTATTCCGTAACGGTAACTTCAGGAGCGTGCAGCGGGGTAGCCTCACGCACAGTTACTGCAGTGCCATTGCCTGTAGCGGGGATTAACACGTCAGGTCCGTTGGCTTTTTGCGCAGGAAGTTCTGTGACATTATCAGCATCACCGGCCGGAACCTATTTATGGAGCAATGGCGCCACTACTCCAACAATAACAGTTAATAGCAACGGTAATTATTCTGTCACCGTTACATCAGGGGGTTGCTCAGCTTTATCTCCAACAGCAGCAGTGGTAGTATATCCACCACCTGCCGTTTCATTCAACGCGATTGCTGCTAGTTGTGTCAACGGGTCGTCTATGCCGCTGTCATCAGCACCCAATGGTGGCAACTTTTCAGGTCCGGGAATAAACGGAAACAGCTTTAACCCAACACAAGCAGGTGTGGGTGTGCATACTATATCTTATACCGTAGTTGATAACAACGGATGCACTGGCATTGCCACACAAACTGCGGAGGTAACTGATGTCCCTTCTGTCTCCATTACTGCTGGAGCAGTTTCAAATATTTGCTCTGCGCCTTCGCAATTG
Organism: Bacteroidia bacterium; assembly: GCA_037968415.1. Taxonomy (GTDB): domain Bacteria; phylum Bacteroidota; class Bacteroidia; order AKYH767-A; family JBBKVM01; genus JBBKVM01. Next base: position 33,159 of record JBBKVM010000034.1, on the reverse strand, counting down.
CTTTCCGCATCAGCCATAGGCGCAATTAGTTTACAATGGTTCAAATCTACTATAGGAATCATTGCAAGCGCCTCAGGCTCCACATACAGCGCCTTGACAAGCGAGAGTTATTATGTAGAAGCCACAAACAATTGTGGGACTGTTCAATCAAATTCGGTGGCGGTTTCGTTGCCTTCGTTGTTGGCATTTTCGGCAATGCCTATCTATCCTATGTGCTTTGGTGCATCTAACGGAAGCATTACTATTTCAGCATCAGGAGGAACACCACCATATCAATACTCTGTCAACGGAGGTTTGTCTTATTCTTCCAGTTCCGTTTTTTCAGGATTGAGCGCGGGCACTTATTCGTGCAGGGTCAAAGATGCTATGTTATGTTTGGCTCCAGCGCAAAGTGTTACAATTATTAATCCTGCATCGTTGGTTTTAAGTATCAATACTTCGAATGTGGCGTTGCCAGGCGGCAATGATGGAAACGCAACGGCAGTAGTGTCGGGCGGTACACCGCCTTACACAATCGGATGGAATACCAGTCCACCACAAACAGGTAGTGCCGTCACAGGTTTGATTGCGGGCAGCTACACAGCCACTGTAACGGATGCCAACAACTGCACCAAAACCACCTCATTTACAATCACACAACCAGCCACAAATACTTGTGTGTCGGGCGTGTTTCGCAGCGGTGACCAAACTGATTGGGGGGCAAATGCATCAGGCACCAACTTAGCAGCATTCATGAACGCCAACTTCAACATAGCTTTTCCGGGAGGATTGTTCGTGGGCGATTGCAGTAGACAGCTACATTTTACTACTGCTGCTGCAGTAAAGTCCTTTATGCCTTCTAACGGCTCACCAGCACGATTGAAAAATGGCATCATGGTAAATCCTACTGCTAATTCTTACAAGAACTCACTCGCAGCCCAGGTGGTTGCACTTACGCTCAATGTGGTTTTTGATGATCTATATGCAGCATTTGCACCTGCCAATTTCAAATTTAAAGACCTGATGGTAGCCACAGGTCCCTTTGCAGGCCTTACGGTTGAGCAGTTGCTTGTGGAAGCAAACTTTGGAATTGGGTGCGGTGGGTCAAAACCATATTTGACCGATTTATCAAGCACACTTGCCATGATTAACACCAGCTGGCGCAATGGCATCAACCAAAATGCTTCGTTGACTTGTCCTGCTCCTCGACTTGCATTCAATCTGCCAACAAGCCAAAATACTATTGGTAAATGTTTCGCTTATCCCAATCCGGCAAATGATAAAACTTCCATCCAAACTTCATTTAAAAGCGGGTCGATGTGCGATGTAAAAATAATGAATACCACCGGGCAAGTTGTAGAATACAGAAGCCTCCAAACCAATATAGACGGCTCACTTACACTCATGCTCTATGATATTCCAATGGGCATTTACACAGTAAGTATTCAATCTGATGGACACCTATCTTATGCGCAAATAGCAGTTAATAAATAATACTTTTTTGTCAATAAAGCTACACGCGCTACCTAAACAGTGGCTAGCAGTCCTCGCACAATTGCACCTCGGGAACACCTACCACACCGGCTTTTGACATGGCCTGTTTCAGTTCGGGCGACTGAATAAAGCGATCTGCGCTTTCGTAATCAGGCACACCCGCCACTACGGTTATTTGGTTGGGGTCTTTGCGGTCGCGAAGCACGCTCTCCACTTTTACTTGATACTTAGTTCGTACTGATTCATCTTTGTCAAACTCTTTTCTCCAAGCATTGTAATCAGTTACTTTGTGATTTACTACCAAATGTTTCATCGTTTATAAAATTTAATGTGAGTTCTAAATCTTATAATGTAGAAGATGCACATTGAAAGCGAAAAGAAATTTTTGTCGGATAAAACTATATCCCTCCATTTAATTCAATAAAAGTGAGCATAGAATAAATAGTCAATTAACGGTTACGAAAAACAGAACCGTTGTGCTACTTACTTTTACCTGCAAGCAATAGCACAATACCTCCAACCGCCAATACCACTCCCACTATGGGTGACCATTGAACTGGATGATTTGTTTCTTTACTTATTTCAATGGGGCCTATGTCAACCACTTTTTCTTTGGTTACATAATTAAACCCTGTGTAAGCCACCATTAATAATCCTACTGCCAACAAAATGGCGCCAATTGTTTTCTTGTTCATGTTTGTTTTTTAAATGAAATATAAATTATTTAAGGTCAATACTACCAATTAGCGCGTACACCAAAGGCAATTTGTTGCCATGCGATTGGATTTGATATTTTCCTTCGCTCACTTCCACCATGCCAGCAAAACAATTGTAAGGTGAATAATCGTACTCTTCAAAACAAGATATGTTAAATCCGGCTAGCATCAAACTACCCAACACCTCGCCCAGTGAATGATTCCAACCTACATAGTCTTGCTTGATAGGCGCACCTTTTTCCGCATAGGTCCCTTCAGCCGTTTCTTTGATAGGGCCTGTGTTAAAATATCTGTACTTAATTTGACTGAATGCATCATCAAACATCCATACTACAGGATGAAATTCAACAAAAACAAATTGACCTCCGGGTTTTACAAATCGTTTCACCAGTTGAGCCCAACGCTCCATATCGGGCAACCATCCGATGGTGCCATAACTTGCAAACACAATATCAAACTGCTTGTTGAGATGCTGTGGTAAATCATACACGTTGCAACAAATAAACTCGACCTGGGTGTGTGTAAGCCCGGCCAGGGCACGTGCCTTTTCTATTGATTTATCAGACAGGTCCACCCCTGTGGCATTTGCGCCCATCCGCGCCAGAGAAATAGTGTCTTGCCCAAAATGACATTGTAAATGTAAAACCGACTTGCCCGCAACATCTCCCAGCAGTTTCAATTCTATTTCATTCAATGATGATCGGCCGTTAATAAAACTGCTGTTATCATAAAAAGCCGAATCGTAATGCAATTCGGTTTTTTTATTCCAGGCTTCCCTGTTTATGCCCACATAATCTTCTTCCATTAGTTTTTTATTATTCAATCATAATATTAAAATTTGCCAGCAGCCCAGGGGCACCGGCCAGTGCAAAGCGTGCACCTTTCATCCTGTTGGCCGCAGGGTCTATGGTGTAATTGTATGCCGTGCGAAAATCCGCTTTCTCTAAATTACTGTGATCAAATATCGCGCGACTTAAATCACATTCATCAAACACGGCATCTGACAAATCAGCCTCCGTAAAATCTACCTCGTGCAATTCGCAATTCTTAATGCGCAAACCTTTCATCTTTAATTTATAAAAACCTGATAACTGCAAATTACATTTGTCGAATGTAACCTCAAAAAGAAAATGGTTGCAATCACCAAATTGCAAACCCAGCAATTTGCACTCAATGAACTTCACATCTTGCAAGCCAGTTTGTTTTAACGTGGCTACGCTCAGGTCGCATTTCTCAAAAGTGCATTCGATAAATTTTACTGCGTTCAAACTTGCTTTCGCAAACACACAATTAACAAAGGTGCAGCTATTGTACTCCTGAGATAAGTTTACGCCAGACGAAAAGTCAACGTCTTTTATAATTTGATTTTCAACATGGGGATTATCCATAATGATAATGTATTGGTGGGATGCCATCGTAAACTGATTGCGTACTAAATATAAAACACCTGAAGCATTTGGATGTTTTATATCTGTTTTGAAGACACAAATTCGAATAATTACTTTTCAATCAACCGGGCCTGCAGCGCCTGCCAGGTGGCATCGCTCAGTACTCTTGACTTTTGGTAATTTCTGCTTGTGAGCGATTGCACTATCTTATGTGCGCGTGCCTCGGAGTCGGGGTGGGTGCTAACCCAATAAAACTGCTCGGGCAAGTCACCATCGTCTTTAGAAAAACGGTACAACAAGTTGGCAAATGCTTCCGGGTCAATGTCTGCATTGATCATATAATCTACAGCCACCATATCCGCTTCGCTTTCGAGCGCACGGTCATATGCCGATGACGATAAAATTTTGAGCCCCTGTTTTATAATTTCAGAACCCGCGTTGCCACCCGCCATCGATAGCAACGTGGCCAGGCCTATCTCTTTCACCAGTTTTTTCATTACATGGCTATTCTCCATGTGTGCTATTTCATGTCCGATTACACCGCACAATTCAGCTTCGTTATCGCACGCGCGTATCAGGCCGGTGTAAATCACCAGGTGGTGGTTGGGCAGCGCAAATGCATTTACCTCATCTTTTTCAATCAGATGAAATTTTATTTGATTTCTGTCTATGTCGTTGCTTGTGCAGATCCGATTAATCAAACTATCAATGGGTGCAATTACCAATGGTGATTTAATTTCATGTTCGGTTTTTTTGATGATGTCCCAAAACAAATCGCCCAGCTTCTGCTCTGTTTTTTGGGTTGCTTTTTCAACCTTCAATAATGTCATCCAGTCGACCCGACTCAACAAATACCATGTGCCAAAAAACAAAAATACAATGACGAACAATTGCGCCCATAAAGAATTTTTCATGTTACGGCTTGCAGATTAAATTGGTAAGCGGGCCATAAAACCACCACTCCACGTGATGGCCTTTGCGCGTGGCCATGGCTGAATAAATGGTAGCGATAAACTCCGTAAGATTAAACAATACCACGGTGATGATGTATGCAATGTAGTTGGACGAAAGAACCTCATCGCGAAACAAAATGCTGATGGTCCACCAGAATGCAGCACTATTCATGAACAATACAGAGACCTGCGAAAGCAATGCCTGCGTGCAGTGCCAACGCACAAAGTAAGTGCCCTTGCGATTGCCCAAATAAAAAATGTAAGTGGCCACCAGATTGACAATGGGTAATGGCAGTCCTGCTATAAAAGCGATGAGGGACATCAGGTAACTGTTGGACGCTTTTTCGGCTTCGTGCTCTCCGGGTGTGTAATCAAAAGTTGCGGCTAAAATCATATTCCTTTATAAATATTCCATACCCAATTAACAAGCACCAGCGCAATGGCCGGCAGCGCTATCCACCTTCGCTTCAACATCAATTCCGCTTTGTGATAAAACTTATGTAGTGTTGATTTGCGCGTGGCCAGATCAAACAATATCCAAATTGGAGTCACCACCATAATCGCTAAAAGTATAAACCCAAGTGGGTTCCACCACATGGCCCCCGACACATCGCCATGCAACAGTGACAGCACCGAACGCGTGGATCCGCATGAGGGGCAAGGCACGTGGGTGGTATGCTTTATGATGCATACGCCTGTGGTTTCGGCTGGGGTTTGGTAGGCGTAAGCCACCCAATGTAATCCCGCTACACAAGCAGCCAACAATATAGCATACAACCTGTTTCGCGCCATTTGATTAGTATAATATTTGTTGCATTTTTTCCATGTTCTTTTCGCGAGTAGCGCCTTGTATCATAAACCAATCTATGATGGCCCATATGCCCAGGCCACCGCAGGTTAGCAACTTGCCCACGCCCATGCCCGTGTCACCAATCATAAACCTATCGATGCCAAGGCTGCCGGCAAGAATAGAAACAATAAGGCTTGTGGTGGGGTCTTTGAGTTGAAGCGTTTGCAGCATAGGCCACTTGGAGTCATCGAGTGTGATGAGTCGGTCTCTGATTGCATTGAGGTGATGACTCTCGAAAAATTTTCCGTTTGCCATCAAAAACATGTCTACTTTTTGTGATTCCATAATTTCAATTTAGGGTTGGGTTTAGGTGTTTTCAGGAGTTGAAATATCGCAAATAACTTTTATATACCAACTCTTTTTTGCTCCAGTGCTGTGATACTGGCGGGTGTGGCGGATTAGTTGGCGCAGTTTACGCAATGCAAACTTTCGGGGCGAAACAACATGCGACCCAAAGGGATTTTAGTATTGCATTTGATACAAAAACCAAACCCCGGAGTGCCTACTTTCGACAACACTACTTTGAGCTTAGATAATTTTCCGCGGGCTTCGCGCAGAGCAGCTTCGGTTACACTCTTGTTGTTGATAGCGTCCATTCTCGATAGCCTACCTATGGCCACATCTGGAGCCACTGGCGCAGTCAATTCTTCATACTCAACTAGAAGTGCTTCGGTAGTTGCGATCTCATCCACTATCCGTTTCCTGAATTCTTCATCTGTCATCTCTGCTTTTTTACTTTGTTTTTATTTTTCCCGTGGCTCCCAATATTCACATTTCGATTTTTCAAAAAATTTACCCTGTTCAAATGCGAATAATCCTATGCATCGCATTTGATGCAATGTTTGTTCATCGTCTTCTGCATACAATGGGTCATCTGCTAGGGGCTCATAATATTCGTAAGTAAATGTTTTTGTATGGGTGTCAAAATCAAACTTTAATAAATCATAATACCTGCCATCATATGCATACACCACATCAGTTGTGTAACCAGCGCTATCCAGCTGCAAGGTGATGGCCACTGCAGCTACACATGTGTTACACGTTGTTACGCTACCGGACACGAAATAAATGTTACTAATGCTATCAAGCAAATAAGGTGTGTCATACACCGATGTTGACAAGGCATCATCATCTCCATCTCCAAAATAACTTGCTTGGAATATTCCATTGGGTAAACGATAATGAATGATGGTGATACAGGAGCGAAACGAGCCCCCTGTTTTTTCATCGAGCGACAAAAAATAAATGCGCTCATCGCTCGAATGTGAGATCATCAGGCCGGTGTTACCAAACAATTCTGTGATGTTGTATTTCACAATGCGCGGATCGCTTAATACTTTAATAAGTTTATCCGATATCTGTGATTGAACATCAACGATTCTATCAAAAGCGTTTTCGTATTCGGCAAAAGGTGACAAAGTATCATACACACTCAGCAGATATTGGATGCTGTCAAGCCGCTGCTTGAACTTGTCTTTTCCGGGCACTATGCCGTGCGCGCTGATGGCCTTTGCGCTGCCCAGTGAAGTGAACAAAAAAATCAACATCAGAGTTGATGTGATAAGTAATTTGATGATAGAGAACATTATCGAGGAGGTAAAAACAAACAGTTGATTGCATAAATCAAATTGAAAGATAGAAAAACAACAAGCACTGTGGATGGGGATAAATCAAAAAGCCGAAGCAAATTTACTTCGGCTTTTTGATTGTGGAGGTCGCGAGCGGATTTGAACCGCTGTACGAGGTTTTGCAGACCTCTGCCTAACCGCTCGGCCACGCGACCTTATTTTAGGTTCGGCAAACTTAACACTTTTTGCCCATTTACCCCACTTTTCATTGGCTTCTTGTACTCCTATTGACCAATAAAAGTTGCCGAAATTTATTTTAAGGTTCGTATGTGAGTTCAACAGATGTTTTTTCTACCTCCCCGTTTACAGGTGGATTGTATTTGGTAACCCTTACGCGCAACTTGCTTAGCGCGGTCATTTCGTCTTTCAATCCGTCTACTATCCGACCGCACACATGCTCAATTAGTTTGGAGCGGATGGCCATTTGCGCTTTCACCACATTATACACCATCACATAGTCAACGGTATCTTCCAGATTATCCGTTTGTACGGCCCTGTGCACATCGGCCCACACATATACATCTACGTGGTAGCGCGCGCCAATTGCACCTTCCGCTTCCATGCAGCCATGGTGGGCATAGCATTCAATGCCTTCAATTGTTATCAGTGTGTCTATAGGCATGGTTTTTATTTGGCTTTCGCCCAACCGTCTTTGAGTTGTACCGTCCTATTGAATACTATCTTTTCAGTTATGCTTGTTTTGTCTACGCAGTAATAGCCTTTGCGCAGAAACTGAAACGTATTGCCAGCCACAGCCCCCTGCAATGCTTGTTCTGCATATGCGTTCGAAATTATTTCCAGGCTTTCGGGATTTAGATAATCTTTAAAATCGCCTTCTTCTGCTGATGGATTCTCTACCTTGAATAAACGATCGTAATTTCTTACTTCTACAGGCACGGCATGTGCAGCACTTACCCAATGCAAAGTTCCTTTCACACTCACCCCGCTGGTGTCGCTTCCGCTGCGGCTTTCGGGAATATACGTGCAATGCAGCGCAGTAATGTTTCCGTCTTCATCTTTGTCAAAACTTTCGCACTTGATGATGTAAGCATGCTTGAGGCGCACCATCAATCCGGGCCCCAGACGAAAATATTTTTTGCCGGGTGTTTCCATAAAATCATCGCGCTCTATATATAATTCCCTTCCAAAAGGCATATCGCGCGTGCCGCCTCCACCCTCGGTTTCGGGGTTGTTCTCGCCTGGTAGCATTTCCTCTTTTCCTACGGGTATGTTGGTGATAATTACTTTCAGCGGATCCATCACCACCATCCTCCGATCAGCATTTTTATTTAAGTCCTCGCGCACACAAAATTCCAACAAACCAATGTCAATTACATTTTCTCTTCGTGCCACACCTATCAGGTCGCAAAACTGGCGTATGCTGGCCGGTGTGTACCCACGCCTGCGCATACCGCTGAGTGTGGGCATGCGCGGATCGTCCCACCCACTCACGTGTTTTTCGTTCACCAATTGCAAGAGCCTTCTCTTGCTCATCACAGTGTAGTTGAGGTTGAGACGCGCAAACTCGTATTGTTTGCTCGGGTATATTTCAAGCTTTTCGATGAACCAATCGTACAGTGGTCGGTGTACTTCAAACTCTAACGTGCATACCGAATGTGTGATGTGTTCGATGGAATCGCTTTGCCCATGCGCAAAATCATACATGGGATAAATACACCATTTGTCGCCAGTGCGGTGGTGGTGCGCATGTTTGATGCGATACATCAGCGGATCGCGCAGGTGCATGTTGGGCGATGCCATATCGATTTTGGCGCGCAGCACTTTTTCACCGTCTTTAAATTCACCGGCTTTCATGCGCGAAAACAGGTCGAGGTTTTCGTCTACTGAGCGTGTGCGGTAAGGCGAGTGTGTGCCGGGCTCGGTGGGCGTGCCTTTGGTAGCGGCTATTTGCTCGGCAGTGGAATCATCTACGTATGCCAATTCTTTGTGAATGAGCGCAACAGCAAAATCATACAACTGATCGAAATAATCAGAAGTGTAAAGTTCTTCGGCCCATTCAAAACCCAACCAGCGTATATCATGCTTAATACTCTCTACATACTCGGTATCTTCGGTTACAGGGTTGGTGTCGTCAAATCGCAAATTGGTTTTGCCACCCGCTTTTTGAGCGAGGCTAAAATTGAGACATATCGATTTTGAATGGCCTATGTGCAGATAGCCATTGGGCTCGGGAGGAAAACGAGTAATTACCGCGCCATCATGCTTGCCACTTTTCACATCAGCAGCTACAATTTCTTCCAAAAAATTTGGTCCTTTTTCCATCACTTATTCATTATCAAATCTTGAATTGCTAGACACTACTTGTTGGTGGTTTTTGAAATATGCTGCAACGCCAGTTGCGTGCGCTTTCCCACCTCCGCGCCTCCCAGCAACGCCATCATCGGAAACAAATCCACGCCACTACTTTGCCCACTTACCATCACGCGCATCAGTTGCAATACTTCACCTGGTTTGTAATTATGTTCCGCTGCCAGTTGCTTAAATATTTCTTCGGCCATCGTGCCATCCAGGTTATCAGTTTTCTTCATGATTTCTGCCACTGCATCAAAAAACTTCTCTATGCCGGGCTTCCACTTTTTACTGATGATAGCATCATCCCACGTTGTGGGAGCCGTGAAAAGGTAACTACCTGTATCCAACATTTGATTTTCGAATTGTACCCGCGGCTGCAACAATTCAGCACACTGCTGCACAAAAGCATCGTCATACAGTGCCTTCCACAAGCCGGCTTCCTGAAGTTGCGCTTTCAGGCTGTGTGCCAGTATGGCCGCTGGCTTGCGATGCAACCACTGTTCGTTGTACCAGATTGCTTTTTCGTGATCGAATCGCGCACCAGCCTTGTGCACGTGCTCAAAAGAAAAATTAGCGATCAAATCTTCCATCGAAAATATTTCTTGTTCGGTGCCAGGGTTCCAACCCAAAAAAGCAAGCATGTTTACAAATGCTTCTGGGTAATATCCTTTCTCGCGATAGCCTGTAGATACTTCACCGCTTTGTGGATCTTTCCACTCGAGCGGAAATACCGGAAATCCCAACTTGTCGCCATCGCGCTTACTCAACTTGCCGTGTCCATCAGGCTTTAGCAGCAGGGGCAAGTGTGCATACTGCGGCATGCGTGCATGCCAGCCCAGATACTTGTATATAAGAATGTGCGCGGGGGCCGAGGGCAGCCACTCTTCGCCACGCACAGCATGGGTTATTTCCATCAGCACGTCATCCACTATATGCGCCAAATGATAAGTGGGCATGCCATCAGATTTCAGCAGCACTTTGTCATCTACCAATACCGACTCAAAGGAAAGGTCTCCACGTATGAGATCGGTAAATTCTATTTTTTCGTTTTCAGGAACACGCAGCCTGATCACATAGGGCATACCATCAGTAAGCCATGTCTCAGTGATGCTTTCCGGCAATGCCAGCGAGTTGTTCATCTCCATGCGTGTGGCAGGGCCGTAAGAAAAAGTTTCTTTGTTCATGCCGGCTTTTTTGCGTGCGGCTTCCAGTTCTTCTGCGGTATCAAATGCATAGTAAGCATGCCCGCTTTCTACCATCTGCATAGCATATTTCCCGTAGATGGGCTTGCGCTCGCTTTGCCTGTACGGTGCGTGCGGGCCGCCCGCCTCGGGGCTTTCGTCTACCACAATACCGGCCCATTTCAATGCTTCAGCAATGTATTCTTCGGCACCGGGAACAAAGCGTGTTTGGTCGGTGTCTTCTATGCGTAAAATAAAATCGCCTCCATGCTTACGCGCATAAAGAAATGAATATAGCGCAGTGCGCACACCGCCCATGTGCAGTGGCCCTGTGGGGCTGGGCGCGAAACGAAGTCTTGTTTTGTTTGGATTCATAATTGTTAGCCGGTGTGCAAAGATAGCAGATATGCGCGTTAATGATGGGCGCATGTCACATTGTGGTGCCAATGGTGTAGCTTTGTGGCCATAAATATTTACGGAATGTTATTGCTCACTCCACAGCACTGGAAAGATTATGAACTGTTAGACAGCGGGCGGTTTACCAAGCTCGAACGTTTTGGTAAATATGTACTGAACAGGCCCGAGCCTCAGGCCGTGTGGGATCGCACATTGAGCGACAAAGAGTGGAAACAAACTGCCCACGTAGAGTTTGTTCCACAAAGCAGTTCCTCGGGCGAATGGAAAAAATTGCGCGACATGCCCGACCGCTGGCACATCGCTTACGACCATGCTGGTCTAATACTAAAGTTTCGGCTGGGCCTTACCTCATTCAAACATGTAGGTATTTTTCCTGAGCAGGCAGCCAATTGGGATTTTATTTATTCGGCTGTAAAAAAAATGCCGGTTGACAAACCCAAGGTGCTCAATCTTTTTGCCTACACAGGGGGCTCTTCTTTGGCGGCTCGTGCGGCTGGTGCCGACATTACTCACCTCGATTCCATCAAGCAGGTGGTGACCTGGGCGCGGGAAAATATGGAACTCTCCGGATTGAGCGACATCCGATGGCTGGTTGAAGATGCTATGACTTTTGTGAAAAGGGAAATAAAGCGCGGCAAAAAATATTCGGGCATCATTCTGGATCCGCCCGCCTTTGGCCACGGCCCCAATGGCGAAAACTGGAAACTGGAAGATGAGATCAATGAAATGATGACCATGGTGGCCGAACTGCTGGAGCCAGCCGCTCACTTTTTAGTGCTCAATACATATTCTCTGGGCTTTTCGTCACTTATCATCGAGAATTTATTGCGACACAAATTGCCTCAGGACACAACTGCAGAGACAGGTGAACTATTCCTGGCGGGCAATGGCGGAACCAACCTACCACTGGGTGTTTTTGGTCGAAGCTTGCATGTGAAGTAAGTTGACGCAACGCTGTAACCAAACAAATCCAAGCAGGTTAAAGGAAATATTTGTGCTCACCTGCCGTTTTCTTTTTGTAAATTTGATAGTTCATCCCATTTGTTCCGCATGAATTCTTTTCACGATAATTATAATTACCTCATCGGCCGGCTCGATGAGTTCATCCGCAAGTTTTATAAAAATCAACTTATACGCGGTGTCATTTATGCCTCCGCCTTTTCGTTGGCTTTCTTTTTGGTGATTGCCACATGCGAATATTTCTTCCGGTTTAGTACCACCGCCCGCACCATTTTATTCTGGTCGTTTGTTCTGATCAACGCTGGAATCATAGGAAGACTGGTCATCTTGCCACTTATCCGCTTACGCAGGCTCGGGAAAATAATCAGCCACGAACAAGCTGCTACCATCATTGGTAACCATTTTCTTGGTGTAAACGACAAGTTGCTCAACACCCTTCAACTAAAAAAACAAGAAGACCAGGCAACCGGCAGCCGTGAATTGATACAAGCCAGTATCAACCAAAAAATTCAGGAGCTGAGACCCGTTCCGTTTACTTCAGCCATCAATCTGGGTGAAAACAAAAAGTATCTGCGTTACCTGGCCATTCCTATTGCTGTATTTGTCATTCTGTTTTTTTCCGCCCCATCTGTAATTACCGAAAGCACCGCCAGACTGTGGGAACACGGTCGGTATTTTGAAAAACCTGCCCCCTTTACATTTGAAATACTCAATAAAGAACTCAAAACCATTCAACAAGACGATTACGTATTAGATGTGAAAGTAGCTGGCAACGAATTGCCTGACAACGTGTACATTGAAGTTGGAAATAATCAATACAAACTAGATAAAGAAAGTCGGAATTCTTTTCATTTCTTGTTTAAGAATGTGCAAGGGGTCACCAAATTCAGATTGTTTGGCGCGGGGTTTTATTCCAAAGAATATACGCTTGATGCAGTGCCGAATCCCATATTACTCAACTTTGCTTTGCAGCTCGATTATCCAGGCTATCTAGGCAAGCCATCAGAAACCATCCAGAACTCAGGCGACCTTATTGTTCCACAGGGAACACGGGTGACATGGGTTTTTGCAACCAAGAATACGCGCACACTCAAATTGCAATTCATAGATACTGTTATTGACGTGCCACTCGCAGCAAAAGATCGCTTTGAATACAAGCGCACGCTAATGCGCAACGACAACTACGCGCTCACCACGGCCAATGAATTTATCAAAGGTAAAGACTCCGTGTATTACGCCATTAATGTGATACCCGATGCTTACCCCACTATTGAATTTGAACAACAGGCCGACAGCAGTTCCGTGCGCAGGTATTTCTTCAGGGGAATGATAGGAGACGATTACGGATTCAATAAGCTTGCTTTCCATTATCGGTTTACGGGCAGCAGCGATACCTTATCTGGCAAGCAGTTCACCACATTTTTACCCATCAGCAAAAGCAGCAACCGCGAACAGTTTTTTCATATGTGGGATATGGCCAGCGCAGGCATAGCGCCCGGCACCGAACTCGAATATTACTTTGAAGTATGGGACAACGATGGCATAAATGGCAGCAAGTCTGCACGGTCGCAATCTTTGTTTTTCAAAGCTCCTTCGCTGAAAGAAATGGAAACCGAAACCGGCAAGAAAAACGAAGCGCTGAAAGCAGACATGAAAGAGACCATGCGCAAAGCCCAGCAGATGCAGAAGGACATTGATGACATGAACAAACGCCTGGTGGATAAGAAAGAATTGAACTGGGAAGACAGGAAGAAGATGGAAGAGATGCTGAAGAACCAACGCTCATTGGAGCAAAAACTCAACAGCATAAAAAACGAAAATGATCGTAAGACACAACAGGAAAACGAGTACAAAAAATCAGATCCTGAGTTGCTTGAAAAACAAAAACAATTGCAGGAATTGCTCGACAAAATTATGACAGACGAGCTGCGCAAACTAATGGAGGAACTAGAGAAACTGATGGCGCAGATGGACAAGCAGAAAGTGCAGGAGATGATGGATAAAATGAAGCTGAACAACAAGGACATGATGAAGGAGATGGACCGCACCATGGAGATTTTCAAACAACTTGAGTTTGAACAAAAACTGAAAGAGTCTATTGATAAACTGGAAGAGTTGGCTAAAAAAGAAGAAGAGTTGTCAAAAGATTCGAATGATAAAAATGCAGACAGCAAACAACTGGAGGAAAAACAAAAAGAACTCACCAAAGAGTTTCAGGATTTGAAAAAAGAGCTGAAAGAGCTGGACAAGAAAAACGATGATCTACAGTTCCCCAACGACTTTGACAACCCCGAGCAAGACCAGCAGGACATAGACAAAGATATGCAGGACAGCGAACAGCAGTTGGGCGAACAGAAAAACAAAAAAGCTTCGCAGTCTCAAAAAAGTGCATCTGACAAAATGAAAAAGATGTCGCAAAAGATGCAACAGATGCAGTCATCGGGCGATGCAGAACAAATGGAAGAAGACCTGAACGCGCTTCGAACTTTGCTCAATAATCTTATCAAGCTTTCATTTGATCAGGAGAGTTTGATGCAGAACTTCAAAGACATCAACATCAACGATCCTAAGTATATAAAGAACACCGCTCAGCAACGGAAACTGCGAGACGATACCAAGATGATAGAAGACTCTCTGTTTGCCCTCAGCAAGCGCGTACCGCAGCTATCGGCCACTGTAAACCGTGAGATAAGTGCTGTGAATGATAATATGGACAAGGCTACTGCACATTTGCAAGACCGACAAACGATGGAGGCTCGCAGCCGGCAGCAGTTTGCCATGACATCTGTAAACAACCTTGCGCTATTGCTGAGCGAGGCGCTGGATGCCATGCAGAAAGCGATGGCCGAGTCGAAGCCTGGCAGCCAGCAGTGCCAGAAACCGGGCAGTAAACCATCTTCATCAGGACAAATGAAAGATTTGCAAAAGCAACTGAACCAACGCATCAAATCGCTGAAAGACGGCATGCAAAACGGAAGCATGGGTCAGCGGCAAGTGAGCGAGGAATTGGCGCGACTGGCGGCCGAGCAGGAAGCGCTACGCAGAGAGTTACAGAAGATGAGCCAGGAAAATAACAAGGATGGCACAGGCTCGATGGGTAACCTGGATAAGATTGCAAAACAGATGGAAGAAACAGAAACCGATTTGGTTAACAAGCGCATCACTCAAGAAACACTAAAACGTCAGGAAGACATCATAACCAGGCTGTTAGAATCTGAAAAGGCTGAGCGCGAGCGCGATGAGGAAGAACGAAGGGAATCACGCGAAGGAAAAAATTTAGTGAACCGTAACCCTGCCGCATTTGATGAGTATAAAAGGCTAAAAATGAAGGAAACCGAATTGCTAAAAACAGTGCCTCCTTCGTTGAACCCGTTTTACAAACAAAAAGTAAACGAGTATTTCCAGAACATCAACAACTGATGCCTTGAGCCTACTATGACCGACACCAAAACCCAACCAAACCAAACCCTTGTCATAAGCAGTCAGCCCGCGAGTATCAACCTGGTAGAAAAACTGGTTGACGATCTACGTGCTTCGCTTGATCTGAATGAAGACATGTATGGCAACATGCTGGTAGCCCTTACCGAGGCAGTGACCAACGCCATTTATCACGGCAACAAGTCAGACGCTGGCAAAATGATTCACGTAAAATACGCGATGACCACTGAGCAAATTACTTTTTCGGTAACAGACGAAGGTCCCGGTTTCGACTTCTACGATCTGCCTGATCCTACTGCTCCCGAAAACCTCGAGAAGCCTTCAGGCCGAGGCATATTTCTGATGAAGCATCTGGCCGACCAAATTATATTTGGCGACAACGGCCGCACGGTTGAAATTATATTCAACATACACCACTCCTAAATTTCTGAAGCTGTGAGCGTGTCTTTTTATTTTGAAGACATCCGCTTTCGTTTGCTCCACCGCAAAGCCCTGCGCGCGTGGCTGTTGACGGTTATTATACACGAACGCAAATCTTCTGGCATGCTCAATTACATTTTTGTGACTGATGCTTATCTGCTTAAACTCAATAAAAAATATCTGCAGCACAATACACTCACAGATGTAATTACCTTTGATTATAGTCAACCAACAGAAGGTATCTCAGGCGACATATACATTAGTTACGAACGTGTGCGCGAAAATGCCATTGCCTTTGGTGTCAAGCGGCAAGACGAACTTCACCGTGTAATGGTGCATGGGCTGCTCCACCTATTGGGCTATGGCGATAAGACCCCCGCACAGCGCGAAAAAATGAGGCAGCGCGAAGATTTTTATCTATCTTTGCGCACCTTTTAGGCGCTTGTTCCACGTGAAACATATCACACAGTCGCCACCACACACACCATGCATCACGAATACGATATTATAGTAGTTGGAGCCGGCCATGCGGGTTGCGAAGCAGCAGCAGCAGCAGCCAATATGGGATCGCGCGTGCTACTGATCACCATGAACATGCAGACCATTGCCCAGATGTCGTGCAACCCAGCCATGGGTGGCATAGCAAAAGGACAAATAGTGCGTGAGATCGATGCGTTGGGAGGATATTCGGGCATTGTCACAGACAAATCAACACTGCAGTTTCGGATGCTCAACAGATCCAAAGGACCGGCTATGTGGAGCCCACGCGCACAAAATGACCGCATGCGGTTTGCTGAAACATGGCGACAGATGTTGGAAGAAACTCCCAATGTTGATTTTTGGCAAGACATGGTCACCGGCATTACAGTAGCAAATGATAAGGTTACAGGTGTAATGACCGGTATGGGTCAGGAATACAAAGCCAAGTCAGTCATCCTTACTAATGGCACTTTCCTCAATGGAGTAATTCATATTGGTGCCAAACAATTTGGTGGAGGCCGAACAGGCGAAAAAGCCGCTACAGGCATCACAGAACAACTTGTGAAATTAGGATTCGAAAGCGGCAGAATGAAAACCGGAACTCCTCCCCGACTTGACGGCCGATCGCTTGACTATTCTAAAATGGAAGAGCAACTGGGAGACGAAAACCCAGGGAGGTTCTCTTACCTACCCGTAGAGCGACCCAAAGAAAAAAGGAGTTGCCACATAGCTTACACAAATGAGCAAGTCCACGAAATACTCAAAACGGGCTTTGAGCAATCTCCTATGTTTACCGGTCGTATACAAGGGATTGGCCCACGATACTGCCCTTCTATCGAAGATAAAATCAATCGCTTTGCTGACAAAGACAGCCATCAATTATTTGTTGAACCCGAAGGCTTCAATACAGTTGAAATATATCTTAACGGCTTCTCCACTTCTTTGCCTGAAGACGTTCAAAAAAGTGCCCTGCAGCTAATTCCCGGATTTGAGCACGCAAAAATGTTTAGACCCGGTTACGCCATTGAATACGATTATTTCCCCCCGCAACAACTCTCCTTAACCCTGGAAACCAAACAGATAGAGAATCTTTACTTTGCCGGACAGATAAATGGAACTACTGGGTATGAAGAAGCAGCTTGTCAGGGACTGATGGCTGGAATTAATGCGCATAGGAAAATTCATGGCCTCGAACATGTTATTTTAAAACGCTCCGATGCGTACATAGGTGTGTTGATTGACGACTTAGTTACCAAAGGCACTGATGAGCCCTACCGCATGTTCACTTCACGGGCTGAGTTCAGGACCTTACTGAGACAGGACAATGCCGATCTTCGCCTGACACCGTTAGGTTTCGAACTGGGGCTAGCCAGTGAAGAAAGATTGAAGCAGGCACAATTAAAACAAGCCGAAACCGAAGCAGTGATTAACTCATTTAAAGAAATGAGCGTGAGCCCTAATGAAGTAAATACATTACTCGAATCTTTGGGTACTGATCCTATCAGGCAAAAAATGAAATTATTCAATATCCTTTCTCGTCCACAAGTATCGTTATCCGCTTTACATTTAAACCTTGCGACCGTGGAGCAACAAATTGCAGGAATGAATCTGAAGAGTTTAGAGAGTCTTGAACAGGCAGAGATCTCGATGAAGTACGAAGGCTACATTGAAAAAGAACAACAATTAGTTGATAAAATGAATAAACTTGAAGACATAATACTTCATGATGATTTCAAATATGACACAATAAAATCTATATCAATAGAAGCGAGACAAAAACTGTCGTCAATCAAACCCCAAACGGTAGGGCAGGCAGCACGCATAAGCGGAGTATCTCCTGCTGATATTTCAGTTCTACTAGTATATTTAGGCAGATAATTTCCAATATGTTCCACGTGAAACATTATTAACAAAATCTTTGGAGAAGCTAACAAATTGTCCCGTCTGCAATTCGCAAGAACAGACATCTTTCATAGAGTGTGTCGATCACACCGTTTCAAATGAAACGTTCCAAATAGTTATTTGCAATGAGTGTAACTTTAAGTTTACAAACCCACGCCCATCTCAAGAAGAAATAACAAGGTACTATCAATCTAAAGATTATTATTCTCACAATGCAGAGAACCCCTCATTTATTGGAAAAATTTACGGGCTTGCGCGAAGGGTAATGATGGCTAAAAAGGTAAGATTGGTCAATCGACTAATAGGCACTAATCAACAAAAAATGCTCTTTGATTATGGATGCGGTACCGGTTCATTTGTTGCAGCTTGTAAAAATGCCGGTTGGATTGCTAGCGGACTGGAACCTTCTGAAAAAGCCCGTACCTATGCCATTACCAAAGAGAATATTGATGTGGTAAACGACCTGGCATCTATTGCATCAGATGCGCAGTTCAACATCATCACACTTTGGCACGTACTGGAACACATACATGAGCTGAACGAAACATTTGAAAAGCTAATTTCACACTTGGCGCCAAACGGCAAGTTGGTAATAGCGGTACCCAACGCAATGGCTTACGAACAAAACATTTTTGGAAAACACTGGGCAGCTTATGATGTGCCTCGACATCTTTATCATTTCGAGCATAAATCAATGAGTCGTTTTTTAGAAAAACATGGTTGCCAAATTTCTGAAATCAGAACGATGCCATTAGATGGTTACTACATTTCTCTACTCAGCCAGAAATACAAAACGGGATCTACAGATTTTTTCAATATGCTTTGGAATGGGGC
This sequence comes from Bacteroidia bacterium, assembly GCA_037968415.1. GTDB lineage: Bacteria > Bacteroidota > Bacteroidia > AKYH767-A > JBBKVM01 > JBBKVM01. The sequence goes on along the minus strand of JBBKVM010000034.1, from coordinate 14,206 downwards.
AAAATCACAAATTGCATCAATTTATGATAAACACCTGTCTTCCAGCTTGTTATATATAATCAAAAAAAAGTAGATGTTTTTATAGGTGTTTAGGGGCAATCTAAGGGCTTATAATCCCCGACTAGGGAAACACTGTGCCGGTATCAAAACAACCCCTTAGGCGCGCTCTAATGATGCGTCTCACGGAAGCCTTATCTGTTCTACGTTTCAAGAGATCAGAAAAACGAAATTCTGGAATTGGAACAACGCCAGTTACTTTCCAACCAACTTTTCGAACAGTTCTACATATTGTGGCACTAACTTTTCAGCCGAATAATTTTCGATCACAAATTTATGTGCTTGTGTGGTTTTCAATTTGACCAGCTTTGGATCTGACAAAAACACATTTGCCCGACTCGCCAAGTTTTCGAAATCACCTACCTCGGCAAGTAACCCATTTCTTTCTACCGTTTCCTTGAGACCGCCCGCATTGGTTGTCACTACCGGCACATTGTGAAAAAACGCATCAAGCACCGAACTGCCCAAGCCTTCTTCCTCTGAACTCATCATAAAAAGATTTGCCACAGCAAAAAAATCTTCCACCCGCTCATGGTAACCCATCAACAAGTATTTTCCACTTAAGTTGTACTTTAAAATTTCCTCCTCCACTTCAGGCCTCAACGGACCATCGCCAAAATGCAACACCACAAAATCATCTCGTTGGTCGGCCAACGCAGCCATGGCCCGCACCATGGTGAGCGGATCTTTATGTGGAACTAATGCGGCAATGGTGAGAATAATTTTTTTGTAACTGATGTGATGTGCCGCAAGCAAAGCCTCTGCGCGCGCGCGATTGGCTTCAGCAAAAGAACAGAAGTCAGGAATCACTGAATCCGTTTTCACATTGGATTTTTTCATCACAGCGGCAATAGCAGCGCTTATTGTGACCATGCCGTCTGTCATTTGATACTTCATGCGTGTGAGAACACCACGGAGTGGGAAATCAACTCTGCGTGTATACACTACACATCTACGGTGAAAAGGTTTTGAGAGAATTGCCAAGGTAAGTGTGCGGGCAGTTTGTACATGCAAAATATCATACTTGGCTCCATGGAGACACAGCCACCAAAATACAAACGCGTGAGTTTTTGAAGTGATCACTTTGCACAATCCACCACAGCGTGTTGCCAATGGCGTATCTTCGCGGCAAAGTAAAGTAACTTGAATTCCGGCATCCATAAAGTGCTGGACAGTGAGCATTGTTTGCCGCTCTCCTCCGCGCCAGGTGCGCTCTGTATTTATCTCTAAAACTTTCAACAAATTGACTGATTGTTAAATACAGAACAACAATAAAAATCTTGTTTAACTACTTGTGATCATCTGCTTCGCTTGGCGAATTCTTACAATCCCTTGTTGCTTCATTCAAGCTGCGCTTGACTCGCTAAACTTTTTCTCAGTTGGGATTACCTGCGGTTATCCGCTCCTTTTCAAAGTAGTGGATCTATCCCTCTTCGCTGCACGAATTCTTTCAACTCCTTGTTGCCTCATTCAAGCTGCGCTTGTCTCACCATACTTTTTCTCGGCTGAGATTACCTGCGGTCATACGCTCCTTTTCAAAGTAGTGAATCCTGCCCTCTTCACTTCGCAAATTCTTTCAATCCCTTTTTGCTTCGTTCAAGCTTCGCTTGACTCAATAAAAGAAATTGAAAGGCTGCTTCGCAGCGGGCTTGATCATCTGGTGAACCCGGAGGGATTCGAACCCCCAACCAACAGGGCCGAAACCTGTCATTCTATCCAGTTGAACTACGGGTCCGGATTGGACTGCAAATTAACTAATAAAAAACCTATTGGATTACATATTTATCATAAATAAGTAATGCGCAAATATTACAATACCTTTGCACAAACGATTGAACCAAATGAAAAGTAAAACAGCCGCAGAAACACTAGCAATCCACACAGTAATTGTGTTACCCAATGATACCAATGTACTTGGAAATTTGATGGGAGGCCGCCTCCTGCACTGGATGGACATTGTATCGGCCATTGCCGCACATCGACACTGTCACCGCGTGGTAGTCACCGCATCAGTCAACAATGTTTCTTTTAATCAACCTATAAAGCTTGGCCAAATAGTAACGCTGCGTGCTAAGGTTTCACGTGCTTTTACTTCAAGCATGGAAATATTTATTGACGTGTGGATGGAAGACAACATCTCGGGGCAAAAAACAAAATGCAACGAAGCCATTTACACTTTTGTAGCGGTAGATCAGTTGGGACACCCCATCAATGTGCCGGAGCTGGTACCCGAAACAGATGAAGAAAAAGAAAGACATGCAGGTGCCTTGCGCAGAAAACAACTGAGCTTAATACTGGCTGGAAAAATGAAACCCGATGATGCTACTGAGTTGAAAGCGCTGTTTAGTTAACAGTTTCTCCCGCCAAACGGCTCACCTCTTCGCTTATATGTTTCACATCCAGATCCTGCATGCATTTGAAATGCTGCTTGGGACATTGATTATACCCGATCTTGGAACAAGGCCGGCACTGCAATCCTTTATTTTCTATCCACACACTTTTTGATTCATTCCCGGGCATGTATGGATACATACCAAATGCTGGCACCGTATTTCCCCACACACTTACCACTGGCCTGCGCAATGCGGCCGCAATATGCATCATGCCGGTGTCATGCGTCACTACCACCAAAGCCTGCCGCAACACGGATGCAGAGCCTAGCAGACTTAACTTTCCGCAAGCATTTATTACGTTCTCTCCACTCGCGCTTGATATAGCTTCGCCCTCAACTTGATCTTCTTTGCCCCCCACAAGAATAATGGGTTTGTCAATTTCTTTGCACAGTGCGATGATCTTCTCGACAGGTAGTTTTTTTGTATTGTGCTTCGCGCCTATCACTACCGCCACAAATCCGCCTGCGTGTGACGGTGCCAGTTCAGCCATTAAAACTTGCTCACTATTTGGAATAAAAAAGTCCAGTCCCTTTTGGTCGTTGACCACACCAAGGTGTTTAACGGTTTTCATATACCTGTCCACTATGTGCGTATTGGGCAACAAATTCAGTCGCGTATTTACCAGCAACCATTTGGCGACATTCAGTTTGTTGAACGCGCGCGAAGGCACGCCCAGTGCCTGTTTCACTGCAAGTGTGCGGATGTTATGATGCAGGTCTATCACAAAATCAAACGATTCCTTTTTTAACTCAGCTATAGTGTCTGATAGGTTTTCCTTTAGATAAAAACATTTGTCGATGTGTGGATTGTGCGCTACCAGGTCGGTAAACTGCGGCTTGGTGAGAAAACAAATTTCTGCCTCGGGCAACTGCGATTTAAGGCATCGCACTACAGGTGTGGTGAGCACTATGTCGCCAATGGAGCTGAATCGTATGACAAGGATTTTTTTCACGTTGATTTTCTCTCACAATAATATGACAAATAAACCAACCGCGCAGACTCGGCTGTGGTGATACAAAAACATTAAATTTGTCCGATGCTCACCGACACACACACACATTTATATTCGCTCGAGCTTAGTGAAGACCTGGATGCCGCCATGCAGCGCGCTGCAGACGTTGGGGTGACTAAATTCTACATGCCCAATGTAGATGACAAAACCATAGCTGCGATGCTGGCGGTGGAAGAAAAATACGAGGGGCGCTGTTTAGCCATGATGGGGCTGCACCCTTGTTCGGTCGCAAACGATTACAAAGAAAAACTCCGCATCACTGAGCACTGGCTCGCGCAAAGGCCTTTTGTTGCGGTGGGCGAGATAGGGCTTGACTATTACTGGAGCAAGGCACATATCAAAGAACAGCAAGACGTACTGCTCACACAACTGCAGTGGGCCATAGACCTGCGCTTACCTGTAGTGATTCACTCGCGCGATAGTTTTGACGATATATTATCATTGATTGAGCAGGCTAAACTAAGTGGCCTGCGAGGGGTGTTTCATTGTTTTACGGGTACGGCTGCAGATGCTGAGCGTGCGGTGGGACTGGGCTTTATGCTGGGCGTGGGGGGTGTTGTTACTTTTAAAAATGGTGGGCTATCCGAAGCACTGGAAAATATTTCGCTCGACAATGTGGTGCTTGAAACAGACGCGCCCTACCTGGCGCCCGTGCCACACAGAGGCAAGCGCAATGAGAGTGCCTACATAAAACTGGTGGCCGAAAAAGTAGCCACTATCAAACAAATAGACGTTGAAGAAGTGGCACGAATCACTACTGCCAACGCACAAAAATTATTTCACAACTGATGGCCAACACCACTTCTATACTATTAATATACACCGGTGGCACCATTGGCATGGTGCAGGATCCCACGCACAAAAGCCTTGTTCCAATTGATTTCAAACAGATCAGGCAGTTGGTGCCCGAGCTCAATACATTTGATTACACCTTTGGATTTCATTCTTTTTCTCCGCCTATCGACTCATCCAACATGATGCCCGCACACTGGGCCGAGTTGGCCACCATAATCCGTGACAACTATTCAGCCTATGATGGATTTGTGATTTTGCATGGCAGCGATACCATGGCGTACACTGCATCGGCACTTAGTTTTATGCTCGAAAACCTGAGCAAACCCGTGGTACTTACAGGTTCGCAGTTACCGATTGGGGAGATACGAACCGATGCACGTGAAAATTTGATTACCGCAATAGAAATAGCAGCCAAGAAAGAAAACGATAAAGCATTGGTGCCCGAAGTGTGTATTTATTTTGACTATGAATTGTATCGCGGGAACAGGGCCTCCAAATACAACTCGGCAAAGTTTGAAGCCTTCAAGTCGGTAAATATGCCGGCACTTGCGGAGGCCGGGGTGGAGGTGATTTTTCACCAACAAAATATATTGAAGCCGTCTGCCTATATCGATACGCTAGAAATATTTACGGAAATGGACACATCGGTAGGCTTGCTTAAAGTGTTTCCTGGCATGACACAACAATATGTAGAGGCGGTGACCGGTGCGGCCGGCATGCGCGGGCTAGTGTTAGAAGGCTTTGGCTCCGGCAACGCGCCTTCATATCCGTGGTTTGTGGATACTTTGTGTGATAAGATAAAGGCAGGATTGACTGTGGTGGCTGTGACACAATGTGGCGGAGGTACTGTGCAGTTGGGGCGCTATGAAACCAGTTTGAAACTAAAAGAAATAGGCGTGATTGCAGGTGCTGACATGACCACTGAGGCTGCGCTGGCCAAAATGATGTATCTATTAGGCAAAGGCATTAAAGGGGCTGAGTTTGAGCGCATGTTGCAACAGCCATTGCGTGGTGAACTTACAGCCTGATCGGCCTTTTGCAGAATACTTAATTTTCGTAATTTGGCAGCCTTGAAAAACCGGGAGTATATTCCTTCTGGAGAGATGACCGAGTGGCTGAAGGTGCACGCCTGGAAAGTGTGTATACTCCAAAAGGGTATCGAGGGTTCGAATCCCTCTCTCTCCGCGTTCTAAAACGGAGTGATAACCTACAAATAGAAGCGACACTTATAAACGTAATTTATTCATTAAATTTGGTCGCATTGCACATTAAAAAATTTGAAGACTGATTTTTTTGCCTTATCATTGACATCTCATATTTTTAACCACACCAAAACAAAACCATTTATCATAATAACTGCTAACATGAAAAAACTACTTTCATCATTATTGATTGTATTCCTGGTGACTTTCTCATCGACATTTGTAATGGCGCAAGATGACGATGCTTCTGCTCCATCCACAACTGAAACAACCACTGTGGCTGCTGCCAGCGATGCTTCATTTCATCAGGTACTGAAAGAAAAATTCATTCAGGGTGACTGGCGTTATATGACGCCTATCCTTATTTGCCTGCTCATCGGTTTGGCTATCGCAATAGAAAGGATCATCTATTTGAACCTTGCCACTACTAACAAAGACAGGTTGCTTAATAACATTGAAACTGCGCTTAACTCTGGCGGAATGGATGCGGCCAAAGAAGTTTGCCGTAACACCAAAGGGCCGGTTGCCAGCATTTTCTACCAGGGCTTAGACCGCTCACACGAAGGTATTGACATCGTTGAGAAATCAGTGGTGGCATACGGAAGCGTGCAGATGGGCTTGCTTGAGCGCGGACTTGTGTGGATATCTCTCTTTATCTCTATTGCACCCATGCTTGGGTTCTTTGGAACAGTAGTAGGTATGATCGTTGCATTTGACGCTATCGAAGTAGCAGGTGATATTTCTCCCAGTCTTGTAGCTGGTGGTATTAAAGTGGCACTTCTCACCACGGTATTTGGCCTTATTGTAGCCATGATACTTCAGGTGTTTTACAACTACCTGGTTGCAAAAATCGATAGTCTTGTAAATACTATGGAAGATGCTTCAATAGGTTTGATTGACATGTTGGTGAAGCACCAAATGAAAAACAAATAATCATGGAAGAAACAATTGCAAATGTCGGGATCATTTTTGCATTCATCTTAATTGGTATTGCTATTCTTGCAATGGTAGTATTTCCTTTGATGTACGTGATAAAGCATCCGAAAGAAGCCAGAGATACCGTAATCGGTATTGTGGCGCTGGCCGCACTATTTCTGCTCAGTTACATTTTCGCCTCATCGGGCGTGTTGCCTTCATATGAAAAGTATGGTGTGGGCCCCGGAGAATCAAAATTAATTGGAGCCGGACTCGTTTCATTTTATATACTTGGAGTGGGAGCCATCGCTACCGCAGTTTATGTAGAGGTTTCTAACCTATTCAAATAGACTCAATGCCTAAGAAAAAAATAAGAGTATCGTCAGATATCAATGCAGGCTCAATGGCCGACATTGCGTTTCTGCTGCTTATCTTCTTTCTGGTAACAACAACCATGGACGTGGACACGGGTATATCCATCAAATTGCCACCCATACCTCCTGATGACCAGGAGCCGCCACCACCTATCAAAGAAAGAAACGTATTTGTGGTTCTGGTGAACGCCAGAGACCAATTACTTGTAGAAGGTGAATGGACAAACGTAAATACGCTACGCACCAAAACAAAAAAGTTTTTGGTTAACAATGGTATCGATCCAAATTTGTCTGACAGTCCAGATGTAGCGGTAGTATCACTACAAAACGACAGAGGCACCTCATACGATATGTATATTAAAGTACAAAACGAGTTGAAAGCTGCATATAATGAATTGCGCGATGATGCAGCAATGAATAAATACGGAAAGAAATTTGATAAACTAAATGGGGAACAGCAGAAAGAAATCAGAGGAATTTATCCGCAAAAGATTTCAGAAGCAGAGCCCAAAGACGTGGGAAGTACGTTATGATGCACAAATTTAGAAAGAAGAAAGCCGGTGGAACGCCTCAGATTTCTACTGCTTCACTGCCTGACATTGTTTTCATGCTGCTCTTTTTCTTTATGGTAACTACCGTCATGCGCGAAACTTCATTGAAAGTAAAAGTTCAGCGCCCGGCAGCCACAGAGATTCAAAAACTTGAAAAAAAATCACTGGTGAGTTACATATACATAGGCCCACCAATTAAAATGCTGGCTACTTTATACGGTACCGAACCACGCATACAACTTGATGACGCCTTTGCCACAGTGGATAACATTCCTGAGTTTGTGGAGAAAGAGCGCAAGGCCCGTAACGAAGCCGAAGTTCCCTATATGACCATGTCACTGAAAGTGGACAAGGAAGTAAGAATGGGAATAGTGAGCGATGTAAAACAAGAACTGAGAAAAGTAAACGCGCTCAAAATAAATTACTCAACGCGCAAAGGCGATGAGGTATCAGGAAAATAAAGCGCTGCAAAAAATTTAGCTTAAAGCCTGTCAACCAACAGGCTTTTTTCATTCTACCCGTGGTGCATTGAGCCTATGAAGACCCCACATAAGTGCGAAAACCAGCACAGCGCTTACAATCGAAAACAAAACGGCCGTGTCGCCCGTGCCCACTTCATTACCATCGAAAGTGGTGATGCCGTTATCGTACCAATAAGCCATGGTAACTGCTGCTGCATTGTTTACAAAGTGTGCTATCATAGGCAACCACAGCGATCCGCTCCATATAAACATGTAGCCCAAAACCAATCCCAGTGCCACCCTTGGTAAGAAACCATAAAACTGCATGTGCAATGAACTGAACAAAATTGCGGTTAGCAATACAGCACTGTGCATGTTGCCAAACCACTTATGAAATAGACGCTGGATAAAGCCGCGAAATAGAAGCTCTTCACCTATGGCCGGTAACAGCGCGATGATGAAAATATTCAACAAAAGTCCCGACACACTATCCGCCTTCAAGAACACTTTGGTAATTTCTGCGGCACTGGCCTCTGAATCTTTCATCCACTTTTCTACCGATGCAAGGGCTGTGGGCAATTGCAGGTGTTGGTTGAGTTCATACAGATGATTGACCAAAGGCATAGCTGCGGCCATCACTAATATGCCCAACACAATGTTTGGCATACCCGCTGCCTTATCAAGACCCAGTCGCTGCAGTGGTTGTTCGCTCACCAGATAGGCAGCCAGAAGGGGTGGCAAAAGAAACATGCCAATGCTCGTAAGGCTTTGTAAAAACTTAAGCGCCATCAATGTTTTCGGGTCTTGCAAATTATCGAACGCGGTGGGGTCGGAGAAAATATTGATGTTGAAAATACCAGCCACACAGGCCACCCCTATTAGGGTCATAATTATGACGCTCACAAGCATCACAAACACCAACATCATGAATTGGCGGTAAGGAGAGGCATTTTGCCAGGAAGCTTTTATTGACTGCATAGCATCTGTTGGTTATCTTTGCCAAAGATATATTATACTATTCACACACTTACAAGTTTAGGCATCTACCTTGGTTAAAATCGCAGATATAGAATTGGGTGAATTCCCGTTGTTGCTCGCTCCTATGGAGGATGTGAGCGATCCACCATTTCGCATGGTGTGCAAGGCCGAAGGTGCGGATATGATGTACACTGAATTTATCTCGTCAGAGGGATTGATTCGCGATGCGGCCAAAAGTGTGCAAAAGCTGGATGTATTCGATTACGAAAGACCCATTGGAATTCAAATATTTGGAAGCGACATAGAATCGATGCGCGAGGCCACAGTGATTTCTGCTCAGGCCAACCCCAACTTGATTGATATAAACTATGGCTGCCCTGTGAAAAACGTAGCGTGCAAAGGTGCGGGTGCGGGCATTCTGAAAGACATACCAAAGATGGTAAAAATGACTTCTGAAATTGTGAAGTCAACCACATTGCCCGTTACGGTAAAAACCCGCCTAGGGTGGGATGAACAGACTAAACATATTGTAGAGGTAGCTGAAAGATTGCAAGATGTGGGCATACGCGCACTTACAATCCATGGTCGCACACGTGTTCAAATGTATAAAGGGTCGGCCGACTGGTCGCTAATAGCCGATGTAAAAAATAATCCACGCATGCGCATTCCGATTTTTGGTAATGGCGATATAGATACACCAGAAAAAGTGATGGAGTATAAAAACCGATATGGTGTTGATGGTATAATGATAGGCAGGGCCGCCATAGGTTATCCCTGGATATTTAATGAAATAAAACATTATTTGGCCCACGGCACACACAAGGAAGCACCAACTGTTGAAGACAGGATAAAGGTTTGTCGTACCCATTTCGAAAAATCGCTTGAGTGGAAAGGCCCACGCCTGGGCATCATTGAAATGAGAAGACACTATGCCAACTATTTTCGCGGCTTCGATCACTTCAAGGACTTTCGCATGAAACTCGTTACATCCGACAGCATTGAAGAAATTCACCAGACATTAGACATCATCCAAGATCATTACACCGAACAGGTGACTGCCTAATGACGCTTCGCCAAGCGAACCACACACGCGCTGTTGCACTGAATTTATGTAGGTGGACCCATTTGCCCATCACATTATTATTTTTGTTAGTGTGCCTGCACGCAACTGCACAAGGACGCGTACAAAAAAGTGACTATGGCAAGAGTCTGCCAGCCAACGGCACCATCAGAATACTCGTGTTGTTTGCCGAAATAGATTATGATGTAAACCCCGCGCAAGACCCTTTGTACAATGTGCAACTGCAAAACGCATGGCCAGAGGGCGCGATGCCTGCTTGGAGAAACGAATTGTTTGACGCACTACCATCCACTTCACCTGAGGCCAAGCTTACACGGTTTTTTTACGAAAATTCTTTTGGCAATTACATCGTACTGGGCGACTATGTGGACAAGATGTTCACCATTAAAGAAAGTGCGATGCGGGTGCGCGGACAAACAGCATACATGACCGATAATTTGCTTTCGCAGCTGAGTGAAATGGGAAAACTTTTAACCAGCACAGGACTTACGCAGTCCGATTTCGATTTGTGGACCACCACCGGATACGGAATCATGAAAACTACTCCGAGTGTGGACAACCCTCCTCGCTTAGACCACGTGATGGTGATATACAGAAATGCACACACGCTGAATAATCAAAGTGGGTTTGCTTCGCATGGAAGCATAGGCACTGTGTGCGGCATGCAAACAGATACGTATTCCACTTTTCGAAGTTCGGATGTGTTGCCATTTAACATTGCCAAACATGAGTATGTGCATTTGCTATTAGGTGATAATAATTTTCATGCGGGCGGTGGCAATGGCTCGCGCCCTACTTATCATTTGTGCTATCAGGGTGGATGGAGTTTACTTGGCGGTGCCAACAGCTCGTTGCTTAGTTGTAATGCCTGGGACAGGGACCGGCTCAACTGGAAGCCCGAAGGAAAAAAATATTCTATTAGCGCGATTGATGTTGAGGGCCACGAGATAAACACCGACATGGAGGCGGACAGTAGCCCGGCACGTAGCGATGTTTTCCTTCGCGATTTTATAACTACAGGAGATGCCGTTCGGGTCAGGGTACCACTTGCAGATAGTACATCCCTACCACAATATGTATGGATAGAAAACCACTTGACCTCAGCGCGCAATGGAACCCTTTCGGATACTTATCAATATAAAGATGCCGAGTGCACTGAAAAACCCAAAGCCGGATTATACATGTATTTGCAGACCGGCAAGCACTTGAAAGAAGGACCACAACTTTATAGTGGTTATGCCGATTACATAAAACCCTTGCCCGCTGATGGCCACTTCGATTTGGTTTTTGACTCAATAACTGAGGCCAATGAGTGCGTTAATTCCGTTGCCTACTACCCATTTGAGCGAAGACCAGCGTTGGCCAACCCACTTACAGGTAATCATGGTTTGGAGTTTGCCCTATTTGATATGGACAGCAACGGCACTATTGATGATGCAGAAAAAAATGCCCTGGCCATTGAGCGTGTGGGAATTGAATTGAAAAAAAATCTGGCCTTTCTGGGCGATGGCAATGATGCCTATACACTCTATAGCAATCGAAAAATTGGTGTGGCCACCAATCCATCCACTGCACCTGCCATCACGCATGCATTCGACAATCTCCGCGGCATGAGCGTAACGGCCTCACACGCGGCCGGAACTACTGACAACAAAAAAATATTGCTCAACGGTATCTCCGCAGAATTGATAAATGTGAACGAAAGCGGTACTGCCCAAGTGCGCATACGGTTCGATGATACCACCATTGACAAAAGCGTGCGCTGGTGTGCCGACACCATTATAGTTCCTGCGGGAATTGCATTGGTAGTGGAGCCAAAAAATTATATTATGATAGACCGTGGGCGCACGCCAACGCGCACGACAAAAGCTTCAACCTGGCAGGGAACAAACCTGTTTACCAACCCCACCGTTTTTGTGGTGGAAAACGGGGCGGCTATACATCTTCAAAAAAACACCAGGCTCATTGCTACGAACGGAAGCACAATATGGGTGCAATCAGGTGCGGCAGTGTTTATGGCTTCACATTCACAAATTGAATTAAGCCAACAGTCTTTTTTGATAGTAGATAAAGCAGCCAGCTTATGGTTGGGTAAACGAGCCTATATAGAAACTGACAAAACATCAACCGCATTAATTCAGAGTTCGGCATTGAAGAAAAAAAAATGCGCGCGCTGGCAACGTGGCGTCAGACAAAACATATACGTGAACTAACACATGTTGACTGTAGATGGCTTATGTGTATCTTGATTCGCTAAATTTAATGCAATGTTACTCCCGTTGTGGTTAAAAATAGCGTACACCGTTTTTGTCGCCATTCTGGTTCCTGTTTATTGGCGCAAGTGGGGTGTTCCTAATTTTTTATGGTTTTCTGATATTGCTCTTTTATTGGCGTTGCCGGCTTTGTGGCTGGAAGATAATTTGCTTGCCAGCATGATGGCTATTTCCATACTTATTCCTGAAACCGGATGGAACATTTCCTACTTTATGCAGTTGTTTACCGGCAAAAGAATATTCAGCCTCACTGACTACATGTTCGACAGCTCAAAATCACTATTTCTGCGGGCACTTTCTCTTTTTCATGTATTTCTTCCTCCTATGTTATTATATATGGTATGGAAACTTGGTTACAATTCCGATGCGCTCTTCTATCAAATCTTATTATGCGGGATAGTATTGTTTACCATTTTCTATTTCACTGATAAAAAAGAAAACATAAACTGGGCTTTTGGGCCTGGAACAGAACCCCAAACCCAAATCAATCCACTACTTTATCTATTGCTGTTGTTCATGGGCTTTGTGGTAGTTATTTACTTACCCACACATTTTTTATTGCTGCGATTTTATTAATCTGAATGTTCGCATCTCCTTTGTTGTAGTGCGTTTCGGAATTATGGTGTGATAATGGCATAATCATTGTATCCCGAGGGTTGTTCTCACAAAACCAATCCATGAAAATTAAGTACTTTGTATGTCCTGACGATTCCATTTTCGGAGCCTGTTCACAGGCATTGATGAACCACCAATTTGAAGTAACCTCTACACAGGATCATGGAGCATCCCTCCGTGCGGCCAAGGAAGTAACTTTATCACTCAACGGCTCATTCACTGACTTGGTAGATATAAAAGTGAAAGCAGTGCCATCGGGCAAACAGAAAGTAAAAGTGCACTGTGTTTCTTACATCACATGCTCTGCAGATTTTGAAAGGGCAAAGCACTTGGAAAAATCGATTATGAGCGAAATAGAATTGTTGCTGCTGGGTGATGAGTCGGTGTACAATACATCGGCTACAGGATAGTTGTTTTTCATAGTACGCTACTCTTTTTCATCAGCTATTACTATCTTAGTAGAACGTACAAAACAATAACAGCACACACAATGAATACAGAACCCACTCCAATCCACCTTAAAAGTTCGGAGAAAAAAGCAGCTGAAATAGTTTCAAACAACAACAAGTTGCTGACTCTATTGGCCCGCGCTAAAGACAAGGCCATAGAGAACAAAGGTCGCGTGGATGGGTTTTGGGGTCAGTTATTTTCTCTACTTCGCTTGGTGCATGCCTGGATCAATGGTGATTACAGAGTAATACCGATTAACTCTACTCTTATCATAGTAGCTGCCGTTATTTACTTTGTTAATCCTTTTGATCTTATACCTGATTTTATTCCAGTGATTGGCTACCTAGATGATGCATCTATTATTGCATTCGTGATGAAGTCGGTGAAAGGTGACATTGATAAGTTTATTGAGTGGGAGCAAAACAGAATTCAACAAAACTGATGTGTCTATAAAAACAATCCTTGGTGTCTGTCTTATCTGACATCTTTTTTTGGGGTTAATCGATCGACTCTTCAACAATTATTCATTTCAACTTTTTCAATTATCTATCAAACTACAAGAAGCGTGATAGGTTTATCAAATATTTTTCTGCACTTGTTATCGTTCAAAAATATTTGAAGGTCTGCATGCTACATGACTTTCAAGAAATAAATATTTTGTTATTCGGTTGTTTTTAAAAATTAGTTTTTCGAAAATGTAACCTCTTTATTTAGTCAGCGTATCAAACAACGTTTTTAACAATTGGTGGTTCAAAAAATAATGCTCCATTATATTATTAAAAATGATCACAAGTTATCTTTACTAGCAATCAGCATTACTTGATTGCTGTAAAACAAAAATTAACCAATTAATTATTAAGCAATGGCAACAACTAAAAAATCAACAAAGAAACCGGCCGCTAAGAAAAAGACAGCCGCCAAAAAATCAACTGCAAAAAAGGCTGCTAAGAAGAAGCCTGCTGCAAAGAAAAAAGTAGCTAAGAAGAAGACAGCTAAGAAAGCTGCTCCTAAGAAGAAGGCTGCTGCAAAGAAAAAAGTAGCTAAGAAAA
>JBBKVM010000033.1:0-8540 GCA_037968415.1 Bacteroidia bacterium | reverse complement strand
TCACATGCATGTCTTTGTCAAACAAAGTGGCTTTTGATTTTCCGATATTGAATATCTGACTACCTGCACCGCCACCGCCCATCCTGCGCATAATAAACAACATAAACAGTACCAGCAATCCAAGTGGTAGCAACCAGCTAAGCAACACATCCCAGTAGCTGCCCGTGTTGTTATCGGCCATTACGCCAAATCGTTCTGAAGCATCTTTTTCAGCCAAAGTAGCATCCAGCTTACGCTGAAAATTCTCAACAGACAGTACCGTAAATTTATAGTGCGGTCCTGTATTCTCCATCTTACCGATAGACTTGTGTCGAACTTCTTCGTACTTAGACTCTTTCAGTTTTTCTGTCTTGATGAATACTTCTACCACCTCTTTGCCGCGCACAAGTATTTTGTCCACGTCATTGTTGGCGACCATCTCACCAAAAAATTTCTGCTCGCTGATCTCGCGCGCTCCACCACCCCAGTTTATTACATTGGTAGCCAGCAACGCCAACAGCACAACGCCATATATCCAATAAAAATTAAATTGAAACTTTGGGGTTGACGGCAACTTACGGCCGCCCTTGGCTCGTTTGGTAGTTTTACCGGTTTTATTCTTCGGCTCTGTGGGAGTGTTATCTGACATTCGGGTGTTTTTCATTTGTGGGTACGGATGAGGCAATTACTATGCCGCAGCTATTGTTGACGCATTATGGCAGCATTCAGCTGTTCAGGTTATTTTGATGATTTCGGCATCGCCCCACAATTTCTCCAGATTATAGTGTTCGCGAAACTCTTTACGGAAGATGTGAACCACAACTTCAAAATAATCGAGTAATATCCACTCAGCGTTTTCTGCACCTTCGCGGTGCAACGGATTCACGCCTGTAAGCTTATGAACTTCTTCTTCTACTGAGTCGGCTATGGCTTTCACCTGTACTCCCGACTCTGCATGGCACACCACAAAGAAACTCGTTATCGCATTTTTAACTTTTCCCAGATCCATCTGAACGATGTCATTTCCTTTTTTTTCCAACACACCGTCTATCACGGCTTTGAGTAACATCTCCACTTCGTTCAGTTCCTGATTCTTTTTCGCCAGCGCGCCTTTTGGTTTAGCCATTTATTAATTTTGAATAGTGTAACAAAAATACGCATTTTATTACTTTGCATCTTTTACCACCTGCGCCCAAGGCGGCATTTACAATGCATGTGGAAAGAATCAGTAAGTGTTATTGAACGCATACATGGAAACTTTATTTACAGGCCATAACCTCATCACACTCGATGCCATTGCATCTACCAACAGCTATGTGTTAGAGCAATCGGCTCATGCGCGCCTGCCCGAGGGTACTGTCATATTGGCGCACCACCAGTTTGGCGGCCGCGGCCAGCGCGGCTCACAATGGCATTCGCAGCCCGGCACAGGCCTCACCATGAGCATTGTATATCATCCCACTTTTGTGCCTCCCATTGCACAGTTCAACCTCAACCTAATGGTGAGTGTAGGCCTCGTAAAATGGGTGAGTCAATTGGGTATAGCGGATGTATCGGTGAAATGGCCCAACGATATTTATGTAGGTGATTCCAAATTGGCCGGCATCCTTATCGAAAATGTGATCAAAGGCGACCAGATACTTCAATCCGTAATAGGTATTGGTGTCAATGTTAACAACGTTACATTTTCGCCCGAGTTACCCAACGCAATTTCGCTACGCATGTTGAACGGGGGACTGTTAAATGTAAACGAATGTGTAAAAGGAATTTGTTCCTTTATTGAAAAGCAATACCTGCGGCTACGCGCGGGTGATAAAGAAAATCTGAAGGCTGATTACAAGAAGTTGTTATACCGGTTGGATAAGCCATCACAATTTTATGTGGCTGGCGAACTCACTACCGGAGTAATCACCGGTGTGACTGATACCGGCAAGTTGTTACTTAGCAGCAATGGCGAAACAAAAGAATATGATTTAAAAGAGATTCGTTTTTTGTAACGAGTGTTATTCGTGAATTTCGCGGTACTTGGTCACCAGCAGATTGAGAAAATTGCGCAGCGGTTTTTCTGCCATCATTTTTAAAAAAGGGTTGAGGTCAGCATCGAAAGACAACTGCACATTACTGCGATCGTCCATCTCCTCAATACTCACATTCAATTTGAAATCGAATGGTGCATCACCATCGCGCGCTATTTTGATCGCTGTGTTTGGCGTTTTCTCCTCTATCTTCATCCCTAGTTTTGCCATCCCCTTTATGGTGAAAGTGCATGCTTCGGCAGTGGCACGCCAGTCGGTGACTTGCTCGGGCATCAGTTTCTCGAAATTATTGAAGTCGCTGAGGAAAGCAAACACCTGCTCGGGCGTTTGGTTCACGGTTTCTTTTTCGCTTACAATCGTTGTCATGGTATTGTCTTATTGAATTGTCCAGTTACCGGGATCAAGGCGCCAGTTTCCCAGCAGCTCCAGATCTTGCGTGGTGATGAGCCCACTGTGTGTAGCTTCCTGTAGCAACACGTTATAGTCGGTGAGGGTGATGAGTTTACACTTGTTGCTTCGAAATTGTTCCGAAGCCAATTCAAAACTATAAGAAAAAATGGCTGCCATACCCAATACCTCCGCGCCTGCCTCGCGCAATGCCGACACTGCTTTCAAGCTACTGCCTCCTGTGCTCACCAGGTCTTCAATCACCACTACACGCTGGCCTTTGCGCACCACACCTTCTATCAGGTTAGACAAACCATGTTCTTTGGGTGCCGACCGCACATATGCAAAAGGCAACTGCATGGCTTGCGCCACCAACACACCGTGCGCAATGGCCCCCGTGGCCACGCCCACTATCACATCTGGTTTTCCGTAAGTGTCTTCAATAAGTTTTACAAACTCATCGCAGATATAGGTGCGTACTTCGTGGTGCGAAAGCGTAACCCTGTTGTCGCAATAAATAGGTGATGTCCATCCTGATGCCCACGTAAACATTTTGTCTACTCCAGGCCGGGCAAGCTTCACAGCATGCGTGTCGAGCAGCATGCGCGCTAACTTTTTTGATGTTTGTTCGGATCGCATGGCGCAAAGATACCATTCCCCACAATTTTGTATCAGCTGAATCAGAATAGCGATATTCGCAAGTTCATGATGACAATCAAAATTTATATTTCACGCACTGTCTTTCACTTGATGGACGCAACTGTTGCCGAAAGCGCCAGCCCCGAAGGCGAATATTTGGTGTTGAATCCAGACAATAGTGAAATGCAACAGTGGGTTAAGCGCGCCAGCAAAGAAGAAATTAGCGGCAACGTATTTATCATCTCTGAAGATGCCACCCAAATATTCGAAATCATCAGCAGCCAGTTTACACTCATCACCGCTGCAGGTGGGCTTGTGCACGATGGCAATCAGAATTACCTCATGATTTTCCGCAATGGACACTGGGACTTGCCCAAGGGAAAAGTGGAAACAGACGAGCTGCTGCGCGCGGCCGCCACACGCGAAGTGGAAGAAGAGTGCGGCATTGCAGGACTCACCATCATCAGCGAATTGGCACCCACGTATCACGAGTATAAAACAGCAGACACTCATTTTTTAAAACACACCCATTGGTATCTGATGCAAGCGGCCTCACAGCCCACCACCCCTCAAGCCGAAGAAGGCATTGCACGCGCAGTGTGGATGACGCCTGCTGAAATCGAAAAAATAATTGAGGATGCATACCCATCGGTAGCCGATGTGCTGGTCAGCGCGGGCGTGGTGGAGGGGTAATAAAACTTAAGGAAGGAAAGGCTTTGCGTTGCCCTTATTGCGGATAATGTCGCGTACAATTGTAGATGAAATAGCCGACAAGGCCGGGTCGCACTGAATAAACACCGTTTCAATTTCAGGCGCCATGGCGCGGTTCATTTGCGCGATAGATTTTTCAAATTCGTAATCGGCAGCGGTGCGCAAGCCACGCACTATAAACCCTGCCCCTGACGCGCGGCAAAATTCCACCGTAAGTCCTTCGTAATTCGCTACCGAAATACGCGCTTCTCCTTCGAACAATTTCTTGATGGCCTGCTCGCGCTCTTCCAATGTGTACATATACTTCTTGCCCGCATTGAGCCCAATCGCTATGGATATGTGATCAAACATGGCCAACGCACGCGTTACCACATCATGGTGGCCTTTGGTGAACGGATCAAACGAACCGGGAAATATGGCAGTCTTTTTTTCCATCTGAAATATTATGCAAGCAATTTAACGGTTTTTAGTTTTGGTTCAAACATCGGTGCCGGTCTTCTCATCAAAAGAAAAAAACGAAAACACCGACTGACCATATTTCCTGCGCTCCACAAATCCCGGCAACGTATCATACGTATGACTTGCCGCATGCTCTACAGCCAGCATGCCGCCTGCGCGCAAAAGCCCTCGCTGCTGCACAGTGTGCGCCAATGCCTCCGCGCAGTTGAGGTCGTATGGAGGGTCAGCAAAAATAAAATCAAAGTGTAGCGGAGTTTTCTCCAAAAACTGCAACACATCCGATTTCATCACCGTGCTATTTTCAAACTTCATGATGACACACTGTTCACCAATAAATTTTACGCAAGGCCCGTGGGCATCTACACACGTTACATGGCGACAACCGCGCGATAGGAATTCAAAAGCGATGTTGCCAGTGCCCGAAAATAAGTCGAGTACATCCAACAAATGGATATCCATGCGCGATTCGATGATGTTGAAGAGAGCGGTTTTGGCAAAATCGGTAGTAGGCCTTACCGGCAATGACGAAGGTGCGTTAATCTGTTTTCCTCTGAAAGTTCCGCTTATGATACGCATTGCCTGAGCGCAAATATCGGATAGTATTTATGTTGTTGAAGCGCGGCAAAACCATACGAACACTCTGTATTCGGAATGCGCTGGGCAAAAGTGATATTGCTCACATACTTGTGCAGTATTTCATACACGGCCGATTTTTTCTCCACCTGCCCTGCCATTATCAAGGTTTCGTTAGCCGGATTCAGATTCAGTTGCTCCATGGCATTGAGCACATGATACAACACATCTTCGGGTGCTTTGTAGTCAAACACATTGCACAACTGCAACGTTCTTCCTTCAGTCACCACCAAATCGAATGAGTCGCGCCTCACATGCAATAATATTTTGCTGTGTGCTTCGGCCCTATGTTGCAACAGCATACTTTGTATCAGTGCAGTGGTATAATGTACCACACGAACTTTCGAACTCAGTGGCTTCCAGCAATCGGCCAGTGCCGCATCATAAGCGTAAGCGTTGTAGGCATCGGCCATAGCTATTTTATCGTGGCTTTGCAGCTGAGCTTCATCTGCCTCATGGTTGAACCCCAGAAAAAGATTTACAGTATGAATATCGAACAGCACCGAAGGTATCAGGGTACTTATTTTGCCAGGCATACCCACCAGCACCGATTTGAATTTGGTGCGTGAAAGCAGTTCATCCTCCTTGATTATCTGAGCGCATTGATCGGCCAGCGCCCCCGCAGAAAGTGAAGGATAAAATGAATAATTGTGCAGGGCCACAAACTTGTTGCGGGTATTGTCGTGCACACAAAAAACGAGTCCGTCTGCACCGGGCATAACGGACAACTCGTAATCATTGTGCGGATTATGGATCAGGGATTCGTCAGCAATGTTGACATCGGGCGATATTTTACTCCCAGTTGCCTGCATTTGAAGGTTCGGTCAACGACCCCACTTTCAATACTTTGTTTTTATCAAACGGCTTGCTATCTATTGCTTCAAACACTTTTATCTTCACATTGCCACGCTCTATCTCGCCCGACTGCATGGTAAACTTGGCGCCTTCGCCAAACGGTACATAAGGCAACGAATCAATGGGGTAACCCGGCTTAAACAACGAGTCGATGACAGCAATCATAATGGTATCGCGAATTATCACGGCAGTAGTATCATCCACGTTACCGATACGTTTTACCACCGCAAAATTATCGTTCTTCACAAAGTGCAGCAGCGTATCAAAACTTCCGGTGTAGGTGTTGTACACCATCTTGTAAGCATTTTGCGCGGTGCGGATATCTTTCAATCGCTCTATCACCTCAGCGTAACGCTTGTCGCGCTCATCTTCAAATTTGATAGGATCGTAAATGATCTTAAAAAGCCATCCGATAAGAGCGAGGATTACTACCGTGAGCAATATTTTTACACCTTTCATAGTTTGACAGAGTTATTACAAATCGTTGTGAGAGTGGCAAATCTACAACTTTTTATCAAATGCAACATGCAAATATTGCAGCTTTTGCCCGCAACCAAAAGCACAAAGAAAAAAGTTAGTTTAGCGACATGACCGCCCACCACGACCTGCTCGCAAAGTTGATGCATCACCTTGGCCACGAGCCCACCGAGGGCCAGCGCCAGGCGGTGGAACAGCTCGCGGCATTTGCGCTGGGGCGAGAGCCCAACTGTTGTTTTGTGCTCAAGGGCTATGCGGGCACAGGCAAAACCACGCTCATCAGCGCGCTGGTAAAATCGCTGCCCGCCATCCATATGAAATCGGTGCTCCTCGCCCCTACCGGCCGCGCGGCCAAAGTGCTCTCCGCCTATTCCGCACGCAAAGCTTCTACCATTCACAAAAAAATATACACCCTCAAAACCGACAGCGATGGCGTGCCCCGCACCGTGCTGCGCGATAACACCCACAAAAACACCCTGTTTATAGTTGACGAAGCCTCCATGATAGCCGACACCACCCCGGGCGGAGGCATCCGACTGTGGGACAACAATAGCGTGCTGGCCGACCTTATATCCTACTGCTATCAAGGCGACAATTGCCGCCTGGTTTTTACGGGTGATACCGCCCAGCTTCCACCTGTGCACACCACCCTCAGCCCCGCGCTCGATACCATGCACCTCGAAAAACAATATTATCTCCATACCACCTCCATCGAACTCACCGATGTGGTGCGACAGCAAACCGAGTCGGGTATATTGGTAAACGCCACCCAGCTGCGCGAGAACGTTTCCACCAAAGACATCAGCCGATTGATTCAAGAGCTGAAGCTCGAAACGTATCCCGACATCAGCATTATTTACGGCACCGATTTGGAAGATACTTTGGGCTCCGCTTTTTCCAAACCCGGTATGGAAGAAACATTGGTGGTGTGCCGCAGCAACAAATCAGCCAATCTCTACAACAAAGCCATCAGGCAAAAGCTGCTGTGGCACGAAGAAGAAATATGCGCGGGCGATTTTGTGATGGTGGTAAAAAACAATTATTACTGGTTGAAAGAAGGAAGCAAAGCAAGTTTTATCGCCAATGGCGACACGGTAGAAATACTCTCGCTGCGCAACGCGGTGTCGCGCTATGGGTTTAGGTTTATAGATGCATCGGTGCGGCTTATCGACTATCCGGATATGGAACCATTTGATTGCAAATTTTTGTTAGACACGCTCGACAGCGAGAGCGCTTCTATGTCGGCACAACAAATAAAAAATCTTTTTCATGCCATCTCCGAAGACCATGCCGATGAGCCGCGCCAGGTCATGAACCACGAAGTATTTACCAGCCCCTGGTACAACGCATTGCAGATAAAATTTGCCTATGCGGTTACCTGCCACAAGGCGCAGGGCGGGCAGTGGCATACTGTGTTTATAGATCAAGGCTATGTAACACCCGCGCGCAGAGATACCGAATATTTACGGTGGCTTTACACTGCCATTACGCGCGCCACATCAAGGGTATATTTGGTTAACTTTATGCAGTAGTAAGAAGTGTGGGCAAGAATGGACGCGCGCGGTGCCGGAGAAGTAGTAAACTAATTAATTTTAGGAAATGTGGTTGATGAAAAACAATTTAATTGCAACGAAAAATCATTTAAACTAAATACATCTGCACATGTTCCTGGTATTTATCAAATGGTGGTGCAGATAAATGATGAATATAATTTATCTACAAAATTGGTAATTATCAGATGAGAAAATTAATGATAATATGCTGTATTCTTGCCTATGGCATTGCCCACGGGCAAGGGTATAATCATCAGTGGCTATTAGGTAGTTATAATTTTCTGCAAGATCCTAAAGGGAGACTTCTATTTGATCAGAATAGTTATTCATTAATGAATGAATATCGAAAAATGCCATTTAAAGGAACGCAGGGAAATATATCTGACAGAAACGGAAACCTGTTGATGAGTAGTAACGGGTATTGGATTGCCAATGCGATAAACGATACCATGATGAATGGGAGCGGAATAAATCCCGGAGGTATTACTTCAAATTGGCCCTATGGTTTGCCTCTTGAACAAAATAATGTGTTTTTACCTTCACCTAATGATAGTAATAAATTTATATTAATTCATCATAGTGCTACAGAGTTTTCACCAACTTTTTTTCCTGCACTTAATTTATATTATAGTTTAATAGATCTAACTTATGATAGTGGATTAGGCTCTGTTGTTTCAAAAAACAATATTGCATTACAGGATACACTCAATTGGGGCATTGGTGCGTGCAGGCACGCAAATGGAAAAGATTGGTGGATAACTATGATAAAAGATAGCAGTAGTATTATTTATACAATTTTAATTGATAGTGC
>JBBKVM010000032.1:0-3266 GCA_037968415.1 Bacteroidia bacterium | reverse complement strand
AGGCACACTGCAGTGTTTGCTTTCGTATTGACTCTACACAACTTACCGTGAAGTCAGGTGTGTTATAGTTTATAATTATAATTGATACCTCAGGGGACATGAGCAATTAATAACTGGCGCTCAGGGCTGCAATTGGAGATGTGATCGCAATCCATATGAGAGCAGATATCTATATAGCCGCGGAGCGGAATTCAAATACTTTCGCAGTAACAATGCATGATATCGTCTGGCCCTTCCGAAGCGTCCCTCTTTGAGCAATTGCTGTAGAAAATCAAACTCGTGTCGGGCAATTCTCTTCCGAAAAATATCAGTGTATTTATACTTCAATTCGGCATCAAGATTTTTGAGTGTGCGGTATACCTTGAAATAGTGACGTTTCCTTCCAGAAGGGTTCCAAATACCGCCACCATGTATTCTGTAAACACCCATCGTTTTGTCAATGTATCGTATGTTCCCATTTCTTGCGGCAAGCACAAATATGGGGTAATCAAGTGGCATGGCCGAGGCAAACCAGGCGGGATGCGCAGGCATTGCAATACGTCTTAAGAATGATGAAGCAGTATAAATGTAATTCTCAGCACAGAGATGAGTGATGTCGGTTACTTCTTTTTGATTACGATTGCTTTTGTGAGATGGCTTTTCATTGCTCTCATACTGTACTTCCATATTATGAAAACAAATCGCACAGTCCGGGTTTGCTTCCATCAAGTCAAATTGCGTTTGCAACTTGTTTGGGTCAGTCCAGTAATCATCGCCATCGCATAAGGCGATATATTCTCCATTACATTGATTCAATGCAGAAGCAAAATTCTTGTGGACACCATTGTTAACATGTGATAATTTCACGATTAAGTTGTCTGGGAATTCAAATTTCAGGCTATTCAGGATGTCCTTTGTATTGTCTATTGAACAGTCATCGGCAACAACAAGTTGAAAATCAAAATTTGTCTTCTGACAAAGCACAGATCGGATGGCTTGCTCTATAAACTTGCCTTGATTGTACGTAATCATACAAATTGAAACAGCCACATTTCGTTTATTGAAATTCATTTCAGTTAACACTTTTAACCACCCGACCCGGCACACCCACAATCGTTGAACCTTCAGGGACATCCTTTGTGATAACTGATCCGGCACCGACCACTGAAAACGAACCCACCTTAACTTTTGGCAACACCACAGCTCCCGTTCCAACAAAAACTTCATCGCCAATAATGCAATTTCCAGATAAATGAACACCAGGTGAAAGTTCTACAAACTTTCCAATGATTGAGTCATGTCCAATAGTGCAATTCAAGTTCACCAAAGTCCCATCTCCTATAACTACACCACATGTAATAACAACTCCGGTCATAATATTAATTGCAGTACCTAGTTTATTATTACTCAATCCTACCTGAGCGTGCATCGAGATGATATTACTTGGTTCCACTCCCCATGAAGAGAATTTATTATATAGGCTGATTCTAAGTTGAGGATTTCCAGTACCTAACACGAAACGCGTAGGGTTTTTGGCTGCTATTGCTTTCACGCTTAGCTCATCATGCAAGCAGATGTATTTGTCGTATATGTTTCCTAAAGACAAGTTAACATCATCATAAAAGTATATCTCACCTTGATGTCTCGTTTGCAACATAACTTCCAATGTCTCTCTTGCAAATCCACTGGAACCAACAATTATTGTGTTCATTTTATACTATCGCTTTCTTGTTTTTTTCAAAAATGCCATTAATAATTTCTGAAATAGTTGTGGCTACACTTAAGGCAAGTTCAAAATACAATGGTAAACATAACACCCGTCTTGCTACGTCCTCTGCCACAGGCATTTCAGTATTGTCTACATAATTCAGCTTGTTGAGCGAAGGATAAAAATATCTTCTGGGAAAAATATCCGCCTCATTCAATGCCTTGGTCGCTTGCAACAAATCTACTTCGGAGGGGAACAACACAGGATAATAAGCGTAATTAAACTCAAAATTATGCTTGTTGCCGCATAGCCTTACCAACTTATTGTCACCAAACTGCTCGTCATAACGTTGGCTAATAATTTTTCTTTGCTCAATAACCTGAGGCATATCCGGAAAAATGCATAATCCCATTGCTGCATAAAACTCTGACGTCTTTCCATTTATCCCCAAGCCCCAAAACCCTTCTTGACCATTGTGTCCAAAGTTTCGCATGTATCCAATTTTATGTGCCAATGCATCATCGTTGGTTAGTATCGCACCACCTTCAACTGTATGAAACAATTTAGTGGCGTGAAAACTCAGCGTGCTCACATCACCATAACTTGCTAATTGATTGCCATTATATACAGACCCAAAAGCATGAGCCGCATCATAAATAACTTTAAGCTTATGTTTCTTAGCAATGGCATCAATAGCCTCCACATCGCAAGGCATTCCATACACATGAGTGGCTAAAATTGCTGATGTTTGGTCTGTGATTTTCTCTTCTATTTTTGAAGGATCAATCATCAATGTCTGCGCATCAATATCCACAAACACTGGCGTACATCCTTCCCACACTATGCTGCTGGTGGTAGCTACATATGAAAACGGAGTGGTGATGATCTCTCCTTTCAGGTCCATCGACTTAATGGCTATCTGCAAAGCAACTGTTCCGTTGTTTAAGAAAAATAAATGTTTGACTCCAAAATACTCTTTCAACTTATTCTCTAGCTCAAGCACAAAAGGCCCATGGTTGGTCAGCCAGCCACTCTCCCAAATTTTTTGGAGATAGCTGTTGTACAACTCTAGAGGAGGCAAATAAGATTTGGTAACATTTATCATTCTTTTAATTTCTAAAAAATCAACTTGCTCTCTCTACCAATCGTACTGGCCGGTAATTTTAAACAGGCGCTCATTGTGTGGCTTGTAAAATATCTTCAACATTTCTAAAGTATCTGTAGGTATCAAATCTTCATATGCTCCTTTATTAATGCTGCTCTCTTTCAATTGCGGAAATTCAAATGGTCGGATTGAAAGAAACGCGCATAGCCGATTGAGGCATGTCGCAGTATTAGTTTTGAATTCGTTATTCTCTATAAAGTAAATATTATTCCTGTCAAATTGCCTTAAGTACAACTCAATTTGGTCAATGTAAATGCCTCGCTTCACTATTGCCCTTGGGTCAGATTGGTAATTCCTCTCATCAATGCTATTTAATTCATCACTCACTACATCTTCAAATGAACGAGTCACAGCCCAATGGCCATAGCGTTTGCTGCCCACAAAAGACCGATACATATTCCATGCGGAATAGGC
>JBBKVM010000031.1:0-5270 GCA_037968415.1 Bacteroidia bacterium | reverse complement strand
ATTTCCCTTCATCAAAAAATAGTTGAAAATAATCTTCAGAACCTATGCGATGATGAAACCCACACTTGAGACAAACATATGCATGTTGAGCATGTTCTTTAGAGGGCTCAATTGTTTTGCACGTGGGGCATTTGTACCACAATCCTTCAGGAGTTTCTTTTTTTTCTTTGGTACTGGTGGTGATGCCTTCTTTGATGCGTTTGAACCAATTGCTCATAGTGGGTTGTTTATGTTTTTAAGATGCCCTTTGACAGGGCCTTTTATGCGATGGTAACTTTGTCAGAAAGGTATACATCCTGAATGGCATTGAGCAGTTCCACACCGGCCTTGCGCGATTTTTGGAATGCTTTGCGACCCGAAATGAGCCCGTGCCCGCCTGCGCGCTTGTTTATCACGGCTGTGGTTACTGCATCGGCTATGTCTGATGCACCTTTTGATTCGCCACCAGAGTTGATGAGGCCTACGCGCCCCATAAAACAGTTAGCCATTTGATATCGGCAAAGGTCGATGGGATGTTCGGTGGTCAATTTATCGTACACCAGTTTGTGCGTTTTTCCAAAATTCAACGCCAGATATCCACCGTTGTTTACCGGGAGCTTTTGTTTGATGATGTCTGCTTTAATTGTTACTCCAAGGTGATTGGCTTGCCCTGTTAGATCAGCAGCAGCATGATAATCTGTGCCTTCTTTTTTAAATCCATTATTTCGCAGGTAGCACCACAGCACAGTGGCCATCCCCAGTTCGTGGGCATATTCAAATGCTTCGGCTACTTCCACTATTTGCCGTCCCGATTCTTCCGAACCAAAATAGATTGTAGCACCCACAGCAGTTGCGCCCATGTTATAAGCTTCTTCTACCGATCCAAACATAATCTGATCGAATTGGTTGGGGTAGGTGAGTAATTCGTTGTGATTGATTTTTACGATGAATGGAATCTTATGCGCATATTTTCGGGCTACCATGCCCAGTACTCCAAAAGTAGATGCCACCGCATTGCACCCTCCTTCCATGGCCAATTCGACTATGTTTTTGGGGTCAAAATATTCGGGGTTAGGTGCGAAAGATGCGCCTGCCGAATGTTCTATTCCCTGATCCACAGGTAAAATGCTCAAATATCCAGTGCCGCCCAGTCTTCCGTGATTGTAAATGCTTTGGAGATTGCGCAATACTTTATTATTGCGGTCACTGGAAGTAAAAACGTTGTCGATAAAGTCTGGACCCGGTTTGATTATTTGCCCCGCTTTGATGGTATCACATTTGTGAGTCAACAGGCTTTTGGCATTTTTGCCGAGTAGTTCTTCTATTTTTGTTGTTTTAGGCATGAGTAATAATTAGAAATGATGCACTTTATATTAATGACAAAACTAAAAAATAATCGCAACAGGCTTCTAGCGAATTGCAAATTTGATTTTGTTAGAATGGATATCCAATTCCAAGGTTGAAATTTATGTCTTTAAGTTTCTGATTTGGAAGCACCCATTTGCTGCCATCGGGTTGTGATGGATCAAACAGTTTAATGGCCGGATCAAGTCGGAGAATGAAGAAAGTAAAGTTTAAACGGAAGCCTACACCTGCGCCTACCGCGGTTTCAGCTAACAGCTTGTCGAATTCCAATCTACCACCAGGGCGTGAGTCATCTTTAGTCAGCAACCAGATATTACCGGCATCTGCAAATAATGCACCCTCTAGGATCGCGAACACATCAAAACGATATTCAAGGTTCAATTCAAATTTAAAATCTCCGGTTTGTTCAATTCCGGTCGTGTTGTCGTAGCTGCCTGGTCCGAGGGTTCTGGCTTTCCATGCCCTGATTCCATTGGAGCCACCGCCCACAAAACTCTTTTCGAAAGGAAGCACATTGCTGTTATCATAAGCAAATCCTGCTCCGGTGTAAGCCCTCATGACAAGATCTCTGCGCGCATCAATTACTTGGTAGTGCCTGAATTCAAGTTCGGGGCGTACATATTGCGAAAACCGCACTCCAAATAAATTATGGCTGCCTACACTATCAGTGCTCACAGATGCTGCGCGCAAACCCTGGCGCAACAAGAAGCCCGAGCTTTCAAGATTGAACTTTATATAATTGAAATTTCTGTTGGCTTTCACATCCTGGTTATTGTAAATCCAGGAGTAGCGACCGGCCAGTGTAGTATGGGAGGTATAACTGTTTATGAGGCCGAGGTCGCCAATGGCAAGCAATTTTTCCTCAAATGAAGATGACAAATTTACTTGCACATAATTAAAGTCGACAGGGTATAGTGTTTGAGAAATGTACGGGCTGGTCTTAAATTCATATCCGGTGGCAAGGTTGAAAATCCTTCTTTGGTACTCGGGTCTTTGCTGAAAATTGTATGAAGTACTAATGGTGGTCAAACCAGGCTCTTCTAAGTTATATCCCGATATTCTGAAGAAGGGAACCACCAATCTTTTGAGTGTAACCTTTAATTCAGGTCCTATTTCTAGTGTATTAAAAAACAACACCTTATCTGTTGATGATTCGCTATCGCTGAAGGCCCTTTGTACTTCCATACCGCCTTTGATTTTCAGCTCCAGACTTTCGGCACCACCCATCAGGTTTTTGTTTCGGAATGCAATATTTCCAGCTATTCCCAAATTTCCACCACTGTGTGTTCCCTCGGCTTCTATACTGTATGCTTGGCGCATTTGAGGCGTTAGCAGAATTTGGCAATCCAGGTATCGGATTGAGTCCTCTTCCATGTCAGGGGGCACCGCGTCAAACCGAATGTTGATAAACCTGTAAATATTGAGTGAAGAAAGCCGGTTGTATGTCAATTCGGCCATTTTTGTCTGATAAAGGTCGCCTTTGGATAGCATCACATTGCGCGCCAGTGTGTTATAATTTAACTTATTGGCATCAGGCCAAACAACGAAATTAATGCCTCCATAGGCCACAGTATCGGCATTTGGATTGGGCAACGGGTTTCGTGGGTCGAAATACGAATTGTAGTAAATATTTCGAATGTGATAAGGCTTAAAATTTTGAACCGGAGCTGAAGACGGAGTGATGGAATCAGTTGAAGTATCAATTCCGAAGAACAGGTCTATTTGGCTGGATTTAAGAGAGCTATCAGCTTCAAAATAAATGAATTCACGATTAAAATAATAATACCCGGTGTTCTTAAATCGCTGCGTGAGGCGCTCACGTTCTTTTTGCAAACTATCAACGTCATAGTTCATTCCGGGAATCAAAAAAGTCCTGTTCTTATGTTCGTCAATAATTTTATTGAGCACCGGATGCTCCACTTTGTAGGAGATATTTCTGATGGTATAGGGTTGGCCAGTATCAACTATATAATGAACATTTACTTTTTTGCGCCCTTTATGATGAACTGAGTCGCTGACTGTGGCATTGAAAAAACCTCTGTTGTGCAGATAAAGCAAGAATTGTTCGGAAGTCCTGCTGGTGAGAGCCGAATCAAGAATAACAGGTGGCTCGCCCAAGGTTTTTTTCATCCACGATTTGAAACGTGTGGTGTCGCCACTATCGAAGGAATTGTAAATGTGTAGATAGAATCTGGTTCCCAGTATCTTTCGGTTGGGTTGTTGCTTAATGATTGGTTTTAAAGCATCTTTTTGTTTCGCTTGGTTGATGTGAATAATGTTCTTGTTCAATAAATATTCATCATCACCCAATCGCTTTACCGAATTACAGGAGGCAGCCAAAAGCGCAACCAAGCCCACAAGAATTAGGCTTTTTGAAAATTGGTTATGGGCTAAATTGAAGGTCATTAAGGGGGCGAAATTACACTATTTATCTGCAGTTAGTCTATCGTTAGGGCGTTGTTTCGATTTCAAATTGTATCATTGACTTATCTTCGCCAACCATTATGCCATAATATGCTGACTGTCGCGCAAAAGAAGTATATCCGATCCTTGCATCTAAAAAAGTTCAGGCAGCAGCATGGCTTTTTTATTGCTGAAGGTCCCCATTTGGTCGAACAAGCTTTGCATGCCCAAAATGTAGATATTGAACTGATCACTGGCACAAATGAATGGATTAATCAAAATGGGCATCTTTGTTCAACACACAATTTAACACCCATTGTGGTAAATGAGAAAGAACTAATACAGGTCAGTGCCCAAACACAACCCAATCAGGTATTGGCTGTTATTAGGAATATTTCATGGAATTTAACTTGCATAAAATCAGAAGGTTTAACATTGTTACTTGATGATATAGTTGACCCTGGTAATTTGGGCACTATCATTCGATTGGCCGACTGGTTTGGAGTTAGTGAAGTGGTTTGTTCTAACAATTCTGTTGAGTTGTTTAATCCCAAAACGGTACAGGCCACCATGGGTTCTGTCTTTAGAGTCCCGGTTACTTATTGCAACTTAGTAGATTATATCAATACGATATTGGTTGACGACTCACAGATTCCGGTGGTCGGAGCTATGATGAATGGCGAGAATCTTTTTGCCACGGATTTGCCGCGCAATTGCATGGTAATATTGGGTAACGAATCACGCGGTATCTCTGAAGAACTGGCTGAACTAATAACCCACCGCACTACAATTCCTTTTTTTGGATCTGCAGCCAAAGCGGCCCAAACCGCTGAATCATTGAATGTGGCAATGGCAGCAACGGTATATTGCAGCCATTACCGTAATGGCAAACCCTGATCAGCCTTTAAGTTTCAATAGAATGGCCTCCGCACAACGTTCACCGTCAATAGCTGCTGACACGATGCCTCCCGCATAACCCGCCCCTTCGCCACAGGGATACAGATTCTTGATAGTCAAATGTTCCAGCGATTCCTTATGGCGCGGTATGCGCACAGGTGATGAGGTTCGGGATTCAACACCCACCAATACTGCTTCATTGGTATGAAAGCCTTTCATTTTCTTTCCTATTTCCATTAAGCCTTTTTGTAATCGCTCATGGATAAATGGAGGAAGTACCTCCGTCATTGGAGCTGATACAATGCCCGGCTGATAGGAGGTGGCAGGTAGCGTATCCGAAAGTTTGCCTCCTATAAAATCCATTAGTCGCTGGGCCGGGGCGGCTTGCGTGCGCCCTCCTGCGCGCCAGGCTGCCTTTTCCACTTCTGCCTGGAAATGCAAAGCCGCCAATGGGCCATGTTGTTTAAAATCCTGCACATCGGCCAACTCTACCGACACTACCAAACCCGAATTGGCAAAAGGGGAGTTGCGTTTGGAAGGAGACATGCCATTGACTACGATTTCGCCAGGTGCAGTGGCGGAGGGCACGATAAATCCGCCTGGACACATGCAGAATGAATATACAC
>JBBKVM010000030.1:0-2640 GCA_037968415.1 Bacteroidia bacterium | reverse complement strand
CACTCTTCTGCCTCAAATGTTGGTGATAATGAGTGCAATATCGTCAATTTAAGGCCCAAAATCAATAGGTAATGAACATTTATGTGTTAATATCCCTGGATTTTTTTCAACACTTTATTAACATCTGACAATCAGTCACATATATGCCCAATTTGAGTGCCATAAGTGGTAATTCGGCAGGCCTTTTTGTCTAATGGGACTAGCCGGGCAATTTTGCGTTTTTATTATTTATTATGTTCTTTTTACTTTTGGCAACAAACTGAATTAACAATCCATCAAATAAACCAAGCAAAAATTATGAAAATAACTGTTGTAGGTGCCGGAAATGTGGGAGCAACCTGTGCCAATGTCATCGCCTCCAAAGAACTATGTAACGAACTCATTCTCGTAGATATCAAGGAGGGGATAGCGGAAGGAAAATCGCTCGATATTTGGCAAACCGCACCTATCAATCTTTATGATACACGCGTAATCGGATCTACAGATGATTACAGCAAAACCAAGGGATCGGATGTGGTAGTCATAACTTCAGGTTTGCCTCGCAAACCAGGCATGAGTCGCGATGACCTTATTGCTACCAATGCAGGGATTGTTAAGTCCGTTACCGAAAATATTATTAAAAATTCTCCGAATGCAATCATCATTGTGGTTTCAAACCCACTTGACGTAATGACTTATTGCGCATACCTCACCGCCAAGGTTGATTCAAGTCGTGTGTTTGGCATGGCTGGTATTCTCGATACTGCCCGGTATCGCGCATTTTTAGCTGAAGCACTTGATGTTTCACCCAAAGATATTCAAGCAGTATTGATGGGTGGACATGGAGACACCATGGTGCCATTGCCCCGTTACACAACTGTGGGTGGTATTCCTGTTACCGAACTCATTAATGCCGCTAAGTTGGATGCAATTGTAGAGCGCACCAAAAAAGGCGGAGGTGAATTAGTAAACCTTATGGGTACTTCTGCATGGTATGCCCCAGGTGCAGCCGCAGCACAAATGGTAGAGGCAATTGTGCGTAACCAGAAAAGGATTTTTCCTTGCTGCGCTTTACTTAATGGAGAATATGGCCTAAAAGATATTTACCTGGGCGTGCCGGTTAAGTTAGGGAAGAAAGGTATTGAAGAGATTATTGAATTGAAACTTAATAAAGAGGAAACGCAGTTGCTTCAGGATTCAGCAGTAGCAGTAAAAGAGGTGATGAATGTACTGGATGGTATGCAGCTTGTTTAAACGTATAAATTCTAATTAATTTAATTTTATTTGGGCATTTCGTTTTTTTCGGAATGCCCTTTTTTTATGAAATGTCAAATATCATAATTCCAATAAAATTGATAAATGTGGAAGGAGATGGTTTTCATCTTCTCGCCCATGTAGAACTCAATGGAAAAGCAGCAGCATTGTTGATTGATACAGGTGCATCAAAAACAGTTCTTGATATCAACCGCATAAACAATTTTACCCATTTGAGAGAGTATGAGTTAAATGATCAGTTGTCAACCGGGTTGGGTACTAACTCTATGGTGAGCCATTCCATTGTGCTTGAAAATATCTCATTAGGCGTGCTGTCATACGAAAATTACAAGGCCGTACTCATTGATCTCAATCATGTAAATCAATCATATACATTGTTGGGTTTTGAGCCAATTGATGGAGTGCTTGGTAGCGATTTGCTTATGCATTTTAAAGCCACTATCAATTTTGAAACTTTGGAATTGTCCCTACAAAAGCCGGATTAAATTTTTACGGCCGCACGGCCACCGAATAAGGATCTACAGATACTTCGTGCCTGTATTTTGGCATCATCTCCAAAGTGATCATATCAATGATAGTGATGTAGCCATTGCGCCCGCCACAGTCGGTGGCATGGTGCGGGGCTGGGCCGCTAGGTGATACATTCCTGTTAGCTACGTACACACGCTTTCGCGCTTCATCCACCGCAAGCCCGTGTGGTTGGAATCCAGAGTAAACTGATTTTATCAGCGTGTTGGTTTGGTAATTAATAATGGCAATCGACCCACGCCCGCCCGCAGGAATCACTGAAGATGCTTGATCCTCCATGCATGAAACGAATAGATAATTAGTAGTGTTTGATACCGCAATTTCCTGAGGATAAGTGCCCGTGTTAATCACTGCAATCAATGAATCGTTAGCAGCATTAAATACGCGCACTTCCGCAGTGCCCTGGCATGTCACAAAATATTTCGTTCCATCCGGTGTAAACAATATTTCATGTGGATCGAAAGATGAAATTCCATTGGGAACTTGGCCTGGTTGCAATACCACATTACTTAATTGCGGATCGAGCGGATCGCTTATGTCAACCCGGTAAAGATGATTTCCTTTTTGCCGTGCTACATAAAGTAAATCTCCCTGATTATTTACTGCCACGCCATGTGGATCGCTGAACAATCCATTGTATGTGGCCTTCAATATCATATTTTCCAAATCGACATACACCACCTTGCCAAAAGGATTGTAATCCACGGCAAACGCTTTTTTCCCGTCAGGGGTGATGACCATCGTGTTCCAAAATCCAGAACCAATAGTTATATCACCCGCCCACGAATCATCGCTGGTCCTATACCTTTGCATCACATTGCCATTCAAAAAAATGACGTACCAATATTGCCCGTCAGG
>JBBKVM010000029.1:0-3171 GCA_037968415.1 Bacteroidia bacterium | reverse complement strand
TATCTATTCACCAGCTACCGCGCGCGGCCCTTCACATCTTTGCATAAATACTAACTTTGAAAAGCCACCCATATTTGGGTGTATAAACGCAATAGCATAGCGCATATCGACAAGTTGTATGCCATTCTAAAACATATTTATTCATGTATCAAATGACATTTCTTTAATATGCAATATGAATAAACTAGAAAAAGAGGCGATTGAAACTGTACGTAGTTTTTGGAGGCTTAATTCATTGCGTGGAAACAAGAATTATTTAAAAGCATTAGAAATGCTACATCCAAATTTCATGGGTTTTGGCAGCACACGTATAGAAAACTACCAAAATGCTGAAATCTTTAAAAAATCACTCAAGAAGGAATTTTCTGAGAACCCAGAAGGATTTTCATTCTCTTTTCCTTGGATAGACTCAAAGCAAATCAGTGAGGAAATAGTGCAGGTCTGCGCCCATATTTCCTTTGATGTTAATACCTCAACAGGAATTTTACCTATAGACTTACTCAGATTTTCATGCTTATTAGTTAAAGTTGGCTCCTCCTTTAAAATTATTCAAATTCATGGTTCTAAACCCGAAGAACTAGGGGTTGAAAATGAGCTTTGGCCCGGCTCGCTAAAGCCTAAATTGTACGATAATATTTCAATTCTATTCACTGACTTTGTCGGATTCACTGAAATGTCATCACAATTATCCCCAGAGTTATTAGTAGAAGAATTAAATGAATTGTTCTATCATTTTGATTTAATTTCTGCTAGTCATGATATATTAAAGATTAAGACCATTGGTGATGCTTACATGGCCGTATCTGGCTTTTTAAAACAGGATGATGATCATGCACGCTCAGCCATTTGTGCATCACTGGAAATGCAAGCATACCTTAAAGAGAAAAACTTACACTCAGCACTCACTTGGAAAATGAGAACAGGAGTCCATAGTGGACCTGTTGTGGGAGGTTTAATAGGTAGATCTTCACGGGTGTTTGACATTTGGGGAGATAACGTTAATATTGCCAGCCGAATTGAAAGTAATGGCGGAGTTGGGCAAATAAATATCAGTCAATCAACCTATGAGATGCTAAAAGACGATCCTGATTTTAAGTTTGAAAGCCGCGGTAAAATTGAAGCTAAAGGCAAAGGAGAAATAGAAATGTACTTTGTATCAAAGGCTTAAATGAAAAAAGAAAAACGGCAAACAACTATCGCTATAAAAACATGCCCTTTAGGCCACGTTTCATAGCGGACCCCCGCTGCCGCGCGCGACCCTTCGCGTATGTGCACAAATATTATTTTTAAATAGCCATACACATTGGGCTGCCCCAGATAACCATCGGGGCAAGTCCTGAGCCGTTATTTGCTATTTTAGCACAGGACATCGCTAAACAAAAAACAAAATCTACTAAGACAAAAATCGTTAGGACTTAATGACAAAGTTCAATTTTTTAAGAATATCCGTACTGACTTTACTAACAGTTTTTCTGGTTGAAGCTGCGTTTTCGTGTAGTATGTATAAAGTGACAGCCAATGGAAAAACAATGGTTGGTAACAACGAAGACAGTTGGGGACAAGACCCAAAAATATGGTTTGTGCAAGGAACAAACGAAAAGTATGGTGTTGTATGTGTAGGTTATGCACGTAAACAACACCCTGACGGAGCAATGAATGAACATGGACTTGCGTTTGATGCATTTACTATGCACAGAAAAGGCAACTTGCCAGAAAAAGACCCCAACAAAAAAGATTTCGCATACAGTCACATATTGACGGTAATGCAACAATGCAAAACAGTCAATGAAGTGTATGCTTTTCTTGACGAACTTAATTTACATATTCTTGATGGCAGCCATATTTTTAATGGAGCAATGTTCTTGTTTGTTGACAAAACAGGAAAATATTTAGTTGTAGAAGCCAACAAAATGACTTTTGGCAATGACGACAAGTTTGCGTTGGCAAATTTTAGTATTGCAGACACCAAAGATTTAAGCACCATAAAAACTGAACGATATTGCAAAGGCGTTGCCTTTTTAAATAATAAGAAATTAGACACCAAACTTTCTTTTTGCAGGGCTTTGTCTGACACAATGAGTGTGAACAGAGCAAAAGTTGGTGACGGCACACTTTATACAAATATCTTCGACCTTGATGAAGGACTAATTCATCTTTACTTTTTTCACGATTTCAGCAAGCCTGTAACTTTCAACCTAAAAGAAGAACTGGCAAAAGGCGACCATTCATACGACTTTGTTGAGTTGTTTCCAGACAATCATAACTTTCAAAAATTTATTGATTATAAAACGCCCCAAAACAGCAAGACTATACTTATATTCATTGTTGCTTGTGGTGTGTTATTCTTTTTTTCTTTCGTGTTCTTTCTAATAAGTTTTTTCAGGTCATCAAACACCTATTACAAATACTTGAAACTTGGAATATCTGCACTAAGTATTGCCTTGTGCGTATATGCTTTTGTCCTTCTCAGAAATGAAGGGATTTTTTATTTCCCTTCGCCTTATGATGACGGCACTTCCCTCATTGTTTCGCTAACTTCTTATTTACCGTTTGTGTTATTAATAGCCATTATTCCATTGCTGATTACTATGGTAAAAATCTTCCGACAACGAAAATGGAATGGCTTTGCTAAATGGTTACTCGTAACAAACAACTTCGCTTACATTATACTAATCGGACTGTTTACTTATTGGAAATTGTTTGACATATTCAACTGATGACAAGACAAAAAACAGCACATAATCGAGTAGACAGCCTCACCATCCGGAGGTAGTGAGGTGCGCCTCTCACCGCTGCCGCGCGATTCTATCGCGTGTGCACACAAACATTATCTTTGATTAGCCACCCATATTTGGGTGTATAAACGCTATAGAGTAGCGCATCTAAACAAGTTAGCGGTAATTTTTGACGACAACATAAACCTGAAACGGAAAGCAAGAAATTAACTTTGATAAACAAAACTAACGACAGCCAATGGAGCCATCAATTGACGACTTACGAAAAAGCTATAAACGCTTTGCTGACCACGAACTAATTCGCATTTCAACTCCGCTGTTCGACATGTTCCGCAGGGCATGTCGAACGACAGAGCTAAATTACCTCAATGCAGAGTCCCCTAGGCGGGAGACTCTGCCGGGGGAAAATTTATAGCTTTGAACAAACAGATAAATA
>JBBKVM010000028.1:0-3307 GCA_037968415.1 Bacteroidia bacterium | reverse complement strand
CATTTTGCACCCAAAAAATACAACAAGCGCAACGGCATCTTGACGCTTTCTTTTTTTATCGGAGCAGTTATAGTGGGGAGCCTGGGGTGGCTGCCGCTTTCGGTAAGCTTCCTTACGGCAGCTGTGCTCACCGTGCTGGTGCGCGCCATCGATATTGACAAAGCATATGAGAACATTGAATGGAAACTCCTTATACTTATAGGGGGCATGAGTTCTTTTGGTACCGCTATGGTAAAATCGGGAGCGGACCATTTTTTGGCAGAAATAATTGTAACCAGTTTGAAAGATTACGGCCCGTTGTGGATTATGTTTGGGTTTATGGTGATCACCGTATTGTTGACACAAACACTATCGAATGCTGCAGCAGCGCTGGTTATGCTGCCCATAGCCATACAAACAGCCATCGAACTGGGCGTGGAGCCACGGACTTTTGGCATCGCCATCATCTTATCCGCATCAGTGTCTATTATTACTCCTATGGAACCCGCGTGCCTGCTGGTGTATGGGCCGGGTAAGTATAAGATGTTCGATTATTTCAGGGTGGGTGGATTGCTCACTTTGTGTATGCTCATCATTTTCCGCATTATGATTCCTTTATTGTGGCCTTTGTATCCGGTGTAAGATATAGGCGATTTATTCGCCAAAGGAATTGAACCATTCACCAAATAGTCTCGTTAAATCGGTCACAATTGGGAACAAAGTCTTACTTTCACTATTGATGTGATTGGACTTGCTGAACAATTAAAACCTATCTGAATACTAAAATGAGACAGCTAAAAATCACCAAACAAATTACCAACCGCGATAGCCGTTCGATTGAACGGTATCTTCACGAAATCGCAAAAGAAAACATGATCAATGCCGAGCAAGAGGTAGCTCTTGCCACGCGCATTAAGCAAGGCGACCAGCAAGCGCTGGACCAACTTGTAAAAGCCAATCTAAGATTTGTGGTGAGTGTAGCTAAGCAGTATCAAAACCTGGGGCTGTCACTCGAAGACCTTATTAACGAAGGCAACGTAGGCCTGATAAAGGCGGCACTTCGTTTTGACGAAACTCGCGGATTCAAATTCATATCATATGCGGTGTGGTGGATTCGCCAATCTATTCTGCAGGCAGCTGCTGAGAACTCACGCATAGTGCGCCTGCCGCTCAATCGTGTGAGCAACATCAACAAAGTAGCCAAGGCATCCTCAAAACTCGAGCAGGTGTATGAGCGCGAGCCCACCAGCGATGAATTGAGCGAAGTGCTGGAAATGAACTCTGACGAAGTTTCGGATACGCTAAGTTATTCATCGCGGCATGTATCTATGGATGCACCCATCAATGACGATGACGACACGGGCATGATTA
Source organism: Bacteroidia bacterium (assembly GCA_037968415.1). Lineage (GTDB taxonomy): Bacteria > Bacteroidota > Bacteroidia > AKYH767-A > JBBKVM01 > JBBKVM01. The sequence continues at coordinate 1,957 of JBBKVM010000028.1, read as the reverse complement.
GCTTTATTGAAAATACAGATGCAACCAGCCCGGTGGATAAACTGATGAAACAATCATTGGATACCGAGATAGAGCGCGCGCTGGGATTTTTAGACGAGCGCGAAGCAGAAGTGATACGTTTGTCGTATGGTATCAATGGCCGCACGTGTCTTTCGCTCGAAGAGATCAGCACACAGTTTGATCTCACACGCGAACGCATCCGCCAGATAAAAGAAAAAGCACTGAAACGCCTCCGTGTTTCTTCACGCTCTTCGCTGTTGCGCACATTTTTATAGTCTGCTCAGCAAGCATAAGAATTACTCAATACTCTTTTCTATTAAAAACGTCCCGATAAATTTCGGGGCGTTTTTTTCAATGCTGCACCACCAGTTTTTGGGAGCCTGCGCGGTGGCCGTTGATGGCCAGCACTATCAGGTAGGTGCCGCTGGCATATTTGCTGATGTCGATAGTAGTATGGTTGAGGCCCGGGCTTACTGCCAGTTTTTGCAGCTGCCTGCCTTGCATATCGAACAACAACAAGTAGGCGCCTGCCTCGCCAAAGCCCGCGTGGCTATTGGGGGGCACCAGCGAGGTGATGGTGCAAAAACCGCTGGCAGGATTGGGAAACGGTAAGTGCAGAGCCGATTTGCTTTGCAAAGGCTGCGGCATATTGTATGCCGAGGTGATAAGCCCCAGACTATCGGTTTTGAGCGCCCACAAGCTGGTGGTCCAACCAACATTGGGTGTAAAATTACAACAAGAAGTTTCACCAGTTAAAAGGTACCCTCCATCGGAGGTAGGGATGCCATCCATACAAGTAACTAAATTGCCTGGTGCACTTCCCGGCAGGCTTCGGTATTGGCGCACCCACAGCGAATCGCCATTGGCATCGCACACCATTATAAATCCGGCTCTGCCGGTACCCAGTGTATCGGTATAGTCACCCGCAAACATTAATTTACCATTGGGCATTTCATATAAACGTTGGTGTCCGTTAAAGGAGTAAATGTGGCTTTTGCTCCACAACTCGGTACCGTTCACATCTATTTTGGTGAAATGATACCGCCATACTTTGTAAGTAGCACCGGGGTTTTGCACTACACGAATCCATGTATATACATAATTGCCATCTTGGGTGCGTATCACGTTAATAGCCAGATTATAATTGAGTGAATACGGCAGCGAATATTGCCATTGCAGTGCACCCAACGAATCGGTTTTAAGTATCAACGGGGCTTGATTGTTTACACTGGGGGCAAAACGGGCACCTGTTATAATGAACCCCTTATCGGGTGTTTGAACCGAACCCATAAAGTAGCCGTTGTATTGCTTGTATGGGGTAGTGCGGAACTTGAGTGTACCTGATGAATCGAACACTGCCAGATATCCGTATTTACCACTTCCATTAAAAGCGCCCTGAATACCTACTATGGAAAAACCTCCCTCAGTTGTTTTGGATGCAATGGAATTCACTACCGCTATCTGTGTGTCAGGTATTGATATCAGTTTAGTCCACAAAGTGTCGAGGTTGGTATTGTATTTAAGAAGCCACAAATCGTAATCGTAATAATTTTCAGCATTGTAGCTTTGCGTTTCGCCTGTAACCAAAATATTGCCATCATCGGTAACCACCCCCCCTCTGAAAAAATCGTCTGAATTGCTTCCAAACAAGTGTTGGTAGAGTGTATCCTCATTACCTATTCTTGTAGTAACAAGGGTGTCACCATTATAATCTAACTTGACTACCATGCCCTCCGCAAATGTATTCGTTGTTGCACCAAAACTGTCAAAACTGAGTGTAATATTCACAGAAATGAGATAATAACCTTGACCTGGAATTTCTAATGCCTTATTGGCACGCGTCCAGTTGCCAAATGTATAGTGCCTGTTAAAATACTGCCCGCACATAGGGAATGTAATTAGGCACATCAAAAGTATAAGGAGTAGTTTTTTCATTAAACAAATGAGCAATGTGCAA
>JBBKVM010000027.1:0-4944 GCA_037968415.1 Bacteroidia bacterium | reverse complement strand
TGAAAAAACAATTCTAACAACAGCGCACAGGTTTTACAAGAATGAGCACTTTAAAAATAGATTCAAGACAAAAAGTTATAGAAGTGATTCATTCAAATCAATAAAATATGATCAGCCATCAGCCATAGCAGCCCAGCACCAGCGCGAAGGCTTTTTCCTCTCTACATCCACACCCATTAAAGCTTATAGGCGTCTACAGCTTCGGATGAATCTCCGGAGGTTCGTGCACCGGTATTATTTCAGGTGGATACTCAGGCATATCCGGCTTTTGAGGCTCCAAAGGTTCGGGTTTTTCCGGCTTCGCTGGTATCAAGGGTTTCTGGTCAGGATTGGGTTTAATTTCCGGTGGCAGGATAGGATGATCTTGTTGAGTAATTGGATTCATAATCAGTTAATTTGGTTTTACAAAAGATACGATAAAAATTCCGGACCGTCTACCGTTTGCGGAGATTGCCTTCATTGCTCATTACGGTTGGTTTTATTCCTGTAAACACCGACTTCCACCAAAAATTAAATATAGATCGACCCTTGTGCCGTTTAAAATGAACCTTTCCAATTCTGGCTTCTTTGTTTCCGGATGGGTTGCTTTTTTTTATTACAAACGTATTTGCGATAAAACTTATTAATTCCAATTCCCTGTCCTCATTTGGTCCGGCATCCTCTTTTAATTTGTCCATTTTCAAATCATCGTACAAAAACAAAATTTCTCCACTCGATTCATTATCATTCAATACCATATTGAAGCTTAATTTTTGAGTTTTACCTGATCGCACAGATACATGAGCCAAAGGTTCAAACAATTGATTTAATATGCGCAGATCAAACGCACCCATATGGCCTTTCACCCAATGCCTACCATTGGCATCACTCATGTCAAACTTAACTTCTATACTAATTTTGCTCCTGCCCATTATCAATCCGCTTGCATTCATCATGGCAAACCGTGAATCTGTTTTCTGGGAACTATCAATATTAATACCCCTAATTTCCATTTCAACATTATCAAAAAACACATGGCCCGCATTTGCACTTCCTTTGGCAAGCTCTTCGTATTTAATTTTCTTTCCAACAAGTTTGAGTGTATCTATCTGAATGTTGAAGCCGGCATCTCTCAGCCACAGTTGAGGTAACTTCACGAATTGGCCGGGAGGTATTGGCAGGTTTTTATTCCGGAAAGCATCCAACATAACTCCTTTCACATCTATGCATTGTATTTGCAATGAACCCAAAAGCATCATCTTATCTATATCAATTCCCGTTACCACTATCCTATCGGTTTTCATATCTATTCTATCTACCTGATGTGTATGAACTGCTTGCATTTCAGCTATTGAGTAAAGTGGTACAATGCACAGTGAATCCATGTACAACACAGCTTGACTACGACTTAGTTTTATAGGTCCGCATTTTATTTTGTGCAGGCTGTCAGGTAAATAAACTTCGCTCGATCCCGCATCCAACATCACGTCACCCAAACGAAACCATCCATTATTAGCTGCCGCTATTGTTGAGTCAAGTTCGAATGCATTTATTTGCAAATTTGCCTTCGAAACAAAACGCAGTGTGTTTGTAGTTACCGGATCTATCCATCGGGCGCTCCCGTTATTAACCTGTATATTATCGATTTTGAGACTGTTCAGATTTCCTTGAAGGAGGGCATAAAAATTAAAAGATTCCTGTTCAAAATCTGAGGTCGGTGTATCCACGTTTGAGGTATCAATGAGTGTGACCAATTCAGGAGTATTAAAATTGATACTACTAATTCTCAATTCACCTTTTTTCCACAGAGATAATAAAGATATTCCCCGTACCTCAAAACTTTCTATCCTACCACTCTCCACGTAATTTTCATCACCTTTGGGAAATCCCCATGTGACGTTTTTAACAGAAACTGAACGAGATAATAAGTCCACTTTCAAATCCAAATACGAATAATCAAAATTTCCTGCCAGTCGTGATTTCACAACATTTGCAAGCAGGTTTTTAAGTATGGGGTTGATGGCAAAAACTATTATCGCCAAAAAAACGAGTAATCCGACCAAATACTTTAGCCAGCGGGTTTTGGTTTTATGTTTATTTGCTTTCAAGAGGCTAATTATACCGCCAGGATTTAAATCAATATAGCCTATTATTCGTTACACTTGATCCATCAGCGTAGGTTTACCTCAAAACATGTTTCTGAGTCATAAAGGAATTCTTCAAACAAACGGAGTAAATTTAACATGCTCACATAAACATTATGAAACATAAACTTTATCGTGCATGACCTTGTAATGGGAAGCAATATGTAAATGAACTCTTCATTCCATATTGGATTTCATACTTACGTAATTCAAAATCTCTGCACTGAATGCACTAACACAACTCATTTATCAAATCAAGTTCACCCGTATAATTATTATTGTAACGCTATGGATAAAACCTTTAAGTTAAGTTGTAGCTATTCGCAATCGAATACCGAGCACGGCTATTTTTATATCTTTGGTTTCCCCGGGCACTTAGCTCAGTTGGTTTAGAGCATTACCTTGACAGGGTAGGGGTCATAGGTTCGAATCCTATAGTGCCCACAAACAGAAAATGCACACCCTTGCTAATCAATAGATTGCAAGGGTTTTGTTTTGTTGGGTTAAACATAGGTAAAACAAATTTGATTTTCATTCATTATAAAAATCTGAATAAAAGTGCTTCTACAAAAACTTTAATCTGAATAACAAGCCAAATTTTCTCATCGCTCTTTAAGATACAAAATATTAAGCGATGATCAGATGCAAGTATCTGATTCAATTAAAAAATATCAGATTGTCAATTCCACTGTAAGTACCTCCTATTTCCTACCACTTAAAAGTAAACAGACATTCTTTTGATTTCTTGAATTCAATTGGATTAAAGTAGCCCTAAAATTCCTACAGGATAAAAAGAGGCAAATGGATCCGATTTTGGGTATTTTTTTATTAGGTACTTCTTATATATATTCGAATATCCAATCATGGGAAGTGGAATAGTGAAATTGACATTGGTGACATTTTAGAGCACAACAGTTGGCGGTAGAATTCTGCCAAGCTAAGTGCCAATTAAGTTTGAAATCCACAATTCGGATCTATAAGTCACACATATTTTTCAAAAACAAACACAAGCTCACTTTTTTATTTATTTAAAATCCCCAAACCATGAAACAACTCAACTCGTTTTTAAAGATTACACTGTGTATGTTATTTGCCACATCTGCCAATGCACAAACATTCCTGTCTCATTCACTTCATGTGGGTAATGCCAACAACAATTTCATTACTTCGCTGGTATTGGAAACCGAATTTAATTATGGTAGTTGTCTGCTAACCAATTATAATGTGTCAATGAATGGGAACACGATTGACTTAACTGTAAATTATTCGACAGATATTTTAACTGTTATTTGCTCGAGAACTGATGTTTTCGAAGTTGGAAACTCATTGCCATGCGGAACCTACAACTTGATTATTCACACATTTGTAAGCGGTAATTGGGTATCATCAAATACACTCGTTTACATTTTTGATATTCTGTGCGGGAGTCCAGGTAATCTAGTAGCAACTAACGTTGATGCACGAAAAGCAGAAGTTCAGTGGAGGGAGAGTTGTGCGTATGGTTACCAGGTGCAATACCGCGAAGTGAGCACTAGCAAGTGGAAAACCAGGAAAGTAAACAGCAATGTGGGCAACGCAGTGCTTCATGGACTACAGCCAGGCACTTCTTACGAATGGCAGGTAAGCTCCGAGTGTTCTACGCATCCTCCAGTGTATAGCCCTTGGTCAGCCATGCAAAACTTCAGCACGCCAATTGCGCGCTATGGCGTGGATGAATTGTTCAATGCGGATGCAATAGCTTTTACGGTTTCTCCTAATCCTCCTTCGGACATTTTGAATGTCTTTTTTCAAACAGAGATTAATGATGCAAAGATTGAGCTATTCAATGTCCTTGGACAACCAGTTTATTCAAGTAGGGTTTCCAATATTGAACAGGGCGTTCCATTACAAATTGGATTGAGCGAAATTCCTAGTGGAATTTATTTTTTACGGATTGAGAATGATTCGAATTGGAAATCACAACGAATAGTAGTCACGGAATGACTACTAAATAATTAAGGCCCACATCTGCAATAATAATAAAAGGGTCACTCTCATTAGTCGCAAACAAATCAAGTAATTAATTTACTTCAATTATAGCGAGGTATTTACCCTACAGAATGTGAAATAATAACATGTTAGAGATATGAAAAATGAACGTATAAGAAAATCGCTGGTTGGTCTATCTATAATTTTCGCAATAATTGTGTTCTTGAGTAACACAATGTATAGCACAGCACAATCAAATTATCACAAGAGGTACATTAATACTACAGGTAATTTGGGCGTAGAACAAATCATTAATACGTTAGACGGGGGATATGCTACCATTGGAGGAGTTGACTCTGCTGGATTGCTGGGGAATACAATAGATATTTTTATCGCAAAATATTCTAATAAAGGAGAGATTCAATGGACAAAAACAATTGGCGATTCACTATTTAATTATGGATACGATATTATCGAAACAACAGACGGAGGGTTTGTAATTACTGGTATCACTGGTTTCGATGGTCAGCCATCTGGCAATTCGGAAATATTTGTCGCAAAGCTCGATTATATGGGAAATATCATTTGGAGTAAGAAATATGGCGGAAGTGGAAATGATTACGGGATAAAAATATTGGAAGCTAAAAATGGGTTCTATTATATTTTAACACAAGTTGATGGATACTACGGTATAAATTATTTTGGTAATTCCTCCGCCAATTATTCTGGTACAATTGGTGTAATCAAAATGGACCAGAATGGGAACACGGCTGCTTTTAAAAAATACAACTTCAATAACGTAAGTACACAAGCAAGTGCGTTCGTTGAAAATGCTGATGGTGAGCTTATATTC
>JBBKVM010000026.1:0-23914 GCA_037968415.1 Bacteroidia bacterium | reverse complement strand
GCATACTTTTTAACCTTTTTCTTTGAGCCCTTTTTGGCTTTTATTTTTGGAGCTTTTTTCTTCTTCATGTTCTATCGTGTTAATCTGAAGGTCGTTTGTGCCATCAGAAGTGATACCTTTTCATTTATTGACTCAGTTGGATTTCCATTTACGCGATAATCTTTCGTCAAAGTAACTAACAAATACTGACCTCTCATACGTGAACCATTCGGTTCGGTTGGAATTGTTGAATACCAAGCTTTGTTTCTATACTCGTATTCTCTGCTTCCGCTTGCGATTACATTCAAATCTTCACCAACTTGATCAACCGTTTCAACTTTTACATCTGTCCAATACTGTTGTGAATGTATGAATTTTAAGTTGTCAAAAACCTTGTCCATCGGTCCTTCATGAACAATTACAAACTGAAAAACTGAAGGGTGCACTACTCCATAGAATTTTGATACCTCACCGCGATTGTGGGCAAAGACATTATCCGTCTGGGAACATGGAGTCCAATGCGTGGGGTCAAGTGGTGGTTGTACTGCAGGCGTTGAAGTGACAAAATTATTTAAAGCAACATAATTAGTCTGAAATTGACCTACTACATCACCTGCTTGATATTCAAAGTTGTCTTTGATAAACGGATATCTTGGCACCATGGAGATAACAGTATCGTTATGACCTATGGCCATGCCCGGTAGAATGCCGTTGAAGTTTCCGGTAAACTGGCGATTAAGCACATCGATAACAATAGAGAAGTTTTGTGGCTGCTCATTGCGCAATACCGTAGTGTTCTTGAACACCAAAACAGCTTCTTTGTACCTGGGGTCATAATAGCCCCTGATGCCCTTACCGATCACCGGGTTATCATTGCTGAATATATCACCTTTGATTGTGTGCATGAATGCATGCAATCCTTTGATTACATTAAACTCCACAAGCTGGCCGGCACTGTTTATTAAGCAAATGGATCTGCGCGATATGTCCGGCCATACAAAACCATCTTCGGTCTCTACGAGCGCCCACTGATGCTGTAAGCCAAAGAATCGATTTATCTCATCATGGCGCGTAAGCACACCGCCCTCACCAAGCTGAACAGCACCACCCAAAGGATCTGATATAGTCACCCTTTCATTTACCGGCAAATATCCCATCGCGCGCTTCTGAAAGTAAAACAAACGACCATCTTTGACTGCGAGCACCGTCAGCTCCCCAGCCCATGGCTCTATGTCCAAAAGGTTATTCTGGCGATATTGCTTGAAGCTGTCAGTGTTTTCTCCCAATATCTTTGGGTCAGAATAGTAAACTCTTGTCCTGTATTCGCTTTCTACGATAAACCCATCGGGCTTGGCCGGCAGCTTCCACTTGTTATCATCAGTCGAATAGGCATCATTGTAATCAAATTGCTCTGGAAATTCTGTCCACTTCACACCATTTCCGTTGGAGGCATCTTGTATTCTGTCTTTGGCGATATGGCGACCTTGACGAAGAAAAGTATTCACATAGCTCTCCAACGGCACCATAATACTATCGCTGTACTTATTCGTTGCCTGAGAGTCTTCTGTCATTAATCGGTTGAGATCCCAGACAGTAATTTTAGCGTCACCGCCCCATACTTCAATACCACTGGCATATCCATTGGTAGTCTGCAGGTAAGCCATAAAAGCATCATCAAACTCCTGATAATGACCTATAAAGAGGTATTCAGTTTGTCCTTTGGCCGCGGCAGAAGTGCCACCATATTCTGTGTTGTTGGGTCGAATAAGATTTACAATCGGCTTCATTGTCTGGCCTATTTGATTTAATCCATATCCGTATAGGTGCGTACCTGACCCTTCACTATTTTCGGTATAAACAAATTCGCTATAGGCCCCTACTCCGGTTCTGAGGCCAATCAAGTTTGGTCCCGCAATTCCTGAGTTTATAAAAGCCTGTCCAGTTACATTGAAAAAATGCTCTTCATTTGGTCGGGCGAAAAGAGATTGATTTGCGTTTATTCGATTTCTTGTTCCTTGTGGTGTAGAATTGGCAATCGGGCCACCTTGTATCACATACCATTTGTCAAATAAGTTAGAAGTGCCAGCAACCGGGTTAATAATATCGGTGCCATTACCGCCAAACAAACCACTGCGATATTCAACGATATTCAATTCGTCACCCTCAACAATATTTTGGCTGTTATCAAAATTTTGAATAACATCAGGAGAATAAAGCATGTACGCGTTTATTCTACGTGATACAGTGAGAGCAGGATTGTTATCAGCTATATCCGGCCTTGCAGAAACGTATGTCGTACTTAATCCCGCAGCAGTTGGAAGAGTGCCTACCATCGTAGGCCATAGCATGCCCTGAGCGAGAATGGTCTTGTCAGTGGGAGCACGAACGATAGAAAACCCTTTTATATGCTTTGGAAGATCTGCCAGTGGCACATTTAACCTTTCTGCAATTTTGATTAATGGCAAATTATTTATCGTAAGCCCAAGGTGACGTAGGTTCAATTGACGATAAAAATTAGGTTCTTCTAGATAAAGCATGCTCAATGACATTTCCTGTCCACCGGATGATTGGTATTGGTCAAGGAATTTGTAATCCATCATCCACTCCACAAGCAAAGGATTGCCAGACAGTGACCAGCAAACTACACCGAAACGATACTTTTGGCCACGCCAGAAAGAAGCCAGGTAATGGTCAACGGTCATGCCTTTGTTGTCGGTCCAATCATTCCGTAAGGCAATGTACTTATAGGTGCTTGCGTACTGACGAACGCGAATTACGCCTGTAACTTTTGGCGTAGCAGTATTTACAGTAAAAGAGTGCACCAATGGAATAAGGACCGTATAAGGTAGTCCTTGAAAATATTTTGATACTGCAGGCGCTTGATCGCCATACAAGTTACCGCTGCCGGTAGGATATTCGATAATACCGCCTGTTACCTCATACCATTGCCTGGTGAGTATGTAGGTTACGCCATTTTCTACTGATTGAGCATGGCCTGATAACGGATTGCTATTTACGCCATGTAGAGGAGTTTGTGATAATCCGGCTATATCGCTGGGCACTTCATAAATAAGCGGAGTTGCAGTAGCCGAAGATGGATCCCATTCAATATGCTCTTGCAACTTTACATTACCGCGAAACATTCTGCTTTTGCTGTTGGCGATAGTCTTTACCGTCAGTATCTCGGGCTGATTATCGATAAGGTCAAGGTCAGCGAGAATACCCAAATTCTCTGAACCGGTGTAATCAACATATACCGGACCGGGGCCAGAAAGAGAAATGTCGGCAATGATGCGCGGAGGCTCCGATGAATTGTAGCCGTTATAGAAAATGGCTACTATACGCATGCGCGAAAACGAAGTATCGATATTGTCAATTCTAAGCCTTATCCCCTTGCTTGTATTGGTGATGGCATCTTCGCCTTGATAGGCTTGGTATGGTGATAAGCCTGCGCCCGGAATGCCTGTGGCGAGGTGTATAGGTCTGGTAACATATGTCCAAGAGGTTACAGATCCTTCGTCATTTTGAAACTGTGCCGCAAAAGAATACATGCCGGCAAAGGCCGCACCCGCTATCCACTGATGAAATTCAATTTTGGGAAGCTTGAAGAATGGCGTTATATCGAGCGTGGCCGGGTCAACAAATTGAATAACCTTTGTTGATCCTGTGCTGGTATAGGTGATATTAGGTGCTACCGCCAAAAAAACCGTTGTCGGCTCCTGCGGCCCGTAGAAAACACCACTGGCGACAGGATATTCTACACGACCTTTCACAACCATGTACGATTCTCCCGGCACCAAAAAACCACTTAATTTGTTGTCATACAGCTTCGGATTGGCATAATTTATTGACCTGTCCTTGTTGTAATTGTCCGTCCAGTAAAATCGCTTCTTGGCATTGGTCTCCGGCACAATAAATGACTGAGCCAAATGATTCATGGTAAGCCTCAGCCCATGGTGATTATACAAAGGATCATATACACCGATATGCGTGTTCGGATCAATGGTGACAATGCCTATTTCTCCGTTGCCACCGGTGCCCTCATTGTTGGTGCTCAATACAATGAGAGTATCGTCTACCGTAGCCCAGCCAATAGGATAGTAACCTTGATTTACTATTTGAAAAGAAAACAAGGTGCCATCCATGCTTTCAATAGCATAGCTCTGGCCGCTGGCACTCAGTAAGCGCAAATGGTTAGCCTCACGATATGTTGACGGTGGCTGCTTTAGATACGCTGTATCTTTAAATTGTCCTTTACTAAAATCCTGAATTCCATCCATTGTTCGAATCGTAATATGTTGATAGTGAAGGACCATTGCCTGAATACAAATCATGCAACATTCCACTTATACGCGCTCTTTCGTGATCTTGAGGTGCTCCATCTTCACCGCGTGCTGCTGCGGCCAAATCTGTCCATTCCTTTCTGATACTGTTGACCTCATTGTAATACATTCTGTCGGACCGGCCATCTGTTTTTGTCCAACGCTTACGCATTGCAAAGCGCCATTCTAAGTGTTTGCTTATGGCTTCTACGTGATTTTCATTGATTAAAATGTGTCCGTTGTCGTCAACAAAAAAACACTCAGCGTCTACAGTGACTTTATCTATTCCGGGAGCCTGTTCAAATTTGATTGAATTGTTTATGATACTCCAATCTGAACCGGAGCATCTGCTGAAAGTAGAACCGCCACCATCATCGACTACGGTAAAAGCGCCAGCATATACCGCCCGCGGAAGGTTACCATAGTGATTATAAAAGTTGGTGAATAACTTATTGCAGTCACACCCATGATCACCCAGCAACAAGCCAAAAACTTTGGCCGTATGCTTTGGTAATTTTGCCCAGCAGCCGTCAATATCCAAAACCATTTTCTTTGGCTCATTGCTGTTTGCGCCAGCAATAGCTATCTCCGCTTTCGTTGCCCAATCCATCATCAATGGATTTTCTCTCTCATGCTCATAGCCCATGGCATCCAAGGCATCTTGGACGGCAGCGCGTAATGATACTTTTTTTCTTATGCTCATTCTGATCGATAGTCTTTATTTGTGGTTGTCAAAATCTCATACAATTGTTTTCTAAAAGCTGCACCTATCTTCAAGGTATATCCCATCTTCGCTACTTCCGGTGCATCATACCGCACCCTGTAAGCTATGTTTACTCTGTTTGGATTAAATGACCGTACTGCTTTTCCGGCCTTTATCGTCAAGACTTTGGATATTTTTGTTTTCTCTCCCGGGCCAAGGTTTCGCTTTACTATTGCTATCCTTCCGAAATTCAACGGGAATTTAAATTCCAAGCCTGCTATAATGTACTCTTTGAGATACTTAAAGTATAAAAGTAAAATCTTTCTCGCTAAATTACCACTGTATATATCCTTGATATTGTGCCTTCTGTCGTGATAAATTTCTTTTACTGTCCAAGATGTTCTCTTTAATTTCGGTCTAAATTTTCTTTTTACTGTCAACGAATTTGGTTTAATATCGCCTGGTCTGCACCATCATTCTTTGCATCTGCGACCACCTGCGCTTCTATCTGAAAGTCTTTTGTCAATATACTGAAGATGATCGCTTGCGACATATTCAAAGAACATGGATAAGGATCATCGATTGTCATTGCACGTTTCTTATTTACATACTTCACTTTGCCGGCCAACGTCCATGATGGTGCAGCAGCAGTGAATGTTTTTCCTACTGTATAATTTGTTCCATTGTGCGTTATAGCTCCTTCGGAAACAATGTACTGAGTGCCAATTTCCAAACTACCATTCTTTACGTTCTCCGTCAACAGAACAGGTACCTGCATCGGATCATCAGCGATAATCGATAAGCTGGCTTCTTTTGTATAGGGGTAAAAGAACAAAGAAGTGTTGATCCGGAAATAAAAGTTGAAGTTGCTTTTTACTGTTCCCGGGACGAGGCCATAAAAGCGAGCAACCGGTATAGGGTAATACTCACATCGGTCACTTGATGAAGAGACACGAAAAACGCCCATATCATTTGGCAAACTAACAACCTGTGGTATAGTCAATTTTCCAAGTTCCATTGACCCCCAATTTATTTCCGGATCGTCACCACTGTGTATCCTTGTCGGAAATTCTCTGGTCAAGTGTTGCAACCATTCCGGTTCAACCTGATTGTTTTTGTTGTGTTTTTCAACAATCTGTACCGCCCGGCTACGGGCATATAAATGTTGAAGGTGTCTTCGGGTAACCCGAAAATCCTTACTCAACTGCATCTTCTGAAGCAGTAATTCAAGGTCTGATCTTCCTTCGCGTAATGTCATTTATCGTTTTTCTAAAAAAGGGCCAGTATTATTTATACTGACCCTCTAGGTTGCTTGAATCAAAAGCAAAAAATCTATTACACGAGTGCTAATACCAATGTGCGTACAGCAGCATAGTCAGCATCACCTTTGTTTAAGTACAGCAATTGGCTTGCCTCAATACCATGAACAAAGTCAGTCTTGGCATCTTCGTTCGACCTTTGCTCGTAAACGATAAGGAATGCCTGATAGGTATCACCAGCAATCGGTAGATTGTTGGTTGGGAAGCCCCATGTACCTTGCGCCAAGTTGCCACTTGTCAATTCCGTTACCGGCACTGACTCAAGCATGCGCGTTCCAAGACCCTGCGAATAAACTGCAGGTGTTGTTACAACAATGTTTGATTGCACATAACCGGATCTGGCCAACACTGCTGTTGCTCCCAAGCGGCTATAATTCACCTTGTAGTAATTTGGATTATCAGTGATAGTCATATCATCACCTGCAGCAGCGGCAACTACCGGCAAACCGCTTGCATTGATTTTTGCTACCAAAGCAGCTACCACGTTTTGCTTATCCGTAGCAGCTACACCGCTAAGAATTGCTGGCGAGGTTACAGCAAAGGTCCTCATTACTTGTTGCCATCCTTGTACACGAAGACCGGTGTTACCGATTTTCAATGCATACCTGGTGGCAGCAACGATTGTTGGAGTTGTAACTGTTACAACTTGTTGAACTTCGGCAGCGCTCGCGATCTCATCGACCCTGATGACACTACCCTGTCTGATTGGCATTAAACCCGTTATCGAGTGAATACCGTTGGCTGTTACTACATCCGCGGCTGCGTATGCGTTCAGCAATGATTGTTTAATGATTTTACCTTCCATCTTAGGAAATTTATTTATAGGTTAATAATACACGCAATTTAAACTTTCTTTTTCATTTTGCTATTGACTTTGTGCTTCTTTTTCAACAGCCTGTTGTTTATTGTAGTCCTCTACGGTTCCCTCTATCGAAGCAGCAGCTAATTTTGCCAACTCTTCATGAGTGTGCTCTGGCAATTCACTGGTTTGCCCGGCCGTAATAGGCAACGGATAACGTAAATAAAACATACGATATTCAGCAACAGTTCCACCTCCTGTTTCTACCGTAATGCGCCTGTTCTCATATGTGTGTCGAGGCTCTTCATCGCTCGGAGCATCAAATGAATTTTCAAATGTTTCAAGCAACTCATTGACGCTAATGTCACCCGAAGTATGGATTTTGCCAGCTATCTTTACCTGTAAGCCAAGGTCATAATTGAAATTATTTGGCACTGTGATTACATTGGCTACAAGGCCTGTAGTTTGAAAAGGAGTCTTTACCACCAATGTATTCAAGTCAGCTTTGACTTTTGCATTCAACTCAAACGCATATCGTTTTTGCTGCTTGATATTGCCATATCTGTCGTCTATGAATTTGCGCTGTGCGATATTCAATGCCGGTAGATAATGCCTGGTTTCTGTAAAACGCGGTGCACTGACTTTATCAAGCCAAAATTCTATACGATCAATGAGTTCTGCTGTTGTCATTTTTATTTAATAAAAGGAAAGGGATTTTACTCCCCCTCCTGACTTAACCATCGTCACCTGGAAATCCAAACCAAGTTAATCTTCCTTTACGGATTTTTTATTTAAAAGTTCTGCTTTTGTCTCAGCAATTTCTTTCTTCAAATTTTCAACTTTCTTGTTGTGCCAATACGAAATACCAAGAGCTTTCGCCTCCTTGCGCACTTCATCTTCTTCGTCTACGCTATAAGCAGCTGGATTCAATTTTTCTTCAATATCTGCGTCACCGAAGTTGACTTCTGCTTTTTCCTCTTCACCAAGATTTACTCCTTGTGTTTCTTGGTAATTAGCAACATAAGTCTTATCGCGATCTTTGCCCTCAATATCGATTTGGGCCAGCAATTCTTTGTCTTTGCCAAGGTAACGAAGTGCAGCCATTTCGGTTAAACCGATAGGCAAAGCCTCATTATAGACATATCCCTTTTCAGGAGACATTTTGATAAGGCCTATCGCCAGTGCTCTGCGGAAAATTCCTTCCGTAGCATTGTCAGCCGTTCCTTCAAGTTTGTCTACAACATACTCCGGCTTCTCAACGGCCATAGTCAATATCAAACTGCGGATGATGCTGATAGTGTTCGTGGCCGGCTCGATACCAAACAACCGCGCTTTCTCACGCAATGTGTTCTCGTCCAACTCCGATACAAGCCCAATTGCCTGCCTGGCCATGCTGATACGTCTTGTGTTTGTCTGTGCCTCTGCTTCTGGATCGTCTACACGAAACATTACGCGCGATTGATCAACCCATGGCGAGCTTTCTAATCGAGGCCAATGTTTTACAATGTGCCACTCCATCGCATCTGCTAATACTTCCAGATTGTAAGCTTTGTGGCCGCTTATGTGTATTCTGCGGAATTTGTAAGTTCCGTCACCATTTCTTGAAATGGGAATACCATACCATACTCCATCAGGAGATCGAAAGCATCTGAATGAACATTCAGGTCTTTTGAATTCATTGTCTTTGATCGGACGTACTACTTTTATTCCTACGCGATCAATCTTGTCGCCAGATAAGTCGACAAGCTCTTGTTCTAAAGCCATTGAAGGCTGTGCAAAATTCATGCTTGATTTTTTTTAAAGGTTAAATTATAAATAAAGGGGAGATCAATTAAGTCTCCCCTTTTTACTGATTACATCACTGATTTGTGGATAATGCCGCAAGATTGGGTATTGTAGATGAAAATACCGTTCTGCTTCAGCATGTTATACTCCAAAGCATCAACTGAACTTACAGTGTCGCCTTCTGCGCCTGTCAAGCCGTTGATGTACTTGGTCACCATAGAACGGTTAATTCCAAAAGCTCCTTTCGCAAGGATCTCCATGTTGGAAGTACCGTCTACCATACCGGCATCAAGAATCACATACATTCCTGACTGAATCAGTTTGCCGTCATTGCCGCGTTGGCCCCAGCGCTCTTCATCATCAAAAAGTGTGTGCTTGCAAAATACAAGCTGGTTTCCATTTATGTTCAGCGTATTGAAATCTGAACCTACAGAGATTTCATCACCACCAACACCAGAGTTGCCTCCGTTGTGGTTTGAATGACCTCCAAGGTTGAGAATCCAATAGTCACGTAACACTTCCTGAGCATTGCCGTAACCATCTGTTCCGGTTACTACATACCATTTCTTGTTGTAAACAGCATTGCTCTTTTTCTCCAACTGGCCCATCATGTCGCGGAAGTCGTCAAGGGTAGCAAAGCCGTCAAGGCCTGAGCCGTCCATTTCGTTTCCACCACGAATTTGCTCGATGATACCATCACCGATGATGATCTGCTCACCTGTCTCCGGGTCAATTAAATTCGACTGAGCCAGCAATACGCCATTCGCATCACGCATTGTTGACCTTGAGAACCACTTGTGGTGCTCGTCTTCCATCATGAACTGCAAGTTCGACTGACGCTCTTTCATGTACTTCCAGCCCTTGGTGCCATTGAAAGAATACCACAACACATCAGTCAGTGCATCACCAGACAACGCAATCGTTTTACGTTGAATTGTCAAGTGGTTGATAAACTGATCAGGGTAGTGAGAACGGCCATATCCGCGAAGTGATCGCTCACCGTAAGCCGTAAAGCCTCCGAAGCAAGTTTTCTCACCTGCTTGTCCGTTGATATGCGTAGCGGCAACAAATACTGTCCTGTCCACACTTTGGAAAGTGTATATGTAATTGGTGCCGGAACCCGATGGCAAGCCCATCACGCGCGCTTGCATCTGTGGATTATGGAATGTTACAACCATTCCGGGTACAATGTAATTATCACGTAGTGACAATTGGAATGTACCATCTGCGCCAGGAGTACCCACAACCGCGTTGATTACAGACTTTTGCTGTATGCGGCCTTGGATATTATAGCGATAAGCATTATCGCCAATCAGCTTGCCACTTGGCACAACACCGATTTTAGTTTTTGTGCGATCGCCTACGAGATCCCACGGCTTGGTCGCTCCTGATACGATCAGGGTCGACAGCATGCGCGGCTCTGCGTACTGCACGATGTCCCGTATAATGGGCATCTTTTGTTGGTTTTGCGTAAGATTTGAACTGACAGTGCAGGTTTTATCAAATCCTCCGCGGTATACGGTTATTTTCATTTTTTTCTTGAATTAAAGATTAAACATAAATCATCTTGATTGATGCTCAACCCCCGATATGCCACCGTCTTTTACTCCTTCTACCCAGTTTGAAAATGGACTCTCTGTTTCTTCTTGCTTTCTGGCTCCTACTAATTTGCCGCCAGCTTCAGAAGCTCTTTTTGCATCCTCAATGTTATGCAACTTCTTTTTGAGTGTGTCTTTTCCTTCCTGGTATCTATTTTTTGTCAGCTCTGTAACGGCTGCTTCTCCAAGTTCTGAATACAGGATAGCGTTTACAACGAACTTCGGATCTTCTGCCATTCGCTTGCGGTAGGTTCCGTTCTTCCATTCATTCTTGATTTTTGCCTTGACTGAGTCGGGCAGTTTACCACCAAGAAATTTGCTTACTCTATCTACTTCTGTTTCAATTAACTTGTCTTCCTTTATTCTCTCTTGCTTGATTGACTCTTGCAAGGCTTTCTTACTTTCAATTTTATCATTATACAACTTTTCAGCTGCCTGCTGGCGATAGCCCTCAACGCTCTTGCGGAGTGCATACGCTGTTGCATCCAATTTGTTTTCTTCACGCAAAATTTCAATGTGCTCTGCGATTCGTGCCGGATCCCAATTTTTCAACTCCAGGTCTTTGCCTATAATGCCTTCGGCATCCAAAGAAAGAACTTCGTCATAAACCCTCAAGGGCTCCCTAAGCTGCTCAAAGTCTCCACCTGCTTCCAAAAATTCAATTGCTCTTTTCGTTTCAGGATTCTCATACTTCTTGGTAATCTCCGCAAGGGCTTCAGCTTTTACCTTTTCAAGCTTTTTCTGATATGCGCCTTTGAACTGATCAAAATCATCACTGTCAACATCCTCCAACTCCAACTCCCTTGCCGTAGTTATCCAACTTGGCTCTTCATCATCAGCATCGGCATCAGTTGGTTTATCAGCTTCTTTTTTGTCTTCGATTTCAGGATACTCAAATTCAGAATCATCTTCTTCGGCTTCTTCAGCTTCTTCAGCTTTTTTGGCTTTCTCTCCATCATCTTCTGGCTCTTCTTTGGTTTCCTTGGTTTCTTCTTTTTTGTCCTCTTTGACTTCTTTCTTTTCGGTTTTCTTGTCGGCATCAGGCAAGTCCTCATCTGCGACAATCACCGCACCTTCTTCTCCAAGGACTTTGGCATCCTTGTCGGTGCCGGTTTTGATTTCTGCACCTGTACCGGTTGGATTATCTGGCGGAGCTTCTGTTAGGATTTCCTCCAAATTTTCTACTTGGTCGAATGTCTTTTGTGATGCCAATTCTTCTGGCATATCTGAACCTTGTCCAGCTTCATTTTCAATGTTCATTTTATTTTCATTTAGGTTATTTGCATTCCATTATTAAGCATTTCCTCCGACTCACGCTCCTTGTCGATTATCTCCTTGTCGGCTTCAACTTCATTCGCCATAGATGCAGCATTTGCATCTTGGTCCACTTGACCTTTTAATACAACCAAATCCTTTTCATGCTGCTGCCTGTCTTCACGATCCTTTTTCATTTCTTTGGCTTGCATTTCTATTTGCTGACCTTTAATCTGATTGGTCTGCTCTTGCATTTGCTGATTTGATTTCTGCACTGCGTTCCATCCTTCATTCAGTATTTTGACTGCGGCCGTAAGCGACTGTTCCATATCAGCTGACAAAACATCACCTGGTCTAATTGACTGCGAATTTAAAGAAATTTGAGCCAACATTTCCATACGTTGGCGAATACGCTTCTCTTCACGACCATTTGTAATAGACACATTGTAATCATCATCGGTGAAATGTTCAGTCATTTTGATGAACTCCATGCCGTCAATTCCTATCTCCGTTTCACCGAGCTCCGGGTTCTTAATGTACGATACCTTGGTGGTCTCGATCATCAAAGTCATTAGGTTCTCAATGTATCGGTCAAAGCCATAGAACATGTACTCTGATATATTACGGCTGTTGCTCAAATCGCTTTGCGCGTTGGTGGCGGTCTGCGATGCCGGAGTCTGGCCCATGCGCGGGGCAGTGATGCCGGTTAAACTGTCAAGGGTTTCCTCAACGTTCTTTGCCACCATGATCAACATCTGGAAATTCTGCGATAAGCCAAGGTCAAGTACCTGAAAAGCATCCTTGAAGCTTTTGCCGTCTCCCGGGCTGCGGTTTCCCTCTGTGGCTGAATTACCATCAATAATACCATCATTGATCACTTTGTTCATAACGGACATCAAGGTTTCACCGGCCGGCAGGTAGGCTCTGTCATATGTGAATACACGACCTTTCGCTTTGCTTAATTCCCGGTTCATTTGGTACCTGATAGAATTGTACAAACGGCTCAAATTTTCTATCAACTCTTGGATAGAAACGCGGATGCCGTCAGTGGTATTGAATAGGTAATTGAGATAGGAAAAATGTGCTTCAAATGGATTGCTGTATTTTACAACCAAATCCTTTTTTTCGTCACCACCAACATAAATATCATGACCTATTTTGGTGATCTCCCAAAGGGTTTCTTTGTAGTCAACTTCCAGTTCATATTTTCCGTCCTTAACGTCTTGGTTTATTTGATCTTCGTTGTCAACATAATAGTCCAAAGAAAAATCATTGCGCCATGGCTTGCCACCATTTTTGTCTTTCATCACTTTCGTGTAAAAAGGCTTCAATGTTTTGAACTCGAGCGTATAGGTCTCTACTTCTAAATTGCCATTTGTGTGATTGTAGTATGGCTTGTTGTTGATATCCATTTCCTCTAAAAGGCTGGGATTACCAACGAGCTCCTGAAGTTCTTTTGCTTTTGCCTTGCTGATATTGTAAGTGCGCAAAATATCATGAACAAACATCGGCCTGCGCTCGCCTTTATATGGCGAAAGCTCTACATACGGATCCATGTCGGATTCTTCGTATAGCGCATTCCGTGGGTTTATAGGTCGGTAGGTAGCTCGCTTGTGTGGTCCAATGTATACGCGGCCATAGCATTCAGAAGTAACCTCCACATCCAACAAGTTGCCGGCCAGCTTCATTTTGACTTTCTCCTTGTCGTTTCTGGCATTCAATATGCGCTGTGCATAAATTTCGTTTTCCTCTTTGACTGAAAAAGCCTGCGCTGGCGTTTGCCCCTCCGGTACATCAGGTGCTTCCATGCCACCCAATACTTCGTACCCGGTAACCTCTTTTATTCGGTTTCTTTCCTCTTTGGTATAGTGCAGGGCCAGCAACAATTGGGTTTTTTCCATCTTGCGACTGATGGCCTCCGGGTTGATGGTCGTTACTGTGGTGGTGAATGGTCGCTCCAAAAATTCACCAACAAGAGCATCAAGTTTATTTCGGGCTATACGGTAATCAACATATTTCACAATGTTCTCTTTGCCGTAGGTAGCGTTCAGGTGAGTAAATCTTTTTTGGTTGATTATCCCGTTGTAGGATTCATAATGTTGAGTCATTTGCTGAATGCGATAACTCTTGTCACGCCACCTTGCGATAGCGTATTCCATTACATCAATGGAATATTGGCTAACACCGAAATTGTGATTCTTCTTTCTTTTCTCTCTTTCGCTAAGGTCCGGTGCCGGATAAACTAGTCCTGTGCTCATGTGCTTATTTTGTATCTGCTAATATATAAATTATTAATACTCACCACGTTCTAATCCTCTGATAAATGGATCTTTTATTTCAACAGCATTTTCGGTCTTTTTGTTAATATCTCTGTTTCCCATATCCACAAAGGTACCATCTTCCCTTTCATGCCATGTCGGCAATCGGAAAGCATTATCTATCCCACTGTCGTGCTTTCGTGGCGCACGCCTCATGTCTATGTCGCGTATCAACGCTATACCCAAAGCATCGGCAGCATCCCAGTCACTATCCACTTGCTCAATGTCATATTCCTGCAGTTCAGCTATCACTTCTTCGAAAGGACACTCAATAGCTTCATCCAATGTCCAGGTCTGAAGTACTGATATCATCTGTGGTTTTGACTGCGAAGCTTTTGTCAGTAATACGCCATATTTGTGTTTTTGTTCCGAATTGGGCGATTCGAAACTTCGTGGTCGCGGAGCCAAATATTTTTCGCAACCATGATTTTCAAAATACTTTATAATCATCGGCTTGTGCGCATCGATCAGAACATTGCCTATTAGGTTAAAATAGATAGCCGCCTTCATGCTGATCTCATAGAAAATTTCTTTCCTTGACGGACGACAGCGGATAAGGGCAATAGGTATTCTCTTGCCCGGAGCAATGTTGTTTTCTTTCCTGCGGAGGATAACCATGGCGCCAAGAGACTTACTGCTCATGGATATATCTTGGTCATAGCTGTCAATGCCGGCAACATCAAGATCCTTGTATGACGTTTTCGGGTCAATGTAAATTTTTATGTACGCTTCAGGATCACTTTTTTCAATGTCAATTTCAACAGCGTGCACTTCTAATGGCTGCTTATTTGAACCATCATCATTTTTCACATACTCTAAAGTGTAGCATTTATACTTGGCCCTGGTCTCAAGTATCGTTCTCATTACATCGTTCAGCGCCTCTATGTCAAAGTTGTTTCCGGTGAAACGCAAAAATGCTTGGCGCCTGTTTCTTGGGAAGTTTTGTAAAAAGTCATAGTAGGGAACTTTGTTTCGTGCTGATGCTAATTTCTTGGCTTGTGATTCTAAAAATTCATCTGCGGCAAGAACATCCTCACAACCCATAATCTGCTCTTTGGAAAGGTCAGGATACAGCTTTTTTATGTTGGGGATATTTTCTTCTGGTTGACCTTTCTCATTTACGCTTCCGGAGAAAAAACCAATCATAAGCCGCTGGGCCATGATCTCCACTTTAACCAAATCATAGTGCTCCGCTTCATCGTATATTTCAGCAAATTCTTTTGTACTGGTTTTCATGTTACCGCCAGTACCATAAATGTACGGAGTGCCCACCATCCGGAAGCCTACCATAAAACAAGCCTTGGTCGCTCCATATCCTCTTTTCAAATGCAAAAATTCACCGGCCTCTTCAAAAATAACGTCATTAAAAAAATAACCCTTAAAAACGTTAGGGTCATTGAACATCGTTTTGCATATAATGGCGTTTCCGCTTCCGTCCTCCACCATGCCGGTAGAAGTCTTTATCGAATAATTAGCAGTGTATTCGTCTTTGTTGCTTACGCTGTAATGTAACTGCAGCTCTGGTGGCTTATTTCTGTTGGCTTCTTTGAGTTTGTTAAAGTATTCCTCTGCATAGTTTTCTTTGCCTGCGCATATGCCTCCTTTGTAGTCGCCAGGCGTAAAGCGCATACCATAATCGTGAACTCCTTTGGAATGCTTTTCTGATAAGCCCTTACGTCTGGCCTTCAGTCCAATGATGCCTTTGTTGTTCTCTTTTACCCAATCGACTAAGTTAAAATATTCAAGATCTATATCTACAAATTCCGGGTAATGTGAACCGCGGCCAACGGTGGTAATAGGATCAAAGTTCAAATACTTATACATCCGGCCGGGAATGTAAGTGCCACCAGTGGTATATCCATGCAAACACCGATCAATTTGCTCCAGCCAAAATTGCTCGTGGTTGACGGTACCAAAAACGCGCGGGTTACGAATGCTATCAGCATATTCAGGTATGCCCCAGGTGGCAATAGGTCTTGGGTTGAAGCCCTTTCCTTTTATTATCGGTTCGTACTTCTCCCCAATAATTATCATGCAGGTATATTTTTGGATTTCTGCGCCTGTTCTTCATTATATTTCCTTTTGTTCTTTTGCCACCGTTCTATAAAAGTAGCATTACCACCACCTATCAACTGCTGTATATCATCATCCTGGTCAATGATCTTCTGGATTTCTTCACAACGTTCCATAAAGCGCATGATTGTTTCATCCAAACTCTTCATTTCACGCGAACTGGTTTCGTCTTGCAAGTGCATTCTCAGCAGCTTCAACTTGTCCTGATAGCTACGCAAGGTTTCTCTGCGCTCATCATATTGAAGGCTCATGTACTCTTCGATATGGCGGCTAAGCTTGGTGTTGGCTTCTTCTACTTTGTCTATTGTGCCATAAGCCCTGTCGCTGGCTCTACGATAACGGTCCTCAGTGGGCAGCTGATGAAAAGGTGACCGGTAATCGTATGCCATGACAATGTAAGCAAGATCTTCCTTGCTCAGTTTGCGCAATAGTGGGCATAGCTTAATTGCCTGCGCGTGTATGATGATTTGATTGTCTTTGTTTACTCTAAAAAGCATGCGCCTCTATTTAAAAAAAATGACAAAGTAGGAACCATGGGGATTCCTTGCTTTGCCATTCTTCTATTAACTAAAAACTAATCTAAAAGGTTTGTAAAGAACTCCTTTTTCGTCAAGTCCTCTTTGTTCATTTTTGCTCTGTGTTCTGCGCGTTCAATTTCTTTTTCTGTGAATAATAAACAGCGCTCATTTTTGCCATTGGCATTCTCCATCCAGACAGCATTGTACCACAATTTTGCATTGCTGAATTTCTTTCGGTCAGTGTTGTAGACCTTGATGATTCGGCCTGGTCGCACCTTGACCTTATCGATCAACGATGGACCCTTGTGCTTGTGACTCATTTTACTCCGGGAATGTGAGTAGTCGTAGTGTGGTTGGCTGCATCTGATTTTTCTTCTGCAGCTGCCGCTTTCTCAGCAGCCTTTTCTTCTTTTACTTCTTTTGCAGCTGCGGCTTTTTCAGCGGCTTTTGCTTCTTTTGCTTCTTTTGCTTCTTCTGATTTTTTTGACATGATAATTGATTTTAAATAGTTAAACATTCTTCGACTATTTGAATTGAGAAATATCCATATTTGACCTTTCGGTTCTTTCGTTTATAATTTCCATCACTTCTTTCCGCTTGCTGATAAGCATACTCGCGAAGTCAGCTTTCATATAAGGCACCGGAATTACTTTGTAAGATAACATTTCTGTTGGTGGAATGTATATGATCTCCAAATTTCCAATCTTCATATCAAATTCCGTTTCAAGAAAATATGCATACCCGGTCAACTGCATCGCGTAATGGTGATAGTTGCAATCTTCTAAGTGAGCAATAGGCTCTTTCATGTAATTGCCGTATTTGCTGTAGGTCTCAATGCCTTTGGATAAATTGGTTTTGTAATCCTTGATATCGTAAACTCCACCTTTTCTGCGTACCATCACCTTATCGCAAGTGCCGGCAATGCGCCAGTGGTTGCTGTAGATGATAAGCTCCGAATACATTTTCTTGTAATCGCCAAATCTGTTAAATAAACTCTTGCATAATGGAAGAAATTTATCGTCAAGGCATCGGCTTGTTTTGAAGTAGCTCTCTATGTTCTCGTGAATGGTCGTGCCATGTGTAGCAGCATCATCGCGGGTTTTATCCCACTTCTTTTTTAGCTCTTCCTGTTTGGTATTTATATTCTCTTCCGTCTGGGCTATGCCGGCCAGGCGAAGCTCTTTTCTCGCACTCAGGTTGCTTATCATTTCGCGGTCAAACGGCTTCTTGAAAAAATTCAAAAAAGCACTCATGGATAATAGCTCATAACCATCATCATGAAAGTACCGGTGCCCGGGATCGGTCAGTTTTACCTTGCCGTCCATCTACGCCATTTTAAGTGTCGCCTGACCTTTTTCTGTTTTTGCTACAGGAGTTTCATCGAAGTTCCCTGCCTCTTCATCATCGCGGTCCTCTTGCATGATAACAATGCCACCGTTCTTCTCGAGCACGCTACGGTAGTAATCGATCTGCTCTTCCTTGGTCATTTCGTCAACGGGCATTTCTGCTGCTTTGTTCGGGTTCTTTGCGGTGTAGTCTTTGATAAACTGCGCCACGTCTACGTCATTGTTTCCTTTGGCGTACTCAGCTACCAAAGAATATATCTCCTTGCATATGTCGCGTAGCTTTTCAAATTTGTTGTAGCCATCATCATCGCCCACCATCGGAGCTGATAAACCAAATGTCAGCGGCCGCGACAGCACATACACCTTGGCGGCAAGCTGAATGTTGTCACCGTCAAAACTGAACCCGGTCACCACCGTTTCCGACTCTTCTTCCATGCCGGTGATGCCAATGAAATGCTCCTGCAAGTCTTTGAACAAATCCATCACCTTGCCCTGTACCGGCTGGCGAAAGGTCACCGTATAATCGTTGTTGTAATGCATGCCGTCTTTGGGCTGTACTTCGCTGTACGTGACGGTAATGCCCTTCATGCCCTGCTCTATGAGCTTAACTTTTGAAATCTTCATGTTTAAAAAAAATTAGTTTCTGTTATCGTTTAACTTCGGCCTGACCTGTGCCAGGTAATGATTCTTGTCTTCTACCGTGGTAAAAAATACACACTCAACACGAAATACCCCGGGATTACGTGTGACGAAAACTTCTGTAGTGTATTCTCGCTGCTCATTAAATCTATCCATATCGCACTCCAACCCGGCAAATATGTCCATAATGTCTAGTCCGCATGAGGACCATCGTGATTCTTCTCGGCTTCCTGCCGGTATGTCTTGTAAAGGTTTCAATTTCTCTTCTGAAAATTTTACAGCTGGTGCGCCCTCCGGTGAGAGAGGGTGCCTCAACTGCAACTATAAACATGAACAATTATTCTTGATCGTATGAATGATCGTGGACAACAAATGTAATAATTATTTATTGCCAAATGTAAATTTCTGCAAGTAACTTTTAACAGCAAATTGTGTATAAAGCACTATCATGGAAGTATACCTATCTCGACAGTCAAATGGGCTCTATATGCTCACCGAAATGCGCCCTGTTGTCGCTACCGTCAATCATAGCGATAACCTTGATCTGTACGTTCCCTATGGCCCCGATGCCGGTGGTGTTATCGTTGGCGACCCTATCGGCCTACGCAACTTCTGCAAGAACACCCTTTGGATGTTCGGCCAAAATCCTCCTGCCCTCAGACGCCTGGAGTCTACCCAAATAGAACTCTCCGCGCGCCTGATATCTTCCCTGGGAAATAAATTCTAATCTTCTTCTTTGTACTGGGTTTTCACAATAGCATCAATGGCTCTTCCCATGCCCTTATGATGCTCTGTTATAAGGATTTCTATACCCTTGTTTCTATTGTTATCAAGATAAGCCTTGCGTTCAACATTAATGGCATCAATGAACCTGTTTTTGATTCGGTCGTAATATTGCTCCTTGGAGAAAGGTTTTGGTGGATCTAAAAAATCATATTGCAATGAGGCCTGTAACGATTGCATTTCGCTAAACCATTCTGAAGGAGCAATCATACCCGCATCATTATATCGCTCAATAGCTGCCCTTAATTCTTCAACCCTTAACTCATTGTGGATGCGTAATGGCCGGGCACCCAATGGCGGCTTTACCACCTCCTTCACCTCTTCAAACCAGTCAGGACTATTTTCCACAAAAGCCACCGGATAGGCATAACAATTATACTTCGTTTCCGTTTCTTCTGATTTTAAGAAATAAGCGTTTTTGCCAAAACCTAATTTGAAAATGGCCCCGGCCTTCGCGTCCGGCAAGTCCTTTTTCGATATGTATCGCTTCACCATCCTAATGTATGTTTTGGCCCGATCGTAACTTCTCCGCGGCCGCATGCACGTCATCCGGCTTCTTCTCGCTTTCTAACGCCTTGTAATACTTGGTGATCGCCTCAGTCATTCGTGTTTCACCCTTCTGAACCCTGTCCAAATCTTCAGCAAATTCCGCAGCAGCTTTCCTGATAGAAAGCTTCCTTTCATTCAACGCCAAATCTTTGTAAAGATCCTCCTCCGCAGCAAGCTCGTCAGTGTTCGTCATCAAGCTACCCATGCGATCTAACTTGTCAGCCAAACTCTCATACACACCTTTGTCGCCATCTTTCGGTACAAGTACCTTGTCAGCCGGTACCTTACTCAAATACTCCGCCATTTTTTCGGGCGTATGGTACTTGTCATTCAACGATGCCACCGACTCACCCTGCATCACAACCTCCTCCATGTTCTCCCTGTCCTCCTTCTCCTGCCTCTTAGACTGCTCCTGCAACCAACTCCTAACGTAATCTTGAACATCACCCTCCCTATCCTCACCATCCTTATCCTCCTTCAACTTCATGTCCTCCATCAACTCACCTATCTCCCTAATAGAACAATTCGAATCAACCAACGACATAAAACCACTCTTGACCACATCACCCAATATACCCCTCATCATCTCCTTACAGTGATCACTCGCAATAAAAGCATCTATGTTCTTATACTTCTCACTGCGTATTTGTGCAAATACCTCCAAAATAGTGTTCTCGTCATCATCCTCCAACCTCATCAAAAATCCAACACAATCCAAAGTGCCAACCTTTATCCTGAAATTACTCCCCATTACCTCCTGAAATATGTCAGGCAAATACACATAATCCCACTCAAACTCTTTACCCTTTACTCCATTTTCATTGTTCATCTTAAACCTCCTTTTTTAAAAATTAATATTCAAAATAAAAGAAAAAACCCACCGGGCACCCACCTCATACATCACCTACCACCTAACGCCCAGCAAATATAATAAAAACCAATTGCAAATATTTACAACTACGAAAAATTTGTGATACTGAAAGAGGGAAAACCATTTGTAAATATTTACAATCACCAAAATTTTTTGTAACCGGAAGAGGGAAACGGTTAACCCATTGACAAAATTTTCCAAACAGTCTGCCTGTGGGGGGTGGGTCGGAAAGTTGAATGAGTTCTCTTGAAGATTTTTTCTTTATGTTGGTCTTGATTGTCTCAAATGCGTCAAGGCCTATCATGCGTGAACAAACAGCCAAGGTAATCCTATTAGTTTTAGTTCTATTGGGGTTGCTATCATCATTAACATCATGTACACAGCGTAGGCTGCATACCAATCACTATGGTGTGCGCTATGACGCAGGTGTGCAGCCAGGGGCCTCAGTGGGTAAGTAGCATGTATAAGCTCATTATCATCTTCCCTAATGGCTACGAGAGTAGCCAGGAGAACAGTCATAGGTCTATCATAGAAGATATGGCCGATGATATGCTCAAACTCTTCAATCCGTTGAATAGCAGCAAGGTATGGATAAACCACCGTACTTGCAAGGTAACGCTTCGGAGGTAAAATGTACGAAACACCCCCTTTTCGTACACCCCCCACATGTATGAAACCATCGTGTTTCGTACATGTGTTCACGGGTCACTCATGGCCCGTAGCTATGCACCATTATCATTGGGTAACTGGTTGCCCCGTTATATTCTTTCTTTAGATTTGTATTCTTGATGATTAGTTTCATCGCAAGGTTATTGGGTGACCTTCAACGAACTCATTGTCTTCCAAAAACTATAAACATGGAAAACAAAATCAAATTCATCGCTAAGCGCGGTGACAACTTCATGAAGCCAGGCGAACACCTTGGCGTGATTGAAAAAGTAGAACTTGTGTATTCACCTGAAAAAGACGAAAGTCTTTGGGCTGACCCAACACCACAAGTGCGCAAGAGAGTCGTCAATGCCAAGGGCGAAGTCATCAATGCGTATAGCAACCTTGGTGGTTTCATGAAGTTTGCAGACCTCTCGCAGGCAGACCGTGAAAGCCGCAAGTTTGAGGCACGTGGCAAAGAGGTTTACGCAGTTAATCGCGAAACCAACATGCGCGTACCAAGCGAAGAGAAACAAGCGCAAGCGCTTGAAATCTTCGGTCGTGTGGCTGCAGACATCATGCAGACCGAACAAGGTCAGGAAGTAGAGTTTGGCCTTGAAGACCTGCAAGGTAAGTCCGTTGTCGTTACGGTAGAACTATCGGACGTAAACGGCAAGGTACGATGCACTGGCATCACCTCTCCCGCTAACCACAAAGAGTTAGCGTAATACCAAACAGATACTCCCTTTCTGAAAGGCAGACCGCAATTGACAGGATAAGTTGTATCTGGGCTAAACAGTGCTCCCCGAAAGGGGAGCCTGTTTTTAACCATCAGTGCTACACGCACCAGCCTTGCCTCAATCCCCTTTTTAAACCGGCGCCATTTCAGCCTACACCACCGTTACAAAAAACAAGACCTCTCAACATTACGAAGAGAGGCCTTATTAATTATCAGCGATGGCAAGAGGCTGATCAACACCTCAAAGATAATACAGATAGTATTTAAAACCAGCGCCATTTCACCGCACATATCAACACCCTTATCAACACCCTTATCAACACCCCTCTCATTACCCGTTTGTACAAGGCTATTATAGCCCCGCTAAGCCATCACCGGTGCCTGGCCGCGCAACGTGTTACCGAACTACCAATAAGTCTCTAAGACTACACCCTAAGCTAGTGTAGCTACAGGTTCTATGAGTTAGATATGAATACTTATGTTATGTGTTATAGAATAAAGAATGAATGATGTTGTTGTTATGTTGTATTGTAATAGAGTATAGAGTATAGTGAATAGGTATATCATATGATATGTTAATAAATTTTATTTAATTGATTTATAGTGTATTGTATTTTTCTCTATTGACTTTGTGGTTTTTATTCCTTACCTTTACCGTCACCAGTCAGGGTACTGTATGACAATAGTACGACAGACATGGTTTCCGGTTAGGGGAAAACTCTTTCCCCTTAGACCCCTGAGAGTTGCTAATCGCAACTGTTTAGGTGATTGTAATGTGGTGTAGTTACAGTCAGATTTTTTCTTTTTATTGGTATTGACTTGATATCAATTAAAACACAAAAGCACATGAAATTTACTGGTAGATTAAGACTAGGGGGGCGGTATGCCCTGTTGGGAGCGTTGGTATCTAAGTGGGTGGAGGAGAGGGGATTAGGGGTTCAGGACCAAATGATAATAGACTTGCGGTATGATAAGGGCAAGAGTTATAAATTCATTGGTGATGTGGTGGGGAGGAATGGTCAGTGGGTGCGGAGGCGAGTGAAGTGGTATGAGGAGGTGAGCATGTTAAATAAATAAAAACTATAAACTATGTACAACAGAGGATTAATAAAATTTATGGAGCGCAAGAAGTTATCTTCGCGTCAGGCCATCGGAGGATTCTTGGCATCCGAAGGTGTTACTATCAGCAGGCATGATTACCGCAAGGTAAATAGCTATATCCAGGATAACTGGGTGAAGTTCTGTTCATTTGTAGACAGAGGCCTCCAAGAAGGCATACTACAAGGTAAGCGCGTGAAGCTGAATACCTACTACGATGAGCAGGAAGCGTATAGAGCGCGTGTAACAGCCGAAAGAGAAAGCGTGGTACTCAATGATGAACAGAAGCGATTGCTTGACTACATCAAAGCCAATGGTGTCTCTCAGATACAATCAGTAATGATGCTGCAAGGCATCCAGCCGGTGAAGAAAAACTATGACTACGAAAGCAAGTACTTACAATGGCTGCCGCTTGCAGACCAAATGATCGAACACGGTGTAACAATGTAAAACTATGAGAAACTGTAACAATTGCGGTAATGAATACAATCCTGATACGCGCAATTTAAAGCGTGGCTGGGGCCTTTGCTGCTCCAAGTCATGTGCTGCATCCTTGCGCGAAAGATCTAAGCC
>JBBKVM010000025.1:0-25518 GCA_037968415.1 Bacteroidia bacterium | reverse complement strand
GTAATAAATGACTGACTGATCAGCGGCACTGTCAATGAAGCGGTTCTGTTCTTATTGGCGTTTGGATTCAAAGGATCTTGCACATATACACCCAGGTTCATTGAATTATCAAGGCCAGTAGTACCTCCTGTACAGTAGCGATAAATCTTCAGATTGACAGCATATTGATACTGGTTAGTAGTTGCGTTGAATCCTAAATAGGTGTAAGTCAAATTACCACCCATTAAGTGGGTAGCAGTACTTTCTAATCCGCAACCAATAATGATTGCAAACAATAAAATTGAAAAAATTCTTTTCATGGTTTGGGGTTTGGAATTAAGGTTTTTTGGTTTGTGCTTGTAGAAAAACACTGACACAATATTAGAGCAAATAATTGAAATGTGCACTAAATAATTTGTGTCCCCAGGTATGATATTTGGCGAATACCACTTAATATTGGGCAAAACCCATTTTCACACCTATCACATCACTAAAATCAAGTTCAGAGAGGTTTACCATAAGGTTGTGGAAACAGCAAAAAGAGACTAATATTCGGCCAATTCTCTGGCAATGATGCTGCCTGCGTCTCCATGCCCGTACAAAGGTTCCTGTACTTCGAATTTGCGACCAAGCATTGTATTGAAAATTTCAACAATACGTTGCCCATTGGCACCCGCTAATTCGTTGCATCCACACTCCACCAACTCTACCCACTCAGTTTGCTCGCGCACAGTAATGCAAAACTTATTGAAAAAGAAAGCCTCTTTCTGTAGTCCACCACTATCGGTTACCACCATGGTGCAGTTACGCAGTAGTTGAATCATGTCAAAATAGCCTACTGGGTCTATGAGCATAAATTCCGGTTGTAATTTTTGCGACATCAACATTTTTCGCGTGCGGGGATGCACTGGCATGATGACTTTCAAATGCTCATTCACTTTGTTAAGACCACTGATGATGGATTGCAGGTTGGCAGGATCGTCCGTATTTTCCTGACGGTGGATGGTGGCCAATACAAATTTATTTGCTGTGAGTGTTTCACTTTGCATCACTTTAGATTTGGCTTCAGCCTTCGCTGAATAAAAAAGAGCAGCATCATACATCACATCTCCGGTTCGCACAATCTTGGAATCAAAATTCGCAAAGCCCTCGCGCTCCAAATTGGTGATGGCTTGCGCGGTGGGACAAAAAAGCAGCGAAGAAATACGATCCGTGAGAATTCGGTTTACCTCTTCTGGCATGCGCATCTCAAATGAGCGAAGCCCGGCCTCCACATGTGCCACAGGGATTTGAAGCTTGCGCGCGGCCAGCGCTCCGGCCAGGGTGCTGTTGGTGTCGCCATATACCATCAGGATTGCAGGTTGCTCACTGATTATTAGTTTTTCCAGTTCTTCGAGCATGCGCCCGGTCATGGCGCCATGATTTAGACTATGTATATCGAGGTTGAAATGTGGAACTGGTATCGACATCTCATCAAAAAACACTTTGGACATGTTATCATCAAAATGCTGTCCAGTGTGGACAATAGTTTCTTGCAGTTGCGCATGCTCTGCTATGGCACGGCTTACTGCGGCAGCCTTTACAAATTGAGGTCGGGCCCCTACGATGGTCATTATCTTTTTCATGCTTTTACTTTCTCTACTATTCTATTCAATTCTTCGGCAAGCCGTGCGGTGAGTGGTTCACGCGCATAATGGTCTATGGCTTCGCTCCCTGTGCGCAGTGTTCCCTTCTTATGCTTAAGATAAAAATCAAGTAACGTTTTCTGCATTCCCGCATGATCATCAAACTCGCATATCTCGCCACAATTTGTTTCGGCCATGATGTGCGCCACATCGCCATCGCGCGGGCCTGCAGCCAACATGGGCCTGCCAGCTGCCATATATTCAAAAAATTTGCCAGTGAGAATGCCTTTAGCGTTGGCCGAATTGTTTATCAGCAACAACAACACAGCAGCTTTGCGCTGCTCAGCTATCACCTCATCGTGTGGTAAGTGATCCACTCGTGTTAAAAATTTATCCAAGCCGTTTTCTTTGATAGAGTTCAACACAGCCAAATCGCACTTGCCTACCAGGCGCAATTCTAAATCATCAGCAAAGTCTTGGTGCTCCGCCACCAAATTGCCCAATGCTCTCCAAAGCGCTGGGCAATTGCGCGACCGCACTAATGTTCCCACGTGCACAATCGAAAACTTCTTATCCACCACCACATATTGTGCAAGTGCCGTGTCTGCTTCATCGTACCCGTTGGTAATCACACTTACATTATTTCCACCCAATTGCTCCAACTCTATAGCGAGTGTCTTTCCCACCGCCACCACGCTGTCTGCAGAGGTCAATACATCTCGTTCAAGTTTGTGGTGCTTCATGTCCGCACGGTTCGTCAGAAGCAAGTCATTATAGTAATCGATGTTGGTCCATGGGTCACGAAAATCGGCTAGCCATGGCAACCCGGTATTTGCCTTTACACCCAGTGCTATCAAATGCATGCTGTGCGGTGGGCCAGTAGAAACGATGGCATCTATTGGATGGTCATGAATGTAACTTGTCAGAAATTTAATAGAAGGGCGAATCCAAAATTTTCGCGCGTCAGGAATAAAAAAATTGCCGCGTACCCACACCGAGAATTTTTCAAGCAATCCGGGTTGTTTTTTTTCTGTCAAAAATCCAGTGTTGATTTTCTCTGATTTTTTGCGGCCAATAAGTTTCTTGTAGATGTCATATGGCTCCCAAATGGGTTGTTTCAGCACGCTAACGCCTTCAGGGATTTCGCTCAGCAATGACAAATCTTCTACCGGCATCTCACCATTAGAAGGTGTGTACACAATGGGCTCCCAGCCATATTTTCTCAGGTATTTCACAAACTTGAGCCACCGCTGCACTCCTGCTCCTCCACCAGGAGGCCAGTAATAGGTTATGATGAGGACTTTCTTCAAAATAAATGGCGATCAGATTTGGAATTTGAATGGTTGCAAATTATCAATTTTGCTTCATAATTGAGATGGTGCAGACATCCGGTTTTATAACTGCTTCATCCAATAATTGAGTGTAGCAAGCCGCCAAACAAGTGTAGCATTTTTGTTGTTGCCCAGCTTGAATTCATCTATCTCTTTTTCTAGTAATCGTTTGTCCAGAAAATCAAGGTGCTTAAAATCTGCATTGATTAAGTGCTTGAGTGGACCACGGAGCCACTTAACTTCTCCCGGTGTCACAAAACCTTTCTTATCCTTGCGCGTGATTATGCGTTCAGGCAATATTCCTTGCATTGCATCGCGAAGCACAGCTTTCGTAGTGGCGTTCTCAATTTTATATTCATCGGGAAGACTAAATGCAAATGTAACAAGCCTATGATCGAGAAACGGCACCCTCGACTCCACTGAAAAGGCCATGCTGTTACGGTCTTCGTAATGCAATAATGAGGGAAGCGATGTGGTAAAAAGCAAATGGTATAAAAAACTATTCAATTTGCTCCCTCCTGTATATTTCAACTTGAAAGGAGTTTCCCTGCGCATATCGCTGATCATAAAAGGAAAATATTTATGATACTCCATCTCATACAATTGCTGTTCGGTTTTAAAACCGGTTAGCATTGATTTGGCCAACACATTCATTGACTTTCCAAATCCGTACTGCTGTGCCTTCGAGAAAGATCGCCATTGGTGTAAAGCACCAAAAGGATTGATCGCATTAATTTTTCCACCAATGGTACGGTAAAACGAATGCATGTATCCTCCCAAATACTCATCAGCTCCCTGGCCATCAAGAACCACTTTAACTCCTTCGCTCGCAATAAGTTTCATCAGAAAATATTGAGACATAAAGGAAGAACCTGCAGCGGGTACTTCGCAATGTCTCATGGCTGAATGAAATGCTTCGTTCAACTCTTCATCACGGGGCGAATAGTAATGTGCCTTAAGATTAGGATACTGGCGCAACACTTCATTGATATGCGGCCGTTCATCTACATCATCTTTGCCGGTATAATAAATTGAAAACGTATTATAATCGCTTTCCGGATTCATTTTGGATACTGCACTCACTATTGAAGAACTATCGAGCCCACCACTAAGACAACTGGCTACCGGCACATCACTGCGCATGTGCATGTTCACACTTTCCAAAAACATCTCCTGAAATTTTTCCTCCACATTCACATCTTTGAGGCGCGATAGTTTGTTGGCATCTATATCCCAATACTGTGACACATTCACTTTTCCATTGCTGTAAATAAGATTGTGGGCGGCCGGAAGCGAGCGCACTTGTTCGTAGAATGTTTCTTCCTGATAACCCAGCCATCCCATCTGCAAGAAGCGACTGACTTGATCGATATTCACATCGCTCGAAAAAACAGAGAGCTTTTGCAGCGCCCCAAATTCTGAAGCAAAGTAAAATTCTTTGCCATGATGCATAAAGTATAATGGCTTAATACCAAACCTATCGCGCGAGCAAAACAATTCTTGCTTCACATCATCCCAAATGGCCATAGCCCACATACCTACAAAGTGGTCCACGCAGTATGGTCCCCATTCTTTATAAGCAGCCAACACCACTTCTGTATCGCTGTTGGTAACAAACGAGTGGCCTTTGGTTGCAAGTTCCTTTCGCAATTCTATGTAATTGTATATTTCACCATTGTAGGTAATCACATAGCTATCACGCACCATAGGCTGGTGGGCGGCATCACTTAGGTCGATAATACTAAGGCGGTTGTGACCAAATGCTACGGGCAATTCGCACCATGTACCACGATTATCGGGGCCACGGTGGGCAATGGCTTCAAGCATAGAGCCAATTTGCTTGAGCGCAAGCTCTGTGGTGGTGTTGGGGTCAATAAAACCAGCTATTCCGCACATAGTGACAAATATAATTAAATAGCCATGGCATCAACATAGTTTTTTCTCATCACTTGTGTTGCTGTTGGTTTCTATCCTTTTGGGGTGGTGCTGCGCAATTGCATGCCAAGTGCACCAAGGCTTATAAGAATCAACAACAACGAACTGGCCATCGAAATGCGCTCTCCGGTCATGTAAACTGACGGTTCGAATTTATACTCAAGGGTGTGTTTGCCCGATGGCACACGCATGGCGCGTAACACATAATTGACTCTTATGTGCGGAACTTGCTGTCCATCTATATATGCATTCCAACCTTTGTCATAAAATATTTCAGAAAACACTGCAAGCCGCTCCTGTGTGGTGTTAGTTTCATAGGTCAGATGATTAGGAGTGTATGTCTTTAGGATGATTCTGTCTACATCATCAGCCACTTCAGGGTTATCCAAGGTGTCTTGTAACAATGGCGTGTCGGTGTTCAGTTTAAGTCCGGCAAGATAATCGGCAAATCGCTTATCCACTATCGCGCTCTTCGCTGGATCAAATTCTGTAAGTGCAGCAATTTCGGCATCGGCATTCTCTACTTCATCTATTTTATTCACAAACCAAGCATTGCCCAGCGCACCAGCATTTCGTTGCGCTACCGGTGCCTGATTCTCGCCTTTTACAATAAAATATTTTGTGTTCAACATGTTAAGCACCTGCTGATTATTTTGGCTTATCTGGTACTCAATCAATTCTTGATAACGTTTCAGTTTGGCACCATGATAGCCACCGATAGACTTGTGGAAGTATGACGTACTGGCATCGTTAAAGGTGCTTACCGTTACATTCATTACCCTAAAATTTGGATCCGCATCTTGCAATATAGCCTGGTCAGCCTGCGTGGGTTGAAAAGGTGCAGTGGCTTTGCGCGCGGCAACAAAATGGCTGTCGTTGAGGTATCGCTTGTCGATTGTCCAGTGATCTACCAGCATGAGCAAGGCCAACACTACCGCAAAAAGCGTAACTGAAATTTTCTTTTTCAGCAACATCCACAATGCTCCGGCAAATATGGCCATGATGGCTAACGCACGCCAAATATCAAATCGCAATATTGCTATACGTTCGTCAATCAAAGCTTGGCGCAGCCAATCGGGCCACTGACCCAACTGCTCATCAACAGTACCTGTGAAACTAAAAAACATTGTTGGCACCATCAGAAACAAAATCAACATAGCGCCTATACCCCCAAATGCCATGTAGAATGGTTTGCGAATGGATTCAAGTGTAATGTTCTCAGACACGAGTTGCTTTACAGCAAGCCAGGCCAACATTACTGATGTAAGCGTGGTGGCAGTGAGTATCATAGAGACAGCCCTGAACTTATTATAGCCCGGGAAATAATCAAAAAACAAATCAGTAAGTGGAAGAAAGTTTTTACCCCATGATAACATGAGTGTGAGCAAAGTGGAAACCAACAACCACCATTTGATGTATCCCTTCTTGATGAACAATGCCAATATAAACAGGCACACTACCAGAATCCCAAAATATGTCGGACCCGCGGTGAAGGGTTGCTCACCCCAATATAGCGGGGCATTCTGAGCTATAGAGCGTGCCTGGTTTTGTGCTGCCCCATTGGCTATCATTGTTTTATATAAATCAGACTTGATTCCTGCATCGGTCTGCGAAGCTCCTCCCATAAAATCGGGAAGCATAAGCGTGAAAGACTCAAGCACTCCATAGCTCCATCCCAGCGCATAGTCTTTGTCAAGTCCGTCAGAGCTTTTCTTTTCGGTCAGTTCAGAAGGTCCACGTGTGGAGTCCTTCCCATATTCATAGGTGGCCCACAGACTTGTAATGTTACTGCTCACAGCCAGCACCACCGCCACGGCAAGCACGGCCACTGCTTTGGTGTAGCCCGCCAACTGTTTTGTGCGAAGGGCATCTACCGCTTTGGCTACTCCATAAATTATTAGAATCAACATCAGGTAATAAGTAATCTGAAGATGATTGGCATATATCTGCAGGCCCAGCGCAAGGGCTGCTATAGCACCACCCGCCAAATAACGCCCGCGAAAAGTCATAATCACACCGGCTATGACAGGCGCCATGTAACCGATGGCGTGCGCCTTACTGTTGTGCCCGGCACCAATGATGATAAATAAGTATGATGAAAATGCAAACGCAATGGCTCCGCCAATGGCCAACCTGTGATCCACTCCCATGGTGATAAGTAAAAAATAAAATCCCAACAAATAAAGAAATATAAAACTTGCAGGTGATGGCAAACCAAGCGTCATTATTTTGTCCACATACTTGAGCATGTTAGAAGCATACACCACCGAAATTTGATAGGCCGGCATTCCACCAAACATGGAGTTGGTCCACAATGGCTCAATGCCGGTTTGTTCGCGATAGTCGGCAATTTCTTTCGACATCCCAGTCCACTGCGCAATGTCATGTTGTTCCAGTTGCTTGCCTTCCAGCAAAGGCGAGAAATAGGCCAATGGCAAAGCCACAAATATGACAATTGCCAACAGGTGCGGCAACAAACTCTTGAGATTAAATTCTCGCATAATGAAAAATTTCAATGGTTATTTTACTTCTTCGTAATCAACGTACTCTCCCGAATCTCCGGTGTGCTTGCTTGAAGACACATTAGCTTTTTCAATTGTAATCTCACCTTCCGGTTTGGAGTGGGCCTTTTGCTGTTGCCTTTGCGCGGCATCAAATTTCTTAGCTACTTGTCCAAATATTAGCCGTGCAATCTGTTTGCGAAACACACGAAACAACAGGTATAAAGAAAGGAATATGAGCAAAAATTCTTTCATCTTTTACTTACTTAGATACATTGATTTCTCTTTTACCAAATGTCTGAAGTACGGATCCTCCACGCCATCAATAAAGCGAATTGCTTCACCGGTCGATTTCATTTCGGGTCCTAACTCTTTGTTCACATTGGGGAATTTATCAAAAGAGAATACAGGTTCTTTTATCGCAAAACCTGTCAACTTAGGTTCTAATTTAAAGTCTTTAAGTTTCTTAGCCCCGAGCATTACTTTGGTGGCCACATTTACATATGGAACCTGATAGGCTTTGGCGATAAAAGGCACAGTGCGCGAGGCTCTGGGGTTGGCTTCTATCACATATACCTTCTCGTCTTTTATTGCGAATTGTATATTTAGCAAGCCAAGGACATTGAGTGCGCGGGCCAATTTGCCACTGTACTCGTGCATCTTGTCAATCACATCTTGAGAAAGATTAAAAGAAGGAAGCACTGCGAATGAATCGCCAGAGTGTATACCTGCTGGTTCAATATGTTCCATCAATCCGATCACAAGGTGATCTTCGCCATCGCAAATTACATCGGTTTCTGCTTCTTCAGCACGGTCTAAAAAGTGATCGATGAGCACTCGGTTGCCTGGCATGTTCTTCAACAATTTCAACACGGCTTTCTCCAAATCTTCATCGTTTATCACAATGCTCATACCCTGCCCTCCCAACACATACGAAGGCCTTACAAGGACAGGGTATTTCACTTCTTTTGCTACTATGAGTGCCTCTTCTGCAGACTCGGCCACACCATACAATGGATAGGGAATATCCAGCTCTTTGAGCAAATCAGAAAACCGCCCTCTGTCTTCGGCCAAATCCATATTCTCATAACTGGTGCCTATGATTTTTATTCCACTTGCATTCAGCCGCTCTGCAAGTTTCAGCGCGGTTTGCCCGCCCAATTGCACAATCACACCTTCTGGCTGCTCATGTTCAATAATCTCAATAATGTGCTCCCAAAATATGGGCTCAAAATAGAGTTTGTCGGCAATGTCAAAATCAGTGGATACAGTTTCGGGATTGCAATTGATCATGATTGCCTCATAACCGCATTCACGCGCAGCCATAATGCCGTGCACACAACTGTAATCAAACTCAATGCCCTGACCTATTCTGTTTGGCCCGGAACCCAACACAATTATTTTTTTCTTGTCGCTGCGCACCGATTCGTTCTCAGCAGCTTCTTTGCCATTGGCCAATGTGCCCACATTTTCAAATGTGCTATAAAAGTATGGCGTGGCGGCCGGAAACTCAGCCGCGCAGGTATCCACCATTTTGAAAACGCGCTGCACGCCCAGTTCTTTTCTTCTCGCATACACATCATCATCGGATACGTTGCTCAGCACGTGCGCAATCTGGCCATCGCTAAATCCATTCTGCTTGAGCTCCAGAAAAAATGATTGCGGAATATTGCTCAATTGGTAGCGTCTCAGTTCTTGTTCAAGGTGAACAAGCTGCTGTATTTCACTTAAAAACCATTTGTCGATCCGTGTAAGGTTGTGAATGGTAGCCAGCGGAATGCCTAACTTAAAAGCATCCTTGATGTGAAACAGTCTATCCCATGATGGCGTTTCGAGGCTCGCCACAATGTCGTCTACTTTGGTCCAGTGTTTCCCATCTGCACCAAGGCCCAGACGGTTGGTCTCCAGACTTTGACAAGCTTTCTGCAGTGCTTCGATAAAACTGCGGCCGATTGCCATCACCTCACCCACTGATTTCATCTGAAATCCCAAAGTACGATCGCAACCCGGAAACTTGTCAAAATTCCAGCGTGGTATTTTCACCACTACATAATCCAAAGTGGGCTCAAAAAATGCCGATGTCGATTTTGTAATTTGATTTTGCAATTCATCAAGGCGATAACCAATGGCAAGCTTGGCAGCTATCTTAGCTATCGGATAACCGGTAGCTTTGCTGGCTAGTGCGGATGAACGCGAAACCCTTGGATTGATTTCTACTGAGATAATGTCTTCTGTTTCGGGATCTACAGCAAACTGTACATTACAACCACCCGCAAACTTGCCTATCCCACGCATCATCTTTATGGCCAAGTCGCGCATCAACTGGTAAGTCTTATCAGACAATGTCATGGCTGGCGCTACGGTAATAGAATCACCGGTGTGCACGCCCATCGGATCAAAATTTTCTATTGAACAAATGATGATGACGTTATCAGCAGAGTCGCGCAACAATTCCAATTCATATTCTTTCCAACCCAGCACTGCTTTGTCTATAAGCACCTCGTGTATAGGCGATGCTTGAAGCCCACGCTTGAGAGCCTCGTCAAATTCTTCTTTTTTTCTCACTATGCTACCGCCAGTGCCGCCCAAAGTGTACGATGGTCGTATCACCAACGGAAATCCAAAATCCTGCGCTATCTCTTTTCCTTCCAGAAGCGAGTTGGCAATTTTTGATGGCGCCACACCCACGCCCAGCTCCAACATGAGTTTGCGAAACTTCTCTCGGTTTTCTGTGACTTCGATGGCGTCAATATTTACACCCACTATTTGCACCCCATACTTCGCCCACACACCCGCTTCGTCTGCAGCTATGCATAAGTTGAGCGCAGTTTGTCCGCCCATGGTAGGCAACACAGCATCTATCTTTCGCTCCTCTAGTATCTGCACAATTGACTCAACCGTAAGCGGCTTCAAATAAATATGATCGGCTGTTACTTTGTCGGTCATGATGGTAGCCGGATTCGAATTGATGAGTGACACTTCTATGCCCTCTTC
Source organism: Bacteroidia bacterium (assembly GCA_037968415.1). Lineage (GTDB taxonomy): Bacteria > Bacteroidota > Bacteroidia > AKYH767-A > JBBKVM01 > JBBKVM01. The sequence continues at coordinate 15,153 of JBBKVM010000025.1, read as the reverse complement.
CTTGAGCGAACGGGCTGCTTGCGATCCTGAGTAGTCGAACTCGCAAGCTTGACCAATGATAATAGGTCCGCTGCCAATTATCAATATCGATTTAATAGAATTATCCTTGGGCATTTATTGTGTATTTTGAATCTGTGCGAATTTATGGAAAATGGCTTAAACATTTGGGCCGGAAACCAATGATAACTCATAATTCCTTGTAAATTGGCCACAGCAAAAGACTTATGCCACAATTTACAGAACACAACGGCTTCGCACTCGAATATGAAACATTCGGAACGGGCGATTTGCCCATGCTTGCCTTCCATGGTTTCGATCGCAACTTCAACGACTTCCGCGTGCTGTTGCCCTCGCTCGGTCAACGTTACACCATTTATTCATTCAACATATTTTTTCATGGTGCCAGCAGGGCTGCTAACACGCGTGCCATACTTACTGAATCTGACCTTAAGGGGCTGGTGCAAGCAGTTATGGAAAAACACGGCTTCACCGACTTTGCCGTAATGGGCTATAGCCTGGGTGGAAAAATCGCTCTGAAGCTGGTGGAGTTGATGCCTGCAAAAATCAATGATGCCTTGCTGATGGCACCCGAAGGATTACGGGTGAATATGCTCTATCGACTCATAAGCGAAACGGCATGGGGCCTGGGATTGTATCGTTTGCTCATGCGAGTTCCCGTATTCATTTACTTGGTCGTTTATGTGGCGCGAGCATTACGCTTCATCAATGAAAAGCAACATCGATTTGTACATAACAGTATCAACTCTCCGGCAAAACGCATGAAAGTTTGGCGCATTTGGCACATCTTCAGCAAGTTGCCACTGAATCAAGAAAAATTACGCTTGGCATTTAGAAAGAACAGCATTCAAGCTCATTTTTTCTTTGGGCAATACGACCGTATTATTCCAGCTTCGATAGGCGAAGATTTTGTACACAAATTGAGTGACAATTGCCATCTTCATATACTTGAGATGAATCACCAATTCATCAACGACCGTCTGAATGGTGTGATTAACGAAGTGCTGGTTTAAGCCAATAAAAAATGCCGCCCAAAAGGCGGCATTTTTATGTAAAATATTGTTACGAAGTCTTATTTAGGCGTGCGCTCGTCTGCTGTGCTTAGTTTTTTGCGGCCTTTGGCTCTGCGGGCGGCAAGCACCCTCCTACCGTTTGGCGTAGACATTCTTTCTCTGAAACCGTGTTTATTGGCCCTTTTGCGCCTGGATGGTTGATATGTTCTTTTCATAATGAGTTAAAATTACGGGCTGCAAAGATAATAAAGTAAAATAAATTACCAAGGCGGAATTGATCAATTATTTTGACGGATTCATAAAATACTAACTTTGGAGCTACAATCTGATATGGCCCGAAACAATTCCCCCACCGAAGATCTGCCCAAAGCCCCCGTTACGCTGGCTTCGCTTGCCAAAGCTACCCATTTGTTTCAGTTTATTGGCGCTCAAAAATGGATGTTTGCACTGGGCCTTGTTTTTTTAGCGCTCACTGGTGGAACTGCACTGGCTTTTCCCTGGCTCATGGGAAAACTAATTCAAGCAGGCAGCATTTCTATGGATCAGATAAACAGAATGGGCCTCATTCTGCTGGCGCTATTTGCCGCTCAGGCGGTGTTCTCTTATTTCAGGGTGGTTCTGTTTGTCACGGTCACCGAAAATATGCTTGCTAACATCCGCCAGAAAATATACGCGCACCTTATCACTCTGCCCATGATTTTCTTTGCCCAGCGCAGAGTGGGCGATATCAACAGCCGCGTGGCATCCGATCTTACACAAATACAGGACACTTTCACCACCAATATTGCTGAATTTCTTAGACAGCTCATTATTATCACCGGAGGAATAATTGCGTTGTTTTTGGTTTCAATGCAAATGGCTTTGATGATGCTTGCTATTATTCCGGTGGTAGCGGTACTGGCCGTTTTCTTTGGTCGATATATCCGCAAACTATCACGTCAGGTGCAGGATAAAGTAGCGGTGTCTAATACAATACTCGAAGAAACCTTACAGGGCATTGCCAATGTAAAGGCCTTCGCCAACGAAATTTTTGAAATCACGCGATACACCCGAAGCACAGAGTCCATCCGTAACCAAGCCATCGTGGCAGGAAAAGCACGCGGAGCGTTCTTTTCGTTCATTATTTTTGGTTTGTTTGGCGCTATCATATTATTGGTATGGTATGCAGTAAGGCTCGAAAATGCCGGTGAACTGGATAATGGACAAATGATTCAGTTCATTTTGTATACCGTATTTGTTGGTGCATCAATCGGAGGTATTGCTGAACAATACGCTCAAATTCAAAAAGCGATTGGCGCCACTGATCGGGTTTTTGAATTGCTTGATGAACATCCTGAAGATATTGATATAACATCATCAATTGAATCGAATAAACTACCATTGGAAGGAATAGTGGAGTTTGATAAAGTGGCATTCAGCTATCCATCACGTGCGGAGGTGCCTGTATTGCACGAAGTGAGTTTCTCGGCAAGCCGAGGCAAGCGCGTTGCAATTGTGGGGCCCAGTGGTGCTGGCAAGTCAACTGTAATTTCATTGTTGTTGAGATTCTATGATGTCGTAAGCGGAAAAATTACAATTGATGGAAAAGAAATTTCAACTTACCCACTTACCTGGCTGCGTGGGCACATGGCAGTGGTTCCGCAAGATGTAATGCTGTTTGGGGGCACCATTCGTGAAAACATTGAATATGGGAAACCAGGGGCTACAGATGAAGAAATAAAACAGGCAGCAGCACAGGCCAATGCACTGGAGTTTATTGATAGTTTCCCGGAAGGCATGCACACCATAGTGGGCGAGCGCGGGGTAAAACTTTCGGGTGGGCAGCGGCAACGTATAGCCATTGCGCGGGCCGTGCTTAAGAATCCGGTTATCCTATTGTTGGATGAAGCAACAAGTTCGCTCGATTCTGAATCTGAGAAACTAGTACAGGAAGCGCTGGATAAACTGATGGTGGGTCGCACTTCATTTATCATAGCGCATCGCTTATCAACCATTCGCAATGCCGACACCATTTTGGTGCTGGACAAAGGTCGCATTGCAGAACAGGGCACCCATCAGGAACTTATGAAACTGGAACACGGTGTGTATAAGAATTTGAGCGAACTACAGTTTACTCACACAGTGTAAAAATTAGTTGGTCACAGGGCAATAAACCACATATTTTTCCTTGAAATAATCTTCAGAAAAATATTTTTCTACCGGAACCATCCGAATAATTTTTTTGTAATCTTTCATCTCCGCCTTAAGGTCTCCGCCCTTCAAAGCGATGATCCCATTGGGCATTGCGTGGCTTCCGCGTGGGGCAATCAAATCAGAAATCCAATAGAGCAGAGTATTCATGGGCGCTACCGCTCGGATCAACGCAAAATCAAATTTCTCACGCACTTCCTCCGCGCGCCCATGTTTAGTTGTAATATTTTTCAAACCGATCTGCGCGCTGATTTCACGCACCACATTAATTTTTTTACCAATGCTGTCTACCAAATGGAAACGTGTATCAGGAAACAAAATGGCTAATGGCAAACCTGGAAAACCACCACCGGTGCCCACGTCAATAATATTCGCCTTGGCGTTAAAAGTGATGAAACGAGCTATGCTCAACGAATGCAAAACGTGATGCAAATAAAGGTGCTCGGTGTCTTTGCGCGAAATCACATTTATCTTTTCATTCCACTCTTTGTATAGCGCATCCAAACTCGCAAACTGATTTTGCTGGTGAGAAGAAAGATCCGGGAAATATTTAAAAACGACCTGCGCAGACAATTGGTTAAATTTTGTGCTCGGTATTCTTCAACATGTTGTAGAGAAATTCGCGTGCGCGAAACAACTGGGCCTTGACAGTACCCAAGGGCAGTTGCAACTCATCAGCAATCTCTTCATACGAACGCTCTTTAAAGTAACGAAGCTCAATGAGGTTGCGATAACGCGGCTTTAGTTTGTCGACCACTTCGCGCATCACAAGGTTTTTCTGCTTTTTTATCAAGTCCTCTTCAGGATCCAACACAGAAGCTTTCAGGTCAATTGAGATTTCCTGTCCATCGGCATTCTCATATCCCTGATCTATTGAGAAAGTAATCTTACGCTTGCGTCTAATGAAGTCGATGCAATTGTTGGTCGCAATCTTAAACAACCACGTACTGAAAGCGTAATCAGGTGTGTACTGATGAATGTTTTTAAATGCTTTTCCGAATGCTTCGATGGTCAAATCATCCGCGTCATCGCGATTGTTTACCATCTTCAATAACATAAAGTACACAGAGTCTTTGTATCTCGACATCAGCTCTGCGTAAGCCTTTTGGTCTCCATCGTCTACAGCTCGTCTAACGAGTTTATAGTCATGAATTCCTTTTTCGGATAAGTTGGGGTTTATTTCCATGGGTTGTCTTTAATAAACTTACCGGCCGTATATATTATTGGGTGAAGAAAGATCAGTAATGCATCCATTAATGGTGTCCATACCAGAAGATCTCTTTCACCCAACTGCTTTGTAATTGGGTTCAAAATAAATAATTGTATAAGTAATCTTGAAGAATAGATTAGGCAAACAGCCTGCCAGTGGAAGCCAAACACCAACAACGCAATCAAAGCCACATAAAACAGCGCATGACTCAAGTGACTGATTACAAGTATACTGCGATGATTTTTGCGGTAGTTTTTTGCCGTACTGAAGTGTCTTATCTTTTGAACAACCCATGTTGAAAAGTTTTTCTTGGGTTCAGAATAGGTCATCGACTGCAAATCCAACTGTACGTTTACATTTTGCGTTGTGGCGGCCTGATTTACAAACAGGTCATCGTCACCAGACTTAATGTGGTTGTGAGATGCAAAGCCTTTGTGACGGAAAAATAATTCCTTTGTATATGCCAGATTACGTCCCACACCCATGTAGGGCTTGCCCGCAAGTGCGAACGACAAATATTGGACACCGACAAAAAAAGCATCGTAACGAATGAGTTTGTTGAGAAACCCTTTTTCCTTTTTATATGGACCATAGCCCAACACAATTTCTGTTTTGCTGGTAAAGCGCTGTTGCATCAGGTTGAGCCAGTTGCGACCGGCAGGGTGACAATCGGCATCCGTGAGTAACAAATGGTTGTGTTTAGCCGCTTTGATGCCAAGTGTCAGGGCGAACTTCTTTCCTCGCTTATATTTTTCTTGCTCTACTATGGTCACCACTTTTAATTGCGGATACTCCAGCTCCAGTTTCTCAAGAAACTCTTCAGTTTCGTCCCAAGAGCAATCATTTACTATTATAACCTCAAACTCTGGATACGTTTGATCCAACACTGCATAAATATTCTTGCGCAAGTTTTCAAATTCATTGCGCGCACATATGATGACAGAAACCGGGTGATGAACTGTAGCCTCTTCTTGCGGTCGATAAAAAGCAAGTTTGGCATACACAAGCAGATAATAACCAATCTGGATTGCCAGAGCACATAATGCAAGTGCCAGCAAAACCAAATCTAAAATTTCGAATGAGATTAAATTTCTTAAGTCCATAAACAATTGTTCCGGCCGCAAAAGTAGAAACATTGTTGCAATGCATTATCTCTATCTTTGGCGAAATTTCAACAACCCACGGGTAACATTGACAAAATTCAGCATTCTTTCATCTGATTCCATCACCAAAGCGAGGGCGGGTACGCTGTCGACCGCACATGGCGATGTACTCACACCTATATTTATGCCTGTGGGTACTGCCGGTACCGTAAAGGGTGTACATCAGCGTGAACTGGTGGATGATACCAAGGCGCAAATAATTTTGGGAAACACCTATCATTTGTACCTGCGGCCCGGAATGGAATTGATGCAGAGCGCAGGGGGGCTGCATAAATTTATGAATTGGAGTGGCCCCATACTCACCGACAGCGGTGGCTATCAGGTGTACTCGCTTACCGACATCCGAAAAATAAAAGAAGAAGGTGTGTGGTTTCAATCGCACATTGACGGATCGAGACATCACTTTACACCCGAAAACGTGATGGATATTCAGCGAATTATAGGCGCTGACATCGTAATGGCATTTGATGAGTGTACACCCTATCCGTGTGAATATGACTACGCGCGTAAATCGATGGACATGACACATCGATGGTTGAAAAGATGCGTAGATCATTTTGCAAAAACTGAATGCCCGCATGGCTATGAACAAATGTTGTTTCCTATTGTTCAAGGAAGTGTGTATCCTGACTTGAGAAAAAAATCTGCCCAAACCATTGCTAGTTTTGACTGTCCGGGTAACGCAATAGGCGGCCTGTCGGTGGGCGAGCCCGCAGAAGATTTATATGCTATGACGGAAGCGGTATGCGACATATTGCCTGTTCATAAGCCGCGTTACCTTATGGGCGTGGGGACTCCGGTAAATTTGCTCGAATGCATAGCACTGGGGGTGGATATGTTTGATTGTGTTATGCCTACCCGCAACGCGCGCAACGGCATGCTGTTTACTCGCCATGGCATCATCAACATAAGAAATGAAAAATGGAAAAATGACATCTCCCCCATCGACCCTGAGGGCACATCATACGTGGATACTTATTACACCAAAGCTTACCTTCGACATCTCGTGCATAGCAAAGAAATGCTTGGCGCGCAAATAGCAACCCTCCACAATCTGGCTTTTTATCTTTGGTTAGTTGGCGAAGCTCGTCAACAGATAATTCAGGGAACATTTGGCTCGTGGAAAAATGAAATGGTAATCAAACTTGCAACAAGATTGTAGAAGAGAATGAAGAACCCTTTTAAAATAATTGATTGGTACATCATCCGAAAGTTTTTAGGAACGTTCTTTTATACCATTGCCCTCATTGTAGTGGTGGCTGTCATATTCGATATCTCCGAAAAGATTGACGACTTCATCGAAAAAGACGCACCATGGCGGGCTATCATTTTTGATTATTACCTGAACTTCATCCCTTATTTCGCCAACCTGTTCAGTCCGTTGTTTGTTTTCATTGCCGTTATTTATTTCACATCGCGCATGGCTGCGAATACCGAAATCATTGCCATCTTAAACAGTGGGGTGAGTTTCAGACGACTGATGGTCCCTTACTTTATTTCAGCAGCAGTCATCACAGCACTTTCCTTTTATGCAGCCGGCTGGGTTATTCCGCATTCAAACGTGAAGCGGTTGAATTTTGAAACGGCCTACGTAAAAAATCAATACATACACAAAGCACGCAACATCCATCAGCAAGTAAAACCAAATGAGTTTATTTATTTGGAAAGCTTCAATAACATTGATCAAATTGGGTATCTATTTTCATATGAAAAGTATAATGAAAAAGGTATGTACTACAAGTTGATGGCTGACCGGGTGGCATGGGATAGCACAGCGGGCAAGTGGCGTACCGAAAATTATTTTGAACGAACAATTGATGGAGCAAAAGAAACAATAGACCGTGGCGAATCGAAATTGGGCGACTATCATTTTAGTCCTGAAGAGTTCAGCCGCAGAAACATTTATGTTACTGCTATGGATAACAACGAACTAGCAGCACACATCGAACAAGAAAAAATGCGCGGCTCTGACAACATGGCCTTTGCGCTTGTCGAAAAACAAAAACGATATTCATCCCCGTTTGCTGCTTTTGTATTAACCCTCATAGGTGTAGCACTGGCCAGCCGCAAGGTGCGCGGTGGCATAGGGATGCAATTAGGCGCGGGAATAGGGCTTAGCTTTACTTTTATACTTTTCGAACAGGTCACACACACTTTCGCTACCAATGGCAACTTACCTCCTGTGGTGGCCGTGTGGATTCCAAACATAGTGTTTACTATTATCGGATTGTATCTTTTGAAGATTGCGCCAAAATAAATTACAATGAGCCTGCCCATTGCGACAAGTGCTCGTACCCTTTCAATTTGTTTATTGGGTTTTTAAAGACTCCATAGAATGCTGAGCCACTTCCTGTCATGGAAGCATAAATAGCGCCCTGGTCGTATAATGCTTGTTTGATTTTTTCCATGTTTGGAAACTGCCGAAAAGCAAATGCTTCAAAGTCGTTAGTAATTGTTTGTTTCCAATTCTCGATAGGTTCTTTAACAAGCAACGATAGTTCCTTGTTTGGCTTGCAAGGTGTGATGGAGGTAAATGCTGCTTTTGTCGAAATGCTTTCTTTTGGTTTTACGATGAGGACGTATAATCCTTCCAATACCCTAGGAGCTGAAGATAATTCCTCCCCACGGCCGCGCGCGAATGCCGGCTCACCTTGCACAAAAAAGCTACAGTCGCTGCCCAATTTCGCTGCCATAGTAAGCAGTTCAGCATTACCCAGACCCAATTTCCCCACTTCATTCAATAACTTGAGCACCGCCACCCCGTCCGAAGAACCACCCCCAAGGCCTGCCTGCGTGGGAATAGATTTATGGAGATGCATTTGAATTTGTGCGGCATCAAAGTAATCAGCCAATAGGGCAAATGCTTTCAGGCAAATATTCTGATCGGACATTCCGGGTATAATCATTCCAGATTGTGTAAAAGTAACACCCGCGTTCTTGCTAGAATTAACTTTTGGAGTAACCACAATCTCAAGCGCATCACACCAACCCACGGGATAAAACAAGGTCTCAATGTCGTGATATCCATCATCGCGCCTGCCTACCACATTCAAACCTATGTTAATTTTCGAGTTCGGAAATGCAATCATATTTTGTTAGTGTATGTTCGTAAATTGGCGCCTTGATAAAATCAATATTAATTTATCTTTGTGTCACTTACCAATGGATAAAAAACCAATGACATTGCTCGATTTTGAAAAGCCCGTAGGTGAATTGATGGAGCAGCTTGACAAAGCTAAGCAGATTGCAGAAAATAGCAAAGTCGATGTAAGCAAAACAATCGATGAACTGGAGAAGAAAATCGTGGAAACTAGAAAAGAGATTTACAGCAATCTTTCTCCATGGCAAAAAGTACAGCTATCCAGACACCCAGAACGTCCCTACACACTAAGCTACATTCGATCCATCACAGATAATACTTTCAACGAATTTCATGGCGATCGTAATGTAAAAGATGACAAGGCCATGGTGGGTGGTTTTGGCACAATGGATGGGCAAACCGTGATGTTTATTGGTCAGCAAAAGGGCAGCAATACCAAGTCGAGACAATTCAGAAGATTCGGCATGCCCAATCCCGAAGGCTATCGTAAAGCTTTGCGGCTGATGAAGTTGGCCGAAAAATTCAACAAACCCATAGTCACACTCATAGATACTCCCGGTGCGTATCCTGGATTGGAAGCAGAAGAGCGCGGTCAAGGTGAGGCCATTGCACGCAATTTATTCGAAATGACAAAGCTTAAGGTGCCGGTAATCTGCCTTATTATAGGAGAAGGGGCGTCAGGTGGTGCGTTGGGTATAGGTATTGGCGATCGTGTGCTCATGCTCGAAAACACTTGGTACTCAGTCATATCACCCGAATCATGTTCATCAATTTTATGGCGCAGTTGGGATTTTAAAGAAAAAGCGGCCGAGGCCCTTAAACTCACTGCCACCGATATGTATTCACTCAAATTGGTTGATGGCATCGTAAACGAACCTGTGGGAGGTGCTCATACCAATCCTGAAGAGATGTTTGCAATCATTAAAAAAGAGATAAAAAAACACATTGCAGAATTGTCAAAATTAAGTCCTGAAAAACGAATCGAAAAAAGGATTGAAAAATACTGCAACATGGGTGTATATTCAGAATAATATTTTTTCTCTCCGATTCGGACTGTTTTTTATCTCTGATGGTCGAAATGCCCTGAATTTGGGCTGTTCATAATTATTTCGCAGAATTTCGGACGCTGCTTGTTGCTCATTTATTATCTTTGTCCTCCCTATCACTTTTTTGTTGACACAGGGACCAAAACAAACAATAGAGCTTACACAATTTTACCCCAACACTCACGTGTAAATTATGGCGGATCAAGAACAACTTAAGAAAGCAAAAAAAAGAATGAGCGGTGGCAACGTGGTTCAGGAAATGATCAATTCACAAATTGGTAAACTTCCCCCACAAGCGGTAGAAGTGGAAGAGGCTGTGTTGGGAGCCATGATGCTTGAAAAAGATCCGCTCACAGCAGTAATCGATGTGCTTTCACCCGAAGCCTTTTACAAGGAAGCGCACAAGCATATTTTTGCATCTATTCAAAACCTGTTCCAAAGGTCTGAGTCAATTGATATTCTTACTGTAACACAGGAATTGCGCAAGCTTGGATTACTTGATATTGTGGGTGGGCCCTATTACATCACACAACTTACAAACAGGGTAGCTTCCGCAGCCAACATCGAATATCATGCTCGCATTGTACTGCAAAAACACATTCAACGCGAACTCATCCGCATTTCTACTGAAATAACAAATGAGGCATTTCTTGAAACCACTGACGTGTTGGAGCTGCTCGATAAAGCTGAAAAAAACCTATTCAGCATTACCGAAGGTAACATCCGCAGAAGCGTAGTAGAGATGCATTCTATTGTTGGCGAAGCCATCAAACAAATAGAAGCCGCACGAAAAAATGAAGGAGGCGTTACCGGAGTAGAATCAGGTTTCACTGAATTGGATAGAATTACATCCGGATGGCAACCCTCCGATCTCGTAATTATTGCTGCGCGCCCGGCCATGGGTAAAACTGCGTTTGTGATGTCGCTTGCACGCAATGCTGCCATAGATTTCAAACATCCGGTTGCGATTTTTTCTCTGGAGATGTCATCAGTACAATTGACCAACAGGTTGATTGCCTCTGAAACTGAATTAGCAGTAGAAAAACTTCGCAAAGGCAACCTGGCCGATCACGAATGGCTTCAACTTACAACCAAAATTTCACGTCTGTCTGAAGCGCCCATTTTTATTGATGACACACCCTCACTGTCTATTTTTGAATTGCGCGCCAAATGCAGAAGACTCAAGGCACAGAAAAATATTCAGATGATCATTGTTGATTACCTCCAACTTATGACTACACAAGGTGAGGTAAAGGGCGGCAACCGTGAGCAGGAAATCAGTAACATTTCACGCTCCTTAAAAAGTATTGCCAAAGAACTAAATGTTCCCGTGATTGCATTGTCACAATTAAGCAGAGCAGTAGAATCGCGTGGAGGAGAGAAAAAACCACAGCTATCTGACCTTCGTGAATCCGGTGCAATCGAGCAAGATGCAGATATGGTTATTTTCCTGTATCGTCCTGAATATTATAACATAACACAGGATACAGATGGTATGTCCCTTTCAGGAATTGCAGAAGTGATTATAGCCAAACACAGAAACGGATCAGTCGGCACTGTCAAACTTCGCTTCATTGATAAACTCGTAAAGTTCAAAGAACTCGATGGCTCAGAATATGTAGAGGATTTTAACGTTTCATCTTCATTGGAAGGAGCCAATTCGCACAACAATATCATTCGCAGTTCACGAATGAATGATATGGAAGACGACTCCAATTGGAACGCAGCATTTTAAAAAATGAAAAAGCACGCATACACAATATTGTTTTTTTTATTCCTTTCTCTGGCAAGCAAAGGAGCCCACATATTGATACCGATGGACAACACACAAAGCAACCATCTGAAAGCGTATGGAATAGCTTATTGGGTGCTCCAAAATAATGTGGATATCGAATGGCTGCTCAATTACAGGGGCGGGAGCTTTCTCATGCGCCAGGCTCCTTCGTTTGAAAAAGAATGTGCAGTGCGTGGGGTAACTTACCAGGTTATTGCCGATGTGCAAGCGCAGCGAATAAGAGATGAAATCACAGATCCGGAAATCAACATGGAAATTGTGAAGCTTGAGAAAGCGCCAAAAATAGCCGTCTACAGTCCGAAGACTTACCAGCCCTGGGACGATGCTGTTACATTAGCAATGACTTATTCGGAAATTCCTTACGAGGTTGTGTATGATGAAGACATCATGCTAGGCAAATTACCTTTGTATGATTGGTTGCACTTACACCACGAAGATTTTACCGGTCAATTTGGAAAATTTTATGCTGCTTACCAATATGCACCTTGGTACAAAGAACAAGTGCGAACGCTTGAAGCGTTGGCCACCAAACTAGGGTTCAAAAAAGTATCGCAACTTAAGTTGGCTGTTTCTAAACAGATTAGAGATTTTGTTGCGGGAGGTGGGTACTTGTTTGCCATGTGCTCTGCACCTGATTCATATGATATTGCTCTCGCTGCTGATGGCGTTGATATATGCGAGAATATGTTTGATGGCGATCCAGCAGATGCCAACTTCAACAACAAATTAGATTTTGGAAAATGTTTCTCTTTTCAAAATTTTTTAGTGAGTACCAATCCGATGGAATACAAAAAATCAAACATTGATGCTACTTATTCAAGAGGTATGGTACCGCGCGATCAGGATGTCTTCAGCTTGTTTGAATTTTCAGCTAAATGGGATCCAATTCCTACGATGCTTTGTCAAAATCACGAAACTATCATCAAAGGATTCATGGGTCAGACTACTTCGTTTGTCAAAAAAGTAATCAAACCGGAAGTATTGATTATGGGGGAAAACAAAAGTCTTGATGAAGCCAAATACATTCATGGAACCTACGGTAATGGCACTTTCACATTCTATGGCGGCCACGATCCTGAAGATTATCAGCATATGGTTGGCGACCCTCCCACCGACTTAAACTTGCATCCCAATTCGCCAGGCTACAGACTTATACTAAATAACATTTTGTTCCCGGCTGCCAAAAAGAAAAAGCAAAAAACCTGATTTATCAATCTCTGAATTTCCAATTCACTCCAAACACCAGCATTCTTCCGGGCAAAGGATAGTCAGGTGTTTCAGCCCTGTAAACTCCCAGTGTTTCATTCAAAACATTCAAAGCAGTTATAGAAATTGTTGCAGTGCCAACTCCTAACTCTAACAATATGTTAGTCAACAGATTACTCCCTGTTTCCGTTGAGCGTTGGTAATAGTGCAAACTAGTTGCAGGCATATAGGCGTCTCCAAAATAACCAGACGCCCATTCAAATTGCACTCCAAACTTAGTCCTTAAGGCATTTTTGAAAATTGTATCCGATATATATAACGACTGTTCAATATTTAACTCAGGAAGTGATATAGGCGCCTTATCAGACAAGAAATGAAATTCAGCTTTTGTCTCAGTTGAGATTTTCCAAACTCCAAAAGTCTTTAAAACTCCTCCTTTAAAATAATCAAATCCAGAATCAAACTGTTCAGGCGTTGCCATTCTACCGATGTATACATAATCAGTTAAGCGGGCGTAGCCAAAAGTTGACACCAAACCGAATGTGTTGTTTGAGTAAATCAAATCACCCCGCAGTTCTTTAGTCTTCTCAAACATCTTGTACCATGCGAAATGATTAGATTGGAAATAAGTCATAAAAAAAGGCGCTTCATAAGCTCGTTTAGAATAACTAAGTCTTAATTTGTTTTTTGTATTCTTCAATTTTACTTCAGTATGGCCTGCAACCAGATAATCTCCAGAATTGTTCCCATCCACGTAAAATTGAAACTCCAAATTAGTAGCAACCTGCTTAATTTTACACGAAACCCTAAGCTTCAAAGCGGTATTCGTGAAAGAACTATCCAAACTCAATTGCTTTAATGTGTTAAATGAATTAAAAACGCCAAATTGAACATCATAGCCAGATGGCATTCCATAATTAATGGCAAATAAATTTCGAATGTTTTGTGTTTTAACTAAGTCTCTAGTTTGCAGAGAATCATAAATGACATCCTCGTAAAAACCAGAAAGTGGGTTGTCGTCTGAGTACTTGCTTTGCTCCAACTTAATTTGAATTTGGTGCACTAAACTAATTCTTCGATACACCGTGCTATCAGTTCTATTGCCAATTCTTTTGAGATGCAGCTCATTTCTCAAACTGTACAAAACTCCTTTCGCTTTGCTTTCTGCATTCAATAACGCAATACCTACAACGCTTGGATCTTGTTCAACCAAAGTATCTATGGCTGCTTTTGTCACACCACCATTTTCCTCTCTACTTTGGTTCAACCACGTAGCACCAAACTTTGACACCAGTTTCTCTGATTTTGATCCATACTCAATACCTATTTTAAGGTTAGAACGATCAAACAATTGTCTGTCATATTCTCCAGAATAATCCCATTTCTGGTACTTTATTGAACCCAATATTGATTTCGAAAATTTTTGTACATGGGAAACATCAAGCAATTGTAATTCATTAGAACCTGTGTAATACTCAACAGCCGTGCTGTATAGCAAACTGTCGACAATCCCTATATCCTCCGTAATCTTAATTAAATGGTAATCGTACGCACCCGCAAAATATTTTCCATCAGCAAACCCAAATTTTCCACCTGTGATTAGAGGTTCCAATTCAATACCCCGAAAGATATTAGCATGGTACATCTGTGCCAACAAGTATTTCAATGAGGCAGATTGCCCATTTTTTGACGAGTCTCTTTGTTGAAAAGAACTAATGTTATATTCTTGAAATCTAACTTTAACACATAAATCTTCTGCTTGCACGCACCATGAATACACGCACATGAACACAGCAAAACTGATTCTCAAAATATTCATTCTAAAAAGCTACTACTTGAATTGACATTATTGGACAGAATTTGGAGGTAATTTAAACAAAAAAAAAGCCCTTGGTAAAACCAAGGGCTTAATAAATTATGGCAACGACATACTCTCCCACAATTAAATGCAGTACCATCTGCGCTGATGGGCTTAACTTCTCTGTTCGGAATGGGAAGAGGTGGACACCATCGCAAGAGTCACCATAAAGATCATAAAGACATAATTTGAAAGAAAATACATCAAGCAATTAAGCTATCACGTGCTGATAAAAAGTTTACGGGTAATTAGTATTGCTCGGCTTTGACATTACTGCCTTTACACCTGCAACCTATCAACGTCATAGTCTCTGACGACCCTTATAAAGAAGTCTCATCTTGAGGCAAGTTTCGCACTTATATGCTTTCAGCGCTTATCTTAACCGAACGTAGCTACCCTGCAATGCGGCTGGCGCCACAACAGGTACACTAGAGGTTCGTCCGACTCGGTCCTCTCGTACTAGAGTCAGGCCCTCTCAAACTTCTAACGCCCACAACAGATAGGGACCGAACTGTCTCACGACGTTCTGAACCCAGCTCGCGTGCCACTTTAAT